>CAVPEB010000011.1:0-24134 GCA_963702765.1 uncultured Chloroflexia bacterium
CGTGCGATACACTCAACGACAAATGCCTCAAATATTCGGGATTATAGCGTGGGTGATGCTTTGAATCGCATACATTGGCGTTCAACTGCGCATTATAATAAATTAATGGTGAAAGAGTTTGATCTTGATCCTGCTATGGATGGATGGATCTTCCTGGATTTAAATGAAAATGTGCAGGCAGGAGAAGGAGAGGACTCGACAGTCGAATATGGCGTGACGATAGCCGCTACCATTGCCGCATATCTATTGCGACAAGACCTGTCGCTGGGTATGATTGTAAACGGAGCTCATCGTGAGTTTCTCTCACTGGATCGTGGCGAACGGCAAATAGAGCGCACACTCGAAATGCTCGCTGTCGTGGAACCAGGGTTGGGTCCTGATTTGAAAGAAGCCCTTTCGCTCGATGCATTCCATTTTGGGCGAAATACGGTTGCTATTGTGATTACGCCTTCTAATTCTCGTGACTGGCATGAAAGTTTGCGTCATCTTCAAAGACGGGGAGTGCAGGTAGCAGTGGTGGGATTAGATGCAGCCTCTTTCGAAGATAGACCTGTCGATGAAGATACGTTGGCATTATTAGAAGGCGCCGGAATACCTGTATTGCGTATCAAATGTAAAGCCTCCCTAACTGAAGCGTTGGAACGAGTTCCCGAAGCGCATTATGCTCGATGGAGTTAGAGGCAATGAAAGACGCGACCATTGAACGTCTCTCAAGGATCATTGCTGATCCAATCTCAGGTGACGGTGGTTCGAATGACAATAGGCGAATACCACGTAGACCAAACTTGCATATACGTTTAAGCCTGGCAGAGGGATGGTTTTCGCTCTTTTTGCTTGCGGTAGTTGTATATAGCACGATCTGGTCTGTAGAAGCTGCTAATTGGGTAGATCATACCAATATACTCACCCTAACGACACTTGTTGGTCTTATAGTAGGTGTGCTTGCAGCTAAGCAACGGCGCATTCCACGTTTGTTTGTGCACACTCTGGCTATCGGTTTTGGTTTACTGTTTGCTTTCTGGCAGACAGCAGGCGCAGATTATAATGGAAGTATTCCTGCTTTTACACATGGCATCCACCAGTGGATCCTTCTCGCGCTTTCAGGAGGGACCAGTAGTGACGATTCTATCTTTCTTTTCTTCATTACTTCGTTAGGTTTTTTGCTCGCGTATACTAGTGCCTGGCTCGTGTATCGGACGAGAAAACCATGGCTTATGATACTCGCGAATGCTGTGGTGTTACTTATTAACTTGAGTAATATTGAGGATGGCTACATAGTTTTTCTGATAGTTTTTCTGATAGCTTCTCTATTGCTGGTCTTGCGTTTTAATTTGTATGAATCTTCGGTGGCCTGGAAGCGAAAAGGGTTACGTTGTGCAGATGATCTCGGATGGGAATTTATGCAGGCCGGGGCGCTCATTTCTATAGGCGTTTTGATCTTTGCCTGGTTGTTGCCCTGGGGCTATATAAACGATGCAGCAGCCCAGATTTGGAGCGCTGATAATAATCCATGGGTTCAGCTTGAAAATACCTGGAACCGGCTTGTGTCTGTCGATGGTGGTGCGAATGCTTCGAATCATGGTAACTTTACAGATACACTGGTATTGGGAGGAAATCCAAATCTAAATAATGATATTGTATTTACCTTGAAAACACCCGATGGCAGCTTGTATGATCAATACCTGCAATCTCTTAGCTATGATACGTACAATGGACGTTCTGGCTGGTCTGTGAGTTCAACTTCATCGTTAGCATTAGATGCTAATGCAATCGATGTAAATAGCTCGCAAGATCTACGTGATGAGCAACAGGCTATTACCGTAGTAAATCCCCCTGGTGAACAATTTGCCTATCTGTTTGGCGCTTCACAAATTGCATCCACAAATCAGGCTGCGCAATTGCGTATAAATAAAGCAACAGGGTCAGTAATCGCCTGGTTACGACCAAATGGGAAGCTTGCAGCAGGTAACAAGTATTCGATCACATCGTATGTTTCTGCTGCCGATGTCAAGACATTGCAGTCTGTGCCTCTTCCCGCCAATGCGCCGTCATTTATCCCTGATCCTAATCGCCCTGATCTTGAACCTCCAGTAACCTATTACGATCCAAGTATTCTTCAAACGTATTTGCAGTTACCAAAGAATCTTGACCCTAGTATCAAGATTTTGGCACAGAGCCTGACTCAAACAGCTCCTACAATGTATGATAAAGCTGTGGCATTGGAGTCCTTTTTTCATAGCCACTATACGTATAATGCAAATATCTCCGTGCCACCGGGGCAAGAGGCTGTTTCCTGGTTTCTGTTCCGTAACAATAGCCATTCAGGGTTTTGTAACTACTTTTCTACGTCAATGACAATTATGGCCCGTGAGCTTGGTATACCTGCACGAGTTGTTGAGGGTTATACGAATGGAAAATACGATGTGAAGCAAAAACAATGGGTGATCCGAGGAACAGATGCACATAGCTGGGTGCAAATTTATTTCGCAGGATATGGTTGGGTTAACTTTGAACCTTCTGCAAGTTTTTCCACCTTTACGCGTCCAGTGGTTAGCTCGAACACTGTTGTTACCACAGGAGGTTCGACCAGCCCTATAGCCAGTGGTAGTCGTAATCATCAAGGTAGGTTGCCTGATGAGACAGGTAGTGGAAATACGAGCGTGTCTACCAACTCCTCACAACAACAGGCGCAATTGCGGCAGACGGTGAGTCTGACTTTTGTAGTCTTTATTCTGCTCATTCTCTTTGGCCTTGTCTATTTTAGTATCTGGTGGCGCCGTCTCTATCGGGGGTATAGTGTATCGACGCAAATATACGGGCGCATCTGCAAACTTGCGAATTGGGCAGGTATCACTCTCAAACCCTCACAAACGCCATACGAATACATGCAAACACTGGCAGAAGCAGCTCCAGGGGAGGCAATAACATTGGAACGCCTGGGAGATATCTACGTACGGGATCGTTGGGCTGATCCGAAGAGTGCAGAACATCCACGCAGAACTGGCGAGATGGCGGAGTTGCCAGATATGTGGAAACGCCTCCAACCCAGACTCTTTTTACATGTTCTGCGACATCCATATTTCCTGCGTTGGCTACCACAACATACCTCTGTTTTCCTTCGCAAAGCGTGGCCCGGACGAAATAAGAAAGAACGTCCAGGGAAAGATATATATATTACAGAGGAAGAGCCATAATCAGTCTTCAGCTCATTCTGCAGAACAGTAAGGCGTTTTGAAGCTGTAAGTGAGAAGACTTTATAGAAGAAAGTTGGTTGTTTCGCAGCGGATTAGCTTCGAAGTTGAGAGTGATTCTCCCTTTATTCTGTTTCAAGATACAATAGACCATGCTGAAGAGCAACGGTCACTGCTGCTGTACGATCTGTAACACCAAGCTTACCAAACAGGTGAATGAGATGGGACTTGACGGTTGCTTCGCTAAGATACAAACTGCGAGCGACCTCTCTATTGCTTGCACCTCGGGCTACTAATGACAAAACTTCTAACTCACGAGCGCTGAGGACTTCTCCTGCCAGGGTCTTTCTTTGTCGCAACAATCGCGTAGCAACAGTAGGCGCCAGAACTGCTTTACCTTGAGCTACTGATCGAATGGCTGCAAACAATTCATCTCGAGGTGTATCTTTCAGTAGGTAACCAGTAGCTCCCGCTTCTATTGCACGCAATATATCGCTATTGGTGTCGTAGGTTGTCAAGATTAGTACAGCGGTACCAGGTTGTTGAGATTGAATATGCGCTGTGGCTACTGCTCCATCCATTTCAGCCATTCGCAAGTCCATAAGCACTACATCAGGGTGTAAGTGAGCAGACAATGTTACTGCTTCAGTACCTGAAGCAGCTTCACCTACAAGTTCAAAGTCAGGTTGACTAGTTAACATGCCTTGCAAACCAGCACGCACGACAGGATGATCGTCTGCAATAAGAATGCGAATGCTCTTCATGAAGGCACCTCGTGAGTTTCAACAAAGGGCAATTGTGTTAGTTCTTTTATAGCAGGCAGAGCTACAGCAACCGTTGTTCCTTCAGTTGGTATACTCTCGATAGAGAATATACCACCTAAAAGTGTAACGCGTTGATTTAGAGCTTTTAGGCCGAAACTACCCATAGACTGTTCGATAGAAAAGAAATTCAAGCACGTGGTATCAAAGCCGATTCCATCATCCTGCACGTCTAGTGCAATAGTCTCATTCATATAAGAAAGCGTTACAGTGACCTTACTTGCTTTG
Organism: uncultured Chloroflexia bacterium; assembly: GCA_963702765.1. GTDB lineage: Bacteria > Chloroflexota > Ktedonobacteria > Ktedonobacterales > Ktedonobacteraceae > DATMNR01. Next base: position 4,241 of record CAVPEB010000011.1, read on the forward strand.
GAATGTTTACGGACATTGGTAAGTGCTTCCTGGGCTGAACGCAGCAAGGTAACTTCTATTTCTGGGCGAAGATTATATACTGTCCCAGTAATGGAAGCACTTGAGTTAATTCCGCTCTCCTCAGACCAGCGGTTAATCAGTTGGATTATTGCCTCGGGAAAGGTAGCATGATCGAGAATTGCAGGTTGCAAATCAAGAAGCAAACGACGAGTTTCTATAAGGTTCTCTCGTGCAGTTCGACTTGCCTGTTCAACGTGGCTTCGTATGGAACGTAATTCATCTGGTATTAGCACTTCAGCGGCTTCAAGGTGCATTACGATACTGGTGAAACCCTGGGCAAGCGTGTCATGAATTTCATGTGCCAGGCGCTGTCGTTCATGCATTATCCCGGCCTGCCGTTCAGATGCTGCCAAAGCGTTTCGGGTAGTTTGCAGTTGGTCGATCAAGTTCTGCCGATTTTGACTCTGATCCACAATTGTGTGTATGAACAACGCTATGATGATGCCTGCAACTGCCGCGCCCAGTGTGAGGAAGAGGTTCCCACTCAGGCCGCCTATAATCAGGAACTGTTGCAAGACTGCAAGTGCAGTTAACAGAAATGCTCCAAGGATTTTCACAAATAGTGGGATGAATGAGAAAACCTGAGGATATAAGCCAACCAGTACAAACAGATAGACAGGGTCAAACGAAGTAAGCCTGAACCAGATTGCCCAACCCGCTACAAGATATATCAGGGTAATTACTAGATGTTTTTGCCAGTAGACCGGGTATATGATGATCCAGATTGCATACCACAGTCCAAGTACAAGGGAGAAAAACAGCAATTGGAATATGTAGTTTGCTGAGGACGATTTATCAATGATTGCTATGCCAGTTGTTAGTATTAGTGATAGGTAGAATAGAAAATGCCAGAAAGGTAGCCATCGCATCCAGGCTGAAGTTGTCGAAGTGGTTGGTTGACGAAATGAAAATATTGTCATCGGCAGGCACTCGCTTAGTTTATGTATAGTACAGTTTTGAAAAAGACTTGCATGTATCTAAGCATACTTTATCATAGTTTTTTCCAGGCATTGCAAACTTATTATCGCAGAATGGGTTTCTAAAGAAATCAACCAAAAGGTTGATTTCTTGCAACCAGATGGCGAGTAAATTTTAACCCGACGGTTGATTACAACACCTTTATGATATGTTTTCATAGAGATCAATAAACTGAAATAGAGGTAACGTTCAATGAGAACTTCCTCGATGCCTTATTCAGTTTAAGTTCTCTACAACAAAGAGGAGATATTACATGCCAGCTCAGACAATGGTAATTCTCAGACGAGCGATTCTTTACAGCCTGCTCTCAGGCTTGGTAGCGGCTATCATTTTCATGATTATTAATCTTGTGACTGGCGGAAAACTGGATGGCAATTCATTATTAGGATGTTTGATCACAGGTTTAATCTCGTTCGTGATTGCTATCCTGTTTTTTTCCGGGTTTATGCTCTATTTTTCAAGGAGCAAAGCATAGTAGAAGTTAAATTTTTTTCAGGTTACTAATTGATCCGGACTGGAGATAGATGTCATAAAACTGTGTAAACATTGCTCCTGCGATCTATCTCCAACCATAGAATTACTCTTTCACGTGTTCATCAAGGGGCACAATTTCACCTTCGACATAGCGCTGCTTGCCATTTTTGGTGAAGACAGTAACGCCTCCTCGTCCGTATACGGTCCATTGATAATCAGATCCAACGAGAGCAGTTGTACCGTCGATACCCACTATAGTCGATTTGCGTCTTCCACGGGTAATTGTTCCTATCATTAACGAAGGTAATTCATCGAAGTGAGGAATAATAGCAATGCCAGGTACTACCCCCAGCGCTGGAATAGTGCGCCATATCTGCGGAAAGTCGAATACTTCTCCGCCGAGAACCATCGCCCCTGCGGAACAACCTGCTATGATTCCTCCTGCCGCGAAAACATCAAGAATAGATTGCCAGGAACGCGTGCCTTGTAGAGTTTCGAGCAAGAAACGAGGTTTACCTCCGGAGAAGTAAATAAAGTTCGCATCTGCGATTTGCGCAGATATATCAACATTCTCGGCATCTTTTCGATTGAGCAACATGACAGGCTCTGCATTTACGCCAAGTTGAGCAAAGTGTTCGATACCCATACTTGCCCAGCGTTCTGGCACGCCTTCACCGTCGGGTGCTGAGGCGGTTGGAAGGACCACGACTCTAGGAGTGCCGTTGATTTTTCTAGCAATTTCTTATCAACTGGAAGCATCCCCTGTAGATACTCGCCTGCACCAACAAGCGCTACAGTGCCATGTACTGATGTTGTCATTATTCCCTCGTTTTAAACCTGACTGTAATTACTTTTTAGTAACCATTCCTCTTTAAGGATAGCATATAGATACTCATCTCCCCACTTCCCTTTAAACCAGATGTTCTGGATAAAATGCCCTTCACGGCGCATGCCAAGTCGCTCAAGTAACGCCACCGAGGCCATGTTTTCACAATCAGTAATCGCGATAATTCGATGGAGATCAAACGCACAAAAGGCGTAGTTAAGGAAATATGAAACTGCCTCTGTCGCATATCCGTATCCCTGATATTCACGTGAAAGTGTAAATCCAATTTCGGCCTGGCGATGATCAAGTGTATTCATCGTGAAGTAACAATCTCCAATCAGAGTTCCGGTTGCTTTCAGTTCAATCGCAACCTGAAATCCCTGTCCAGGCACACCTGGTTGAATCACCTTCTGTTCTTGAATAAAAGTGCGTGCTTCGAGTTCGCTGATACCCTCCCAGCTTTGGTATTTAGCTACAAGAGGATCATTGCGATAGCCCATAAACGGTGTTACGTCTGAATCCTGAAAATGTCTCAGTCGTAATCTGGCAGACTCGATCTGTGTGAATTCCGTCATGAACGTTGCTAACTTTTCCTTGGGCTATAACAGGTAATTTGAGGGAGCGGCTTATCCTTCAAATTGAAGTCTAGCATCATTGATATATTGATGTCCAGAAACGTTCAGAACAAGCTGAAGTAAAAGCATCAAAGTGAGCGCGTTAATGAGAAGCATGTCTAGAGCATTCGGAGCATGAAATGCAACCTGCGCATGATGTACCAGGGCGGTATCAAAGTATACCCTCGCCTAGCGGCTATGCAATACTGCCACTGTTTGCTATACTGACCTAAATAAATTCATGTTGTAACAGAGGTAGCGCAATGGAAGAAAAGCGTTCGTGGTGGCAGCAAATAATTGAGCATCCATTCATTACAATTATAGTAGTTTTATCTGTATTGGTGTTCATTCTATTCATTTTCTTGGCATATACATTTGGCTGGGATTGGACAGGTTTCAATAGCGTAACTAATCTAATCACAATCACAAGCACCTCCAAGACAAACTACTCAGCTTCCATATCGCAACCATCAAAATCATTATGGGACTGGTTACAACTTCTTGCCGTTCTAGCTATTCCTGTTGTGGTGGGATTTGGGGCAGTATGGTTTACTTCACGACAAGGAAAAGTGTCTGATGCGGCAAATCGAGATAACCAACGTGAAGCCGTACTACAAGCATATCTTGATAAAATGTCAGAACTCCTCGTAAATGAGCAATTACGTGGGTCAAAACCAGAGGATGAGATACGAGAGATAGCACAGGCGAGAACATTAACTGTACTCGTTCAGTTAGACAGCGAGCGGAAAAGAAGTGCACTCCAGTTCTTATATGAGACCCACCTTATCGATATTTTTGATTGGAGCGATGCTGATTTAAGTGGAGCCGTCCTCAATGGAATTAATTTGAGCAAGGCCAACCTGAGTAAGGCTAATTTGAGTGGGGCCTACCTGGGTGGAGCTAATCTCAGTAGAGCCTTCCTACCTGTAGCAGACCTAGCTGATGCCAATGTAAGTGAGGCTAATTTGTTTGGAGCTGACCTCAGTGGAGCAAATATGAGTGGGATCAATTTGAGTAAGGCCAACCTAATTAGAGCCAATCTAAGAAAATTCATGGTATGGCGTACTTCACAACAGCGAATTAACCAAATGTTCGAGAGCGAGCGTGTGAATAGTCAAATCGACCGATGGGTGCATTGGAATTGGGGTCCCTTTGGGAATTTCCTGGGTGGAAACACCCGATACGTGGCATTCAAAGATGAAACCAAACTCGGCGGTGCCAATTTGAGCGGTGCCAACCTACTTGGTGCTAACCTAAGCGGAGCTAATTTGGAGAGAGCTAATCTGAAAGAAGCTCGCCTGATTAAAACCAATCTAGCCAGAGCCAATCTGAAAGAAGCCAATCTTGAAAAAGCTGTGATGAATAGAGCCAAACTAACCTTTGTCGTAAATTTCCCATTCTTCTCTCCTCCTTCTTGGACACCCACTCTTATCATGCCTCCGGCTTGGATGCAACCTATCATAAAGGAAACCCATAGTATCTTTCTTGAGTGGTCTGACCTGGAGAAAGGCTCTCTTGGTTCTATCCAAATGGGGCTTCTATCTATCACCGAGGCAAAAAACCTCCTAGCAGCTTGTCGGAGAGAACCAAGCAAAGGTCTCGCCAGCCGCTACAGCAACACGTAAGTTCATCTTAGGAGAGGAAAGGGCAAGTCAACGGAGCGCGCAGGCAGAACACCATTGGCGATGATGCGCCGTTTGGGGTGCAGCATGCCGTCGTTCTCGAGCTACGCCCAGAAGACGGAATGGAAGCGCTTGAGATTGAAAGCCAAACAGACCAGACACCACTCACCCGCAGCAGCCTGCTCTCCACGTAAGGAGAACTGGCGGAAGCCGAGCACCTCCTTGATGATGCCAATCACCGGTTCGACGGTGCATGTACGTGCGCCATAGATCGTTTTGCCCACTGCTGTCGATGCCGCTTGTAGGCCATCTTGACCTGGGGACTCGCGTCCTTGAGCGGCGGATCGGGCAACGGCGCAAAGCGCTGCTGCCAACTGGCATGATGGGGATCACGACCTGTGGCGATAGAGGGCTCGATACAGCGTTTCGTACACGCGGCGAGCGTCGCGGGACCAAAATAGCCAGCCTCGAAAGCCGCCGCCTCTGGCGTGCCGATCTCGGACGGGATGGCCTGGAGCGTAGGCTCGGCTTCCTGAGTATCGTTGGGGTGATGTGGAGAGCGCACATCCCACGATGAGCAGACGCTTCTGATCCACGGCTACCTGCACGTTGTAATCCTGCTCGAAGCCCGCATCGGTCGGGTTTTTCATACTGCGCGACTGGTGTCTCGGTGAAGTTGAACTGGTCGCCCTCGCGTGGTCCTGGCACAGGCGGCGTCGGTGGGCGGCCACCTGTGCGGCGCCCCGTCGTGCGCTCCCGCTCTGCGCGCTGCGCCAGCTTGGCCTCATACTCCGCCTGCTCGGCTGCTGCACGCTCGGTGGCACGCGTTTCCAACACCAATGTGGCTTGCGCCAGCCGCGCCAGGCGGTCCTCGCGCCGTGCCATCTCCTCGCGCACCACCAGCCCATCGGGGATCTCTCGCTGATCGCTCTGTTCGCTCAGGATGAACAGCTCCTCGATCTCGGCTCGCAGCTGCGTCTCCAACTCTCGCAGGCGTTTGTAACTGACCGCGTTGTGCCGGGAGGCATCAGCATGCATCTTGGTCCCGTCCAGGCTGATCGTCCCCAGTTTCAACACGCCTGTCTCCTGCGCCAGCAGGAGCACCTGCACAAAGAGCTCTTTCAGTTCAGGCAGGAACGTGCGCGCGATCCGTGGCCAGCGTATCATGCTCAGGATGCTGGTTGCCTGCGATGAAGCGGAAGGGGACGGCTTCATACGTGGCGCGCTCGATCTTGCGCGATACTCCACACTCCGGTGGCATAGCCATAGAAGAGCAAGCCCAACAACACTTCGGGGGCATACGGTTCCCCACCACGCGACCCAGAATGGGCATACAGAGCCGAGAGGTCAAGCAGGCCCACGCTGTCTACGACGAAGCGCGCCAGATGCTCGGGCGGCAGACAGTCGCCCAGGCGCACCGTCAGATCAAGTGCCTGCTCGTAGTTCACGGTTTTGAATGTTCTACTCATGATGACCAGTCTATCATGATTGACGAAAAGCACCAGCTTCTCTCCGACAAGCTGCTAGAAGTCCACACTGGAAATGCTCCTTCTGGTACACTCAATGAGGCTGGTACACTCAATGAGGATGGATGGATACATTCAGATGATTGGACGGATGATTTGTGACGGTACTATTGGAAATATGACGGTGATGTAGGGTAGTACTTTTCACCAAAGAGAAGGCAAGTGATAATCTTTGTATTAATGCCTATATTACGTTCCATTAAAGGAAGCAAATGACAAATTTACAATTCACGCCGATTGGTTCAGGTAATTATATCGGTGTAGATATCGGAGGTACAAATACACGTGTAGGTGTATTTGAATCGCTGAATGCACCAGACTTTGTACACTTAGCCAGGTTCCCTACCTATCAGAGTTATGAGGAGCAACTTCATCATATCATTGTTGCAGTTCGAGCTAGCAATATTGATCTCCTTGAGGGTATCGGAGTGTCTGTTGCAGCGCGTATATCCAAAGATGGTCATTCAGTTAGCGTCGCACCAAACCTTCCTGAATATGTCGATAAATCATTTGCCGAGGATCTGGTTAAACGATTAAAAATCCCTGTTCGACTAGCGCACGACACTGTTTGTGGCTTACTGGCTGAGAAGCAATTCGGTATCCTAAACAAAATCGATAGATGCGCTTACCTGACAGTCTCAACTGGAACAGGAGCGGCTATATATCTTGGTAAAGCCTCTACGATGCTCATATCTTCAATTGAAATTGGACATCAGATCCTTGATGGTAACTCTATGAAGTGTCTCTGTGGGCAGGTGGGATGCCTGGAAACGTTCACCGGAGGCAGGCAGATTGAATTGCGTTATGGATGTCCCATCGCTAAAATAACGGACGACGCGTTCTGGGAAACTTACTCTGATAAACTCGCAATTGGTCTGGTTAATCTGGCGCAACTCACGCGTATAGATGTGGTTGCTTTAAGTGGCGCTATTGTGCTTAAGAAGCAATTCCTTCTGCCTTTGCTACAACAGAAAGTGAATACAACATTGAAAGGATCCACCCTGGAGTTGAAAAAGGCTGAGCTTGGTGAAAATGCGCCGATTGTGGGCGCGGCTGCGCTGTTGGGGATGCCTGAGGATTATATTCTGCATTGAGCTTTATGATCTACTCGTACGATCCGAGAAATTTCTCTCCACTGTAATGGATCAAACGATGGAGATGAAAACAGGAATAAAATATGATTTTTGTGTAAAATTCACACTTTCTCTTGACCCATCATGACATACTCACTATACTAATGCGGAGTTATTCAGGTTGGACACTGGATAAACAGGTAGCCCCTCCTTTTCTGGATGGGAGGAAGAGACTGTGCAAGTTGAAGATAGTGATACGCTGGCGCCCACTGGCATTGTTTGGAATAGCCTTTCTCGGTCTGGGACTGCGTTTGTACGGTCTAGATTGGGATCAGATTCAAGCGCGCTCTCAGCTATTGACACGTTTGTATGGAGCGGCTTTTGCTTCAGGCAACAACTTCCATCCCGATGAGAGGCAAATCCTTTTTCATGTTGTGCAATTGTCATGGCCTAAGAGTCTGGCGCAATTCCTGGATCCAAACGCATCACCGCTTAATCCGCATTTCTTCGCGTATGGCTCTTTCCCACTTTACTTATTAGCAACGACAGGCAACTTACTTTCGCATATTTCGCCCGCTCTCGCCTCTTTTGCCAATCTGACATTAACAGGGCGTTTTATTAATGCTCTTTTTGATACAGGAACTATTCTTCTGACAGGCTGTTTAGGCTTACTGCTGACAAGTGATCGCGCTCCAGGACGAAAATATGCCTGGTCTGTAGCACTGCTGGCTGCAGCTCTGGTTGCATTCACACCTTTACAAGTGCAGCTTTCACATTTCTACACAGTAGATACTATGCTGCTTTTCTTTATAACTTTGACAGTCCTCGCGTTCGTAGTCCTTGTTGATACCGAAAAACCTGTACGCTGGTCTTTATTAGTTGGCCTTGGATATGGGCTGGCGCTTGCAACCAAATTCAGCGCAGCACCACTTGCAGTGCCCCTCACCGTAGCGCTTGCAATGCGCTGGTACAGGCACGGTTTTTACTCAATTGTATTGCCTTTCTTGTATGCAGTTTTAGCGACACTTGCATCATTTCTTATAGCCATGCCCTATGCACTTTTGGATATGGGAGAGTTTATTCAACAGGTATCAGAACAGGGCAGCCTTGCGCGCGGTACTCTTGATTTTCCATATGTGAGGCAATTTGCTGGAACGATACCTTTTCTTTACCAGGCGCAGAATATGCTCTTTTGGGGTTTGGGTTTAACACTCGGACTTGCGGTAATAAGTGGTTTCATCTGGCTTGGTTGGCTAATTTGGAAGCGCAGTGCAGGGTTATGGCTTGTCGTACTCTCCTGGGTTGTGGTTTATGGTCTACTTACAGGGAGCTTCTATGTAAAGTATATGCGCTATATGCTGCCTCTCTACTCGTTTCTTACCCTTATTGCGGCAAGTGCATTGATTGCGTTTGTGAGATATAGCCAGGTCAGAACTGAAGGAGCGAATTCGCAGGTAAAGCGAACAGCGACAATTCGTTCGATTGTGAAGATTCTGCCGTATGCTACGATTGTGATCGTAATACTTGGGACGATGTTTCAAGGATTAGCCTTGTTGAATGTATATAGCCAGCCAAATACGCGTATTCAGGCATCACGCTGGATTTTCACTCATTTAAAACCTGGCAGTGTCTTAACCTATGAGCAGTGGGATGATGCTTTACCTGTTGCTGTTGATAACTATGATCCCTCCATCTATCCTCAGGCTTCTTATGTAGATGTAAGTGGCCAATCACAGCAAGGGCTAGACCTCTATGGAGATGATACGATTGCAAAAGCTCAACAGTTGGCAAACATATTACCTGCTGTAAACGCTATTACTATGGCCAGTGACCGCCTGGATAAATCTATTCCGCGCATACCATGCCGTTATCCACTGACTATTCATTATTATCAGCTACTTTTCAGCGGGCAATTAGGTTTTCACCTGGCTGCACAGTTTGAAAATCACCCCAATTTGCTTGGTATCACGCTTGACGATAGCGGTGCCGACGAGAGTTATTCTGTGTTTGACCACCCTACGTCTCGAATCTTCGTGCGTGACAATCCTTATCCGTATACATCGGACCAGCTTTTTCATAAGCTCCTGCAAGGAGTGAAATTACCACCATCCTGCGCAAACCTCTCTGGATCCCAGCGCTCCTTATTACTTAGCCCTCAACAAATAGCTGATGATCAACAGTCTCCCCCATTCGGAGTTCAGTTTCCAGCAAATAGCTTCGCAAATTCGTTTCCAATTTTGATGTGGTGGATTATGCTTATGCTCCTGGGTGCATTGGCTTATCCACTGATGTTTTTCGTCTTCCGTGGTTTGAGCGATCGTGGATATATATTTAGCAAGACATTGGGCATTCTGTTGCTTGCATATTGTGCATGGATTCTGGCCTGGTTTCACCTCGTTGCTTTCAGCCATCTCTCTACCTTGATAGTGCTAGTCTTTTTTTTTATACTTACCGTTGTGCTTATTGTTTTGCAAAGGCAAACCCTTAGAGCATTTCTTCTCAGGCATTGGCGTTTGCTATTGATCGAAGAAGCAATCTTTACGCTGGCTTTGCTGTTATTTGTCTATATACGTTCACTCAATCCCGATCTTTGGAACGTCTATTTGGGTGGAGAAAAGCCTATGGAGCTGGCTTTTCTGAATGCCGTCTTACGCAGTCCTTATATGCCACCATATGATCCCTGGTTTGCAGGTGGTTATATTAATTACTACTACTATGGTTATGTAATTTTTGGAGCATGCATCAAGCTAACAGGAATAGTGCCTGGCGTTGCTTTTAATCTGGCTATTCCTACGTTGTTTGCACTGACATTCACAAGTGTAGTGACATTAGTTTATAGTTTTACTCGAAGTTTTCTCATTGCTTTATTGGGCGGGTTTTTCGCGTCTTTGATTGGGAACCTTGATGGGGTACTACAGCTCAAAGATCAAGTCTTGTCTTTGCTCGGAAAGTTACAGCCATTAAATTTTGATTACTGGCGCAGCAGCCGTATCATACCCTTTACTATTAATGAGTTCCCTTTTGGAGCTTTCTATTTGCCGATTTACATCCACATGTGATAGATCTACCTATAACTGTGTTGATGCTAGGAGTTGTAGGATCGTTGCTACTTGCAGGTGATCAGAGAGATGTCAATTCTGGTGATCGCGGGTCAACGAAAATTTTACAATATATACTCGCAGCTTTTACTTTTGGCACTATAGCATGTGTGAATCCCTGGGATACGCCGGTCTATGCCCTGTTGCTTGGCGTTGTGTTGCTCCTGCGAAAGTCACATGATCTCAGAGGCAAGCCTAAAATTGAGCTTTTATTTTCACTTGGATTCACTCTTCTACTAGTCGTAAGTATATGTTGCCTCGGTTATGTCTTTTATTTACCTTTCTATGCTACTTACCAGCAACTTTATGTCAATGGTTTGGGATTCGTCAGCCGGGGAACAGATTTGAACTATTTTCTGACCATCTCAGGGCTATGGATGTTTATTGTGCTTAGCTTCTTTTTATTCGAATTTTATCGTTGGTGGAGGGGTATATGGAAAGCAAGAGCAAAGATTCAAGGGAAACAAACACTTTTAATGAGAGGTTCGTTAACTCGTTGGATAGCAGTATATACCCTGATCTCTGCAATGGTCCTCATTATTGCAGCGTTGCTTGGAACAAAAGTATTGCTTTCGCTACTAATTTGTTTTGGTGTGTTCCTTTTCATTGTGAAATTGAAAGAGACAATCTTTACTTTGAAACCTTTTCAAAGAGTTCCGTTGATGCTTGATGAAGGAGGTATATTCGTAGCGGAGTCTCTCATAAACAATAGCAAAGTTCAAAATAAATTCGTTTCTCGGAGTAGCATAGTTGAAGCAAAAACTCGTTTTACTTATATTTTGTTGCTCGCAGGTTTGTGTATCAGCCTGGGGTTGGAAATTGTGTATGTGCGAGATTTTTTAGACGGTAGTGATTACGAGCGTATGAATACCGTCTTCAAGTTTTCGATGCAAGCCTGGCTGTGCTTTGCGATAGGTGGAGCTTTTGCTGTGCAGTATCTATTGAGCCTTTGGCAAGGAATTGTGCGAAAGGTCTGGGCAATTGTTTTAGTTCTATTGGTGTTGGGAAGCTCGATATTTCTTGTTGGAGGAACAACTTCAAGGATTTAGGATCACCAGAACTGGATTGCTGCTCAGCCACCTGTACAAAGCGCTCACTATACACCAACGTTAAATGGTCTTGCCTTCATACAGGCATGGTATCCCGGCGATGCAAGAGCGATTGCATGGCTCAACGAAAATATTGCTGGTTCTCCCGTCATTCTGGAGGCTGCTGCTCCGGTTTCTTATCAATGGTTTAATCGGGTCTCAATTTACACCGGATTGCCCGATGTATTGGGTTGGGCGGATCATGTTGCGGAACAACGTTATTTCGATCAACCTCTGAATAGATTAACTGATATTGGCATTATCTACACAACTCCAGATGAAATTCAAGCGATCACGTTACTACGTTATTATCATGTTCGCTATATTTATGTGGGAGATTTGGAACGACAGGCCTATGCTCAACAAACAACTACAGGTCTGGATAAATTTGACCATATGGTTGGCCATACTCTTCGAATAGTCTATCGCGCGCAAGGTGTTACGATCTATGAGGTACTTTAAGTAACCCATAGCGCAAAAAAGCAACATATGAGATAATTCGTACGTCTTAATAAAGACTGAGACGATACTCGGGAATAGCCGTATATTTGTATTGTAGAGCACGTATTTTATTCTATGAATACATAGCTCATGTAAAGCGCCAAATTACAATGAGCTAAAACTGATCTAAGTGTGAATTTGTATAGAAAGTAATTATGGTCGAACTGCTGCAAATGTGGGCACTGGTCGAGGTGCTGGGTCTATTGTGCCTTCCGCTCACGATAACCGTATTTCATAACATGCCAGACCGAGGCTGGGCTTTTAGTAAGGCTATTGGTATAGCTTTGCTAGCTTTTTGTGTCTGGTTGCCCTTGATGACTTTTCAAATATTACCTTTTAGCCAATTATTTATCGCAGTAGTTTTCTTAGTGTTATGTGCTTTTAGTATTGTTGGGTTTGTACGAGTTCGGAATGCTCTCGTAGAGCTTATTCGCGCGCATATCTTCTATATTATTGTGTGTGAAGCGATTTTCTTTGGTATGGTATTTTTGCTGGGCTGGATTAGATCATATGGACCTAATATTCAGAATTTTGAAATGTTTATGGATGAAGGTTTCCTTGCTGCAATCATGCGAAGCCCTCATTTTCCTCCCAATGATATGTGGCTCTCAGGTTATCCCATTAATTACTATTATTATGCCCACTATACCATAGCAATGCTGGCAAAATTACTTGGGCAGTCACCCTCAATTGCCTTTAATACTGGAATCTGCATTTTCTTTGGTTTAACAGCAGTGAATTTGTTTGGAGTTACAAGTAATGTTGTGTCATGGGCACGCTACCAACAAAGAAGTAGGGTTTCAAGTGCAACACAGGAACGCAAACGGCCTTCACTCTTGAAGCGGCGGCAAACCATTGGTAAGAGCCAGCATCAAGAGAGCTATTCTGACCAACCTGATACTGTGCTTCCATCTCTTAAAGGCGCTATCCCATTTGGTTTGCTCACAATTCTCATGGGTCAGGTGCTAGGTAATCTAGCCTCAACACAGCAATGGTGGAAGGCTCATGATGATCTACCTCCCGAGTACTGGTTTAATACGACACGTATCATCGATAAAACGATTAACGAATTCCCAGCTTTTAGCTTCCTGCTCTCATGCTTCCATGCGCATGTACTTGCGCTGGCTTTCACGATTGTAGCAATAGCTCTCGCGTTTAATCTTTTTCTCGAATATGGTGGAGACGGCAAGGGAAGAGGTTTGCGTGTTTTTGGTAGTGGCTGGCGCCTTCCTTTCAATCTTGGAGTAACCGCCCTGATCCTTGGAGGCCTCTTTACGATGAATGGTTGGGATTTCCCAACCTACCTGACATTAGCTACAATATGTATTGGTTTGCAGCAGTGGATGGCTTATCAATCACGTTTTGGTTTCGATCTGGTATTGGATGTTTTCACCGTTGTTGCTGCGCTTACGGCGTTGTCGTTTTTCTTGTATGCACCTTTCTATCTCACTTTTGTTTCACCTTCCCAAGGTATTGGGATCGTAGGTGCTGCCGACCGTTCTGCCATTGGAGACGAAGTCTTAATTTACGGTTTGTTTGTATTTATCTATGTCTCGTTACTTTTTGTAAATCTTATAAGGCCACGGTTTAACACGAAGATCTTTTCTAGTAAACAATCACTCGGTCCTGATTCATCTTTATCTGACTCAATAAATCTGCCACAAGTGGGTCAGGATAACATACAGGTTAACCACACTAGCGTGATATTGACGACTACGAGCGGTTCGCTAAGGGCGGTTCCTGGACAACAAATTGAGCAGGGAACGCTTTCGAATGTGGTATCGGTGCCATTGATGGGAACTTTGTCCTCATCAGATCATCACTGGGAAGAAGATACAGCCTCACTTGAAATGGCTGCGGGACCTTCTTCTGACGAGGAAAACCAACTTTCTGATCTACAACCTCCAACCCGTAAACGTTCTATACTACCTGAGTGGTTGGATTTACGAGTAATAAGTATAGTTGTGATTCTTGGTGTAGCTCTACTTTCATTTGCGGTTCTGAAGAATGGTCTGACATTTGCAGTTGCTTTTACTATCGCTGCGTTGGGAGCGGCCCTGGCTCTCTACCATCTGCAAGATCGTCCAAGAGCATTTACGCTGCTATTGGGAGCGTTAGCGTTCGCTCTAGTTGCTATGACTGAGATAGTCTTCTTGAAAGATGTCTTTGCTGGCAGCTACCCACGTATGAATACAGTGTTCAAGTTCTACTTCCAGGCCTGGGCTTTACTTTCTATCACATGCGGAGCAGCGATCTATTTTATTTATGAGGGCTTCCAATCAATTGTGCGCTACAATGGTTGGGAGCGCTGGGTAGCACGCGGAGTGCAGGTAATTTGGTCAGTAGCTCTAGTTGTTTTTTTTCTAGCGGGGATGGTGTATCCAATTGTGGGGAGCTATCAGCGCACAAATCACTATCTACAGCGTACAAATAGCCTTGATGGATTAAACTACCTGCAATCGTATGATCCAGGTGACTATACGGCCATCAGATGGCTTAATGGCCATGTTCAGGGTAGTCCTGTGATTGTCGAAGCATATAACCCACAGGGCGGGGACTACAGCGACTACGGACGAATCTCTGCTTTTACCGGTCTGCCAACGTTGATGGGTTGGGCAGGACATGAGTATCAATGGAGAGTCAATTGGTTGAACGATGCTTATAATGCCAATGATTTCTATGGTCGTGGCGCTGACATTAGTGCAATCTATACGAATCCGAATCCTGCGACAGTTCTTTCATTGATGAAGCGATACGATGCTCGATACCTCTATGTAGGTTCTTTAGAAAAGACGACCTATCCTCAAGCGAATTTCAATCGCTTCAGTAGGTTCATGCAGACGGTTTATTCTGCCAATGGTGTAACAATTTACATGGTTCCTGGGAGTTGATAAGGTATACTATTCAGGAAATCGTGCCTTCTGCCGAAGCGTGAGGGTGAGAATTTAAGAGGAGTGTTCCTTTGAAGAGTTTTGAAACTGAGCCAATTGATGATGCAACAGACATAAATTCGGCATCTAGTGAACACGAGGTTGCAATTTTAGGTGCTTCTTCGAGTGAGAGATCCGTTGCAAAAGATGAAGAAATGGTTGACGAGAAAAAAGTCGTCGATTCGGATCTTGTTGCGTTTGAAGAAAATGAGGATGACGAGGTACCTCAACGCCGAAGATTTTCAACACCAACGCGCGAACAATTACTTACTTGGATCCCGTTCTTGGGTGTGATCTTGTTAGGAGCTGTTTTGCGTTTTTGGGGTTTGGGAGATAAGCCTCTCCATCATGATGAAAGTTTGCATGCTTATTATTCTTTACAATTACTGAATAATATGGCGCACTGGACATGGTGTATCAATCCGCCACCGCAGGGTTATAGTTGCTATATCTACACTCCTCTTCTCCATGGCCCATTTCAATTCCATTTCATCGCACTTGTTTACAAAATCTCTCAATTACTGGGAGCACCTGATAATGGCGTCAACACAACAACAGTGCGTATTCTAGCTGCTACGCTAGGTTCTGCTATAGTAGCATTGCCATTTTTCTTGCGTGATTATCTTGGCAATGTCGGTGCATGGCTGGCGTGTTTGCTGCTTGCGGTTTCGCCGAGTATGGTCTACTTCTCCCGCTTCGCTCGAGAAGATATCTATATGGCTTTCTTTACATTGCTGATGGTTGTAGGTATTGCCCGTTACGTACATACTCGCAAAATGCGCTGGCTGGTGATAGCTGCTGCAGGTTTTTCATTTTCATATGCGACAAAAGAAGCGACTTTTCTGACAATCATGGTTTTTGGGAGTTTTCTAGGAGTATTGATTGCGTGGGAACTCGGTTCGAAAGTGTCGTTACGCTCTCGCTTTAATCAAGAGTCACCGATTGTGTCATGGTTGCCGAGAACATTCGCACCTGTTGCTGTGTTGATCTACTTCTTGATTGCTGGCATAGCTGCAAAATATTTATTTGCATGGATAAAATCGGTTTCGATATATATTACCGATCCTGCCAATGCGAATGCTGCTAATGATTATGTACAGAGGCTGAAGGACATCACAGTAGCCGTCGTGCCTGTGATAGGTATTCTGCTGGGCGCATTCGTACTGGTACTTCTTTATCGTGAAATAAAGGGTAAAGTCTCTGTTGCTAAACGAAATGCTCTGGCTCAGAAAGTTGATCCAGAACGGCAGCCTCTCCTTGATACTATCTTAACCATGCCCTGGACGCACTGGTTTTTTGCGCTTCTGGTTGCATGGGTGATCTTTTTACTTCTCTTTAGTGTTATGTTGACGAATATTCGTGGTGGGATTGGCGATGGCATCTGGCAAGGACTCTATTACTGGCTTCAGCAACAGCAGGTAGCGCGTGGCAATCAGCCATGGTACTACTATTTGATGCTTATTCCTTTGTACGAACAAGTTGGCGTGGTCTTCGGATTATTAGGCGTCATTCGCTGTCTCATACAGCCTACCCGCTTCAGACTCTTTTTGGTGTATTGGTTCGTTGGCAATTTCGTCCTTTATTCCTGGGCAGCAGAAAAAATGCCATGGTTAATGATCCATATTACAATGCCCATGTTGATTTTAGCTGCGGTTGGTTTGGAACCTGCTGTTGTGACGTGTATCAATTTTGTGAAAAATCTCTTTACACATAACTCATCTCCACAAGAAGCCGCAGATGTGACCACTAACGATGGTTATGCTACGGAATACCCAAGAGCACGCCCGAAGGTAGGTATCTTCGCAACCAGCATCTCTTTCTTAGGTGTTATAATGGCTGTGCTTTTGTTGCTGCCAACATTGCATAATATGTATGAAGTGTCGTATGTTCATGCTGCCGATGGTCCGCACGAGATGATGGTTTACGTGCAGACTACAACTGATGTGAACACTGTCATGTCAAAAGTTGATGCCCTTGATCAGAAAATGTTTGGTGGCAAGCGCCAGATGCAAATTGGTTTGACCAGTGATGCGACGTGGCCCTATGCCTGGTACCTGCGCGATTATCCCAATGTTTGTTTCGATTTTCCCACTGGTTGTCCAGGATGGAAGAATGTTCCAGTAATCATTGGAGGGGGCGATAATCCATACGGCCTTGAACAACAATATGGTGGAGCAGCGAGTAATCCAAATCAATATGCGTATCAACTATACAAGATGCGTACCTGGTGGGATGAGGGATATAAGCCGCCTGCAACTGGTGGGATTGGCCCAGGACTGTGGCTAAGTTATGGTGATAATCCTCCTGTAAACGCCAAATTTAATCTGGGCCTGGCTGCTCAACATATATGGCAATGGTGGTGGCAACGCCGTGCCATCGGTGATACCGGTGGGGCGTATGAAATGGTGTTGTTTATCCGTAACGATTTGACTTCGGCTGTTAAACCTTAGAGCAATGCGAGGGCGGGGGCAAGCCCCGCCCCTACATTACACGGGCCTGAGGGGCGTTTTCTTGTCTATGGTAGGCCGTGTCATTGTGTTCACTCGGATTGAAATTGTGTTATGAATGAGGGTTATTCACTGATTTCTATCTCGGCCTCAATCTCGACAGGAATACCAAAGGGGAGTTCAGCCATGCCTACTGCCGAACGAGCATGCTGACCCGCCTCATTCCCGTACAGTTCGAGTATTAAGTCGGAGAAGCCATTGATTACGGCAGGTTGACGGTTAAAACCAGGCGCCGAACGAACCATACCATGGACGCGTAACCAGGCTGTCACCCTGTCCAGGTCGCCTAATTCGCGTTTGAGGCTGCTTAGCATTGAAAGAGCAATCAGGCGTGCAGACTGGTATCCTTCTTCAATTGACACCTCTGCTCCAACCCTTCCCAGGGGTTGAGCGAGTGAGCCATCGGGATTTTGGGGTGCGTGTCCAGAAATGTAGGCGCGATTGCCGCGAACTCGCACCCATGAGAATGGTAATATCGTACCCGCAGGCGGTGTAAATAGCCCGGGTAATGTAAATCCCAATGCTTCGAGTTTTGCTTCGATTTTCATCTGAATTACCTCACAATGATTTTTGTGCTTTACTTATTGCCGATCTGCAGGTATCAAGGAGAATACAAGAGTAGTGCGTAATTTACCATCTGAAGTAGGCAAATGATTACGCAAGCGCCCTTCTAATACATACCCCAGGCGTTCGGGAACGGCTGCGCTACGCACATTTAACTCATCACAACAAATTTCCAGTCGATTGGCTTTCAGAGAATCTAACGCATAATTGGTAAGAAGATGCATAGCTTCCGTTATGTATCCATGACCCTCTGCAGAAGCGCGTGACCAGTAGCCAATTTCGAAGTAACCAATCTCCCAATCGTGAGGATAAAGTCCGGTACCACCCACAAAGCGGCCTGTTGAATGTTCCCAGATGCTTAGCGCTAGATCATCACGTAGTAGCCAATGTGCCATCTGTTGGATAATCCAGTTTCGACTTTCATCTACAGACTGGTGTTCATCAGCGAAAGGCATCCAGGGTCGAAGGTGATCACGTGATTCGGTCATCGCTTCAAATAACGCCTGTGCATCACTCTCACAATAGGGCCGCAACAGAACTCGCTCGCCTCGTAGTTCCTCAAACATGGGAATGAGTGTGTGATAAGCCGGCTTACTCACGAGTTTTCCTTCTCATTATCATCATGAATGCAGAAGCACAATCTTACCTATTATCTTTCCAGAATCAAGGATTCGATGGGCATCTGCTGCCTTCTCAATTGGCATTGTATGCGCAATAATCGGCTGGATTAGCTTATCAGCAACGAGCTGTAGTATGCGTTCTTCATTTTCTTTAGACGTGCGAAGCATACCACCCCCAATAATATGGATGCGCTTAAGTCGCCAAATTTGAGTATCAACGGTCGCCTGCTGGCCGCCTAAATTGCCTATGAGAACGATACGCGCATCGTTGAGACAAGCATCGATGCTCGCCTGTAATGTTGTGCTTACCAACTCAATAACCAGGTTAACGCCTCCTGCATCACGTATAACCTGGCCTACATTTTGTTCTTTGTGGTTGATAACCAGATCCGCACCCAGATTGCGTAACTCAGCAACTTTCTGACTACTTCCAGCCGTTGTAGCGACCCAGCAGCCTGTGTATTTGGCGAGTTGTATAGCAATTGATCCTACTCCGCTAGAGCCAGCCCAGATTAAGACACGCTCTCCAGCATGTAAATGTCCTAGATCGAATAAACTTCCCCATGCTGTGGAAGATGTGAGGCCTGCTGCCACTGCCTCTTCAAATGAAACCGCATCAGGAATGCGCGCTAGATCGGTTGTAGGTGGTGCTATTCTGCTGGCGTAACCACCACCGCCTTTAGCTGCTATTGCACGGGTTGTCATGACGCGATCTCCCTTGTGAAAGCCCTGACTATCTTTAAGTACAACTCCTGCTGCTTCTAACCCTGGAGTAAATGGTAATGAGGGGACTGGCCTGCTGCCATTGCGTTGAAAGAGATCTAGATGATTGACCGTGGTCGCCTTTACCTGGATCAATACGTCTTCTGGCCCAGCGATTGGATCTGGTACATCATGCACCTGCAAAACTTCAGGACCGCCATATTTGGCAAACTGAACTGCTTTCATCTTTACTACCTTTTGCAATAAACTAAATTTTGGACGATAATGGCGTTTCCTCATTGATAGTAATGTTGCTATTTGGCAAATGCAATGAGTGTCGTTGCCGGTGATTTGCAAGTATAAGAGGAACAATTATCAGTAGACAACAGGTTGCTGGGAAAACCAGAACCCAATTGATACCAATAACGGGAATCAAGATACCCATGAGAGCGGGTAGTACCATCGCAGCTGTCCCTGTGCTTACGAGCATGACACTTGAGACAATGCCTATGTTATTGACAAACTGTCGTGAAGCCATAGCCATAATCCCAGGGAAGAGAGGGCCATAGAATAAGCCTACTAATACACTTGCCCCAAAACTCACGACAATTAGTCCAGGAAAGATTGCAACCACTATACCACTGATAAAACCACCAAGTATACTGATATAGAGTAGCTGGTTTTCGCTCAGCCATCCACGCCTGAGTACCT
>CAVPEB010000012.1:0-17761 GCA_963702765.1 uncultured Chloroflexia bacterium
GCAGAGGCGTATGGGAGTCGAACCCACCAGGAGCCGCGCCGAGCGACCCCCCAGCCGTTTTGAAGACGGTGAGACCCACCGGGGCCTCTACACCTCCATGTGTGGGTGTATTTTGCCATTCAGGTGAATACTTGTCAAGCGTGGTTTTGGGTGTTACCCCAGCTGCTGGATGCGCTTTAGATCCACTTCTGTAAGGTCTTTGACCATTAATTCGGCTTTGCGTAATCCTGGTAGGTCTCTATTCCCGGCGACTGCGATGCAGCGCATCCCGGCTGCGTGAGCTGCTTCTACGCCTGCAACAGCGTCTTCTATTACGAGGCAGACGGTTGGATTCATGTGGAGCTCAGAGGCTGCCTTGAGAAAAATGTCGGGTGCTGGTTTGCCTTTCGCAACGGTTTCTCCTGAAACGAGGATCGAGAGGTATTGATTGAGTCCCAGAACATCTGCTATGAGGTTGATATTTTCGATTGGTGTTGAGGATGCTAATGCCTGGGAAAAGTGAGCATCACGTAGTTCGCGCATAAGTTCTATTGCGCCGGGTAGTGGAGCTGCGCTTTCCCGAATGAGTTCGCGAAAGTACATCTCTTTGCGATCTGAAAGTATTTTCACTTGATCAGGCGTCAGGTTACCCCATAGAGTAGCGAAAATGTCATCGTTGCGCTTGCCGAAGGTGGCCCAGAAGTCGGCATCAGTCATGGGGATGCCCTCTTCACGAGCAAGACGTAGCCAGGCACGACGATGTTCGTCTGCACTATCGAGAATTACTCCATCGAGATCCCAGATTACAGCTTGAATTGGACTGGACATTAAAATTTGCTCCTGCTTTTTTAGTAATCATATCATAGGTTCTGAAACACTTATCTATGGACTCACAAGATTGCGAATGTTACAATGCACGAAACACATGAGTATTCTCCCTGGGGCTAGAAAGCGTCAGTCCGCATCGATGATATGCTAAAAAGGAGCGCATCGCTGCCGATTTGGGAGACGAAATCGAGTGGGATTTAAGATTGAAAGAAGAAGGGATAAATAGGTGTGAGAGAGATAAATAGGTTATTAAGTGTAGTAGATAATTAATTAAAATGATATAATGATTATTTGTAAAAGCTATAACTCCGGAGGGATTTCCAGAATGAGTGATCGAACGTATTTCAAAGAAGAAATGGAGACGCTTCCAAAGGATAAACTTAAGGCATTGCAATTGGAGCGTCTTCGGGCTATTGTCGAACGTGCCTATGCAGAGAACAAGTTTTATCGAAACCTCTACGACGAAGCAGGGGTAAAACCTGCGGATATCAGATATTTAGAGGACATTCGCAAGCTTCCATTTCTTGAGAAAAAGACGGTACGTGCTGCATATCCCTATGGGATGGCGTTTAAGAAGCCAAAAGAACCAGGTGGGCCTGTTCAGATACATGCAACTAGTGGTACCACAGGTAAGAGTGTTCCTGTCTTCGCAACTAAAAAAGATATTGATTACTGGGCAGATCTGAATGCCAGGGAACTGTGGATGACTGGCGTGCGTCCAGGTGATATTTTGATAAACTGTTACGGCTATGGCCTTGCAACAGGCGGGTTTGGTTTTCACTATGGTGCAATGGCGATGGATGCGATGGCAATACCGATGGGTTCTGATGCCCGGCAGTATGATCGCATGATCGATTTTATTGTTGATTTCGGCGTGACTGCTATTTGCATGACTCCTTCGGTAGGTCTTTATGTTGGGGGTAAGGCACACGAACGTGGGATCGATTTCAAAGATACTAAACTTAAAATTGGTCTGTTCGGTGCTGAGCCCTGGCCATGGGAGACGCGTCTGAAGTTGGAGGAGTTGTTTCATATCACGGCTTATGATGAATTCGGTATGACAGAGTTTCTCGGGCCGGGTATGACCTGCGAGTGTGAAACCCGGGATGGGATGCACGCGTGGGCCGATGCTTTCTTTGTGGAGTGTATTGATCCTGATACAGGAGAGTGGATGGAAGATGGTAAGGATGGTGAACTGGTTTGGACATGGCTTACTGCTGATGGAACGGCTATGATACGTTATCGCAGCCGTGATCTATCTCGTCTGTGGTGGGAAGAACATTGTGCATGCGGGCGTACACATCCGAAAATTGGGGCGATCAAGGGTCGAAGCGACGATGCAGTTTCCATTCGTGGCCTAATAGTCTTTCCAAGCCAGGTTGAGGCGGCGCTGGTCAAATTTCCGGAGACTGGCGCGAATTTCCGAATCATAGTCGATAAACTCAATGGTCTGGATACCTTTGATCTAAAAGTTGAGATCAAGGATGGATCGATATTGAGTGACAGGGAACGTAGCCATCATTTGAGCCGTGAAATGGCCGAGTCTGTCAAGACTGTCACTGGCAATTCTCCTAAAGTTGAGCTGGTGCCTGCGGATAGTTTGCCCCGAGCCAGTGGAGGCGAGTCAAAGACTGCCAGCGCTCGGGTTGAAGATCGACGTAAGAATTAAGGTCAGTAAGGGAAAGCATGATGAGGTAGGACTGGACTGCCTCATCATGCTTTCCCTTATTTGATAGCTCCTTGCATAGTAAGCACGATTACTAAGGCCGCAATTCCATTGTTGAGCATATGAAGCATTATGCATGGCCAGATGGATTGCGTGCGCCAACGAAGAAAAGCAAGTGCGAGGCCGATAACGAATAGGACAGGGAATGATCCGGGATCAGCGTGGGCGACTCCGAAGAGTAGCGAACTGATGATGATGGCCCAAACAAGGGACATGCCATGTTGAAGCCCTGGAAAAACAAAGCCTCTGAAAAACACTTCTTCACAGAAGGGAGCTATGAAGACGGCTGCGAAAAGAGTTGCGTAGGTTGATAGTGGCGCGACTTTACTTTGTTGGAGGATTAACTGGTCGTTTGTTTGCACGTTCAGATGCAGAACTGTGATCAGGTATGAATAGAGTGTGTTGACGCCGAAAATGACTATCATTAATATGATGACCCAAAACAGGGCGTTACCGAGACTAAAGCGACGAAATCCGAGCGCTTTTAGAGCCAGGCGCAAGTGCGGAGTGATTGAACGATATGCTGCGTTGGCATAGTAAAAAGGGGCGATCAAGAAAGCCCCTTCTATCAATGCTGTAAAGATAATGGTAACTATAGCACCTGTAAGGTCAGCTTGAGTGGAGAGCGGTTGCGTAACGCTGACGGATCCATTCAGGGCTGAAAGTATAAGGGTTAGCACTATCCAGGGAATGAGCGTTATTAATGTACCGAAGAATGTTTGCTGAGTTGTCCAGGGAGCAATATCTTCGGACGTATTGGTATCGGGTTGTTTGTCTACTTCTGGTTCTAACAAGTTACTCTCCAAATTCCACTAAGTATGATTCCAGGAATATATTTGAGGCTGATCTGTGTTTCCAATATGGTATACTACGTACAATATTATCTTACCGCAAGTAGTGCGTACCAGGAAGGATGACGTGTTGTCTGGCACTATTGAAACCAATCCATCTGAAAATTCTAATTGGCGTAAACATAAAAATGCCTGTCAATTTTACCGCGAACGGTGGTTCCCATGCAACGATGTAGCGGCTGGTGAGCCAATGTATCAAGTGTTTTGCATGCAAGGAACGCCACCAATTACTTTTGAAGAACAAGAACGCTGTTTACGTAGCAAATCCTGTTGTTGGCGTCTTGCAAAAAAGCAACAAGCATCTGCAAAGGAAGCTGTTGCTGAAGAAACACCTTCTCCCACTTTTTAAAATAAAAAGGCCAGCAGCCGAGACCGCTGGCGGGTTAGTAATTCTCCCTCTAAGACACCACTACTGTTCGAATACCCATTGATCAGCGACCAACGCGTATGTGAGTAATTCCTCTGGTTTGAAGAAGAGGTTGATCTCTTGGACGGCTGTTTCAGATCCGTCTGAGCCGTGAATGATGTTAAAGCCGATTTCCAGTGCATAGTCGCCACGTATTGTGCCTGGGATGGCTTCAGCTGCATTTGTTGCTCCCATGGTGGTACGTACGACGCTGATTGCTTTTGGGCCTTCTACGACGCCTACTACGACTGGCCCTGAGGTGATGTGTTTTACGAGGCCAGGGTAGAAGGGTTTTCCTTTGTGTACGCCGTAGTGTTGTTCAGCAAGTTCTGGGGTGATTTGTAAGAGTTTGAGTGCTACAAATTTTAGTCCTCTTTGTTCGAGCCGTGTGATGACGTTTCCGATGAGGCCTCTTTGTACGCCTTCGGGTTTGATGATGATAAGTGTTCGTTCCATGTTTCCCCTTATAATTGTTATTTAGAAATAGTTCTGGGTTTTTGCTTGTGCCGCCTGCGGCGGCGGGTGAGGGAGGGTTGGCGGGGACACCCCGCACCCCGGCAAAGGGCTGCGCCCTCTGCACTCCTGCTAGGAGTCGAGAAAAGTGATCAGGCTCCCCGAGAAACTCCGGCAAAGGGCTGCGCCCTCTGCACTCCTGCTAGGAGTCGAGAAAAGTAATGCCTCCGAGGAACCCGGCAAAAGCTGTGTCCTCTGCACTCCTACGAGAAGCTTGACAAAGAGCTGTGCCCTCTGCACACATTTAAAACGTTGCGACGAGTTGCATGATCTGGCGGCTGGCTTTTTTCATCTCGATGCGGATGTGTCCGAGGTTGCTGGCCGTGATTGTTGTGACTACAAGAATGAGGTCGCCAACTTCCTCAAATTGGATTGTTCCGCTGTGAGTTTCGATGATGACATGATGCATTTCGCCATTGTTTATCTGGCTGGTAAAATTCGCGATTGAGCCAAAGACGGCGGCTGACATTGCCCCTAACATTTCTTCGTCCTCACTGTGCAGGGCACCTGATACGATCAGACCATCCTTGCCTATAAGAATTGCGCCTGATATTTCATCAAGGTCGGTCAATCGTTGTAGAATTGTGTCCACCTTCGACTCCTTTGGGCTAGATGCTCTGAACTTTTGCTTTTTTCGCAATCGTTAGAGCTTTATTATATGCCTCCATTGCCTGTAAATATTCACCTTGTCTCATATAGGCATCACCTAGAACGCGGAAGCCCGCTGAATATCTGGGTGATAGTTTTAAGAGCGCTCGGACGTTGCTTATGATTTCGCTTAGTAATTCGGGCGCATTTCGAATGATAATGCGGTATTCTGCCATAGCATCGTCGTAAGCACCTGCGAGTTGGAATTGATATCCTCGAAGTAAACGCTCTTTGTTCGTTACATTCTCATTTTGAGCTTTGCCCTGTTCTCCAATTCGCCCTTTGCCCAGGATTGAGAAGGCGTCAGGATGTTGTGCAGACTGTTGCTTTGATTGCAGTCTGATGGCAGGGTGCTTCATAGTCGTTTCTAAATCATCTTCGAGCAGTGCGTCTGCGCGATAAGGTGAAGTGGGCGGAGGCTCAGGTGTAGCTTTTTCAACAGGAATTTCTGCAGGTGTAGAAATTTGACCTGGTGTTTCTTCAACAACAGAATTCTGTGAAGGAGCTTCCAGAGTAATACCGTTGTTTTCGATAGTTGATTCCTCAATAGCTGATTGCTGTGTTGGTGTAGCAAATGATTGTCTGGCATCTGGATGTATTGTATTTTCCCATGGTGTTACTGCTTCTACTTGCTGTAGGTTGATCAGCAGGTGTAGTAGAGAGCGTATCTGGCTCGGAAGCATCTAGTGGTTGCGAGAACGTTTCTGAGGCCTCAGTAAGTGGAGGTTCAGGTGTAACAGGATGCGCTGGGAAGTTCCCTAATTCAGCTAATGCAGAGGAGAGAGAAGGTGTGTCCGCGAATGTATTGAGCGTTCCAGGTTGTAATGGAACAAAGCCTTGAGAGAGCAAATTGTTGTCAAGGTGTTCTAATGTTGCCATTTGTGCTTGATCGGCTTCAGTAAATGTCTGATCGAGCTGCTCGGTCCATGACTGAAATTCAAAGTTTTGCTCAGGTTCAAGATTCGTCGCTGGCGCTACTGATTCAGGTTCAGGTTGAGTATCAAGAGTCTCTGCACCTAGTGATTTCAGCCATTCCGGCCATTCCATTTCGGAGTTGCTTTCTTCTGTGGTGAAGAAAAATGCAGGTTCATCTGCAACATATGCATCAGACCGGGCATTGAGATCTCCCTCCCAGAGCTTTGGAGCTGCAAGCTCTGACTCAGCTTGTGCCTGAATAGGTGATATATTCGTATCTGGTGTCTCAAACTCTTGAGAGTGATTTGAAGGAGTAGAGATGGGATCACCTCCAGGTTGCCAATCAAATTTAGTAAGTACGTCGAGCCAGGCAGGGGGTGAAGGAAATTCTTCTTCTTGTGTTTCTGAAGACCATGAATGTAAGTTCTCAGCGGAATCAGTATTACCTGAAAATGCCGGCTCTGAATGAGACGTTTGAAGTTGCTCAGCCTGGAACCATGGCTGTTTTTCAAGCATGGCCGGGTCGAAATCATCGTCAAATGCAGGCGAAGATTTGATTTGATCAAAGTCTGTATCGCTCTGACTTGTATGGCCGTTGTTGTTTATGGTAGGGGACGGCTGGCCGTTCGGTATCTCGGATTGAAAGGCAGAGGTTGATTGTGCTTCAACGGGCTTGATATCGTTCTGGGCGGGTTGATTCGTATCGAGTTCCTTCCATGTCTCCATGTTGGCTGGACTCAATACGTTGGTTTCGCTTTCAGCAAAGATTTGAGAGCCATTTGCTGTAGAGATGGGATTTATTGATGTTTGTTTGTTCGATATTTCAACTTCACCTGTTGGATCACTGAAAACAATAGGTTCTTTTTTCAACATGGGGATGAATGGATTGTTAGGCTGGCTTGCGATAAGGTCACTAAAGAGATCTTGAGCCATTACCATTTCTGGGTCAAGAGCTTCAGCGCGTTGAAGAAGTTCTCTTGTGCGTTCCATGTTAAATGTTGATGTGACATGGGCAAGAAGGAGCAATGCTTTAAGGCATGTTGGAATCTCTTCGAGAATCTGTGTTGCCAGTTGCTCAACTTTGTCATATGCGCCTTCCCGCCAACAGGTTTCAAGCAGGCCGGTACGTGCATCGAGACGTTCTGGGCTTGCAGTGAGCACGGCTTCCCACTCTTGTTCTGCTTGAGTAAGAAGATCGCCTCGCATATAGAGACGAGCGAGGCCAGCCCTCGAAAACATAAATTCTTGCTGTCCTACTTTCGAGCTTAATTGATTAAATTTCTGGCGAATCTGACTGTTGCCCCGACTTAATTCATATGCTTGCTGATAACAGTCGAGAGCAGTATCTAAGTCTGAAAGACGTTCACTAGTTAATGCGCGATCGCAGTAGACAACAACATTCTCTGGATCATTCACTAAAATCCAATCAAAAGTTTGTTGTGCCTCTTCCAATTGGCCGTTTGCCAGATATATTTCTCCCAAAAGACGTTGCGCTTCAAGTGAATCAGGAAAATATGAGAGAATATGCTGACAGTTCGTCATCGCATCATCAATGCGGCCAGAACTTATGGCGTCTTCTGTATTTTGCAAGTATTCGTAAAAGGTTGTTTTCGCCATGTATATAGTTCTCCTGTTCCTGTCTCAGCTCGCGTTTATAGCCCCTGTGCTCACTTGCGGTAGATAGCTTAATCCCCGCCATTGAGCAAAGTACTCAAGAACTCTGCTTGTCCTGGCTCGCAAGGGCCAATTAGCGCCAGGTGACGCCATTGAGGAGCAAAGCAGGTTTGTGCTAAGCGCTGAATGTCTTGTGAAGTGACAGCCTCGATATGAGCCATAATTTCATCTGCATCGAGAATTTTGTCACGCAGGCTTTCCTGGCTGCCAAGCCAATATGAAACCTGACTTGTACCTTCAAGGCCTAACAACAAACCACCTTTCATATATGCCTTAATTCGAACAAGTTCGTCAGCTGGCACGGGTGTAGTACACAAACGAGTCAGTTCATTTACAATGGCCCGTACTGCGGCTTCGACTTGCGAGGGGTCCACCCCAGCGCTCACTACGAAATTGCCTGTTTCAGCATAACTATTAAAATAACTTCCAATATCGTAAGCAAGACCTTGCTCTTCACGGATTGTCTGGAATA
The DNA here is from genome assembly GCA_963702765.1 of uncultured Chloroflexia bacterium. Taxonomy (GTDB): domain Bacteria; phylum Chloroflexota; class Ktedonobacteria; order Ktedonobacterales; family Ktedonobacteraceae; genus DATMNR01. The sequence continues at coordinate 8,013 of CAVPEB010000012.1, forward strand.
GCCGAGAGCTCATTCCATCACCAAGGATAGCATTTATTAACATAAGTGCATAATAGTCGGGTGACGAATAGGCTATACCCAGTGTACCAAGGCACAGGTTAACCTGTTCTGTTTCCTTTTTGATGAGTACGGTGGGTGTAGTATTTGTTGGTGGTAAACATCGCTCCCATACGGAATGCTGGCGTGGCTCCCATGTGCTAAAGAGACGCTTACATTTTTCAACAATACAACTCGAATCGATATTGCCCGCAACACTGATGGTGAGTGAATTAGGCCGATAATATTCGTCCAGATAGTCCAGCATTTGCTGGCGTTGCATATTTGTAACTGTTTCAATATAACCTGCATCATCCCGACCTAATGGAAGTTTAGGCCACATAGCTTCGTCAATTAGCAAGCCGACCCAATCTTGAGGATCATCATGAGTAGAACTCAGTTCCTCAATAATAACACCCCGTTCTTTCTCGATTTCTACGGGATCAAAGAGTGGATGATGCACCATATCAGCTAATACATCCAGAACTATTGATGCATGTTCACCGGGGACACGAGCGCTATAGTGAGTTAATTCTTTCCCTGTACTCGCATTAAATACGCCTCCAACACCCTCGATGGCCTCTGAAATAAGCCTTGCGTTAGGATATTTTTGCGAACCTTTAAAAAGCATGTGTTCGATAAAATGAGAAATTCCTGCATTCTTATTCAATTCATAACGGGAACCAACAGTGAAAAAGAAAGAGATACTGGCTGAACGCATACCTGGCATTGGAGCCACGAGTAAGCGGAGTCCGTTCTGTAGGGTCGTACGCTCGTATTGCATTGAAAATTGATACTTCTTCCTTAACCATTAACCTCTGCACACATGGTCGCTAGCACAGCGTTTCACTATTATAGACGTTTTCTGTATGAATGGCAACGGGAAATGGGGGATGACATAGCCAATTTGGGTGTAAATATGAGCTTGTATGGTTGCTAAAAAGCATATGCCGTGGGTTCATGAAGAGTCCACGGCATTGTGTATAGTGCCTGTACCAAAGCTTCTCGAGTAGAGATTCAGAACTTAGAACAGGCCAACATCATTGGCTAAATCTCCCAAACCTCCCAGAAGACCATCTCCACCACCTCTGTTCCTGTCAAAACCATGTTCAAACTCGTGAAGTAGTATTTCTCCACCGATGATTGCTGCTGCACCCCCTAATGCACCCATAGCCATGTTTCCTCCGGGGCCCTGGAACATTCCACCCATGCCTCCCTGCTGATATTGTGCCGGTATGTTTGCCGGTGTTGGAGGAACATTTGCCAGGCTCGTATGACAACTTGAGCAATTAGGAGTACCAATAGGGGCCATTGCCATACATATGGGGCAACGAAGTACCATTGGTTGCTGGTTCATCATAGGCTGTTGTGGATATTGAGCCCCATATTGAGGCGTTTGCTGCGACGGGTATTGCGAGTACTGTGGAGGCTGGGCATACATTGTCTGAGGAACTGGCCCATGGGACAAAGGGCTACCACACTGCGCACAGAAATTCACACCTGGATTATTCTGCATTCCACAATTGGTGCAAACAGGGGCCACCGGTGTTGCTGGAATGTCGGATGCAGTCGTTGTGCGCATACTTTGGCCACAGTTCGTACAGAATGCCATTTCTTTGGGGACCTCTGAATGACATGCGATACAGGTCTGTGTAAGTGATTCAGGTTGCGCCGATGGTGTTGGTGTAGCAGTAGCTACCGCTGTTTGTGTATTGAGTGAGGAGCCACAATGCATGCAAAAAGCTGCGCCGGGTTTTAAAACGCCGTTACAACGCGGACATACGTTCGGTGCATTGTTTTCACTTTCGATGTTTTCTGCTGGCTGTACAGGGGTTCCACATTCTGGACAAAACTTCTTACCAGTAACGTCATGACCGCAAGATGTACAAGATGCCATGTTTTTATCTCCTTATGAACATGCGAATGGCCATCTCATGTAGCTTACGTGCAGTGTAACATAGTTTGGGAAATTCGTCGATAGGTAAATCCGAGATATGTATTCTTGCAGGCTTATGGCCTGCTTTGGGAAGGTAATGAGAGCGGGGTATCCCGCGCCTCGTCAGGGGACAGAGTTCCCTGCACCCCTGAAGTTTGATTGTATATCAGGTAATTCAAACACATTCTCTGAGCGCTGCGCTATTGCTAACACCACGCAGTTTCATAAGCGCTACGACTTCGAGTTGTCGTACGCGTTCGCGAGAAATACCTAGCTCTTTCCCAACTTCCAGTAATGTGCGGCTGCGCCCATCACCAATTCCATAGCGAAGCGTAATAACCGAGCGTTCGCGTGGTGTAAGTAACGCAAGAGCTCGATGGAGTTCTTCGCCAAGCAAATGCTGAGAAGCGGTTTCCGCAGGAGCCGGAGCCGCGCTATCTTCCAATGTATCGGCTAATGAGTAGCGAGCTTCGTCGTCAACAGGCGCATCTAAGGACACCGGTTGTTCGATAATTCCAAGCAGGTCAATGACTTCGCTCAAGTCCATACTACATGCTTCTGCGATCTGTTCTGGAAGCGGGTCAAGTCCATTTTCCTGAGATAATTGGGCCGCTATACGGCGGACCTTACGCAGGCGAGTAGCGACATGTTCGGGTAAGTGGATGAGTCGAGATTGTTCACCAGCGGCACGACTGACTGCCTGTCGTATCCACCATGTGGCGTATGTGCCAAAGTGACATCCCCTACGATAATCGAATTTCTCAGCCGCTCTCATCAGGCCAAGATTGCCTTCTTGTATGAGGTCGATAAGGGGGACACCAGTGCTTGTATATCGGCGCGCAATGGCGATTACCAGGCGAAGATTCGACTCGATTAAGGTGCGGCGGGCCATTTCGTCACCCGCTGCTGCTCTCTGAGCGAGGGAAACTTCTTCAGCATGGGTTAAAAGCCCTAGACCTCGTATGTCGCGCAGGTAACTCTGAAAAGCATCTTCAGAACCAAGCACTGTACGAGCGGTTGAAGTACGAACACGTCGTGAATTAGAAGGTAGCTCTTCCAAAACATCTGTATCTGGATTTTCTGCTATAGAGGCATCGTCTAGCAATAAAGCGGTCGTATCGTCTAGTAAAGGGTCAATCTCGATGAGTGGCTCTGTGTTGCGTTTTGACGTTTTTTTTGCTAACAAAGCATCAATATCTGATTTAAAATCAGACGTGCTGGTAGAGGGAAATACTACCATTTGATCGGTAGTGGGTATCAATGTAGTGAATACATCACTCATAGGATCAACTATTGCCATTATTCCACGCTCCCTTCAGGAAATCTACCGGCAAAATCAGCTGCCGGACTCCTCCATGTGGCCTCGTGGTCAATACATATATGCCCAAGCCATATATGTATTGAACATATATATATTTAGCCATTTTCATTCTTCTCTAATTGTATAGAGTAGAAAAGGTGATAACATCGGGTAAATACCTTAGATCAAATCAGGTTCTAACCCTATCTTCATAGATATGGTAGACAAATAACTGGTAGCAAGAGTTTCAGCTATCAGTGGCTCGATCAAGGAAAAACCCGGTTGTCGCAAGTCCCAGGATTTATCAGGGTAAAAGATTATTCCCAAGAGTTACTTATACATGTAATACGACCAATGCTAGCCAAACGTTACGTTGATTTTTTTCATCATGCAATGTATTGCAGTAGGAGAGAGATTGGAAATGCCACTGAAGGCCGATACATCTGCGGTACGAGCATTTGGATTATCGAAAGAGATGAGATATCAGAAATGCCGCGAAGGCCGATAAATCGCCGGTGGATACAATAAATCGGCCTCTACAGGCGTCTTGTTTATTTTGTTAAAAGTCATAAATGAAAATTAAATCAGGATTCATCGAATGGATCGTGAACACCATGTCCACGATCATAATTGAGTTGGGTTGGGTCACCAAGATGATGCTCATAATCAGGACGCTTTTCCCACTCCTTTTGCCTGGCTTCATCAGCGCTCATGTTTAATTGCAAACGATCATTTTCGATGGAATCGATGGCGCTATATGGTATGTAGCGGCCTGTTGGGAAGAAGTATCCCTTGTGTACAAGAAAGGAATCTTCGTAGACTTTTGCTATATGACCTAACTCATATCCATCAAGGGCATAGACTCGCATGGATGTATGAATGTTTTGAGGGCTCCAATTGGTCATACGGTATTCTCCTTTTCTGTTAACTGGTCTAGTGACTTGCACGTCTGATTTTGGCTAAATGTTACAGTTTTTAGTGTAGGTGTAATCTGATGTGACCTTGTCCGGCTTGCGCTTGTTGTTTGAATACCTGGCCACCTGCAAATACAACGACTTCATACAATTTGCGTGGTGGGTGATAGTTTTCAAAGTGTTCTTCGATTTCTACAACTGCTTCGTCACCAAAGACCCGACAACTGATTGAGATATGCGCAAAATCTCCGTTCTGATACTCGAACGTTGATCCATCATCCTCATAAAGCGTGTAGTTTGCCAGTTCATCTCCTGTCATGTAGCATGTGAAGGTGAGTGGATCAGTAGGATGTTGATCTGTATATTGCATCAATGGCCCTGTGGGGATAATGCTATCGCCCCGAACGAATAATGGCCATTGCTCTATTGGGGAGGAAATTTCGCTCCAGCCCTCGCCTGGATACATATTGCCAGTCCAGAAATCAAACCAGTTACCCGAGGGTAGATAGACAGTTCTGCTTGTGTAGCCTTGCTCAAAGATTGGTGCGGATAGGATCGAGTCTCCTAACAGGAACTCATTTTCCGCGTCGCAGGCTTGTTCATCTTGAGCATAGTGGTAGTATAATGGCCGTATAATTGGCGCACCACTGGTCGAGGCTTCATGAAAGAGTGTGTAAAGGTATGGCATAAGTCGATAGCGTAGTTCGATAGCTGTACGGTAGGCGCTTTCATAGGGTTCACCAAACGCCCAGGGTTCCTGATCTGGTTGACCAATTGAATTGTGATTGCGACAAAAAGGCATCAGGCTCACCAGTTGGGCAAATCTCACGAGAAGCTCACCATTGGAAGCACCCCAGAAACCTCCAATATCCACGCCTACAAAAGGAACCCCGCTCATGCTGATATTCAAGCACATAGGGATAGCCATGGAAATATGTTCCCATAGGCTAGTGTTGTCACCTGTCCAGAGTGCAGCGTAACGCTGCATGCCAGCAGTGCCGGAACGTGTCAACACGAACGGTCGCCTGTCAGGACGCAGACGTCTCAATCCCTCATAGGTAGCACGGGCCATCTCCATTCCATACGCATTATGAAAGAACTTATGGAGAACTGCTGGTCCGTCTGGTCCTGTAACTTCATTTTCATCGGCACGATGTAGCACATCATTGCTCATTGTATTGCCATGAATAGATGGTTCATGCTTGTCTGACAGAAAGTTTGTGAGCGAGGGTTCATTCATATCGTTCCAGATGCCGTCGACTCCCTGTTCAAGCAGGCCTTGATAGTTATTACCCCACCAGTTACGTACTCTGGCGCGGGAAAAATCAGGAAAGACACAATCACCTGGCCATACACTGCCAGTAAAGATCTCACCGCTTATGTAGCGACAGAAATAATCATGCCCTATACCTTGCTGATAAACGATATACTTTTCATCGACCCTGGTGCCCGGGTCGATAATGGTTACCAGGTGTATGCCCTGGTTATGTATATCGTTTATCATTTGAGCTGGATCTGGAAACTGGTCAGCGTTCCACGTAAAATTACGGTACTCATGCATATAATCGATGTCGAGCCAGATAGCATCACATGGATGGTTGCGTTCTCGCAGGCGGTGCGCAATCTGGCGTACCTGCTGCTCTGAGGTATAGCCCCAGCGTGACTGGTGATATCCAAGCGCCCAGCGAGGAGGTAAAGGCATATGTCCGGTGTGTTCAGTATACTGACGTAAAACATCTTCAGGTGTTGGGCCTGCTAAGAAATATGCAATGAAACTATCGCCCTGGACGGTTATAGAGACTTCAGTATCATGCGTAAGACCTAAATCCATGTCTACGCGGCCTGTATGGTCGATTAAGACCCCATAGGCTGAGCCATCTTCAATGTGGAGACTCAGGTAGAAAGGGATAGAGGTGTACATGCTCATCGTTTCCGAGTTGTGCGGATGGGGAGGATCGACATTCCAAATAGGGAATGCATGACCACGCTTATTCATTGTGCCTGTACGCTCACCAAGGCCATAGATGCGCTCTCGACTTGCGAGGGGCCTGATAAGGCGAACGGCATTCGAATCAAACGAGAAACCCTGCAAATACGGCTCTAAAGTAGCCTGTGCCTGGCTTTCGTTCAGAAAATCAGGCCATTTTTCATCTCCCTGGGTGACAATCAAGGAATGGTAGGGAAGTGTCCCTGTTTCGCCATCGCTCAACTGGTAACGCGACTCGTCTAACTCTATTCCACGTATGGCTCTTATGCGTATGATCTCGCTACCAAGTAAAGTACCAGCCAGAATACAATCAACATTGGAGTCTTTCGATTTACCCAGCCAGATATGTTCATTCCCAAACTTACTTTGGTACTGAAGTTGTGAGATATGTGTGAACATCTTTCATGATCTCTTTCTAAATGAAGCAGTCATAGCAGGTGTACATTTCTCAACCTGAAAAGCTCTATTTTTATAAATATGCATACATTCTCAACGAGATGTCAACCAGAAAGCAACCATTTCAGACGGTATCCTTTTAATAGGGGAAAGCCATATGGGGGATGTCCTGGGGGGGACATTGAGTGGCTCAACACACGGGTCATGATCCTGGGGAGCAACAGTGAACTCCTTTCTTTCGACTGTTGTTTGAAGACCGGAAAACGTATCAAAAAAGCGTTTTCCGGTTTTTTTGGCTTTTTCTACCGCTAACTGACCTCTTGAACAGTGTTTCTTGGTTGCAAATGAAGTATGCTACTAGCAGGATAATTTGTATGAGCGCGATTTGTGAATTTAAAGGAAGCAAACCTCTATGCAGACAATCCCCGGTGATACACGCAATAGCCCTTTCGAATCGGATGGGACGTACTTTAAAGTAGCCAAGCGTAGTTGAGTTGGAAGAGCGACCTTTTAAAGTTGTTACGGTTGAAGAGCGACATATTTTACTGTTGCTTGCAGATGGACATATTCGAGCCTTGGATAGCCGGTGCCCGCACATGGGCTATCCACTGTCGCAGGGAACAGTCAGAGATGGAGTATTGCGATGTCACTGGCATCATTGGCGGTTTGATTTGGCTTCGGGTGGCTGTTTCACAGAAGGGGGAGATGATGTGGCAGTGTTTCCACTGGAGATTCGTGATGGTGAGGTGTGGGTAAGCCCTATACCGCTGGATGGTTACCTACGCCGACGGACTGAAAAATTTCTAGGCGATTTACGCCAGGGAATGGAAGAGCGTAATACTTTTTTGATTGCCAAAGCTGTGGCAGGTTTGAGGGCTAACGGCGTACCTGATAGAGAAATACTCAGTTCTGGAGCGATGCACGGTTTACGCTTCCGCCAGGGTGGGTTCGCGATGGGACTTACAATTCTAACGTGTATGGATCGACTAATACCCGATTTACAGGAAGATGAGAAAGCGCTGGCCGATGTGCACGCACTGATTAACTGCGCTCGTGATTCGTTTATGGGTCCACCACGCCGCATGTTGCGTCCGCTTCCAACAACGCAATTTACGAACAAAGAGCAACTCAAGCACTGGTTTCGGCTTTTTATTGAGGATCGTGAAGCAGCGGGGGCAGAACGCGTATTACGTACAGCTATTGCAGCAGAATACTCAACAGCAGATTTGATTGAGATAGTGCTGGCAGGTGCAACTGATCATTATTTTTTGAGTACCGGTCATGTTATTGATTTCACCAATAAGGCTTTTGAACTGTTTGAGGAAATGACGGTCAATGGGATGTTGCCCTACGGGGAGACTAATTCGCACGAGGTGTTGGCGACGACGCTTTCATCGGTGGTTCGACCGATGGCGATGGGATTTCGTCATGAAGAAGATGCTGATTGGCACGAGACGATAGAACCACAAGAGGCACTTTTTGAAGCTTTGCCTGGATTACTTGCGAAGCCACGCGATCCTCATTGGGCACGAGGGGAGCGGTCGGAGCAGTTGAGAAATGTGCTGTTGGCAGGGAAACCCAAAGAAATTACGCTTGCTTTAAGAGTAGCTTTAGAGCAGGGCGCGCCTGTTGATACACTGAGTAGTGTGTTAGCACGAGCGGGCATACATCGAGTAGCTCGCTTTCATGTGCAGAATGAAGAGGACTGGGATGATGTGCTGCATGTAATCAGCTACGCAAATGCTATTGATGCACTGGCACATCGCAATGCTGGACATTCATTGGAAGGTGATGTAGTTTTGATGAAGGCAGTTACACATGGTTCCATGTTCGTCTATCTGACGCATTTCCTTAATATACCGCGCGCACTGTTGCCTGCAGAGCGTGGCAAAGTGGCAATTCCTGAACTGCTACATGATCAGCCTGCATTATTAGGACGCCTGTTGTATTGTGCAGAATTTCAGCAAGTAGAGGAGGCTGCTGCGATTGTCCATTATTACCAGGAGTGGGGGTATGCACTTGCTGATTTAAAAGCTACTTTGGGAAAGGCTTTGTTGCGTGAGGATGCAACTTTCCATACATTCCAAATGGTAGATGCGGCTTTTAAGCAGCATGCAACACTGGGTGAGACGCATCCTGATGGGCGCCTGGCACTGGTTGCTGCTACACGTTACATGGTGGCACAACGTTTACGTCGCAATGTACTTTTCTCGACGCAAAATGCTTTGAAGTTGCAGCGAGGGGAAGCGTTGAATGAGGAAATTGAGGAAGTTTAAAGTTCGTCGATGCCCATTTGTATGAGTACTTGTTTGAGGTGGAGAAGGCCGAGACGCATGCGTGCTTTAATGGTGCCGAGAGGAATTTGCGTTCCTGCGGCAATTTCTGAATGAGTCCAGCCTTGAAAGTAGGCAAGCTCGATTACCATGCGCTGTTCGGTAGGGATCTGCATGAGGGCTGCCCGAACGTGCGAACTTTTCACCGATTGCCATGCTGCATCCCAGGCATCCGGATTGGCAATACTTTCATTTAGTTCTAGCTCTTCTAAAGGCGATTCTTGTATTGTTGATCGTCGGCGCACACGACGTAAGTAGTCGATGGTTCGGTGATGCATGATGGAAATAAGCCAGCTTCGTGCTGCGCCAGATTGAGGCGAGTAGGTCGTGGCACGCCGCCATACAGACAGAAATGCGTCTTGCAGCAGGTCTTCAGCAACTTGATGATCCGCAACCATGCGGTAAGCCAGCGAGTAGAGGATGCGACTGTAGCGTTGGTAGAGCGAATCCATGGCCCATACTGCGCCGCCAGCAATGGCGTTAAGTAGGGCTTCGTCGCTCGGTTCGTTTTGAGTTTCGGCATCCCTTGTTGTTTGCATGTTACGCCTTGTCGTCTTCTATTCTTTCGCATTAGACTACGTCAGGAAGCTATGATTAGATCAATTTATTACTTTTTGTTACTACTCACATGTTGAACCATCTTTCGAGTGTTTCATTGAAAGGTTTACGTCGAGTAAGGGCGGCGCTTGCGCGCTCTATATAAGACATGGGGGATCAGAGGAGCGCAATCGCTAAGCGATCCGGACAGCGAAGTTCCCCCACACCGCATCCGTGTAAGCGACCTGGACAGCGCAAGCGCCCCCACACCGCATCCACACAACCCATGTCCCTACAGATCATGATTGAC
>CAVPEB010000013.1:0-33547 GCA_963702765.1 uncultured Chloroflexia bacterium
AGTATAGCAAACAGTGGCAGTATTGCATAGTCGCTTGACTAGGTTTACGTTCATACCGCCCTGGTACATCTTGCGCAGGTTACATTTCATGCTCCATATGCGCTAGACATGCTTCTCATTGACGCACTCACTTTGATGCTTCTACTTCAGCTTGTTTTGAACGTTTCTGGACATCAATACATCAATGATGCTAGACTTCATTTTGTAGGAGAGGCCTCTCCTACAAATTATCTTTTATAGCCCAGGGAAGAGTTAGCAACGTTCATGACGGAATTCACACAAATCGAGTCTGCCAGATTACGACTGAGACATTTTCAGGATTCAGATATAACACCGTTCATGGGCTATCGCAATGATCCTCTTGTAGCTAAATACCAAAGCTGGGTAGGCATCAGCAAACTCGAAGCAGAGACCTTTCTCCAAGTACAGAAGGTGATCCAACCAGGTATGCCTGGACAGGGATTTCAGGTTGCGATTGAACTGAAAGCAACCGGAACTCTGATTGGAGATTGTTACTTCACGATAAATACACTTGATCACCGCCAGGCCGAAATCGGATTTACACTTTCACGTGAATATCAGGGATACGGATATGCGACAGAGGCAGTTTCATGTTTCCTTAACTACGCCTTTTGTGCGTTTGATCTGCATCGAATTATCGCGATTACCGATTGTGAAAACATAGCCTCGGTGGCGTTACTTGAGCGACTTGGCATGCGCCGTGAAGGGCATTTTATCCAGAACATCTGGTTTAAAGGGAAGTGGGGAGATGAGTATCTATACGCTATCCTTAAAGAGGAGTGGTTACTAAAAAGTAATTACAGTCAGGTTTAAAAAGAGGGAATAATGACAACATCAGTACATGGCACTGTAGCGCTTGTTGGTGCAGGCGAATATCTACAGGGGATGCTTCCAGTTGATAAGAAATTGCTAGAAAGAATCAACGGCACTCCTAGAGTCGTGGTCCTTCCAACCGCCTCAGCACCCGACGGTGAAGGCGTGCCAGAACGCTGGGCAAGTATGGGTGTCGAACACTTTGCTCAACTTGGCGTAAATGCAGAGCCTGTCATGTTGCTCAATCGAAAAGATGCCGAGAATGCTGATATATCTGCGCAAATCGCAGATGCGAACTTTATTTACTTCTCCGGAGGTAAACCTCGTTTCTTGCTCGAAACTCTACAAGGCACGCGTTCCTGGCAATCTATTCTTGATGTTTTCGCGGCAGGAGGAATCATAGCAGGTTGTTCCGCAGGGGCGATGGTTCTCGGCGGAGAAGTATTCGACTTTCCGCAGATATGGCGCACTATTCCAGCGCTGGGGGTAGTACCTGGAATTGCTATTATTCCTCACTTCGATGAATTACCTTCGTTAATGATTGGAACAATTACCCGTGGAAGACGCAAATCGACTATAGTGGGTATCGACGGTACAACTGCTCTCGTTGGATCTGATCATCAATGGACTGTATACGGACGAGGAGGCGTTACTGTCTTCACCAAAAATGGCAAGCAGCGATATGTCGAAGGTGAAATTGTGCCCCTTGATGAACACGTGAAAGAGTAATTCTATGGCTGGAGATAGATCGCAGGAGTAATGTTTACATGGTTTTATGACATCTATCTCCAGTCCAGATGAAGTAGTAACCTGAAAAGATTTATCTTCTACTATGCTTTGCTCCTTGAAAAATAGAGCATAAACCCGGTAAAAAACAGGATAGCAATCACGAACGAGATTAAACCTGTGATCAAACACCCTAATAACGAATTGCCATCCAGTTTTCCGCCAGTCGCAAGATTAATAATCATGAAAATGATAGCCGCTACCAAGCCTGAGAGCAGGCTGTAAAGAATCGCTCGTCTGAGAATTACCATTGTTTGAGTTGGCATGAAATCTCCTTTTTGTTGTAGAGAACTTAAACTGAATAAGGCATCGAGGAAGTTCTCATTGAAACGTTACCTCTATTTCAGTTTATTGATCTCTATGAAAACACATCATAAAGGAGTTGCAATCAACCGTCGGGTTGAAAATTTGCTCGCCACCTGGACTGCAAGAAATCAACCAAAAGGTTGATTTCTTTACAAACTCATTCTGCGATAATAAGTTTGCAATGCCTGGAAAAAACTATGATAAAGTATGCTTAGATACATGCAAGTCTTTTTCAAAACTGTACTATACATAAACTAAGCGAGTGCCTGCCGATGACAATATTTTCATTTCGTCAATCAACCACTTCGACAACATCAGCCTGGATGCGATGGCTACCTTTCTGGCATTTTCTATTCTACCTATCACTAATACTAACAACTGGCATAGCAATCATTGATAAATCGTCCTCAGCAAACTACATATTCCAATTGCTGTTTTTCTCCATTGTACTAGGATTGTGGTATGCAATCTGGATCATCATATACCCGGTCTACTGGCAAAAACATCTAGTAATTACCCTGATATATCTTGTAGCAGGCTGGGCAATCTGGTTCAGGCTTACTTCGTTTGACCCTGTCTATCTGTTTGTACTGGTTGGCTTGTATCCTCAGGTTTTCTCATTCATCCCACTATTTGTGAAAATCCTGGGAGCATTTCTGTTAACTGCACTTGCAGTCTTGCAACAGTTCCTGATTATAGGCGGCCTGAGTGGGAACCTCTTCCTCACACTGGGCGCGGCAGTTGCAGGCATCATCATAGCGTTGTTCATACACACAATTGTGGATCAGAGTCAAAATCGGCAGAACTTGATCGATCAACTGCAAGCTACCCGAAATGCTTTGGCAGCATCTGAACGGCAGGCCGGGATAATGCATGAACGACAGCGCCTGGCACATGAAATTCATGACACGCTAGCCCAGGGTTTCACCAGTATCGTAATGCATCTTGAAGCCGCTGAAGTGCTAATACCAGATGAATTACGTTCTATACGAAGCCACGTTGAACAGGCAAGTCGAACTGCACGAGAGAACCTTATAGAAACTCGTCGTTTGCTTCTTGATTTGCAACCTGCAATTCTCGATCATGCTACCTTTCCCGAGGCAATAATCCAACTGATTAACCGCTGGTCTGAGGAGAGCGGAATTAACGCAAGTGCTTCCATTACTGGGACAGTATATAATCTTCGCCCAGAAATAGAAGTTACCTTGCTGCGTTCAGCCCAGGAAGCACTTACCAATGTCCGTAAACATTCCAAAGCAAGTAAGGTCACTGTAACGCTTTCTTATATGAATGAGACTATTGCACTAGACGTGCAGGATGATGGAATCGGCTTTGATACCACGTGCTTGAATTTCTTTTCTATCGAACAGTCTATGGGTAGTTTCGGCCTAAAAGCTCTAAATCAACGCGTTACACTTTTAGGTGGTATATTCTCTATCGAGAGTATACCAACTGAAGGAACAACGGTTGCTGTAGCTCTGCCTGCTATAAAAGAACTAACACAATTGCCCTTTGTTGAAACTCACGAGGTGCCTTCATGAAGAGCATTCGCATTCTTATTGCAGACGATCATCCTGTCGTGCGTGCTGGTTTGCAAGGCATGTTAACTAGTCAACCTGACTTTGAACTTGTAGGTGAAGCTGCTTCAGGTACTGAAGCAGTAACATTGTCTGCTCACTTACACCCTGATGTAGTGCTTATGGACTTGCGAATGGCTGAAATGGATGGAGCAGTAGCCACAGCGCATATTCAATCTCAACAACCTGGTACCGCTGTACTAATCTTGACAACCTACGACACCAATAGCGATATATTGCGTGCAATAGAAGCGGGAGCTACTGGTTACCTACTGAAAGATACACCTCGAGATGAATTGTTTGCAGCCATTCGATCAGTAGCTCAAGGTAAAGCAGTTCTGGCGCCTACTGTTGCTACGCGATTGTTGCGACAAAGAAAGACCCTGGCAGGAGAAGTCCTCAGCGCTCGTGAGTTAGAAGTTTTGTCATTAGTAGCCCGAGGTGCAAGCAATAGAGAGGTCGCTCGCAGTTTGTATCTTAGCGAAGCAACCGTCAAGTCCCATCTCATTCACCTGTTTGGTAAGCTTGGTGTTACAGATCGTACAGCAGCAGTGACCGTTGCTCTTCAGCATGGTCTATTGCATCTTGAAACAGAATAAAGGGAGAATCACTCTCAACTTCGAAGCTAATCCGCTGCGAAACAACCAACTTTCTTCTATAAAGTCTTCTCACTTACAGCTTCAAAACGCCTTACTGTTCTGCAGAATGAGCTGAAGACTGATTATGGCTCTTCCTCTGTAATATATATATCTTTCCCTGGACGTTCTTTCTTATTTCGTCCGGGCCACGCTTTGCGAAGGAAAACAGAGGTATGTTGTGGTAGCCAACGCAGGAAATATGGATGTCGCAGAACATGTAAAAAGAGTCTGGGTTGGAGGCGTTTCCACATATCTGGCAACTCCGCCATCTCGCCAGTTCTGCGTGGATGTTCTGCACTCTTCGGATCAGCCCAACGATCCCGTACGTAGATATCTCCCAGGCGTTCCAATGTTATTGCCTCCCCTGGAGCTGCTTCTGCCAGTGTTTGCATGTATTCGTATGGCGTTTGTGAGGGTTTGAGAGTGATACCTGCCCAATTCGCAAGTTTGCAGATGCGCCCGTATACTTGCGTCGATACACTATACCCCCGATAGAGACGGCGCCACCAGATACTAAAATAGACAAGGCTAAAGAGAATGAGCAGAATAAAGACTACAAAAGTCAGACTCACGGTCTGCCGCAATTGCGCCTGTTGTTGTGAGGAGCTGGTAGACACGCTCGTATTTCCACTACCTGTCTCATCAGGCAACCTACCTTGATGATTACGACTACCACTGGCTATAGGGCTGGTCGAACCTCCTGTGGTAACAACAGTGTTCGAGCTAACCACTGGACGCGTAAAGGTGGAAAAACTTGCAGAAGGTTCAAAGTTAACCCAACCATATCCTGCGAAATAAATTTGCACCCAGCTATGTGCATCTGTTCCTCGGATCACCCATTGTTTTTGCTTCACATCGTATTTTCCATTCGTATAACCCTCAACAACTCGTGCAGGTATACCAAGCTCACGGGCCATAATTGTCATCGACGTAGAAAAGTAGTTACAAAACCCTGAATGGCTATTGTTACGGAACAGAAACCAGGAAACAGCCTCTTGCCCCGGTGGCACGGAGATATTTGCATTATACGTATAGTGGCTATGAAAAAAGGACTCCAATGCCACAGCTTTATCATACATTGTAGGAGCTGTTTGAGTCAGGCTCTGTGCCAAAATCTTGATATTAGGGTCAAGATTCTTTGGTAACTGCAAATACGTTTGAAGAATACTTGGATCGTAATAGGTTACTGGAGGTTCAAGATCAGGGCGATTAGGATCAGGGATAAATGACGGCGCATTGGCGGGAAGAGGCACAGACTGCAATGTCTTGACATCGGCAGCAGAAACATACGATGTGATCGAATACTTGTTACCTGCTGCAAGCTTCCCATTTGGTCGTAACCAGGCGATTACTGACCCTGTTGCTTTATTTATACGCAATTGCGCAGCCTGATTTGTGGATGCAATTTGTGAAGCTCCAAACAGATAGGCAAATTGTTCACCAGGGGGATTTACTACGGTAATAGCCTGTTGCTCATCACGTAGATCTTGCGAGCTATTTACATCGATTGCATTAGCATCTAATGCTAACGATGAAGTTGAACTCACAGACCAGCCAGAACGTCCATTGTACGTATCATAGCTAAGAGATTGCAGGTATTGATCATACAAGCTGCCATCGGGTGTTTTCAAGGTAAATACAATATCATTATTTAGATTTGGATTTCCTCCCAATACCAGTGTATCTGTAAAGTTACCATGATTCGAAGCATTCGCACCACCATCGACAGACACAAGCCGGTTCCAGGTATTTTCAAGCTGAACCCATGGATTATTATCAGCGCTCCAAATCTGGGCTGCTGCATCGTTTATATAGCCCCAGGGTAACAACCAGGCAAAGATCAAAACGCCTATAGAAATGAGCGCCCCGGCCTGCATAAATTCCCATCCGAGATCATCTGCACAACGTAACCCTTTTCGCTTCCAGGCCACCGAAGATTCATACAAATTAAAACGCAAGACCAGCAATAGAGAAGCTATCAGAAAAACTATCAGAAAAACTATGTAGCCATCCTCAATATTACTCAAGTTAATAAGTAACACCACAGCATTCGCGAGTATCATAAGCCATGGTTTTCTCGTCCGATACACGAGCCAGGCACTAGTATACGCGAGCAAAAAACCTAACGAAGTAATGAAGAAAAGAAAGATAGAATCGTCACTACTGGTCCCTCCTGAAAGCGCGAGAAGGATCCACTGGTGGATGCCATGTGTAAAAGCAGGAATACTTCCATTATAATCTGCGCCTGCTGTCTGCCAGAAAGCAAACAGTAAACCAAAACCGATAGCCAGAGTGTGCACAAACAAACGTGGAATGCGCCGTTGCTTAGCTGCAAGCACACCTACTATAAGACCAACAAGTGTCGTTAGGGTGAGTATATTGGTATGATCTACCCAATTAGCAGCTTCTACAGACCAGATCGTGCTATATACAACTACCGCAAGCAAAAAGAGCGAAAACCATCCCTCTGCCAGGCTTAAACGTATATGCAAGTTTGGTCTACGTGGTATTCGCCTATTGTCATTCGAACCACCGTCACCTGAGATTGGATCAGCAATGATCCTTGAGAGACGTTCAATGGTCGCGTCTTTCATTGCCTCTAACTCCATCGAGCATAATGCGCTTCGGGAACTCGTTCCAACGCTTCAGTTAGGGAGGCTTTACATTTGATACGCAATACAGGTATTCCGGCGCCTTCTAATAATGCCAACGTATCTTCATCGACAGGTCTATCTTCGAAAGAGGCTGCATCTAATCCCACCACTGCTACCTGCACTCCCCGTCTTTGAAGATGACGCAAACTTTCATGCCAGTCACGAGAATTAGAAGGCGTAATCACAATAGCAACCGTATTTCGCCCAAAATGGAATGCATCGAGCGAAAGGGCTTCTTTCAAATCAGGACCCAACCCTGGTTCCACGACAGCGAGCATTTCGAGTGTGCGCTCTATTTGCCGTTCGCCACGATCCAGTGAGAGAAACTCACGATGAGCTCCGTTTACAATCATACCCAGCGACAGGTCTTGTCGCAATAGATATGCGGCAATGGTAGCGGCTATCGTCACGCCATATTCGACTGTCGAGTCCTCTCCTTCTCCTGCCTGCACATTTTCATTTAAATCCAGGAAGATCCATCCATCCATAGCAGGATCAAGATCAAACTCTTTCACCATTAATTTATTATAATGCGCAGTTGAACGCCAATGTATGCGATTCAAAGCATCACCCACGCTATAATCCCGAATATTTGAGGCATTTGTCGTTGAGTGTATCGCACGCCTCGAACTACGACCACGCCCAGGCAAGCCTCCTGTAAAAAGCACAAAGCTACTTATAGGCAAAACATGAGGTAAAACCAGCAAATCCTTGGGCTGAGTGAGCGTTATACGTCTATGGAACAAGCCAAAGGGATCTCCACTCGTTGCTGTAACGGGACCAAGCAAGAAACGCCCGCGTTGTTTGCAAACTGTTCTGGCTCGCCAGGTTGCCCGCTTGCGACCACCCATACTTGCAACATATCCAGCTCTGTGTCCAGGGAGAGTTGAACCATCAGCAATTTGAACCCACAATTTGGGCATTACACTTATATTGTCTAGCATGAGTCGCTCATCAAAGGTTTCGCCAACCTGAACTCGTCCGACGCTTGCTGTGCGCCGGAAAACCATTTTGCGCAGGCTATAACGTGTCCAGAGCCACGATAAGATGAATAATATTAACAAGACATAGGTAAGCAAGTATAGTACCCGCCAGCCACTGCTGACTGCAAGAAAAGCGAGCACAAGAATAAGTAAAATAACTTGCCAGGGTCGCATAAATCAGCGCCCCTTTCCACCACCGACCCATGCCCCGGGCACAGGCACACTCTGCAAAATTTCATCCAGAACGGCCGATGATGTGATGGCACGCACGCGAGCTGCGGGCGTTATGATAATTCGATGGGCCAATGTTGGCTTCGTCAATAGTTTCACATCATCTGGAATGACGTACCCACGTCCGCGAATCGCTGCAAGAGCCTGCGAAGCACGATACAAAGCTAATGATCCACGCGGGCTGGAACCAAGATAAATGTTGTTATGATTACGAGTGGCATTCGCGATAGCGACAATATACTCACGAATTGAAGGATCAACGTGGACGCTCTTGACTTGCTTTTGAATCACGACTAGCTCTTCTGCCCCCATAATTTGCTCTAGATCATCAAGAGGGTGATGAAATTGATGTGTATCGAGAATATTCATTTCGTCGCTCACCTTTGGATACCCGAGCTTAATGTTCATCATAAAGCGATCAAGCTGTGCTTCAGGCAAAGGGAATGTTCCTTCATATTCTATGGGATTCTGCGTTGCCATCACCATAAATGGTTCGGGTAGACGGTAGGTCGCTCCATCGATTGTGATCTGAGTTTCTTCCATTGCCTCCAGTAACGCTGATTGGGTCTTTGGAGTAGCGCGGTTGATCTCATCAGCCAATACAATTTGTGCCATAATTGGCCCAGCGCGAAACTCAAAGTTCCCTGTTTTCTGATTATAGATGGAAACACCAGTGACGTCACTGGGCAGAAGATCGGGAGTAAATTGAATGCGTTTGAAAGAACATCCTATAGAGCGAGCAATAGCTTTGGTCAAAACTGTTTTGCCAACGCCAGGCACATCTTCTATGAGTACATGCCCATTACAAATGACCGCTATCAGGCTAAATGCAACCGATTCGGCTTTGCCAACGATTACTTTTTCGACATTGTTGATTACTCGCTGTACCGCAGCAGCTAGATCTTGTACCGACTGCATACTCTATTCTCCAATAGCCTGGTCCTATAACCCAAGTATCATATAGTTGAAAAAATTGGAATTCATCTTACATGAACGAGCAACTTGCGTATGTACAGGTAACAGGCGAACTTATCTCAATATCATAAGTGTATCACGTTCATCCAAAAGCGTAAAAAATAGCTGGCACTCTATTAACAACACAGCAATGTATGTAATACTACGTTATAACATACCGTATGTTACACATAATTTCCAAAATACTGGTGAGATCAATAAGAGTATGCTATTATGGTGTCCATGGCAAGCCAGAGCGAAACCAATGACAATCAAGAACTCCACGCCTATGTAAATGGATGGGTTCAAGGAGTCGGGTACCGTTATTTCGTTGTAAACAATGCCCTCGCCCTTGGTCTCCGCGGTTATGCGCGCAACTTGAATGATGGCAGTGTCGAAGTACTTGCGCAAGGAGCCCGACCAAAACTCGAGCATTTGCTTGCTCTCCTGCAAAGAGGGCCAGCAGCAGCAGAAGTTAACGAGATACGCACTCATTGGGGACAGCCTACAGAACATCTAAGCGGCTTTCATGTCCGCTGGTGAATAAAAGAGGATTACTATGATCGATCGCGAAACCGTTAAGCACGTAGCACAACTTGCCCGTCTTGGCATGACCGAAGAAGAGGTTGATATTTTTGCGAATCAACTCTCTGTCATACTGGAAAATATAGCCATATTGCAGAAGGTAGATGTGAGTGGGGTATCACCTACTGCGCATGCTTCTCGTCTCAATAATATTATGAGATCGGATGTGCCTCAACCTTCATATGCGCCTGAAATATTGCTTGCCAATGCCCCTGATCAAGAAGATAACTGTCTAAAAATACGTGCGGTGTTTGAGGAGTCTTAATCATCATGACTGAATTATATCAATTGACCATTCATCAAGCCGGAGAATTGTTACGCGAACACAAAATCTCTTCGGTCGAACTAACACGCGCACATCTTGACCGAATTCGGGCTGTAGATGACAAAGTAAAAGCATTCACACTCGTTACCGATGATCTTGCGCTCCAACAAGCCAGTGAAGCCGACAAGCGTTTAAAGAGTGGTGTAGCTCTTTCCCCTCTCACTGGTATACCTCTAGCAATCAAAGACTTAATTTGCACACAGGGAATCGTCACTACCTGCGGTTCTAATATGCTGAAAGATTTTAAACCTCCATATGACGCTACAGTCATGGAGAAGATAAATGCTACAGGTGCGATTATGCTCGGTAAGACGAACATGGATGAATTCGCAATGGGTTCTTCAACCGAACATTCCGCGTTCTTTACCACCCATAATCCCTGGGATCTCGAACGCGCTCCAGGCGGCAGCAGTGGTGGTTCTTCAGCGGCGGTGGCTGCAGGCATGGCCATGGGGGCCCTGGGTAGTGACACTGGTGGCTCGATTCGCCAACCCGCGGCGCTATGTAATGTCGTCGGCCTCAAGCCGACCTATGGCCGGGTCTCACGCTTCGGCCTGGTTGCGTTTGCTTCATCACTCGATCAAATAGGTCCTTTCGCACGCAATGCACATGATGCCGCCTTAATTTTACAAGCAATTGCAGGACCCGACCCGCGCGACTCAACCAGCGCCCCGAATCCAGTGCCTGATTACACCGCTGTTCTAAATGGCTCTATTAAAGGTTTGCGTATCGGCGTCCCAGAAGAATATTGGGTAGAAGGCACTCAACCAGGTATCGTCAATGCGGTTCGCAACGATATTGAAAAACTACGTGAAATGGGAGCTGAGATTCGCGAAGTTTCTCTCCCACACACGAAATACGGGGTGCCGGTTTACTATATCATCGCCCCGGCCGAGGCAAGCGCCAACCTTGCGCGCTACGATGGTGTCAAATATGGCTACTCCTATCGCGACACAAACGATATGTGGGAGGCACTGGAGAAGACTCGCCAATTTGGTTTTGGACAAGAGGTCAAGCGCCGCATAATGCTCGGCACCTATGCTCTTTCATCCGGTTACTACGACGCCTATTACAAGCAAGCAGAGAAGGTCCGTACATTGATCACTGAGGACTTCACGCGTGCATTCGAACAAGTTGATGTCCTTGTCAGCCCCGCTTCACCTTCAGTGGCATTTAAAATTGGCGAGATATCCGATCCTTATGAAATGTATCTCCAGGATGTATTCACCATTCCGGCTAATTTAGCAGGTATCTGTGGGATCTCGATCCCTGGCGGCTTTAGTAATGGACTTCCCGTAGGGTTGCAATTTCTGGGCAACTTCTTCGCCGAAGACCTGATCCTGCGTGCCGCCGACGCCTTCGAGCGTGTTACCGACTATCACACCTGCTGGCCTAAATTAAACTAACTATGTTGTGGTGGCTGTGTGCGGCTGAGCCGCACACAGCCACCACAACATAAAAAATGAGAGCGGCCCGCTTGCGGGCCAGTAAAATATAAAGAGAAACTACAAACGAATCAGGGAGAGGACCGATCTGAAGAATAGATGATACGCCGTACTATTGCTATTGCTCTACTATTCATCTCAATTACCACCATTATCCTGGTGCCTATCTTTACATTTACCCCTGTTGGACGAAGTCTCTTTAGTGGACTTACTTCAACTCCCACTCCAACGTTAATACCCTTTACACCAACACCAACCCCCAAACCTACTCCTATATTGACCGCTAAAGGCACTCCTCCAGCAATTACAGCCAGTGAATCTATCTTATTGGACAACGATACAGGCCATATTCTTTATGAATCAAATGGCGAAAAACCCGTGCCAATGGCAAGTACGACCAAGATCATGACCGCTCTCATCGCAATCCAGGCAGGTGATTTGAATTCACTTGTCACTATCCATCAGGATGCTGTCAATGAGGTCATTCTAAACGATGGCAGCAGCGCAAACTTGCATCTAGGCGACCAACTCACACTCAGAGATCTGCTCTATGGTTTGATGCTGCCTTCCGGTGATGACGCGGCTATCGCCATTGCCGACTCAGTAGGAGGCTCAACCAGCAATTTTGTAAATATGATGAATCTTTTTGCTTATCGTTTACATCTCTTTCAAACACATTTTATCAATCCTGATGGGCTGACGTACTATGATGCGAACAGACAACCCATTCCAGGCCACTACACTACACCTTATGACCTTGTACGCCTGGCAAGCTACGCCATGACCATCCCGCTCTTCGCCCAGATAGTGCATACGCAACACTACTCTTTACCTGCAACCGCAACACATCATAGTTACACCTGGAACAATACAAACCTGCTGCTAACCACATATAGCGGTGCGACAGGGATAAAAACTGGCTTTACCCTAGAGGCTGGCGAATGTCTTGTTTTCTCTGCTACTCGCTCTGGACATCATCTGATTGGCGTTGTGTTTCACAGTATTGATGCGGTTCACCGCTTCAGTGATGCAAAGACATTGCTCGATTGGGGATTTGCGCTACCACTACTTCCACCCGTTCCATAAGGGTTGAAACGCCCTCATTTCGTGTTGACAAAGACCCCGTCATCGTGTACTATACATGGCGTGCGATACAGAGTCATAGGTTTCTCCTTATCTCTTGTCGAACGTCGTTCGGGTGTGGCCAAGCGGTAAGGCAGTGGTCTTTGGAACCACGATCCCAGGTTCGAATCCTGGCACCCGAGCCATCTGAATGATAGCAAAGATAGTACAGAATTTTCACAACCATATTAAACCTGAATACTCTATTCAAAAAATATTAGTTATCATTGTCTACATTTAGGTGCTAGCTTAACGTATTATCCTCCCTGTGACTTAAAACATCACAAAAAGGTTTGCAGATTTGTTATGGATACATATGCGGCCATAGTGCTTGCTGCAGGCAAAGGCACCAGGATGCGTTCATCGTTGCCAAAGGTGCTTCACCACGTAGCGGGGTTGCCACTACTGGCGCATGTGCTCAACGCTATAGACTCTATTCCCTCTACTTCTGCTTTTGCCCCACTCTTTTCCACAACCACAACTCATCGCTCGATTGTCGTGCTGGGACACGAAGCGAAACAGGTTCAAGATCAATTAGGCACTCGTTGTCACTATGCTCTTCAGGAAAAACAACTAGGCACAGGCCACGCAGTGTTAGCCGCACAACATACAGCGCAAGAGTTAAACCCTGCACCTCAGACGATCCTGGTATGTTATGGCGATACTCCGTTGATAAGTGGGGAAATACTTGCTCGCGTACTGGTTGAACATATTACGAACCAGGCAACTTTGACATTTCTTACCGCAATCACTGAACACCCCTCAGACTTTGGTCGTGTAGTGCGTGACACACATGGCGATGTACTTGAAATAGTCGAAATGAAACGCGCTACCGAAGAACAAAAACTCATACATGAAGTCAACTCGGGCGTCTACTGTTTTGATCAAAGTTGGCTCTGGCCAGCTTTACATACGCTTCCTCGAAATGCGTCAGGTGAATACTATCTGACCGACTTGGTAGCTATTGCCAGTTCCCAGGGTCGTAAGATTACAACTGTCAGCGGCAGTTTAGATGAGACAATTGGCATCAATGATCGTGTACAGTTAGCGACTGCTGAACGCATGTTGCGCCTGCGTGTGCTAGAGCAACTTATGTATGCCGGTGTCACTATTCTTGACCCGGCATGCACCTACATTGATGCTCAGGTCGAGATCGGATTCGATACTGTTATTCTTCCTGGAACAATGATCACAGGTAAAACTCGTATAGGTTCCGCATGTCGCATAGGCCCTGGGACGACGATTGATGAATCAATTCTCGGAAGTGGGTGTATTGTTCGTAACTCAGTGCTGGAAGGATCAACACTTGAAGATGGCGTAAGCATTGGTCCCTTCAGTCATTGCCGCCCCGGCGCTCACCTTGCCCGCAATGTACGTATGGGTAATTTCGGAGAAGTAAAAAACTCATTTATCGGAGCAGAAACCGACATGCATCATTTCAGTTACGTTGGCGATGCCACTCTGGGTGAGCATGTGAATATAGGGGCAGGGACAATAACATGTAATTATGATGGGGTCAAGAAAAATCGCACAATTATAGGTGACGGTGCTTCCATTGGAAGTGATACAATGTTAATTGCCCCAGTAACTATAGGTAACAACGCAAAAACAGGAGCTGGTTCCGTGGTGAACCGTGATGTCCCTCCTGGCGCTATAGTTGTGGGCGTTCCGGCGCGTGTATTGCGCATGCCTCAACCCTCTGATGGTTCTACGACAGAGGATGTCGCAAAGGAGTGATTGGTCTTATGGACGACGCTGGCCTGGCCAGAGTTGTTGTGGCGGCTTTTCACGTCGCTTCCGCATCTCAAGTTCCACAATTCGATACAGAAGCGTGGCTACAATTGATCGTTCTGATCATTTCACTCATTCTGTGTGCCATGGCATCTGCTGCTGAAACTGCTCTTACATCTGTCAGCCGCATTAAACTCAAGAATCTGGTGGAGGAAGGCGATAAAAAGGCGCTTGAGATTGAAAGTCTCATAGCAAAACCAAATGTTTTCCTCTCTACTATCCTGGTCGTTAACAGTGTCGCGGTGATCGTTGCTTCTAGCATGACTACCGTGTTAGCGCTCCGCTTCATTCCAGACTATGGTGAACTGATTGGAACAATCCTCATCTCTCTGGTTGTCTTGATCTTCTGCGAGATTACACCTAAAACTGCTGCAGTGCAAAATCCAGTTCGTTGGGCTCGCGTTCTGGTAAAGCCTGTGCGAGTTACCGCCTGGTTGCTTCACCCACTTGTAGTATTGTTGAGCGCTATAACGAATACCCTGGTTCGTCTTATGGGTGGTCGAATCAAACATCGCGGACCATTCGTAACGGAAGAAGAATTGCGATTGCTTGTGAATGTAGGCGAAGAAGAAGGGGTGCTTGAAGAAGAAGAAACTGACATGATTCACAGTATCTTCGAGTTTGCCGATACAACTGTGCGCGAAGTCATGATACCCCGCATAGATATGATAACCCTGGAAAGTGATGCTACCGTAGATGAGGCGGTAGATCTTGCTTTGGAAGGAGGATTTTCGCGCATTCCTGTGTATGAAGAAACCATTGACAACATCATTGGTGTGCTGTTTACAAAAGACATGCTCAAACAGCTACGCGAAGGCCATAATTCCTTACCAATTCGTGAACTTGTGCGCCCGGCATACTTTGTGCCTGAGTCAAAAAAGCTTGATGATCTGTTACGTGAAATTCGTCAGAAGCGTACCCATATGGCGATTGTCGTCGATGAATATGGCTCTGTTGCCGGATTGGTCACTATTGAAGACCTGGTCGAGGAAATAGTAGGTGACATTCAAGACGAATATGACCGTGAAGAAAATCTGTATGAACAAGTCTCTCAATTTGAATATATCTTCGATGCTAAGATTAACCTAGATGAATTTAATGAACTTATGAATACCGACCTGGAAAATGAAGATTATGAAACTCTGGGAGGTTTTTTATTAGGTCAACTCGACAAGATTCCAGTTGCAGGTGATACTATTACATTCAAAAATCTGACTTTCACTATCCTAACCACTCGCGGACTCCGTATAACGAAGGTAAGAGTTGATCATGCAGGCACTCAGCAAACTTCAGATAACTCGACACAAACTCCTTCAGAACAATCCCAATCCGGCCCTCTACTGTTATCCTCTGGCAAAGAAGACGAAAAACCGAACCAGCAAAAGACTGCCTCCAAACGGAACACACCCGCGGTATGAAATAAAAGAGGTTTAAGCATGATTCGTCCACTCTCGACCCTCCCCCACACAGTGCGTATCGTTGAAGTTGGTCCCCGAGATGGCTTACAAAATGAAAAAGCCATAATTCCAACTGAGCAAAAAATACAGTTTATTCAAATGCTTGCTGATGCAGGACTTCCAGTTGTTGAAGCCACCTCTTTCGTAAGCCCGCGCGCTATCCCGCAATTGAGTGATGCCAGCGAAGTTATGGCCAACATATCCCGACGTTCCTCTACTTCCTATCCCGTACTTGTTCCAAATTTGAGAGGAATGCAGCGCGCATTAGCTGCTGGAGTTCGCTCCATTGCAGTATTTACCGCCGCCAGTGAAAGTTTTACCCGTCACAATATCAACGCCACAATTGCAGAGAGCCTTGCGAATTTTCGTCCAGTTATCGCATTGGCAAGGCAGGAAAATATCACTACGCGTGGCTACATTTCAACAGTATTCGGTTGCCCCTACGAGGGAAAGGTAGAACCAGGGCGTGTACTCAACGTCGCACAGGCGCTTCTAGAAATGGGAATTGACGAACTTTCATTAGGGGATACCATTGGTGTTGCAACACCAAACCAGGTTGTAGATATGATAGGTCTTTTAACACAGGATGGTAGCATTCCAGTGAGCCAGCTAGCTGTGCATTTCCACGATACACGCGGTACAGCGTTGGCAAATGTATTGATAGCTTTGCAGTGCGGGATCAGCATAATAGACTCTTCAGCAGGTGGACTTGGTGGATGCCCCTATGCTCCAGGAGCCGCTGGAAATGTAGCGACCGAAGATGTACTGTATATGCTCAATGGCATGGGCATCCACACTGGTGTATACCTCGACAAGGTGGTCGAAGCAACTACCTTCATTCATCCACTGCTAGGTCACACTCCAACGAGTAAGTATTACCAGGCTGCAATCAGTGCATGTTAATGGGTTTCAAGATACTTGATAGCTCCCACTAACTGAGTATCTCCACTGTTAAGAATTTGCTTCAAAGTGTAATTCCCCTGGCTTTCAGTACTGGGAGTGACTGGACTCACATTCGCGCTTAAATTCACTACGATATTAGGTTGAATGCCCTTGTCGCGGATAAACTGCCCATCGGGCGTTAGCCATTCACTGGTTCCCAGGAGTATAGCTGAGCCATCTGAGAGGTCAAACTCGTCAAGCACCGTTCCGGTACCAAAGGTTTTCACTCCCATGATAATCGCGCGATGGTTATCTTTCAAAGCCCCCGAAACAATTTCGGCAGCGCTAGCCGTATTATTGTTTGTAAGCACTACAATTGGTATGGTTGTATTAATCGGATGCCCATTCACTGGTTGCGGAGTGCGTTGACCAGAACTATCCTGTTCCAACAATACATTCCCTTTGCCGATAAAGTCACTGGCTACGTTTATAGCTTCCTGAAGATATCCCCCCGGATCATCTCGCAAATCAAGAATGATCGATTTGGCTCCCTCTTGTTTAGCCATATTGAGTGCACTTTTGAGTTGATCAGAAGCACCTTCAGAAAATTGGGTAATTTGAATATGCGCAATATGATCCTGAGCAATATAGTAGGAGACAACAGAAGGAACTTGAATCTCTGCCCTCTTAATGGTAAATGTCAATGTCTGATTCGTTGAGGGTCGTTTCACCGTAAGTGCTACATTTGTGCCAGCAGACCCCTTGATAAGCGGAATAACGGAATTGATATCCATTCCAACAACATTTGTGCCATTGACAGCGACAATGATATCTCCTCGTTTAATCCCAGCTTTGTCTGCTGGCGCACCAGCGAAGGTCGAAGATATGGTAATTTGTTTCGTCTTTGCATCCTGCTGCAGATCAACACCGATCCCTATCAATTTTCCACTTAATTGCTGATTTTCAGATTGTACATCTTGTGGTGTGAGAAAACGTGTATGACCAGTATCGTGTAGCACACCCAGCATGGCACGTATTGCCGCGTATGACATTTGCTGATAGTTAACAGCCTTACGATCAACATAGTTTTGGTCTACCGTGTTCCATGCCTGTTGAAAAAGATTGGCATATGCTTTTGATTGATCGCTAGAATTGAAACTGGCGCTAGTATACACCTGGTGGCCAAACCATCCACCAAGAAAGGCTATAATCATTAAAGTCAGCGTAACTACAACTTGCCCGAATATGCGCCCAAACCGATGCTTCGAATCAGGTTCTTTCGCGGGTCCCTGCTGCTGCATAGAAGAATTTATGTTTGTTGCTGGCGTTGGAATAAATTGATTGCCAGATTCAGGCGTAAAGCTATGATCTGGCTGTTCGTACCAACGTGGGTCGTCATAATTACTCACCGATAGCCTCCCATACTCACTTCGATGCGAGCTATCATGCGAATATTCGCCCAGAGCCACATCATCAAAGTCATTGCTAGATCTTCGGGTACATTCTTTATTCGCGTTTACCTTTTGATCATCATTTAATGTTTCGGTAATAGTTTTATCAGAGTCGTTCATATTTGGCAAAGTCCGTGATTTAAATATATCATAAAGTCTTTTCAAAACGTTCTCAAGGAAATAATCCTTATATGTAATAGTGTAACTGTGATATATCAGGAAACTGATACGAATTTGTAAATTATTTGTAAGGACTTAGGGATAGTATCTGCCGTTGTACAATATTTTCGAGAATAGTCATCTTATTATAAACAGGAGTGCAGTTCACTTGAACTACACTCCTGTTTATTGTTTTACAGTTACTTTGAACTATTCTGGCTCAGCCAGGTGAACGAGACTTCTCTTTACTCGCTAGGAGGCACTGTCTCCTCGACGCTTTCTTGAACAGGAGTAGGTGTTGGAGGGGTTGCAGTTTCGCTCTGTGTTTCTAGCGTGGCATGATGATGCTTTTTAGAAGCAGGTACTGGAACTTGTTTTTTTGGTGGCTCCCATCCCGGGGCACGAGAGATGATCATTGACATCATCTTTCCCTCCATCATGGGAGAGCGCTCAATTACAACCGTCCCTTTTAAATCTTCCGCGATCCCATCTAGCAACTTACGACCAATATCAGGGTGGCGCATCTCCGCACCTCGGAATTTCACACTTACCCTGACTCTATCCCCTTCAGCAAGGAATTCTTGGATCTTGCGTGTCTTTACATCCACATCGTGTTCATCTGTTCTTGGACTCAAACGAATTTCTTTTAACGTAATCGTTTTTTGATTCTTACGAGCCTCGTTTTCTTTCTTTGCCTGCTCATATTTAAATCGACCGTAGTCCATCAATTTGCAGACAGGGGGGATGGCGTTGGGTGATATCTCAACCAGGTCAAGATCACGTTCGCGAGCAATCTCAAGTGCACGTGTTGGAGCCATTACTCCAACCATCTCACCATTTTCGTCGATTAAGCGCACTTCACGTGCGCGTATGCGTTCATTCACCCGCGTTTCTCGCTGTCGGTCGTTCCCCCGAAATTCCCTGTTAATAGGCCAGACCTCCTTCTTCATGGTGCTGAAAAAATTACACCCACAAATGGTGCATGTAACAACTCTGAAATCCTATAGAGTGTAGCATACAACCCAATCCAAGTCAAATTTTTTTGCCCGCTTCACAGTCTACAAGCCTACTGAACTATCTTTGTTGCCAATGAGCATTTTCGTCAATTCACTAACTATGTCGTAGCGACCATAAGATGGCATAAGATACACTCCCTGCACCATGCCACGAGCCGCTGCCAGCAGTTCTTCTGCCAGCTTCAGTCCTTCTTCATGCCCATGCTCATCAGCAGTTCGCATGCGCATGCGCACATCAACGGGAATTGTTATTCCAGGCACTTCGTTATGCAAGTACTCGGCATGGCGTGAACTGTGAAGTGGAATGCATCCCAGAATCAATGGTATAGGTGGTTTCCCGACCCGATCGAGAAAACGTAATAAAGGTGCCAATTCATAAATTGGCTGTGTCATAATAAATTGTGCCCCGGCATCTATTTTGCGCCAAAATTTTTCAATTTCAAAATCTTGCTGCTCTTCTGTCATGTTCAAGTTGAGCGCGGTCCCCACAAAAAACGAGCTTTTGGCACCAATTGATGAACCTGCTGCATCATGGCCCTGGTTCATACTATGGATAATCTGCAGCAAACCAACTAAATCTACATCCCATACACCTGTCGTATTAGGATAATCACCTAAACGCAGCGGATCTCCTGTCAGAGCCAGGATATTACGAATGCCCAGAGCATGAGCGCCCAACAAGTCTGATTGCAGTGCCATCAAATTACGGTCTCTCGTCGTAAAGTGAATAATCGCTTCAATACCTAAATGGTCCTGAATGAGACGGGCAAGAGCAATGCAACTCATGCGCACGCGCGCCATTGGACTATCAGCAATATTGATACAGTGCACACCTGCCTCTTGAAGCAAGGCAGCCCCTTCAAGCACCTTTGCAGGATTCAAGCCCTTGGGAGGATCAAGCTCGACACTTACTACGAATTCTTCAGCAGCTAGCTTTTCTTGCAATCGAGTCATAGAACCATGTTGAGGGAGAATAACTTCCTCTTCAAGCAATCGGGCAATCGTCGTTTGCCCATTTGAATACATTGCAGAGGCAGAGTGTGCAGGTAATTCAGTCGAATCAGTTGCTAATGGAATTCGCGCTCCATAATGTTCATCAAGCGCCTTTCGCATAGCAGCAATATGATGAGGAGTCGTGCCACAACACCCACCTATGAAAGAAACTCCTGCTTTCGCAAAACGCAGAGCGTAATCCGCGAAATAATCAGGCGTTGCTACATAGAAAAAACGATTGCCAACACGTGTGGGTAACCCTGCGTTAGGTTGCGCCGAAAAGAGATGAGGTCCAGATTGTGTTCCATCATCATTTCTATGAACTTCAGAAATCATCTCCTCGAGCGCATCTAGAGTCGCAGCAGGCCCAACACTGCAGTTAGCGCCCATCACATCTACTCCCATGTCAGTGAGTACAGCAGCTACCCTTGCGGCTGACTGGCCTGAAAGCGTATGACCATCTTCATAAAAACTCATTTGAGCAACGATTGGTAGGACTCCGACTTCTTTAGCTGCCAGAATGGCCTGCCGTAGTTCTGCAAGGCTTGAAAACGTTTCAAGTATCAATAAATCAGCACCACCATCCTGAAGAGATTCAATTTGCTCCCTGAAAATGGCCCTCACCTCGACTAAACGGTGTTCATCTGGAGCTTGCAAAGGACGTCCCGTCGGTCCCACCGCGCCTGCTATAAAGACTGGTTGGCCAGAGATTTCACGTGCTTCGCGAGCTAGACGAACAGCTCGAAGATTGATTTCGCGTACCTGATCGCCCAGGTTATATGCCTCAAGTTTCGCTCGATTCGCTCCAAAAGAGTTTGTTTCGATGACTTCAGCACCAGCATTAATATATTCGTCATGTATATTTGTAATCAGTTCTGGCTTCGAGAGATTGAGTGCATCAAAACACACCTCATAGGTCACTCCACGCGCATATAAAAGTGATCCCATTGCCCCATCACAAAGCAATGGGCGTTGATTAAGTTGATTCAGTATCGGATGTTCCATACAAACGCCCCTTCCACAAACTTGTTGGTTTTCTTCTCCTCAGTCTATTGTATCCTCTTTTGGTATATTTAGGAAACAGGAAGAATGGGGATGAGGAGTCGATGCTCTCCATAATTTTGTGCCACCCTCGACTCCTCATCCCCATTCTGCTAAAATGCAGCAGAAGCTTTACGAAAGTTTACTGGAAGTTGAAACGTCATGGTAACAGAGGAGGTTACGTCATAGGTATGCCACATGCAACCATTGGAGTAATAGGCGGTAGTGGTCTTTACAGCATGGAAAATATGACTGATGTTGAACAGATTGCTATTCAAACACCATTCGGAGATCCTAGCGATGTGATTACTATCGGCAAGGTAGAGGGTGTCTCTATGGCCTTTCTTCCTCGTCATGGACGTGGACATCGCATCTCGCCTACAGAAATCCCAGCACGTGCAAATATTTGGGCGCTGAAAAGCCTGGGAGTTGAATGGGTTATCTCGGTAAGCGCTGTTGGTAGCCTTCGTGAACATATAGCGCCTCGCCATTTGATTATTCCTGACCAGTTATTTGATCGTACTAAAAGCCGCGTTAACTCCTTCTTTGAGAACGGTATTGTTGTACATTGCGCATTTGCCGAGCCTTTTTGCTCAACACTAAGCCAACTCTTAATGGAAGCAGCCCGTGAACTTGAAGATATTATTGTTCACGAGGGAGGCGCTTATGTATGCATGGAGGGTCCTCTATTTTCAACGAAGGCAGAAGCTTCTGTATATCGAAGTTGGGGGATGGATATCGTTGGCATGACCGCGCTGCCTGAGGCCAAATTGGCTCGAGAAGCCGAGCTCTGCTATGCTACAATTGCCTGCGCGACTGATTACGATTGTTGGCACGAATCAGAGGAATCGGTGACAGTGGAAATGGTGTTAAGCAATCTAAATGCCAATGTCACAAATGCCCAACGTATTCTAACGAGCATTGCCAGAAAAATACCTGCCGACCGCAGCACAAATATATGTGGCTGCTCTAAGGCTCTCGAAACGTCAATCGTCACCGATAGCAGCAAGATACCTGCTGATGTAAAAGAGAAATACTCCTTGCTAATCGGCAAGTATCTTGGATAAGGGCAATTGTTCGGATACAAATTTATCCGAACAATTGCCCTTAAACGAAAACAACTATTCCTATCTACCAAAACCATTATTCGTTCCTCCCTGGGGTGGCCAGGGAGGCTGCTGGGGAGATTGAACTTGCACCCAGTCTTGCTGTGAGGGTCTTTGTGGTTCACCCCACTGAGGAGTTGGTTGAGACTGACCCCACTGTGGTTGAGATTGCACTTGCTGCCCCTGAGGAATTTGTTGTTGAGGTTGTCCCCACTGCTGCTGGGGCTGCATTTGTTGCCCGTTTGGAGATTGTTGTTGGGATTGACCCCACTGTGGTTGTCCCCACTGCTGCTGCATCAATTGGTTCTGCTGTGGTACCTGTTGCTGCTGAACAGCACTTTGCTCGGCTCGAGCTTTGCGGTCGTTGCGAAGGTGCCGCCAGATATACAACACAACCAGTATCACTAATGCAATAATGATCACTACTTCGAAGCTTCTGAAAATTGGAGTGAGTACTGATAGATTGTTACCAACTACTGTCCCCACATAAGCCAGGAGAAAACACCATGGGAATGAACCTAAAAACGTATAGATACAAAACTTGACCAAAGGCATTTTCGTGATACCAGCAGGCAATGAGATATATGTCCGCACTATTGGCATAAGTCGTGAGAAAAATGCGGTCGCACCGCCCCACTTTTGGAAGAAACGATCCGCTGTATCTGCATCATGCTGCGAGATGAGAACGTAGCGACCATATTTGAGCATCAGAGGCCGACCACCTGCATATCCGATACCATACGCGGCAATTGATCCAATCAGGCATCCTATAGCGCCAGCCAGTGCCATTAATAGCAAGCCAAGCCAGAAGTTTACACCAGCTAATAACTTCCCCTCAACAAACATTACCCCGGCAAGAGGCATCACAATTTCACTTGGAAGGGGAATACAACAACTTTCAAGGGCCATAGCCACCACAATACCCGCCAGACCCAATGTGACATACATATTAGTAATAAAAGTGGTTAATGTATCTGTAAGATGTGCTAACAAAAAAACCTCCTTCGCATGCCGTAATACTTTCGACCAATACTAGCATATTTTGCGAAAAGAGGATAGCTCAAATAGCCTATTAATCCGTATCTTCAATGTATAAATGCCTTGAAGATCGACGTACTATAGGTTCTTCGTCAATTTGTTGTGCCAATTCTTCACGCAGCGGATCATCGTCATACAAGTAGGGCGCGCGACGTACAAGAGGGGTGTTTAAATTTCCACTTATCATATCAGGATTGCGAGGTGGCTGCCCTAACTGTGGATTGCGTATTATCTGGCCTGTTTGAGGATGAACACGCAGGTTTTCCGTTTCCGGATTAGGAGATCTCATGCGAAATGTATCTGATTGAAGCTCATCCATATGAAGAGAATCCGTTTGTGGCGTTCTAGCCCTTGTATGTAGCTCCCCAGAAGATTGAGGCCGCTGTGTGCGGTCCTGCTTACCTGTAGGGGTTTCAAGCGACCGTCGAGAAACGTTTTGTTGAGCGGCTTGTTGTTGTCGTGGCAAATCCGACCCGGGTCGAGCCTGCCTGGAAGAACCAGATTGTCCACCCGAAGATCTTGAAGTCTGACCTTTCGGAATATTTTTATGTGGAACCCGCGTATGATTAGGCAGTACTTCTACATCATCTGCATGCAGTGCTTCTCGCCTGGCGGCCTGTAATGCAGCTGTTTGAAATCTGGAACGCATGGCATTCACTTCATGCCTCGATCGCCTCGCATTATGACGTTCGGCAGAAAGATCGCGTGTCGGAGTTCCTTTTAAACGCGCCTGAGGCAAGGCTTGAGATGACCGCCTGCCAGCTTGAGAAGTGGCATAACTTTGACCTGCAGCAGGTAAGGCGCGCACATCGTTTCCTCTGCGATGTACATTGTGATTATAATATTCTTCGTCAGGAAGCACATAGGCATCGGTTTCGTACACTTCCTCATAACCATGCTCATCCTGAGCAACATAACCCATTTCACCTAATTCCTGGTGAATAGCCTGGAGTTTCAGTTCATGGCGTCGAGATAAAATCGTGAAGAGCATTACTGAAATGGGAATGCTGATAAGTAAGGCTGCGAGTCCGCCAATCAAACCACCCAGCACCCAGGAGTTAAGTGAATTAGCTAATACGAGTATCACGGCAGCTCCTAAAATAAATACGATTGCCGCTGCAGCAGCCCTCATAAATACCTTTCCTTTCTACTCTACCACTATTCAATCTCGCGCCGGGAAATATTCAATGAAGCGGAACAACTGTTACGGTTGCACAACTACATTCCAAACGACATCCTCTTCAATTCCGCAAAAGTTTCGCAGGGCTATATAAACCTGCTATCAAGAGAAGAATAAACCATGAAAAGTATATCAGAAATGAGGCGAAACTACAAGAGCAATAGAGGCATATAAGGCAGAAGACGTCAGCTACTGATGGAAGAACTTATTTGGAGATTATCACTTCAGAATTATAGAAGCGTATAATCCCCAAATCTAAGCTATCAAACTTATGTATCGCAGTGTGAAAAACTGCTTAAGCAGCTCGGCACTTGCGGAAGATTGCGACAACCTTCCCCTGTACTTGCCACTCGTTGTCCCATTCACTCTTAGGGACATAAATCGGATCCATCTCAGAGTTGGCAGGCTGGAGACGCACTCTATCTCGATCTTTCTCTTGAAAGAAGCGTTTCAGGGTAGCTCGACCGTTTCCTTGTAGGTGTACTGCAACAACAATATCGCCATTTTCGCAGGTATTTTGTGGCTTAATGACTACATAATCTTTATCACAAATATGATCTTCGATCATCGACTGGCCTTTGACGACGAGAGCATACGTACCTTGTTGCTCGATATCTCGACCCACTTCAATCGCTTCAGCGGAATCACTAAATACTTCGAGTGGTTCACCTGCTGCGATACTTCCCATTACAGGAATTCCAAAGGGATCTTCATTGAGCTTAATACCACGACTTTTTTTCGATTCGCGCGTAATGTACCCTTTTTTCTCCAACATTGAAAGGTGATAATCAACATGACCAGTGCTGGCAATATTCATAGCACTGCCAATTTCGCGGTTCGTTGGTGGCATCCCTTCGTCTCGCATATACTTGACGATGAAATCATATATTCTCTTTTGGATGTCACTCGTATGTTCTGATGACATAAACTTATAACCCTGCCTTTCTGGATAGGCCCACTTATACAGCCACACTGCGAGAAAGTAGAACAGCTATTCAAAGAATACCAAAGAAGCATACACAAGTCAAGGTTTTTTTGAACGAATTTTCGGAAAATCTTTTCTTATTCGTGTTTTTCCTGCATTTAGCTTTGACGAAGCTACTAATTTCTGATAGGATGAGCTACATGCATATATGTCTTTGGTCTCATAGGGATAGGCGTAATCACTGAATAATGAATAATTTGTGTTGTCCTATGGGGTAAATGGTTATTAAGTGGGGCAGAATTATCAAAGGCATCCAAAGCAAGAAACATCTGGTTCAATATCTTCAATAGCGGGGTCTGTATGATTTGGAACTGGACCTGGGGCACTGATTTTTCTATTATCGCGATTATCGGCTGGACTATCCCATTTGTGATGTTGTTCTTTGTCCCTGTCAATCGCAAACCTTCGTCAGCCACCGCCTGGCTAATGTTAATTTTTCTACTTCCTTATATTGGTTTGATCATCTTCCTACTCATTGGTAGCCCTAGACTTTCAAGGCGTCGTCGCGCTCAACAGCGCACGATGGATTTTCTCATTAGCAAAGCCATTGCTGATGCTGATCAACAACCTGAGCTAAAAACTCTACTTCAGCCTCTTATTCCACCTCGCTATGAGCCGTTTGTTATGCTTAATACAAACCTGGGTTTTCTCCCAGCATTTAGTGGGAATAGCGTAGAACTACTTCCTGATTATAATGATATCTTCAAACGCATAGCTGAAGAAATTGATACTGCTAAAAAATTCGTTCATATCGAGTATTTTGCTTTGAGCCGTGACGATGAGACAGAGTATGTCTTTGCTGCCATGGAGCGGGCTGTGAGTCGTGGTGTTAAAGTACGCGTGCTTATGGATCATCTTGGTTCACGCAAATATCCCAACTTCAAAAAGATGCGTGCGCGATTGACTGCGGCGGGTATCGAGAATTACTTGACGCTACAACTTCACTTCTTCGGCTCAAAATATACACGGCCCGATTTGCGCAATCACCGTAAGATCGTTGTGATCGATGGGCAGGTCGCCTTTACAGGCTCACAGAACCTCATCAAGCGTAACTATTTCCGCAAGGATGACATTTACTACGATGAACTTGTAACATTGGTGAAAGGCCCCATTGCTGCACAGTTCGAGGCTGCCTTCGCTACTGACTGGTACTCTGAAACTGGCGACCTGTTGAATAGTCAGACCGCACCTGAAACTTATCTGGAGGCGTATATTGGGGGCGATGTGCTCTGCCAGGTGTTACCTAGCGGTTCAGGTTTCGAGAACGAAAACAACCTCAGGTTGTTCACTTCGCTTATTCACTCAGCCAAACGCAAGCTCGTAATAACCAATCCCTACTTCGTCCCAGATGACGCTTTAATGATTGCTATCACAAGTGCGGCACTTCGAGGTGTTGATGTAACGTTGCTGAATTCAGCAGTCTCCGATCAGTTCTTTGTCAGTCATGCTGAGCGCTCATACTACGAGGATCTGCTCAATGCTGGAGTACAGATATATCACTATAATGCACCGATTCTCCTGCATTCGAAGCTTATCAGTGTCGATGACGATATTGCAGTCATCGGATCAAGCAACCTTGACATTCGCTCATTTCAACTCAACCTCGAGGTAACACTGGTATGCTATGATGCAGGCGTTGTTGCAGATCTGCGCCAGATCGAGGCATCATATATACGTAAGTCCAGTCAAGTGTTCTTTGGCGAATGGAAAACTCGCAATGTGAAGGAGAAGCTCTTCGAAAATATTTCCCGTCTTACCTCCGCTTTACAATAATGAAGCGACTTGGCAGCGCGTGGCAAATCCCATTGAGATGCGTTTAAACCATTGCCTTTTATAGTAAAAATGCACTATACTGTCAGAGTGTTTCAGGTAATTTGCATTACTGTCAAGACATAAAATAGCGTGTTTTGATTATGTATTTTGTTTCCCGAAGAGGTATACTGTTCTAAGAGGTTTACTCTTGAATAGAAATAACCTCACCAGCAACAGCGCAAACACCTCATAGGCGTACATTTATTTTGGAAAGGATTTTACCATGGCAGAGACAAGAACTGGAGATACAACAGCCACAAGCGTGGCAAGCCAAACTTCCCAACGCGGACTTACACCAATCGAAGGCTCAGTCACAGTCCCCAGTGACTCAAGAACATCAAAAGGCAAAACGACAATAGCAAATGGTGTTGTTGCTAAGATTGTTGGTATAGCAGCACGTGAGATTGATGGTGTGAAAGATGTGGTAGGGACTGGAGCAGGAGCCACTATTTCTGGCCTGGCAACACGTGTCACTCGTGGCGATACACGATCCCAGGGCGTCAGCGTAGAAGTAGGAGAGCGCGAAGCGGCAGCGAGTATTAACATCATTGCATACTATGGTGTGAGTATTCCACAACTCGCTGATGCTATCCGACGCAACATCATCGACCGTGTCGAATCAATGACTGGTCTATCAGTCGTCGCAGTAGATATCGCGGTTATTGATCTCTACTTTGAAGAAGACGAAAAAGAAGACGAAGAACCTCGCGTTCATTAAAGTCTAAGAGAAGCTTTATGAGGAGGAAGTATGCTTCCCCTTGATGCTGGATCAGATGCAGTAGAAGCTCAGGAGTCATCCCAGCGGATGGCTCCTGAACACCTGAGTGATACGGGTATCGCCGATGCTATTGTGCATGCCATTCAAGCTGTTCCCGGCGTTTTAGATATGGGTCAAGGCTTGTTCGCAAAAGCCGCAACCTTTGGGCCAGGAAAGCGCGTTCAGGGTATTGTAATTCAACATCCTACTGCCGACTCGCTTTCAATTGAGGCTCATGTGATTCTTGAGGAAGCTTCTTTTACCAGAGCTTACTCTGAAGTTTCTGGCTCTGATGCATCTTCCAGAACAGGAACAACTCCCATATTACTGCGTTTTACTGACCAGATTCGAGCCGCTGTGACTCAAACGCTTGAACATCTTGGTTTACCAGTATCTACTATGGTCGATGTGACGATTGACGATATCCGCTAACGTTCATTATCTGAAGAGTTTATGCATTTTTATCTCATGCTCATCTGAGTAAACATCGGATATCTGAAATCTATGTGAAAGAAAGACAATCAAACTATGAATGTCTTCAATCGTATTATAATGATCCTTGTGTGCCTGATAGCCATTGCTTTCAGCATAATCGTGTTCTTGCTTATAGGTGGCGTAATTCGACCCACTCAGGTCAGCCCAGGTGGTTTTTTGTCAGGTCTTTGGAGCTTCTATTCTCAATTGAACCCATCAAACGCAACAATAGCGGCAGTTGCCTTTGCTCTCGTAGTGATCGTTGCTTTGATAATACTTATCCTCGAATTCGCAACTTTGCGAGGTGGCTCTGATCAGTTTGTTGTGAGAGAGGATAGTATTGGGAAGGTGACTGTTGCCCGTAGTAGTGTGCGTAAACTTGTCGGGTATGAGGCAAAGGCCATTCCAGAAGTGATCGAGACACGTCAGACAGTCGATAAAGGGCGCAATGGTCTACATGTGCATGTTCGTGCTTTACTATATCCCGAAGTGAATGCTCCAGAAGTAGGACATACTCTTCAGGATAAAGTCCAAAAATCTATTCAAGCGCATATGGGTCTGGAAGTAATTGAAGTGCAGGTAGCTACCCAACTTGAACCTTTCGATAAGCCTCGAAAACGACGATTACAGTAGGGAAAGCATCGAGAATATCTCCATAACAGGACGGGATCACAAGGAAGGACAAAAGAGTATGACACCAAAAGTGGTCGGTATCGGCGTTGGCCTTGTTCTAGGTATTGTTTGGATGTGGCTTGGCTTCTGGGCTGCATTGCTCACTGGAGGTCTTGCACTCGTTGGCTGGTTTGTTGGAAGCTTGATCGAGGGAACCATAAATCCAGTTGATCTGTGGAATGCTCTTCAAGGACGTCGTGGAGGTCTGGACTAGAAAGGGCGTCTTTGCGCGCTTTCTAGTCCATGTTGCCTGCTTTATATGGGTGAAATTGTAGGAACTTAGCAAGTAAGTTCCTATTCTATATGAGCAGCTAAAGTCTTAAGCTCTTCGATGACCAAATAACAAATTGAGTACTGCCAGTAGCACTACCGCGCCGAGCACTGCAACAATAAATGCCGTCAAGTTCCAGCCGACAAAGAGCGTATGACCAGTAATTAATGAATAGATCCATCCACCAAGAAACGCTCCGATAATACCGACGATAATATTACTGAAGCACCCCATCCGGGAATTGTTTCCAGTAATTATACTGGCAATCCAACCCGCAAGTGCTCCGAAGACAATCCATGAGAGCCAACTCAAGTTCGATACGACAGGTTCCATTCTCCTTTTTCTCCTGACCAAATGAAATTCTTACCAGACTGTGTGTAGTGAGTTTTAGCTTTGGACCATCAAGGAGAATATCTCTCCTTATAACTCTGCTTATATTATACATACAAATGTAAATAAACCTGCAGAAAGCACGTCATTTGCTTATACACGTATATACAATCCTATGATATAATCAGCAAAGGTAGAGTTGGATTCTAACGTGAGTTCTAGTGGACATATTCTTACAGATCACATGAACGAATTGTTCACCAGACACACAAGCTGCGACTCAGCCCGATGGAATGTATCATAGTTTTGTAGGAGGTTTTCATGGCTTTTCAAGATTTTCTTATTGGTGCCTTGGTCTTGTTAGTAGGCCTATTATTCTGTTTCGTTGGTTACAGATTCTTTCGAATTCTGATAACTATTTGGGGCTTTTTCGCCGGGTTTAATCTCGGTACAGCCGCGATGACTGCTCTCTTTAACAATGCCTTCCTTGGAACGACTACTGGCATTATTCTCGGACTGGTGATAGGTCTTGTCTTTGCGGTGCTGGCTTACTTCTTCTATTACTTTGCTGTTGTGCTATTGGGAGCTTCAGCAGGATACGACCTCGGTAGCGGTTTTATTGGGGCCATTGGTCTGAATAACCCGGGGTTTATAGCTGTGATAGTGGGAGTCGCGCTTGCTATTATTTTTGTGCTCTTGATCCTGATCCTAAACCTGCCCAAACTACTCATCATGGTATTCACTGCACTTGGTGGAGCCGTAGCAATGATAGTGGGTCTGTTGATACTGGTAGGACAGGCCAAAGTGGCTTATCTGCAATTCGGTGAAGCTGTGGCGCTCGTCAAAGCCTCGTGGATCTGGACGATCGTGGCGATTGCATTGGCAGTCGTCGGCTTTTTAGTACAATGGAGCACGATGCGAACATACGAGTTGGAGTGGTCTGAAACATCCTCCAGTCAAGTTCAATAGTCATTCGCATGGTGATTGTTGAATCACCATAATTGGCGATGCATAGGTGCGGAGTTGCTATGTGCAGCAAGTTGATTTAGTAGCGAATCCGCACCTATATTCCTGTTATTTTCCCGTTACATTTCTCAGGTTCATTCAGATTTGGAGACTCAATATGCGAAAAAGAAGAACACGTAGTGGTGTCTTAAAAGTGGGATTAGGCGCAGGAGCTGCGCTAGCGCTTACCTGGCTCATTATAAAGACATCGAACCGTTCTTCGAATGATTCTCTTGCATCATATTCAAACGATCCAGCCACAGACTATGAAACTGCTTTGGCTCGTTTTGCGCAAGTTCATGCTCAAGAAGAAGCAGACGAGAGTCTGAATCCAGTCTGCTGCTCGAAATTGCTTACCCATGGAAGTAAAACGGAGCGCGTCATCATCCTTATGCATGGTATGACAAATTGTCCCCAACAGTTTGTTGAACTAGCTCCTATATTTTTTGCGCAAGGTTATAACGTTCTCATCCCAAGGATGCCTCATAATGGACTGGCTGATCCTGACACCGATGATCTAAGATATCTCAAGTCTGTCGAACTTCGTGATTGCAGCAATGAAATGGTAGATATTGCGCGTGGCCTGGGTGACGATATCACCTTTTTAGGTCTGTCTGTTGGAGGATTGATGGCTGCCTGGGTAGCTCAATACCGTGACGATGTCAACAAAGCTATCATAATTGCACCTTCGTTCACAATAGGTCCACGCTTAGGAGTTGGTATAAGCAGGGTTATAATGCGCATATTTCTCATTCTCCCAAACATTATGACGCAGCGCCTCAAACCTTTCAAGGATGGTCCTGACCACAATTATTTAGGATTTGCAACAAAGGGATTGGGCGAGATGATGCGTTTCGGCTTCTCCATTTATGATGTATCAAAGAAGAGAAGTGCTGCTGCCCAATCGGTACTTATCATTACGAATGCCGCAGATCCTGCTGTGAACAATAAAATCCCTCTGGAAGTTGCTAAAAATTGGCAAAACAACGGATTGAATCAACTGGACAAATACGAATTTGATGCGAAATACAAGCTTATACACGATCTTATCGACCCGGGACAGAAAGAGCAAAATGTAGCCGTGACTTATCCGATTTTGCTCGATTTGATCTCAAGTGATGAATTAAGCCAGTCGGGAAATCGTGATCTGCCTGTGAGTTAGTAACGTTCAATTGTGATTGCATGGTGAGGTTTATCGAGTATGCTCTTTTCAGGATTTCAGAACTTGTGATCAGAAAGGAGCAAGCCATGTACACGGTGATACGCAAGTATGACATTGTTCCAGATTCGGCTGAAGCATTTATCCAGGAAGTGCAAAAGAGTCTTGTACCAATTATTAATCAGGTTCCGGGATTTAGTGAATACTCTCTGGTTGTAGTCGGAGAGAACGAAGTGTTAGCTATCAGCATGTTTGAATCGCTCGATGCAGCAAAAGAGTCGGCGCAACAAACTGCAGTCTGGGTTACCGACCATACCGAGCTATTCCTCCAGGGATTCTCAAAAGCAATGGCAGGCAAGGTGAGAGTCCATATTGGGCCTGCCTATCCACCACATTCCAATCACGAAGAACTACTCCAGGGCGTTTTTTAATACTGGATCATATAAATACTCCCAATAACAAGGCCACTTGAGAAGCTCTTTCTCAAGCGGCCTTCCTGGTGGTTTGGTAATGACTCATGCTTTTCAAAAGCAAGCAAATTTTTAAAGTTGACTAGCCGCCGCTGTAGCCAATGACATCACTGCCACCCTGAGTGCCCGAGGCATTCCAGTACATGGGCCGTTCGACGACGAAGGGTCCATTGCTCGATTGCACCGCCATCGAGATCTCATAGCCTGGGTAGCCATTGCCCCCATGGAACACATGCTGCTGCACGATCGCCACCATGTCCACCGTGGAACGGCTGTGTCCCACCACCTGCTCAGCAAAGGTGTAGACCGTGCCCACTCCATTGGAGACCGTCACGTTCACCGTTTCGGTGTTCGCAGTTGGGTTCTGAATGGTCAACCACTCGTCATAGCCCAGATTGGTGTAGCCCTCCGCGAAGCTGTAGTCGCTCTTCGACGCAGGTCCCACCTGCCCAAGCACATCGCTGCCACCCGTGGCTGTGGTGGTGCGTCCATCTCCCACATGGTCGTAGCCAAAGTACATCTCGCGCTCCACCGCGATCTGCGCACCACTGGAGGTGATCTCCGCCGAGACCGATTGGGAGCTGCCCGCTCCCGTGCTGTTGGCATTGACATTCCAGATGACCTGCGAGAGCGGATTGACCGTGACGGTGAAGGCTTTGGAGGCGCCTCCGTTATACTCCAGCGTGATGGTCACCGTGGCCGCTGTCTTGGCAGGATCGAGATTGGCCAGCACGAAGTTCTCCTGGAAACGACCCCCGGTGTAGCCTTCGGCAAAGAGCCAGTCGTTGGCCAACTGTTGCACTCCAATCACATCGGCACCACCCGAGACGATGCCGGCATTGCCGCCATTGATACCGCTGAAGTAGGTGGGACGCTCGCTCACCACGGGTTGGCTGGAGGTGAGCACCACCGAGACACGGGACGGTAAGGCGGGGACGCCTGCGAGGGGAAGATGGTGCCGCGACTGTTGGCGGCCACGGCCAGCGTCTGCGTGCCAACCTGCGCGCCACCGGCATAATACGTGGCCGTCACGGTGGCGGTGGCGGTGCCAGGATTGA
>CAVPEB010000014.1:0-99484 GCA_963702765.1 uncultured Chloroflexia bacterium
TTTTCTCTCCCCTTGCTGGTATATCGAAGCCTCTACGCCTGGTTCTCAGCCGGTCATTGACGCCAGAAAGCGTTGCAGCGTTATTCGTGTTACAGCATTCGGTGTGTAGATCATGATCCTGATATCTGGATTGGTGAGTACCTGTAAATTAAAATGTTCGAATTCCAGATATCCTAACGTTGGATGCTCAATAACTTTGTGACCGTCTAGTGCGCTACGAACATCATGATGTGGCCACCACTGACAAAATTCAGAGCTGACTTGTTTCAAATCCTCAATCAGTTCCTCGAACCAGGGATCCCCAGGATAGCGAGCACTGGCCGTACGGAACTCTGCTAACGTGGCCCGCGCGACCAATTCCCAATTAGGGCGCTCTCGCGTCATCGGGTTGGTGAAGAGTCTCCATACCATGTTACGGGCGTAAGGAGACGATGCATCC
Organism: uncultured Chloroflexia bacterium; assembly: GCA_963702765.1. Taxonomy (GTDB): domain Bacteria; phylum Chloroflexota; class Ktedonobacteria; order Ktedonobacterales; family Ktedonobacteraceae; genus DATMNR01. Next base: position 440 of record CAVPEB010000014.1, read on the forward strand.
GAAATGATGTCCGCAATGGAGAAAAGAGCGTCGGCAGCTTTGTTCCATGCCAGATAGTCGTACCGTCTTCCCAGAACATACGCGGGACTCGGGTTGAGGTCATCCAGCACTTGTTGGAGCGCTGGACTGATGCACTCATTCTGCAGGAGAATAAGGAGGGGGAGGAAGTGGTTGACCAGCAAGCAGAAACAGATGCCGACGCTCATTGGGTGTCAGTCTGAGCGCTTGAGCCAGGCTTTCTAGAACTGCCGCTGAGGGATGCACATCACGTCCTTGCTCCAGCCAGACGTACCACGAGGTGCCCATATTGGCAAGTTGCGCAACTTCCTCACGGCGCAAACCTGGTGTCCTTCGGCGAAAGCCAGGTGGCAAATCCACATCAGTGGGAGACAGGTGAGCCCTTCGCTGGCGTAAAAAATCGGCGAGAGCCTGGCGACGCTCTTGCTCCTGCATCTGAGCTGCTCCTTTATCCTGGTGGTCATAGACCTATGATCAAGTAACCCTGGTACTCATATTACGCCCATAGCATACTCAAGGAGAGCAACAGCGTCAAGATGCTATTTGCACCTGGCGAGAGGATTGCTCCTATTCAGGAAGAAGAATGTTCTTCCAGTATTCGCAGAATCGAGAGAGGTGCGTATGTCTCTACAATTTGGTGTGTCCCTGCCGCAAGGCTGGAACATGGAACTGGCAGGCATCAAGGATCCCATTGAAGCCTACGAGGTAATGACGCGTGTCGCGCAGACCGCTGACGAAGTCGGTTTCGCATCCGCCTGGCTTGTCGATCACTTTCATACGACCCCACGGCCATCTCAAGAAGTCACGTTTGAGTGCTGGACGACCACAGCCGCTCTTGCGCGTGATACCAGGCGTATTCGCATTGGTCAGACGGTCACATGCAACGGCTTTCGCAATCCCGCCCTACTCGCCAAAATGGCCAGCACGGTCGATATCCTTTCTCACGGGCGACTCAATTTCGGCATTGGGGCTGGCTGGAACGAGCATGAGTATCGCGGTTATGGCTACGACTATCCCGATACTGCTGAGCGGCTGAGACGTCTCGGTGAGGCCGTGCAGGTGATCCTGGCCATGTGGACTCAGGAAGAAGCAGTCTTCGAGGGAAAATACTACCAGGTACGCGGTGCGATCAACCAGCCCAAGGGAGTCCAGCAACCGCATATCCCCATCCTGATCGGCGGCGGTGGCGAAAAGGTAACCCTCAAACTGGTTGCGCAGTACGCCGATGCCTGTAATGTGTTTGGCGATCTGGAAACGATCAAACACAAGTTCGACCGTACTCAAAGCCCACTGTGAAGCCGTCGGACGCGATTACGAGAGCATCCACCGAACGGCAGGAGCCTTCTGCTGTATCGGCGAGACCAACGAGCAGGCGCAGGCCAAGTTCCCACCCGCACTCCTGGGTCGTCCTGTGGCCGCAGGAGCGCTGATTGGCAGCCCGGAGACGATCCGTCAACGCCTGGTAGAGTTAGAGGCGATCGGTGTTCAAGAAATCATCCTCGGGTTCCCCGATATCCTGCAACTGGATACATTGCGCTTCTTTGCGCACGAGTGTATTACATAAACTGGAAAACGCTAGACCAATAAAACGATGGCCGAAGCTTCGATCCGAGACTCCTTGCATTGTGATAAATTCTCTGACTATAATCAGAGAATAAGAAGTCACTGCGTAAGAATGTTTGGAGGTTTGCATGGAGATGCCCTTGGTTGAACAGGTTCGAAGCTTCAATCGCACGATGACTGAACGTATTGGCGTATTAAACGACCACTTCCTGGGTCGAAACCATCCTCTCGGCGAAGCACGGCTGCTGTGGGAGATCGGAGAACAGGGGGCTGAGGTGCGAGAACTGAGAAGTCGGCTTGGGCTTGATTCTGCCTACGTCAGCCGCTTGCTGCGTTCGCTCGAGGGGCAAGGCTTGATCGTTGTTGAGACAAGTGGCGATGATGGAAGAGTGCGCATAGCCCAACTCACGGAAACTGGCCTTCGCGAGCGAGCTGAGCTGGATCATCGAGCCGATGCCTTTGCACAATCGCTTCTGGAACCGCTAAGCGAGAGCCAGAGATTGAAGCTCGTGGCAGCCATGGCACAGGTCGAGAGGCTGCTGATCGCATCACAGGTCTCAATCTCCCTCGCTGATCCAACAAGCTCAGATGTGATATGGTGTTTCGAGCAGTACTTTGCAGAACTAGGCGAGCGTTTCGAGGACGGTTTCGATCCAGCTCTGCAGCATTTCGGCGCATGCAGCACGAACTCATGCCTCCCAGACGGACTGGTACTCGTGGCGTATCTGAGAGAGGAGCCAGTCGGCTGTGGCGCGTTGAAGATTCACGAGAACTCCATCGGAGAGATCAAGCGCATGTGGGTCGCACCCCGGGCACGTGGACTTGGCCTTGGACGGCGTCTTCTGGAGGCTCTGGAGCGCCACGCACAGGGAAGCGGGAGTTGACGGTTCTGCACCTGGAAACGAACCGCAGCCTCATTGAAGCTATCCAGATGTACCGGGATTGTGGATACCAGGAAGTGGATGCCTTCAACGACGAGCCGTATGCTCACCATTGGTTCGAAAAACGCCTTTGAACAAGTAGAAGAGACTCTGCCTCTCCGAAAAAAATGCAACTAGAGGAACAATAAAAGGAGTGAAATAATGGCCGAAAACGAATTTCCAACGGAAGGAGTTGCTCTGACCCTCCTGTTGGTAGTCAGCGATATGGAACGCTCGCGACACTTTTATCGCGATGTGTTGGGAGCTACAGTCTATCGTGAATATGGCGGCACATCATGCGTCCTCAGTTTTCAGGGAGCCTGGCTGCTCCTGGTAACTGGCGGTGGGCCTACAAAGGACAAGCCTACGGTTACCTTTGCGCCACCGACACAACCAGATATTGTGAGTCATGAGTTGACAATTCGCGTGCCAGATTGCCAGGCCGCCTACGAGATACTCAAGAAGCGAGGCGCTACCTTCCTGACATCACCAGTTGATTGGGGTGGAGAGATCAGATGCTTTTTCAGAGATCCAGACGGTAACCTTCTTGAGATCAGTGAGGCCAAATAGACATCTTTGTGTGCAGTTCCAGGAACTGCTTTGACTTTCCTCACTCCTCAGCCAGGCGAAGTTTTTTGTTAATCGCTGACCCCGTTACAACACGCACCATGATGATCAGTGCGAGAATATAAATGCTCACGAGTGTAAGCAGGACGAAGGGAATCCATGTTGGCACTATGATCTGTGTTGATAGCAAGGATTGTAAGGCAAAGAATTGTTCGTTGCTCAGATTTGAGTTGAGATCTGTAAATGTGAGAGATGGAATCACCGACATGATGAGGAGCGTGCCAAAGCCTGCTCCAAGAAGCAAGCCTGTTATATAGACGATGGATTGCTCCCAAATTAAAATATTCGAGGTCTGCCTGCTGCTGGCGCCAAGCGCTTGTAGTGTGATATAGCTCAACTGTCTTGTGCGTGCGCTTAACCATGAAGCTAGCACTCCTCCAACCAGCGCCACGAGAAACGCGGTTGCTGTCCCCAAAATGAGCACGCCATCCAAGACGAGATACAGCGGGTCAGATTGCAAAGTAGAAAGTAGCAAGCGTCGATCGACGAGATGAGCAATACTATACTTTGGATTATCAAGAGCTGTTCGTACACTTGCTACTGAAGCTGCATCATTTTTCGTACTGCAACCAGATTTGATTCATAAGCGGTGGAATGGTTTGTCCAGAGATATTCTTGCTCTTTTTGAGATCCTGCTGATAGGCATTGAGATAGGTTTGATAATCGATTAATACACCACCCGTCACAACAGGGTTGATAAGCGTATTGATGGTTGGGATGCGATTCACCACGCCAATCACGACACAGTGTATGCTAGAAGGATTGACACTAGATACCGACATGGTGAAGAAAGAACCAACATGAAGCAGTGACTTATTGATGGATGTTTGATCAACAATAGCGGGTACAACATCGCTTGTGGTTGGAGTTTTCCGGAAAGAGACTAGCTGTGACAAAAGCGGGCGCATAGACTGGTAATCAATTTCTGAAGACCATGTGACCGTCTGACCGTAGCTAGAAGCATCGACAGCTTGAAGATTCAGAGGAAGGTTAGCGGTTCCTCCATAGCCCTGTCCAACGAAACCTACATTGGCAGAGAGTACACCTGGTATAGATTGGTACTGGTTCGTGACCTGTGAAACGCTGGTTCCTGGCACAAGCAGTTGCGCGCTAAAGTCCGCGCCCGTTTGATACGTGACAATTTCTTGTATATGCTCGGCTTGCGTTGTCAGAAAGACAAGTGTGAAGAGAGCAAAAGAGGTCGCAAGCGCGAAGAGCATGATCATGCGTAATGACTGTCGTGGCGAGCGCGCCGTCTGTGTAAATGCAAGCATGATGACCGCGCCTCTTCCTCTCGCGGCAAAGCGTGCCCCTAGCCTTAGAAAGAAAGGGAAGATACGCAGGAAAAGCAGCAGAAAACCTACCATCAGGAGGAGAGGCGCGATAATCGATAAGGGAGTCGCAATGAGAACCTGTGCATTGCCTTGCAACGCTGGTCCGATACTCGTTACATAGAGAGAGAAGCTATACGCAACCAGTGCGATAATCCCCGCTATCACATCGAGTTGGAGACGCTGCCAGAGCGGACGATTGCTACTGCGAGTCGCCTCGCGTCGCAGTGAGAGAATATTCATGCGAGAGGCCATGAAGAGTGAAATGCCCATGGTAAAGAGTGCAATAAGCGTGATTGCCAGGGCGTACCAGATCGATCCTAAAGTAGTTTGAAATGGATGACTTGTTATACTATTCAAGGCGTCTAGATCTGCCGGCGGCAACACGGACTGTGAAATGAGCAGCACGGTAATTGTTGCTAAAGGCAATCCGATCACAAGAGCGATCATTCCCAACCCGATGCTTTGTAGAAAGAATGCGCCGAAAATCTGCGTTCGGCTGGCTCCACGACTTCGTAAAAGCGCTATGGTATCCTGCTGGCGATCAACAAGCAACGTAGTCAACAGGCTTATAAAAAAGAGGATAAATGAGAGGATGAGTAAGGTAAAGACGCCCGTGGGAATCCGTGCCACATCGATGCGGCTTTGAAACGCGTCGAGAATGCTGGCATTCCCGTTGAAGTTAAGCGCTTGTCCCGCGAGCTCGACATGTATGAGATATGGATATTCTATCGTGAAATCAGATGATCCTCCATTCTCCAGGTATCCGTACTGACTATCGAACGTTGTCTGAAGCCCTGCTAATTGGCCAATAAGCGTATCGAGTCCATTGATGTCAAGCTGTGAGGAATCCAGTTGGTAATGCCAGATAAAGCTGTAACCACTGGAGTTCAGAGTATGAATTGCATCCGTATGGTTGATAGAGACAAGGTGATCGATAACTGCCAGCAGAGCAGTATCTGAGACCAGGAAGGTATACTGGGACAGCGTTGATGTACTTTCAAGGGCAAGTTTAACTGGTTTGAAATCTTCACCATGCCAGTAGGGAGCTTGCGATGAAGTCAAATTGAAAAGCCCGGCCACACGTGCAGTGATCAGCGCGGTCAGTTGTTGAACACTGTTATCAGGATGAAATACGACGTATTGGAACGTGAGTTTGAATGTAGATCCGATATGAACACCCAACAGCTGCGCAGTATCCGGAGTCATCATAATTTCGATCACGCTCGATGGGACGCTGCTCGTTTGAGCAAGTTGACCCTGTATCACACGTAGATGAGGAGCCGCCTGTTGCATTGAAGTGCCATAGATGGTGAGCGATGTATTTTTTTGTGGAGGATCAAAGGAGAAGTCCTCGCTTAAAATGGCGAAGAGATCGGGTTTGATGGTGTTTCCTAAGTAACGATAGAAAAGTGGATCAAATTGATCGTGGATTTTCTGTGCAACCGGCGTCGATATTCCATTGGCTTGTGTAAGCAGTTGAATATCAGCGCTATCGGTCGTTGCCCTGAGCGTATTGCGAAGCCCGGCAGTCAACATGACATTGGAAAGGAGAGGTATAGCAGAAGCGATGACAATGGCTGCGATCATGCCGAGTGTAATGAAAAGGAGTAGGAACCATGTTTGCCGTAACTGCCAGAAAGCCAATGTCGTAAATGTTGGTATCAACAAACGAATCCTGTGCCTTTGTCGCGGCTGTCTTGCTCCAGGCATACGCACCTCATTTCATACACTTATCAATGGGAATGTTATTCTCGTATCTTAGAAGGTTTAGGCAAATGAATGGCCGAAAACGAATTTCCAACGGAAGGAGTTGCTCTGACCCTCCTGTTGGTAGTCAGCGATATGGAACGCTCGCGACACTTTTATCGCGATGTGTTGGGAGCTACAGTCTATCGTGAATATGGCGGCACATCATGCGTCCTCAGTTTTCAGGGAGCCTGGCTGCTCCTGGTAACTGGCGGTGGGCCTACGAAGGACAAGCCTACGGTTACCTTTGCTCCACCGACACAATCAGATATTGTGAGTCATGAGTTGACAATTCGCGTGCCAGATTGCCAGGCCGCCTACGAGATACTCAAGAAGCGAGGCGCTACCTTCCTGACACCACCAGTTGATTGGGGTGGAGAGATCAGATGCTTTTTCAGAGATCCAGACGGTAACCTTCTTGAGATTAGTGAGGCCAAATAGACATCTTTGTGTGCAGTTCCAGGAACTGCTTTTACCTTCTTCACTCCTCAGCCAGGCGAAGTTTTTTGTTAATCGCTGACCCCGTTACAACACGCATCATGACGATCAGTGCGAGAATATAAATGCCCACAAGTGTAAGCAGGACGAAGGGAATCCATAGTGGCACTATGATCTGTGTTGATAGCAAGGATTGTAACGCAAAGAATTGTTCGTTGCTCAGATTTGAGTTGAGATCTGTAAATGTGAGAGATGGAATCACCGACATGATGAGGAGCACGCCAAAGCCTGCTCCCAGGAGCAAACCTGTTATATAAACGATAGCTTGCTCCCATATTAATATATTCGAGGTTTGCCTACTGCTAGCGCCAAGCGCTTGTAATGTGATATAGCTCATCTGTCTTGTACGTGCGCTTAACCATGAAGCTAGCACTCCTCCAACCAATGCCACGAGAAACGCGGTTGCTGTTCCCAAAATGAGCACTCCATCCAGGACGAGATACAGAGGGTCAGATTGCAAAGTAGAAAGTAGCAAACGTCGATCGACGAGATGAGCAATACTGTATTTTGGATTATCAAGAGCCGTTCGTACACTTGCTACTGAAGCTGCATCATTCTTCGTACGCAACCAGATTTGATTCATAAGCGGTGGAATGGGTTGTTCAGATAGATTCTTGCTCTTTTTGAGAACCTGCTGATAAGCGTTGAGATAGGTTTGATAGTCGATCAATATGCCTCCTGTCACAACAGGATCGATAAGCGTATCGATGGTTGGGATGCGATTCACCACTCCAATTACGACACAGTGTATGCTAGAAGGATAGGCGCTGGACACCGATATGGCGAACAAGGAACCAACATGAAGCGGGGATTTATTGATGAACGTTTGATCAACAATTGCGGGCACGACATCGCTTGTGTTTGAAGTTTTACGGAAAGAGACTAACTGTGACAAAAGCGGGCGCATAGACTGGTAATCAATTTCTGAAGACCAGGTGACCGTCTGACTGTAGTTAGAAGCATCGACAGCCTGGAGATTCAAAGGAAGGTTAGCGGTTCCTCCATAGCCCTGCCCAACGAAACCTACATTGGCAGAGAGTACACCCGGTATTGATTGATACTGATTCGTGACCTGTGAAATAGCTAGTTCCTGGAACAAGCAATTGCGCGCTAAAGTCAGCACCCGTTTGATACGTGACAATTTCTTGTATATGCGCAGCTTGCGTCGTCAGAAAGACCAGTGTAAAGAGTGCAAAAGAGGTCGCAAGCGCGAAGAGCATAATCATGCGTAATGACTGTCGTGGCGAGCGCGCCGTCTGGGTAAATGCAAGCATAATGACCGCACCTCGTCCTCTCGCTGCGAAGCGTGCCCCTAGCCTTAAAAAGAAAGGGAATATACGCAGGAAAAGCAACAGGCAACCTACAATCAGGAAGAGAGGCGCGATAACCGATAAGGGAGTCGCAATAAGAACTTGTGCATTGCCTTGCAACGCGGGTCCGATACTCGTTACATAGAGAGAGAAGCTATATGCAACCAGTGCGATAATCCCCGCTATCACATCGAGTTGGAGACGCTGCCAGAGCGGACGATTGCTACTGCGAGTCGCCTCGCGTCGCAGTGAGAGAATATTCATGCGAGAGGCCATGAAGAGTGAAATGCCCATGGTAAAGAGTGCAATAAGCGTAATTGCCAGGGCATACCAGATCGATCCTAAAGTAGTTTGAAATGGATGACTTGTTATACTATTCAACGCGTCTAGATCTGCCGGCGGCAACACGGACTGTGAAATGAGCAGCACGGTAATTGTTGCTAAAGGTAATCCGATCACAAGCGCGATCATTCCTAACCCGATGCTTTGTAGAAAGAATGCGCCGAAAATCTGCGTTCGGCTGGCTCCACGGCTTCGTAAAAGCGCTATGGTATCCTGCTGGCGATCAACAAGCAACGTAGTCAACAGGCTTATAAAGAAGAGGATAAATGAGAGGATGAGTAGAGTAAAGACGCCCGTGGGAATCCGTGCCACATCGATGCGGCTTTGAAACGCATCGAGAATGCTGGCATTCCCGTTGGAAGCTAAGAGCTTGTCCCGCGAGCTCGACATGAATCAGATATGGATATTCTATCGTGAAATCAGATGATCCTCCATTCTCCAGGTATCCATACTGACTATCAAACGTTGTCTGAAGCCCTGCTAATTGGCCAATAAGCGTATCGAGTCCATTGATGTCAAGCTGTGAGGAATCCAGGTGGTAATGCCAGATAAAGCTGTAACCACTGGAGTTCAGAGTATGAATTGCATCCGTATGGTTGACAGAGACAAGGTGATCGATAACTGCCAGTAGAGCATTATCTGAGACCAGGAATGTATATTGGAATAGCGTTGATGTACTTTCAAGGGCAAGTTTAACTGGTTTGAAATCTTCACCATGCCAGTAGGGAGCTTGCGATGAAGTCAAATTGAAAAGCCCGGCCACACGTGCAGTAATCACTGCGGTCAGTTGTTGAACACTGTTATCAGGATGAAATACGACGTATTGGAACACGAGTTTGAATATAGATCCGACATGAACACCCAACAACTGCGCAGTATCCGGAGTCATCATAATTTCGATCACACTCGATGGGACGCTGCTCGTTTGAGCAAGTTGACCCTGTATCACACGCAGATGAGGAGCCGCTTGTTGCATTGAAGTGCCATAGATGGTGAGCGATGTATTTTTTTGTGGAGGATCAAAGGAGAAGTCCTCGCTTAGAATGGCGGAGAGATCGGGTTTGATAGTGTTCCCTAAGTAACGATGGAAAAGTGGATCAAATTGATTGTGGATTTTCTGTGCAACTGGCGTCGATATTCCATTGGCTTGTGTAAGCAGTTGAATATCAGCGCTATCGGGCGTTGCCCTGAGAGTATTGCGAAGCCCGGCAGTCAACATGACATTGGAAAGGAGAGGTATAGCAGAAGCGATGACAATGGCTGCGATCATGCCAAGTGTAATGAAAAGGAGTAGGAACCATGTTCGCCGTAACTGCCAGAATGCTAATGTCGTAAAGGCTGGTATCAACAAACGATTCCTGTGCTTTTGCCGCGGCTGCCTTGCTCCAGACACATGCACCTCTTTTCATGCACTTATCAATGGAAATCTTATTCTCGTATCTTACAAGGTTTAGATACGTCGAGTAAAGGGATAACACCGAGATCCTTCGCTCGACGCTCAGGATGACAAGACATGCGAAGGATCTCGTACCCAGTGTGTGAGATCCTTCGCTCGACGCTCAGGATGACATTCGATTGACGATTCGTTTCTCTTCTTATGAGTCAAACGCACAGGGCCACACCACATCCTACATCCACATCCACATCCCACATCCCACATCCCACATCCCACATCCACATAGTCCTTGCCCAAACAATTGGGATATACAGTGATCCTCCAATGCAGTCGATATGACTTTATGATATATTGAATTTTAAGAAGCGAGGACAGGGGCAAGCCCAGTCTCCTATTATATACGAGCCTGGGAAGGCGACTCATCGTGTATAGTTGGGGCACTGGCTATCCTAATTCTTACGTTAACGTTTATGTATACACCCCAGACCCTGGCAAAGGACTCCGTCCTCTGCACTCCTGACTTTTTGATTTCCCTATGATAGGAGTATTATTATATGAGCGTTATACCGCGCTTGAACCGATTGCTTGCCAGTGATGGGCATTGTTTTGATGTTGCTATCGATCATGGTTTCTTCAATGAACGAGCCTTCCTGGACAATATTGAGGATATGAAACGTGTCGTCTCAACAATCATTGAAGCCAATCCCGATGCGGTTCAGCTAAGTCCCGGCCTGGCGCCATTGCTACAGGAGGTTCCTGGAAGAGCCAGGCCTTCACTCGTCTTACGCACCGATGTTGCGAATATTTACGGCAAATCATTGCCCAGCTACTCGTTCAGCCGATTGATTGAGGATGCGGTAGAGCAGGCGCTTGCACTCGACGCGGCATGTGTTGTAGTAAACTTGTTTTTGATGCCCGATCAGCCCGAGCTACACGCCCAATGCATTGAGAATATTTGCCGCCTGAAACCGCAGTGCAACCGCTATGGCATGCCACTGATGATCGAGCCTCTCGTGATGCAAACGAACTCCAAAGGTGGAGGCTACATGGTTGATGGTGATCTCAACAAAATCCTTCCCCTGGTACGCCAGGCAGTTGAACTCGGCGCCGATATCATCAAAGCCGATCCATGCGATGATGTATCCCAGTATCACAAGGTGATCGAGATAGCTTCTGGCCGACCTGTGCTCGTGCGCGGTGGCGGCAAGACAACCGACGAAGAGATTGTGACACGCACCTACCAGCTTATGCGCCAGGGGGCAGCAGGGATCGTGTATGGACGAAATGTCATTCAACATCAGCACCCTGCCCAGATGACGCGTGCGCTCATGGCTCTTGTTCATGAAGAAGCGACCCCAGAACGAGCTCTCAAGCTTCTATATGGTTGAAATCTGTGGTAATGCCCAACTTTGTCATAAAGAATTAGTGGATCAAGAAGTGGCCTGCGAAGTAGCCAATGAAGAAGAGCAGGACGAAGACGACAAGGCCAATTACGAGGATGGGGAAAAGAGATTGGCGGCTTTGTTGTAGTGACTCGGGTTCGGGATATGCCGCCTGGCGGGCAGCGGCTAATTTCAAGGAAACGTCGGCTACTGTGGGAGAGGCAGGCGTGATTTGTTCCAGCGGTAGTTGCGCGCTGTGATCTGTGCGATATGGTGGGAGACTAAGCCCTGGCTGTTCGGTATCACGCATGGGTAACGCAGACGCAAGCTTGCCAGTGCCAGGTGAAACTGTCTGGCTGATGACCATCGGCTCTACTGGTGATTGGTAGACGGTGCTGGGAATCGGCATTATCACTGGAGCTTGTTGAGAAAGTTTTTCGCTCAAGGTCTTGAGATCCGTATAGAGCACTTCGTGCGAGGAAATACGTTGCGGATGTTGACGCACTACAGCTCGAGCTACGGTTTCACATAATTCAGGTGGGACGTTTCTCTGGAAACGCAGGCGCCCGTCAGAAGGCGGCTCTACAACGCTGGCACCTGGAGCGCGCCCAGCCAGGAGCTGATAGAGCAAAAGACCTGTTGCTCGAACATCATCAGAGCGCCTTGACTCACTTTGCTGGCCATAGGGTAGCTCAGGATCAGAGGAAACAATGTCATCGCCACCCATACTAGACCAGTTTTGGAAGTAGAGGAAGTCACCCGGTAAAGCAAAATTATTCACACGCACCAGTCCCTGGGGATCGCGCATGATAGCTGAAGGTGTCAGATCTCCATGGCATACGCTGGCAGAAGCGCTATCGGCATAGATCAAAGCCTGGCTGATTTGCATACCAATACCAAGAATGTCTATGGGCGACAATTGATGTTGGAGCAATGTGGGGAAGGGGACACCTTCGATGAGCTCTTGTATGATGTAGAGCGTTTCAGGTTCGACGACAAGGTCATAAAGGCCCACAATGTTTGGGTGGGAAAAATGAGCCGTCAACTTGATAGACGCTCTGTATGCAGCTATATCGGAAGATGGGACAACTTTGATTGCAACTGTGCGCTGCAATACCTGGTCTATTCCTTGATAGATGGCACATACCTGCCCATGTTTTATTAAACGTTGTATCAGGTAGCGCCTGTTAATTACCCGCCCTGTTTCCACAATTTGCCTCGTTGGGGTTGCTTTGCCTGTAGATATGTATCTATTTAACATTTGGGTTGTTATCTATTATACAAGGTGTATCAAGTCTCTCTAACTGAGAGTCGCTTAAACTTATTCTTGCAGGCCTGCGGCCTGCTATAAGGAGAGATTTTAAGCGAGGGACACCCTCGCGCTCCCGGCAAGGAGTGTTGTCTGTCAATGAAAGTTGATCCCGAAACGGCATTTGCTCAATTGTTGAAGAGAGACTCTCTATGATAGCGGCTTCAGTATATCATACTAACGCAGAAGAAGCATAGGAAACCCGTACCAATGATGCACTTGCTAGAAATGGTGGCTATTGTTACAATAGCGGCTAGAGAATAGATGAATGAACAGGTGATTTGGAGTTTTGGTGCAGGAACCCGTCCCTTTGAAAGGGACAGACTTGCTCATGCAGGTGAGCGAGCCTCATTCTTGACCAGTCTCGGCCACCAGTCTCAAAGGCGACTGACGGGGCTCCGTTCGGGAAGAAATTAGGTACGTTGGGATGCTTCACCAGTCCCAACCGCTACGGGAGTACGTTAAACAGGGTGACGGGGTCAACCCAGTGCGTGCTCCGTGAAACCTTCCACGAACGTTGACGAGGTGAGCATTACCCGTGTAAACGGAGGCCCTTCTGGGCAAAAAAGGAGAATGTATGAAGCGAGGTGTTTGTCATAGATACCAACAAACAACCCTTGAACCCGCTGCATCCGGGGCGTGCCCGCCTGCTCTTGAAACAGGGCAAGGCGGCGGTCTATCGCAGGTATCCTTTCACGCTGATTCTCAAGCGCGCCGTGGATAAGCCTCATCTTGAGCCTCTGCGCGTCAAGATCGATCCGGGGAGCAAAACCACCGGCATCGCTCTTGTCAATGATGGAAGCTCCGAAGTAGTGTGGGCAGCGGAACTGATGCACCGGGGAGAGCAGATCAAGCGGGACATGGACAAACGTCGTGCGGTGCGCAAGAGCAGAAGGCAACGCAAAACCCGCTACAGGAAGCCGCGCTTCGACAATCGCCACAAACGAAAAGGGACGCTCCCGCCATCGCAAGAGAGTCGCGTGTGGAATGTGCTCACATGGATTCGTCGCCTCATGCGTCTCTGCCCATTGGGTGCTATCAGTTTAAGAACTCGTCCGCTTCGATACCCAGGCCTTAGAGCGTCCAGACATCGAAGGCGTGCAATACCAGCAAGGCACACTGGCAGGCTACGAGGTGAGAGCGTATGTGCTCTTGAAGTGGAATCACCGATGCGCCTACTGTGATGCCCGCCAGGTCCCGCTCGAACTCGATCATCTCCACCCTAGAGCTAAGCTCGGTTCCGACCGCGTCAGCAATCTCGTGGCAGCCTGCAAGCCATGCAACCAGCGCAAGGGCAACCAGGACATTCGTGCATTCCTGAAGGAGCAGCCGCAGCGATTGGCGCGCATTCTGGCTCAAGTCAAGACCGCCGTTGCGGGATGCAGCGGCAGTCAATGCGACGCGATGGGCACTGCATGAGCGCCTCAAGGCGTTCGGTCTCCCCGTGGAGTGTGGCAGCGGCGGCTTAACCAAGTTCAACCGCATCACGCGTGACTTGCCCAAGGCGCACTGGTGTGATGCTGCCTGCGTCGGGAGGAGCACACCGGAGCACCTCGTCATCAAGCACGTCGTGCCGCTGCACGTCACGGCGACGGGGCACGGCTCAAGACAGATGTGCCGCATGGACGAGTACGGGTTCCCGCGCACCAAACCAAAGGGAGCCAGGCGCGTCAAAGGCTTCCAGACGGGCGACCTGGTGCGTGCCGTCGTGACAAGCGGGACCAAGCAAGGCACCTATGTGGGCAGGGTGGCTGTGCGTACCCGCGGGGTCTTCAACATCAAGACGGCGCAAGGAACCGTCACCGACATTCACCATCGTTTCTGTACGTTAATAGCTCGTAGCGATGGATACAGTTATCACTCTAAAAGAAAGGTTGCGGCGCTTTCTCCAGCAGCCTAAAGGCATGGGGGTACACGCACCGCGGTTTATGGCATCATCTCCGACAGCACAAGGACATAATTTTATTGGGCCTGGCCTAAGCCCGTTCAAGCGCACCGTGACGATACTTGGCATTTTGGGTTTAATCGCTCTGGTATTGTGGATTGCTATTTACCAGGGAATATCTGTTATAGCCAGTACCATTGCCGCTTTACTGCTTATCATTGGCTTTGTGGTCTATCTGCGCATGATTGCGCCTATCCCATTTACTATCGCTCTTGAACAGGAAGCACTGGTTAAGCGTAACCAGAGGGGCGAAGTCATAGAGATCCGCTGGGAAGATTTGACTCGTATTAAAGAGGAATTCTTCCCCAATGGGAAACGTATTGGCATTATTGCTTATCGCAAGCCTGCGACGCCTGAGCAAAAAACAAAAGCCTGGGCTGTGTATCGGGATGATGTGACAGATATTGATGGGCTGGCTGTGGCTCTTAAAGAGGCAATTCCTGAGACGTGCCAATGGGATAGCGAAACGGTACACGAATAAGCCCTTCCCTGAGCCCCGCTCCATGCGGGCAGGGATAAACCCTGCCCCTACATGTCATCCTGAGTGCAAGCGAGAGATCTCACGCGATGGGCTACGAGATCCTTCGCTTGCACTCAGGATGACATGATGACAGTACAGCTTCACATGATGGTTTTATAGCGCTACATGATGCCGTTACACCATTACCTGGTCTATGTAGCACCAACGCCAGTCTTCTCCAGGTTGAAATGATTGGATGATCGGGTGGTTAGTGGCATGGAAGTGTTTGGTGGCGTGTTTGTTTTTGGACGAGTCACAGCAACCAACATGCCCACATTCGAGACAGATACGCAGGTGTACCCATGTGTCTCCGATTTTTAGGCAGTCTTCGCAGCCGTTTGCGCTAGGGGTGACCTGCCGTATCTGGTCAAGATGTGTACATCGTGTAGCCAAGGTTTGTTTCCTTTCTTGCTGCCTGCGGCAGCAAAATTAATAAGGGATTTTCGGGGACATCCCGAACCCCGGCAAAGGACTTTCGTCCTCTGCACTCCTGCTGTGTTGGCTGCTTGCGGCAGCCAATGTAATTGGACAGTTCGGGTTGTTCCCGAACTCCGCGTCCTCTGTACTCCTATGTGGGCTCACTATCAGGAGCTTTATTGTCTGTTGATGGTGGTTTGCCTTCGATGAGCAGCAGAGAACTGAGTGAACTACAGACCGCTAACGCGGAAGAGAGCAGCATGATGACGCGAAAACTTGTGATAAAGGATTTGGCGATGGCTCGCTGCACGGCTGTATGGGTAGCAGCACTGACGCCTGCCGGGATTTCGATGCCAACCAGTTTGTCCTGCTGCTCAATGATCGATTGGTGGATGCCCGCAGGCACCGACACGGCTGTGAGATGACTGGCCAGACTACTGCTGAAGACTGCCAGCACGATGATGCCGAACACGGCGATAGCGATGAGTCCAGCTGTGCGCGAGACGGCATTGTTGACACCAGAAGCTGTGCCGACATACTGTTGATCCACAGACCCCATGACGGCGGTGGTAAGGGGTGCGACACTCACGGACATGCCAATGCCCAGCACAACCACCGCCGGGAAATAGGTCGTCCAATAACTGCCTCCGATATCAGGGAGGGCAAAGAGGGCGAACCCCAATGCTGCTATCAAAGGACCGATGATCAGGGGCAGTTTGGCTCCGTAGCGTGTGACCAATCCTCCTGACCAGCGCGAGAGAAAGAACATCAGCAGGATAAGCGGTAAATTGGCGGCTCCCGCTTCGGTTGGTGAATAGCCCTGGACGCGGATCAAGTTAAAAGGCAGAAAGAACAGGCTGGCGCCTAAGGCGGCGTAGAGCAGAAAGGTCAAGACGTTGGCGCCACTGAAGGTGCGCGAGCGGAACAGTGTGAGCGGCAGCATCGGTGACTGACTGCGGGCCTCTACCAATAAAAATGCGAGCAAGGCCACGATGCCTACAGCCAGGGAAAGCAGCACCAGGCCATTGCTAAAACCCAGGTCGTTGGATTCGATGAGTCCAAAGACTATACCTCCCAATCCAAGCGTAGCCAGGAATGCGCCCAGCCAGTCCAGCCTGGCATGCTCGCCCAGTGCTTCGTTGCGGCTTTCGGGGACGCGCCAGAACAGGACGAGAAGCACGATGACGGCCAGCGGGACGTTGATGAAAAACACCCAGCGCCAGGAGGCGTATTGCACCAGCAGCCCTCCTAAGACGGGACCAATGGCGGAGGTGATGGCGGTAAAGCCTGACCAGGTGCCAATGGCGCGACCCCGGTGTTGCGTGTCGAAGGAAGCGCTGATGATGGCCAGGCTACCTGGTACGAGCAAAGCGCCACCCACTCCCTGGAATGCACGTGCGACAATCAGCACGGTGACTGTGGGTGCGAGACCACAGCCGACCGATGCCAGGGTGAAGAGTACGATGCCCAGAGCATACATGCGCCTGCGGCCAAAGTGATCGCCTAAGGAGCCACCGACGAGAATGAGGGCCGCCAGAAAGAGGGAATAGGCTTCGACCACCCACTGCACTTCTGTGGCTGTTGCATGCAATTCAATTTGGAGCACGGGCAAGGCGACATTGACGACGGTGCCATCGATGAAGGCCATGCTGGAGCCAAGAATGGTTGCCACAAGCACCCATGTCCCGATGTGCTTCTGAGTACTAGAGAAGGTAGCCGAAGTTGCGCCTTTCAACATGTTTAGATTAGATTCTGGCGCGGTCTGAATGACGCCATCGTCACATGGAGGTTTGACAATATGTGACATGTGCTGTTCTTTCACGTATATGCTCTTGCTTCGGTGGCTTTAAAGGTGGCAAACATGACTTTGCCTTCGTTCAACTCCATACGGCTAGCCGAAGCCTCTGTGACTTCAGCAGTAAGAAGTGGCACAGAATCATCCACACTCAGACTGACTCGTACACGCCCACTATGTTCGCTATTCTTTCCGAATGGTGTTCCCAGATTCAACAATTGCACGATGGTACCCTGAAAAACGTTTCGCGCAGAGCTATCGGGCAGCGTTTGATATAATGTAATGCTACGCGGGTCAACAAGCACAAAGGCTTCATCACCAGTCTCTGGCAGCTTTTGCATCTGTTCTTCTAGCGCGGCACTTACCTGAATACCTGGGTGCCCATTATTTTGTAGTTGAATGGTACACATTGCACCAGCTTCGCAACTGATAACACGTCCACGGAAGAAATTCATTCCAACGAGTTCAGCTACATAGGATGATCGAGGATATTGCAAGAGATCACGATGACTGCCCTGTTGAATAACATGACCTTGCTCGAGTACCAGGATGTGATATCCGAAGAGTAATGCCTCCAGGTACTGGTGGGTCACCATTACGGTCGTAATGCCCGCGCTAGAGAGGAGGCTACGCAATTCCTGACGCACTTCACGTTGAGTTTGCACATCTAATGCCGACAACGGTTCATCGAGTAACAACAGTTGAGGATGCAACGCCAACGCTCTGGCGATTGCCACGCGTTGTTGTTGACCCCCAGACAATTGAGCAGGTGTGCGTTGATCATATCCTGACAAGTGCACTTGCTCCAGCACCTCACCCACTCGCTCACGCACAACCCTACGCGGCAAATGTTGGGCGCGAAGACCAAAGGCAACATTTTCAAAGGTAGTCAGATGTGGAAAGAGCACGTAGTCCTGAAAGACGTAACCAAAAGGACGCTCTTGAGGTGGAATAGTAATATGCCGTTCGCTATCAAAATAGGTCTTTCCTTCGAGGGAAATATGCCCGCACTCTGGATGAAGTAAGCCTGCAAGGAGACGCAAGACGGTGCTTTTGCCCGCGCCGCTTTCGCCAAGTAGGACAGTGGTTTTACCCTTCCCGGCTGAGAAGTCGATGTCTAAATGAAAGTTTTTGAGGTGGGTGTTCAGGACTGCTGTTAACATGCATTCAGTATAATCAAGAAGTCAATATATATGCAAGCTCTTTACTTACATTTTGATAGTAGCGGTACTTGCGTTAGAAGACAGGGCATGGTATAATCTAAAGAATTAGTGCAGTAGAATCCTATTCTGGTCGGTATGAGACCGGAGAGGCAAGGCAAGAAATGGCAACGAAGCCGATTGAAAAACAAATAACACCTCAGGCATACCAGATGTGTCCTCGTTATGAGCATGCTATTCAGTTGCTTGGGAAACGATGGACCGGACTTATCCTCGATTCGCTTCTGGATGGCTCTCGACGGTTTTGCGAATTGACCGCGACTGTTGAGGGACTGTCTGATCGCGTTCTCAGCGATCGCTTACGCGAGCTTGAATCGGAGGGTATTGTCGAGCGTATCGTTTATCCTCAAATTCCTGTCCGTGTTGAGTATCGCTTGACCGAAAAAGGTCGCGATCTTAAGCCTGTCGTGCAGTCTATTCACGAGTGGGCTGAGCATTGGATAGAGTTACCCCCATCTTCTGATGAACAAACTGCTGAAAGATTAGACCTTTAGTACACATTACGAAAAGCATAACAGGCAGGATGATGTATGTCTCATCCTGCCTGTTATGCTATAATGGCGCTATGGAAAATTTATGGGCGCCATGGCGTATGGCTTTTATCGAACAGGAAACACCACAACCACAGGGGTGTATTTTTTGCACTCAACCAGCAGAGCATCGTGATAGAGAGCATCATATTTTGTATCGGGGTTCGCTCTGTTTCATGATGTTAAACCTCTATCCTTATAATAATGGGCATTTGATGATCGCACCGTATCAACATATTGCTAGCATTGAGGGACTGGATGCGGCAACACTTGCTGAATTGATGGCCCAGGCACAGTTAGCGCTGAGAGCGTTGCGTGTAGTCATGAAACCCGATGGCTTCAATATGGGCATTAATGAAGGAAAGGTTGCGGGCGCAGGTTTTGCCGATCATATGCATTTCCATATTGTCCCTCGTTGGAATGGCGATACAAACTTCATGCCGGTGATTGCTGATATCAAGGTGGTGCCCGAGCACATCGATATTGTGTATCAAAAACTCACACAGGCTCTGGCATCATTGCAGGACGAATAAAGAACTGATGAGCATCAGGAGGTGCAAAAACTATGCATCTAGAAGTCGTGACTCATGAACCCAAAACGGGCGCGCGCTCAACACCTCTGCTGTTCGTCCATGGCGCCTGGCACGGTGCGTGGTGCTGGACCGAATACTTTCTCCCTTATTTCGCGGAACATGGATATACATCCCATGCTATAGATCTACGCGGCCATGGCAAAAGCGAGGGCGCGAATCGGCTGCGCTGGACGGGGATTTCGCATTATGTTTCTGATGTTGGACAGATTGTAGACCAGCTAGACGAAGCGCCTGTGCTGATTGGACATTCGATGGGCGGCCTTGTTGTCCAGAAATATCTGGAATCGGATTCGAGGATACCTGCAGCAGTCTTACTGGCATCCGTTCCACCCACTGGCGCTGTGCGCACAACGCTCAATATTGCTTTGCGACATCCTGTCGCTTTCCTCAAGGCCAACACGACCTTGAAACTCTATCACATTGTAGGCACGCCAGAGTTAACACGCGAAGCATTCTTCTCAGCAGATATGCACGAAGAAAAGGTGAGAGGCTATCATCATCGCATCCAAAACGAGTCATATCGCGCTTTCCTGGATATGATGCTCCTGACACTTCCCCGCCCGAAACGAGTGAGTACACCTATGCTGGTTCTTGGCGCGGCCAACGACACTATTTTCTCCAATAACGAGGTGCATGCAAGCGCTAAAGCCTACCGAACACAGGCAGAGATTTTCGATGATATGGCTCACGACATGATGTTGGAAGCAGGCTGGCAAAGCGTAGCTGATAGAATTTTGAGTTGGCTTGAAGAGAGAGGGATGGGATAAGGCGGAAGAGAGTTTCAGCCAGAAGAATTGCTTTTCTTCGATGTGGCTGATCGTGGACGTTGCAAGATGACGATATTCTGATGAGCGATATTAGGAACATAGCTATAGGGATACCCATACGGTCTCAGCTTTGTTCCAGCCTGATACCAGATGATTTCTCCCTTAGGGATAAAGCCTACCGACGAGGCTCGTCGCGCCAGGTCTACGTGGGTAAACATATATTCTGCATGTTGGTACGCATTGCGCACTATGATAGCCATATAGCGCCCAGGGTGCAAGAGACGAAAACAGCGCTGGAAGACTTCACTCATTGCATCAAGGTAACCATCGTACGTTGCCAGATTTGCCAGGTCGCACGCGTGGTCGGAGCGCATATTATAGTCGCTGCGCCTGTTCGTATACTTTTCCGCGTAGTGTTTGCCGCCATGGCCACTCATAGTCTGCTCCAAATGGATATTGTAGGGCGGATCCATCACAATGAAGTCAAAGAGCGTTTCTCTTTCTGCAAAAAGAACTACGCGCCCATCAATATCAAGAATGCTTTCATGAGCTAACAAATGGTCCATGACTTCAATGCAATCACCCTGAATCATCGTCTGCGGGAGTAAATCCGGGTTCTCTTTCAATACGCGCGAGTAGATATCTGTCCACTGGTGATTGATCTCGATACCTATACATTTGCGAGCGCCAGGTGTAGCGATAGAGGCTCCTATAAGGGTCCCTCCTACTCCTGCAAAAGGGTCGAGCACAGACATGCCGGTTTTTGTGAAGAATTCAATCAGCAGAGCCATAAGCTGGGGCGGTTTGTTCGCGCCATGTTTTTTGCGCAGTTCGTGGCTATAGACACTTGGATATGAAGTATTCAAGACGCTTTTAGTAAAATAAAGGAAGCGATCACCGCCAAGGTCGTTGAGCGTATTTTTGGGATGAGGCGTTTCTCCACTGGATTGTTCGGGTTGATCTTGTAAAGGTTGCAAAGGTGTTTTATTTCTTTGCATATGGATACCACCACGGCTTTGCAGCGCCCTCGAAATCCCAGTAAAATGCGCCATTGATCCACATTTGATACGGCATGCACTACCTCTATTACGTTATCCCTGAATTGCTAACCACCAGTATAGATGTTGTCATTAGCCTGACCTTGCTGATCGATATGCGATTGGACGGCGGTATCAGCAGGAACTGCTACACGACTTTTTTCATTGGATTTCTGCTCGTATATCCAGGCGCGGTGATAGAGAATTTGTGCTGCTTTCATGGCATCAACATCGATGTTGGGGTCATTTGCAAGCGCTTTGAATCGATCAGCAATATCACGTATCGTCTGAGGGTCGCGCAATACACCGGACCGCACTGCTTCGTAAGAATCTTTGAGCATTTCGATGGATGCAGGTGAAACTGGCACAGGCGGATACGCGGGAGAGGATTGAATAACCATTGGGCCTGGTAGATTTTCTACAGGTTTTGCTATTATCTGCGCTTGTTGTGGCTGAGCTACCGTTGGATATCCACCACGTGTCATACCAACATCAACAGGTGCCTGTCTCCATGGAGGATTCACGCTTGAAGTAAGATGAGGAATCAATGTTACATCCTGGATGCGAACAAAATTAATGAGAATGCCCCATTTTTCTACCTGATCCTGGACACGTTTTGCCAAAATAGTATTGACGTGATCCCAACGTGTTATGGTTGCTGTATCGATCGTGTTGATATCTACCAATGTTCGTGGATGGGTCGTCTGCTGCGTATTAATGAAATCTGCCGGGGTCAATTCATTGATCACACTCTGAAGAGTTGATACGAACAGTTTCTGCAAAGAGGCTTCCCAATTATCTACCTGCAGAGCTGCAAGGTGGGCGTCCTCCGGTAACAATTTATAAGAGATGGTTGCTACGAGTTTAACATCCTCGTCCCGAGAAATTTTTACTACCTGCTCGGGGCATGTCCATGTTATCTCTTTTATGTTTAAGCGATGACCTATTTTCTCAAGAGGCATTTTGAGGTTCGGGCCGGGGTAGAGTGTACGTGCATATTTGCCAGACGTCATTACGATGTCAACATAGCCTTCAGGCACTTGCAGAAGTGAACGACGGGCTACCAGGGCACCTATAATCAGGAGGACTATCAGCAAAAGCAGACTGGCAACGAATCCGAAGATGGCAAGGGTTCCGACTACTAAGAAGAGAGCATAACCAATGATGACGAATAAGGTCCAGTAGGTGTCATTCGAGCCAGCATAATAGAGCAAGGTTCCTTGCATAATGACAATGGCAATAAGAAGCACAGCTAACGGCAGAGGCTGTAAAAAGGACTCACCCCTTAAAGCGAAAGGCAATGTAAAAAGAAAGATCAGAATTGCAAAAGGCAACGGCACCAGCACTGGAGAGTACTTGCGCACAATGTGGCTAAACCGGCCCCCCTTATTAGAGACGTTGGCGTCTTGCGATGGTTCTACATCATCATGCTCCGCGGGCGGAATTACGAGTCCCTGATTATCAGGTGCAATAGTTGTGGAAGAACTCTCGGGTTGCTGATCCTTCTCACTCTCATGAGGATCTTCTCCCCATATGGCATTCGAATCGCCTTGTTCAGATGTCATACGTGTACCTCCCTATCCGCGGCAGACGTGCGGATGCTTTTCATTCTCACTTTAGCTTATGCGATCATCAATCCTGGAGCTTTTTTGAACCTGATGTTTTTTGCTGCCCAATGCCACAGGACCCACATCCCCCACCTTTAGAGCAACTGCCAGAAGTGCTACCACACGTACTACATCCGCCGGTGCCGGAGCTGCATCCTCCTTTGCAACCACCTTTGGAGCCACATGAAGCACATACTGTGTCTGATAGTTGCTGTTTTAAAGGAACCTGGACTATCACGCCGCTTTCCAGCATTACCTCAACCGATTCTTTTGGAACGTTAATCGAGACAACTTTGCCCTGTCCACCGGGTGTATCTTAGAAACGTGCCTACCTGGGGCATATTCTGTTTGGCCTGGACATAGTTGTCGTTTTCATATGCGAGACAGCACAGAAGGCGACCGCATACGCCTGAAATCTTTGAAGGGTTGAGAGGTAAATCCTGCTCCTTCGCCATCTTAATCGAGACAACACCAAAATCGCTAATCCACGAACTACAGCATAAAGTCTTGCCACACATTCCTACTCCGCCTTGAAGCTTTGCCTGGTCACGTGCTCCAATTTGACGTAGTTCAATACGAGTACGAAAAGTGGCAGCAAGATCACGCACTAATGCACGGAAGTCGACACGTTCGTCAGCAGTAAAATAAAAAGTTAAACGGCTTCCATCAAAGGTATATTCAGCCTCGACCAATTTCATCGGCAAATTGTGCTGTTGAACCTGCTGGGCACATTGAACAAGTGCCTCTTTTTCTTTACCTTTGAAAGAGAGCATCGTGCGCAATTCATCTTCATGTGCCAAACGCAATACGGGCTTTAAAGGGTCGCTCAATTCTCTTTCTGCCAACTTTTTCGAGGCGATGACAACGCGCCCTGCTTCTACTCCCCGGCTTGTTTCGACAATAACGTACTGCCCAGTTGAATATGATGCCCCTTGAGGGTCAAAGTAATAAATGCGTCCAGCAGGACGGAAACGAATGCCAACGATGGTGACAATATTTTCTAAAGTCGACGTTACTGACATGCTTCTCAATCTCTAGCTACACTACATATCGTTCGCGAGTAGAATTGCGTCTGCTACTTCTCGCATAGATTTGCGATTGTTCATACTGGCCTTTTAAATCTTGCGAAAAGCTTCCTGTTCACTGAGACCTTGCTTTTCCATCAAAACACCTTTAGCACGCTCAACGATTTTGCGTGTCTCCAATTGTTCGCTCAGCGAGCGCGTTTTCTCTTCGAGAGCGCGAAATTCGTTATAGCGAGCCAGAGCGACCTCTATCGCTGGTGTTACTTCACTCTCGCGAAGTGGCTTCACGATATAATTAACAACTCCTGCCTCTTTGGCACGTTCAACAAGTTGTTGATCACCAAAGGCTGTTAGAAGTAAGACAGGAGCGATTTTTTCTTGCGTAAGTGTTTCGGCTGCCGCAATGCCGTCCATATCAGGCATACGTATATCCATAATCACGAGATCGGGACGTATCTCACGAGCCAGATTCACAGCGCTAACACCATCGCCGGCTTCACCGACGACAAGATACCCCTGTTTAGAGAGAATATCTTTCAGATCCATGCGCTGGATAGCTTCGTCGTCCGCAATTATGATACGTGTAGGCATATCGGCCTCTCTTTCATTACAAAACCCAACTCAACTACTACCTCGATGAGGATAAACTGGCTTGCATAGCCAGAGTAGAACTCTCTACTGTTCATTATTCCAAGTATACCATACGAATAGGGCTGAAGCGATTTACTTCTTGCGCTCGCGCTTCTGAAGATAGCGTTGCTGCTCGCGATACTCCTGGTAGAGATCGTCATCCGCGCCCTTTACACCTTGCTTCATAGTGGGCTGCACATTTTTGGCATTCTCAGACTGAGAAGAGGATTGGCTGGACCTACCGCTTTGACTCGACGACTGTCCACTCATCGCCCCAAGACTACGAGGAATGAGATCGAAGCGCGCCAATATTACCAACAAGACAATCAATGTCAAAAGGTAAAGAGCAGTTGATGTTGTGACAGCAAAAGTCCCGATCTGGAAAAGCACTTTGTCCATATGGTTAGAAACCAGGAAAGCCCTTTCATACTGACCAACGAACATCGCAACAACTACATAGATGATCATCCCGTACAAGTACTTTGTTTTAAAGCCACCTGGCTTCGGCTGTGCTTTTGGTGCTGGTTTTGGAGCTACCTTGTTTGTGCTTGATTGAGATTTCTCAGGCTTACTCTCTTTGGTTGCATTGCTGTTGACGGAAGTTGTTCCCGAACTGCGAGTCGCGCGGGCAATGCGGGCAGATGCTTGATCAGCCTCTGATGTATCATTCTTTGCGCTTTTGCCGACACTTGAAAAGAATTTCGGAAAACGCCGGGGTTGCGTGTCCTCGACTGTGGCGGGCGTTGCTACTTCTTCGACTGGCTGAACTGTCTCGCTAGCCACTTCGATTGATTCATCCCTGGTACTATCTTCTGAAGTTGAGGTGACTAACACGGGACAATTCTTACTTGTACTCTTGTTACGTTTATTTTGCGCAGTTTTCTCTTGCTGCACTTCCTGTGTTCCTGCATTTGTTTCTTGATTCATGATTGATCTCCACGGGTTTCATTGAATTGGTCATACGACACCTGCTCATCAGCATAAGGGATTTCTTGATCAGACGCCAGGTGATGAGTATTCGCCGGATGGATTTGTGGCGTTGGTGAGTTCAGGGAATTAGCAACTTGGGGCTGCGGTTGCGATATTGGAGAGTAGGCAGGCGCTGGTTGTTGAGCATATGATACCACCTGTGCCTGGGACATAGAGTTTGAAAACTGCGGCGCGGGATGAGCTGGAGCCATAGGTTCTACTGCTGCAAGCCCGGCACGTGCTATTTCGTCGTCTCGGCCAGGAGCATTACCTCCACTTACTCCGATACCGCCAACGGTCGCACCTCCTATGCGAATGGGCCAGCCACCGGCAGCCATAATAAATTTACCTTGAGTCATCGTTGCCATACTCGAAGCAAAACCCGGAATACCCGAGCCCCATTGAGCAACAGCATCGGTCGATTGATTGAACATCACGGCAGTACTGGCTTTAGCAAGACTAATGTTACCCGTAGCCCAACCATATGGTGTCATCATTCGTTCAAAAAGGACGAGGTGACCTCCTGCATCTACAATTGCGATACTCACGGGGCTACGCAATTCTTGCGCGCGCGATTTGCTGGCTTCCAGAATCCTACGCGCAACTTCAATTGTTAAACTCACAGGTTGCTCCTTTTTGGCGACATTTAATAACGCCGCTCAATATCCCACTTGCTATTGATGCCAGTATATCGTATTGCTTGACTACTCACAAGGGGTATTCATGGGTTCTACCAACATCAGGTGCTGAATGTGAAAGAGACCAGAACAGCGCAAGCGCCCCCACACCTCATCCACACAACTCCTATTCCTACTCGAGGGACACCTTCTGCACTCCCAAGTGGCTTCAATATTCATACAAAACTGATGCGTTCTTTGCGCCACTCTAGTTTGCTGTACTTATCTTGAACAAGCTGATTGGCCAGTTCCCATTCTGAACCACTGAGCGTATCCGATACAAAATCAACTTGTAGGGCAGCACTAAACCCACTTTTGAATGCAGCGGCAACTGCATCCCATGTTGCATCCGGAGCAAATGCATGCAATGGGGTCGTTTTTTCAGCATAGAGAGCCAAAGCGTCTGTCCTTGCAGCTTCACTCGGGAAACGCAACATTGTGAAGAATTCAGCAGCGCGGTCATCGAGCGGTAATGATCCCTGTTGGAGTAACGTGTCATCTTTCCACACTTGCGCGCTACCGATCAGCTTAAAACCACCGCTTGTCAGATCTGCTTGAGTTGATGAAGCAAAGCAGGCAGCGGAGGGGTTTTTGCTTACACGTCCATCGCTAAGTTCAGCATGAACACCGAGATTTGTGAGTGCGGCTAACAATCCCTGGGCCAGGAAAGCGTAGGAAGCAACAATACCAGATGGCACACCAAAGCGTTTACTCATAACGATGCTATAGGTAAATTCATCACGATGATATACTGCCCTCCCGCCGGTAGGGCGACGAACTAGTGCTACTCCACGTTCCAGGCATTGCTCAGTTACTATTTCCCGTTCGATACTCTGAAACCGCCCCAGTGAAATCGAGGGTTGAGACCAAAGAAATACACGCAGCGTAGGGGGCACCTCGTCTTTCAAATGATGGGTCAGTATAGATTCATCGATGGCCATATTCATCGCGGCATCATGTGTATGTGTATTAAGGAAACGATATAGTTCGGACATCAATGATTCCTTATAATATAATATTATTATTGCGAGCGAGCCGCTTTCCATTTTTGACGTTGATCCTCACGAACGAGTTCCGAAGCAGGTATATACTGCGCTAAGAAGTTGTCGCGAAAGGCTGGATAAGTTCCTGCGAAAATCGCTTCTCGCAAATGGTCGGCCAGGCGTAACATAAAACGTAGATTGTGAATAGTCCCCAGTCGATAGTAGAGTTGCTCTTCAGTACGCGCCAGGTGGTGTACATATGCAGCACTGTAATTCCTACATGTATAGCAATCGCAGCCTTCTTCGATGGCCTTCTTTTCAGTGCGATAGCGAGCCGATTTGATGCTTACGCGCCCAAACCTGGTGAAAAGCCCGCCATGACGTGCAACGCGTGTTGGCAGTACGCAGTCGAACATATCCATGCCAA
The DNA here is from genome assembly GCA_963702765.1 of uncultured Chloroflexia bacterium. Lineage (GTDB taxonomy): Bacteria > Chloroflexota > Ktedonobacteria > Ktedonobacterales > Ktedonobacteraceae > DATMNR01. Next base: position 28,027 of record CAVPEB010000014.1, read on the forward strand.
GACCTACACCTATGACAAGATCTTCGGGGGAGCCTACTCCCAGGAGATGGCGAGGTTTGCCTCTTGGCAATTCAGGAGTCACATACTTTAACAGATCCCACATTACTTGCTTAGGTTCACCAACCGAAAGTCCTCCAATCGATAAACCGGGGAAAGGCAAACTACCAATAAAACGGGCACTTTGCTGGCGCAGTTCTGGCTCGAATGCCCCCTGTACAATGCCAAAGAGCGTTTGTTGCGAGTGATAGCTCGATTTCGAGGTCAATGCGCGTTCCGCCCAGCGGTGCGTGCGCTCCATGGCTTCCTTTGCCGCATCATAGGTAGAGGGATATGCAGCACATATATCTAGCGGTAGAATAATATCAGCGCCCAGCTCGTTCTCGATCTGCATGACATTTTCAGGTGTAAGCAGATGAGCTGAACCATCAAGGTGTGATTTGAAAGCAACGCCATCTTCACTTAACTTGCGCAGATGTCCTAAACTGAATACCTGAAAGCCTCCACTATCGGTGAGGATCGGGCCATCCCAATGCATGAATTGATGTAGACCGCCAAATTCGGCAATAAGCTGAGAACCAGGTCGAAGCATGAGATGGTACGTGTTGGCCAGAATAATTGCAGCTCCTACCTGATGCAACTCTTCGGGTGAGACGCTTTTAACGGTTGCCTGGGTGCCGACAGGCATAAAAATAGGTGTCTGGATGTTGCCATGTGCTGTTTGAATGGTCCCTGCTCTAGCCCAAGATTCAGGACATTCCGCCTCGATCGTAAATGAAAATGATGACATGCTTTCTGTGGTTCCGATTTTTGTCTATTTTGAACGCATTCGTCGCGCTCCATGCTCTACATTGTCGCATATTCGTCAAGGAAAATCGGATGGCATTTACTCAGAGGCTCTACCAACTATCTCTCCCCCTTAACTTTTTTCTCGGGAAAGATATCTGTTCTCTTTCCATCCTTGTTGACTCGCCGCCTCCGGCGGCGAGAAGAGGGAGTTGCTTCGGGGACACCCCGAACCCCGGCAAAGGACTACGTCCTCTGCACTCCTATTTATCTGTGGATAAAGAGCTAGCATACTTTATACATACAATATGTGGTCTCTTCATGTGAATAGTGTACATAAAAATAATATCAAAATAGTCACAATCTCTCATTTTTTGAGCAAAACTCTTGCAAATCACTAATTTATAGTGTATGCTTGCATGCGGTATCCGATCTTGGTCTGGCATACAGTGCTCTTCCAGAACATTTAGTCCCGCGCTGCTAGGGGTGACAGACAACTGGTGACATCTGCTAAGATATGGACCCGGAGGAATACCAACATATCACAAGGAGGTCCCTAGTTGAGTTTCGAAGACAAAACCCTCAGGTGTCGCGAATGTGGAAACGACTTCATATTCACGGCAGGGGAACAAGAGTTTTATCAGCAAAAAGGTTTGATGAATCAGCCTGGTCGGTGTCCTGAATGCCGGGCAGCACGTCGTAGTTCGTCTGGTTCTGGTAACCGCGATCGCGGTCCGCGCGAAATGCATACAGTCATTTGTGCTGAGTGTGGAACCGAGACACAGGTGCCATTCTTACCCAAGAATGATCGCCCTGTATATTGCAGCACATGCTATGACAAGGTCCGAGTAGCACGAGACTAAGCGTTTCATCGCTATTTGGTTTAATCCTGTATTGAACAAATATTGGATTGTTAGTGAGTACCGTCACATCCAGCTGTTTCTTGGATGGCGATAGAACGATCAAAACAAAGAGACAAGGTCAGGTGAATTCGTGACCTTGCTTCTTTTTTTATTTTGCATCAATATGAGCGTTTTTACTAATCGGGGTGCTTGTTATAACCAGGGGCTAGATTCTCCTTGCCTACTAGAACATGTTTTTCCCTATGCGTGAAGCTAATCAGTTACATTGTCTAGATGTCATCCGTAACAAATACTATAAAGAGCACTTTACATATTATTGCATTGTACACATTTGTGTTCTAAACTGTAATTGGTATTATTATCACCAGTCAAAATTTTCTTTTGTGCCGCTTCAGGCGGGGTGGGAAGTATGAGCGGGATTTTCCTGCACTCCGCCAGGGAGCATTGCTGGCCCCCTGGAACCACTTGCTGAACAGTATACAAATCAATAATCCAAAGGTTTCCCAATGATGGCCGTGAATCCAAGCGAAGAAGAGTCTATTGCGTTCTCGCATGTGACTGTTGAAGACCTATTGGCAGAGGTTAGCCAGTACTTGACTCCACATGATATGGAGACAATTCAACGTGCCTATTATGTTGCAAAACAGGCTCACCAGGGGACGGTGCGGCGCTCTGGAGAGCCATATATACAACATCCATTGGAAGTTGCGCTCTTACTAGCAGATATGCGCATAGATGCGGATAGCATAGTAGCAGCCTTGCTGCACGATGTGGTTGAAGATACTGACTTTGCCTTAGATGAATTACGGCAACAGTTTGGGGATGCGGTTGCAAACATTGTGGATGGAGTCACCAAATTCGACAGCCTGGCAGGAAATTCACTGGATCCGGCTCTTGAAATAGGGACACAAGGAGTGACTCGCCCACAGACTTTACCCTTATCGCTAGCAACGAATGCTGGAGGGCCTGGAGCTACACATACGCCTGAACAGGTGGAGCAAAAGCAACGCCTCGCGCGCGACATGAAAAAACGCCAGCGTTCAGAGACTGTGCGAAAAATGCTGCTGGCTATGGCCGAGGATCCACGCGTTGTAGTGCTCAAATTAGCAGACCGACTGCATAATATGCGCACTCTCAGTGTCATGAATCAGGCACAGCAACAAAACAAAGCTCGCGAGACACGAGAGATTTACGCGCCGCTTGCCAGGCGTCTGGGCATGGCATTGGTTCAGGCTGAATTGGAAGATCTGTCCTTTAGCTACCTGGAACCTGAAAAATATACCACTCTTGCTCGTGAAGTTGCAGAAGAGATACAAAAGCGCCAGCCTACAATCGATAGAATTTGCCAGGCATTACAGGATGAGATGCAGAAAGCGGATATTCACGCGGAGATTCATCCCTGGCAGAAACACCTGGCCAGTATCAATCGTAAATTAGAGCAGAGTGGAGATGAACTCAGTCAGATACATGATCTTGTCTCTTATCGTATCCTGGTCGACACTATTCAAGATTGCTACCTGGCCCTGGGACATATCCATGCATTATGGCGTCCTAAAGATGGAAGAATTAAAGATTTTATTGCTACACCCAAACTCAATGGATACCAGTCACTACATACGACAGTGTTTTGCCTGGACAATCAACTAGCGGAAATACAGATTCGCACGCATGAAATGCAGCGTATTGCTGATTATGGCATAGCCAGCTACTGGTATCTGAAAGAACGTGGCGCAGCGCGACTCTCAACTCGAGAAATGGTTGCGTGGATCGAACAACTACGTGAGTGGCAGCGTGAATTGCCACAAAATGCAGATGAGTTTGTGGAAGCTGTCAAAGGTGATATCTTTCAGGAGCAGATTTTTGTGTTTACGCCCAAGGGTGAAGTGAAAGATTTGCCACGAGGTTCGACGCCATTGGATATGGCATATCGAATTCATACCGATATTGGCGATCATTGTGTGGGCGCACGCATTATTACTAACCTGGATGATGGGGGTCGCCTGGTAACCCGTATAGTACCCCTCGACTATGAACTGAAAGGCGGCGAGATTGTAGATATCCTGGTGAGTGAAGAGGCACATCCGACACGCGATTGGCTTTCGTTTGCTCGTACAGCAACAGCTCGCACAAAGATACGCCGCTACCTGAAAACATACGAGCGCGAGGTAAACCTGCAGTTGGGACGTGAACGTTTGGATCTGGCACTGAAAGCTGTTGGAGCATCGGGATTACGTGTCGTGCATGATGAGGATCTCATTCACTTCAACTCACCAAAAAAATACAACTCTGTTGATGATCTGTATATAGCATTAGGTCGTCAGGATTTAGCGGTAGGAGAAGTACTCGAGTATCTCACACCGCTCATGCAAACGCGTGGCGAGATAAAGCCCGAGGCTGAACCAGCCGTAAATGGGCATTACCATAGTAGTGTTGGTGAATACGAGACGTCACAGGCATTTGTGAAATTGGCAAATTGTTGCTGTCCACTTCCAGGCGACCCAATTGTGGGTGTCTTGAATCCAAATAAAGGCATCATGGTGCATCGCAGTGATTGTCGAACGCTACGCCGTTACCGCGGACACGAGGCTGAACGTTTGATTGAGGTCAACTGGTTGCAAATTGAACCTCAGCACTACCTCACGCCAATCATCATCATTGCTCATGATCGGGCTGGTCTTTTACGCGATGTAGCCGCAGTCGTTGCTGATGCTGGCATCAATTTGACGGCAGTAGCCACAACGACTAATGCCTCATTGCAAAAAGCGGTAATTACAGCCACATTAGAGATTACATCGATCAATCAAATCGAGCCAATCTTCGAACGGTTGCAACAAATAAAGAATGTAGTAAGCGTTAGTCGCGATCTAGGCCGCAGAGCTGGATAGATGTTTATTCATTCTTTTTACATGATATATTGGAAATTTTTATGATAAATACGTCCTTACATACTCAATTTGCAGCGGATGACACGACAACAAAGCAGGCGCAACAGTTACTCGAAATTGTAGAGCAGTATATGCCTCCTGCTGATGTTGAGCAGGTTTCGAGAGCGCTTCAGCTTGCTCGCGAAACCTGCGAAGGTGTTCGAGGTGAGAGAGCTATTCCCCCATTAGAACACGCCCTGGCTATAGCAACAATTCTAGCTCAAATCATGCATATAGACGCGGTTGGTGTGGCATCCGGCCTTATCTTCGAAGCTGTCGATTCCGATCTGCTTCCACTTGAGGATGTTGAAACCAAGCTTGGAATTCCAGTTGCGCGTGTCGTGGGAAGTATGCTCCGCATGAACATACTAGAGCGCAAAAAGCGCGTTGGAGCTCAATTGATTACTCCTGAGAAAGCTGGCGTGCCGAACGCAGGTGCAGGTGAGAACGAAAGTAACCGCGAACAGAAGAAGCAGCGAATACGCGAAGCGTTGCGGCGCCAGCAAGCTGAGACCGTCAGGAAAATGTTTTTCGCTATGTCAGAGGATCCCCGTGTCGTCTTGCTCAAACTGGCATATCGATTACATGCAATGCTGATGATATCAGCACATAGATCTTCCGCAAGCCAACAGGAAATGTTGACGATGGCCGAAGAGACGCGCGAAATTTATGCACCTCTGGCGGGACGACTGGGAATGTCGATTGTGGAAAGCCAGTTGGAAGACCTGGCATTTGAAATCCTTGAACCCGACAAGTACGAGTGGGTACGCAGCGAAGTGGAGGCAGAAAGCAAACAATGGCGATCGTATGTAGATCGGGTCTGCGCCGTCTTAAGCGAAGAAATGCAGAAGCTTGGTTTGCATGCTGTGGTCTCCGGACGAGTGAAGCACCTGTACAGTTTTTATAAGAAATTACAACGCAATGCTGGAGATGTTGAACGGTTGGAAGATCTGAAAGCTGCCGCCGATTTTAGTCAGATCCACGATATCATAGCGTTCCGTATTCTGGTAGATTCAACGCCTGAATGTTATGTCGCGCTTGGCCATGTGCATAGCCTGTGGAAGCCTAAAGATGGGCGTATCAAGGATTTTATCGCAAATCCTAAACCGAATGGCTACCAGGCATTGCATACGACGGTTTTTTGCCTGGATGATCAGCTTGTAGAAATTCAGATCCGCACTTTTGCTATGAACGAGATGGCGGAACATGGTGTAGCGATGCACTGGCATTATAAGGATGTCGGGGACCGTGCTACAGCTTCTGCTAAAGAACTGCTCACATGGTTACGCCAGCTCACAGACTGGCAACGAGAATTACGGTCTGCTACCGCCAATGATACCGAATTTGTCGAAGCCGTCAGAGATGAAATTTTTCAGGAGCAGATTTTTGTGTTTACGCCGAAAGGCGAGGTCAAGGATTTGCCCGTTGGTTCGACTCCGCTTGATTTTGCGTATCGCATCCACACAAAAGTTGGAGACAAGTGTGCAGGAGCGCGTGTAATCACCGAGAGTGGGAGCGGTGATAACGAGCGGCTTGTGACACGTATGGTTCCTCTGGACTACGAGTTGAAGAGTGGAGAGATTGTCGATATCGTCACGAGCCGCTCGGCTCATCCAACTCGGGACTGGCTGAATTTTGCCCGTACTGCGGCGGCAAAGAGCAAAATTCGGCGTTATCTCAAAATACATGAGCGAGATATCAATATCCAGATTGGGCGAGAGCGGTTGGACCGCGAACTCAAAGTGATGGGCGTTCGTGGCGTCGACATGCTGACTGAAGATGCGCAAAACTGGTTGACCCATGAGTACCACAAAGAGTCATTTGAAGATGTGCTGGCCGCTATTGGGTGGGATGACATTCGACAGCATGGCGTTGCAGTGAAACTCGTCGATTTCTGGCAACAACGCGAGCAGAGAGACGGCAAAGAGGTAAAAGAGGAAGAGGAACCACTTACTCTGCCTGGAATCAGCAAACAATTGCCCTCGGCTCATTTGCAGGTGGCAGGTGTCAGTGGATTGCTAACCAGCCTGGCGAACTGTTGTTGCCCTCTACCCGGAGATGAAATTGTGGGCTTCATTAGTCGCGGGAAGGGCGCGATTATTCATCGTGCCGACTGTAAAAATATTGGCCGTTATCGCGAACGCGAACGCGAACGATTGGTGAACGTGAGCTGGACGACAATGGGCTACCAGCATTATCTTGCTCCTGTGCTGATTACCGCTCGCGATCGTTCAGGGTTGATTCGTGATATTGCAACGGTTGTCTCTGAAATTGGTGTCAACATGGCTTCTGTAAGCTCAAATGTCAGTCTGGGCAAGGAGACAGCTGTTATCAGCGCCACACTTGAGATCGATGGGTTGGAGCAGTTGCAGCGCGTGTTCACTCGACTTGAGAAGGTCAAAGGCGTCATGCATGTCGAGCGGGATCTAGGGAAGAGTAAAAAGCGATAAAAAAGAGTGCGTTTGTGTCATTGACACAAACGCACTCTTTTTTATCTGTATTAGCCGCGCAACCGCTCAAGTACAGGTGGCTGACGTAGCTTAGCAAGCGCTCCTGCCTCAATCTGCCGCACGCGCTCGCGTGTAATACCCAGTTCGCGTCCCACCTGTTCCAGTGGATGAGCCTGACTATTGCCAAGGCCAAAGCGCAACTGTAGGACAAGACGCTCGCGAGGAGTCAATACGGATTCAAGCACGCGCTGAACTTCATCCTTTAATGTCTGAGTTGTAGCTATATCCTCAGGTGATGCAGACTCTGTATCGGCAAGCACATCTCCCAATTCTTGCTCCTCATCCTCGCCAACAGGTAACTCTAACGAGATAGGAGCACCGGGAGCAGATTGTAATTCAACCATACGAATAGGATCCAGGCCTGTTGCCTCTGCCAACTCTTCTTCAGTAGGTTCACGGCCAAGCTCCTGCAAAAGGCGCTGGCGCTCTCTGCGGATGCGGTTTAAAGCAGTATTTACATAGACAGGAAGACGAATAGTCCGGCCTTTATCAGCTACGGCCCGGCTGATTGCCTGGCGAATCCACCATGTAGCATGTGTAGAGAATCTATGGCCACGCCGCCAATCATAGCGTTGCACCGCGCGGATCAAGCCAATGTTCCCTTCCTGGATAAGATCGAGCAAGGTAAGGCCACGTCCAACGTAACGCTTGGCAATACTGACTACCAGTCGCAGATTCGCTAGAATAAACTGTTTCATGGCCTCGCGATCACCCATTTCAATGCGCTTCGCAAGCTCGATTTCGCGCTCGTGCGTAATCATGGGGACACGCCCAATCTCTCGAAGGTAGGTCATTACCGCGTCTGATTCACCTGCATCAGTTGAATTAACAGCATTCTCGTCTTGATCTTCTGAACGACGCCTGCGCATGGCAACACGCCTGATAGGGGGTACATCATCTGCTACGATTTTTGGCAGAGCCAGTATAGGGGGATTCTCAAGGTCTGGTGTGGTCGGCAATTGGGTGAGATCTTCATGTGTATCTGACAATTCTTCTAATTCAAGAGGACCTGTATCCATATTAGCGATATCCTCTTCAAACTCCTGTTCGTCTTTGCCAACGTTCTCTATGTCTTCGTCGTTATATTCGAGATCTTTTGTTAGCAACCGATCGACAATTTCATCGCATTGCTTCGTAAGATCGGTATTTTCTGTGTCTGTACCATCCAGAACAAGTGGGGTTCTTGTAGTGGCATTCTCTAATTCAATCATTTTGCGCCCTCCATGAACAGTAGCATCTTAAGCAGCAAGATAGCAATCTCCTCTGTCGGTTCGATCCTATACTCAGGGAAAGTAAACCTTGGATCTGGACACTGTAACTGAGTACCGAGTTGGGAGGAAGTTATAGACGCACACAATTCTGTCTCTCTATCCTCTAAAGTAAACACAGAAAGAACAGAAAATATTCCTTCGATACTCTAATTATAACGCAAATACCTCTTTTCATCAACCGATACAGCTATGAATGCACTTCAATTCCAAAATGAGAGCATTATGCTATACATATCGTCCCTGGTAACAACATAGATACTTCTATAGATTCATACGTTTCAGACTCACAAAAGTGGCAAGTTGCCAGATGGCTTCGTAGAAACCTCAGCATTCGCACTCATGGGGACTTCCTCAAGGTCACTCTGAGCGCCTTCTTCAAGGCTGGCATCTTTCGCATTCGCCTGTTTCAAAATGCGCGCATTCTTGATCAAACGCGATACTAATATAATGACTATCAACAGGCTCAGAATTAAAAATGAGGAATAACCAAGTACATCGCCTACGGCTTCCCAACTCGCTCCAAAGACATAACCAAGCATGAGTGGAATAATTGCACCCAGGGCTTCTCCAGAGCTGTCAAAAAGGAGAAAGTAACGATAGGGATAGAGTTCTGAGCCAGAGAGCAAATTGATAATACCACCTAATGCCGAGAAGAGAAAACGACTCAAAAAAATTGCCCACCCGCCACGAAGTCGAAAATATTGGCGGGATTGCACAATTCGCTGTGGTGGGATAAGGCGGTTCCACCTTTTTGAACGCTCGATCCAGTTCAGGGCTCTGCTGCCCCAGATGCGACCAATCCAATAACCAGTATTGTCCCCACATATCAATGCACTAAAGGAGACAACAAAAAGAAGTGCAAGATTGAAATCACCCAGCGCTGCGAAGGCTCCCGCGGCTAGCAATAAGAGTGTGATGGGAATTGGAATGCCAACGGCTGCCACATAGACGGTGATCCAGAGCGCAATATATCCATAAGTCTGAAGGAAAGTGAGTAAAAGAGATAGAAGATTGCTCACGTCATACTCCTTTCCAATGCAAGCAAGGCATTGACATGCAATTTGGAAAAGGAAAGACGATGAGGATTTTGTTTTCGATAGGTCTTGATAGCTGTTTGAATATCCCTGATGATGCTATCGACTGATCGATTATAGCGCACAGCCAGAGTACGAAGAGGAACATGGGCAACAGGCTTGGTATCAGTGACGTTTAAGGACCCAACCAAATATCCCTCGGGAACAGAGTAGACACGAGATATATAGTGGATGGTCATCCAGGGCTGGATGGCATTAACATCACCCTGAAGCCGCGAGCGAACGAGCAAGCTGAAAACGCTGTATTGCGCGTACGGTCTGAAAAGCGCAGAATATCGTTGCGCCCAGTGCCAGGCATAATAGTATGCTTGTTACAAAGAGTCTGGAGCGTATACCCACTAGTTGCACTACTTCCTCAGTAAAAATTCGTGATGCAATAATTCGAGCCGTGGGGCACCAGGACAGCGCAAGCACCCCGACTTCTCACGTCCGCATATGTGAGGCACCAGGACAGCGCAAGCACCCCAACACCACATCCTCACAGCCCCTGTCCCTACATCTGGATGCCGACGGTGATACCATCGGAAAGCTATCACTTGACGTTGCAGGGTGTCTCCTCTAGAATAGCAGACATGGATATTTCTACGCAACTCTTACACGTCGCAATCAAACGCATTGATACAGACTTACCGCTACCTACCTACGCTACAGCAGGTTCGGTTGGTTTTGATTTGATGTGTCGTGAAGAAACAGAGATTGCCCCACGAACGGTGGAGCTTATCCCCAGCAATGTCATTGTAAAGATACCTGCTGGTTATATGCTGATGCTAACGTTGAGAAGTAGCACGCCGCTGAGAAAAGGGTTACTCATTCCAAACGGTGTCGGCATCATCGACCAGGATTATTGCGGAGAGGGAGATGAGTTGAAGGTGCAGGTCTTTAATTTCCGAGAGGAAGCTGTGACGGTTACACGTGGAGAACGTATTGCCCAGGGGATCTTCATCCCTGTCATGAGTGTTCGATGGCATGAAGTCGATGAAATGGGTCAGGGGAGAGGTGGTTTCGGAAGTACGGGTATATAATGTTGGATTATTACGCTATTCTTGAAGTCTCATCTTCAGCAAGCACTTCTGAAATCAAAAAGTCGTATCGCCGCCTTGCCCGTCTCCATCATCCCGACCTGAATCAGGATGCTCGTGACACTCAGATCAAACGCCTCAACGAAGCCTATGAAGTGTTGCGCGACCCGAAAAAACGCGCAGCTTACGATATGCAGCGCAGGGAGAAGCAACAACAAGCAGAAGCACAGGCAGCATTCGTACGCAGCCAGCAGCAGGTCAAGCGAGAACCAAAAATGACATGGATCGAAGGAATTATTGGCTTTGTCAGAGAATTAAGAAAGGAGTTGAAAGACGAGTAATTAGCATGGCTGCCATAGATGCACTGCCTCGTCACTCGCTGACGCAATATACTGCCCATCACTCGACCAGGCAACAGTTCGTACCCACCGCGTATGACCCCTATACATGCTGACCATTTTACCGGAAATAGCTTCCCAGATCATGCACAGTTGTATCATCACCACCAGAGGCAATATACTTGCTATCAGGTGACCAGGCTAACGATTTCACAGCATTGTTATGACCTTTATAGATGCACATGCTCTTCCCTGTAGCGGCTTCCCACACCTGAATTGTCTTGTCCTCACCACCAGAGACGATATAAGCGCCATCTGGAGACCAGGCGATTGCGTAGATCGGGCTGGAAGAAGTTCCGTACTTTATAAGATTGAAGCCGGTCAATGCATCCCAGGTTTGTACTGATCCATCGAAACTTCCAGAGGCAATACGTTTTCCATCAGGCGACCAGGCGATGCCAAATATTCTATATTGCTGAGTGTGAGTATACAGGCGATTGCCGCTAAAAGCAGCCCATACTTGCACTGTGCTATCCCCATATTCCCCACCGGATGCTATATATGAGTTATCAGGCGACCAGGCGACGCTACGCACGAATCTCGTGTGACCATGGTATGAGACCAGGTCACTACCCGTACTGCTCTCCCACACCTGCACAACACCTCCTGTATCGCCACTGGCAATAGAATTACCGTCGGGCGACCAGGCGACCGAGAGCAGGTATGAAGCATGCCCCCGATAGATGCAGTGAACATGTCCTGTATATGCATCCCAGACGTGGACGGTCTTATCTCTTGACCCGGAAGCTATAGAGGCACTATCAGGAGACCATGCAACTGCAAATACATTGTCAGAATGGCCATGATAGACGAATAAGGGGGTCTCAATGGGCATCATTTAGTGTTCCCGGGGTCCCTCGATAAGCAGATTGACGGCATGGGGCAATACAGGTAGAACATACTCAAGGCACTCTTTTACTGCTTTAGGGCTACCCGGGAGATTGAGAATGAGTGTACGGCCGCGCGTGCCTGCGATGCCTCTGGAAAGCATGCCAAACGGGGTATGTTGGAGACTGACTGCACGCATAGCTTCGGCTAATCCAGGAGCTTCGCGGTCGATGACAGCTCTTGTTGCTTCTGGTGTGACATCCCGCGGGGCCAATCCTGTTCCACCTGTGGTGATTATGAGATTGAGATGCTTATCATCACTCCATTCGCACAATGTGCCTTCAATCAGATCGCGTTCGTCGGGGATAATGGCGCCAGCGCTAATGACGGCTTCAGGTAGTTGCATGACCATTTCGCGGATCTTTTCGCCACTGGTATCCTGTCTCGCGCCTTTGGCCCCGCTATCACTGATAGTAAGCACTCCAATGGTAATCACAAAAGCATTCCTCTATCCCTGATATGAGCAATCATCGCGCAGCCAATTCTCGCATAATAGCTCCAATCTGGCGGCGCGATCCAAACATCCAGACGGTAAATTCATCGGTCAGATCTTCCACCTCGATCTGGCATTGCATTTCTTGAGCAAGTTTGCGTGCTATATGCAGGAACTGCCCGCGTTCGGCGCTGTCACGACTATAGGTATTCAATGCAATTCTGCCAAGGCGCTCTTCCTGACTCAAGACTGCATTGATAAGCACATGCAATTGATCCGTACCAAAGACAACTTGCAATGGCGGGATTTCCTGGGCCTGGTCTGATAGGTATACAGCACCTTGCATGCTATCATTTTCTCGGCCATTCCCATTGTTAGAGTGTTCTTCGCTATCGCCCACAATGGATGTATAGACGTCGCTCAATTTATCAAGAATCATGAGCCTTGCTTCTTCTGGCACGTCGTTGCGCGGGTACACATATGCAAGTAGCTTATGGGCTGAATCAGAGTAGATAAATGGGCGCGAGATAGCAGATCGCCTCCCGCAGGCGGGACACGAGGAAACATTCAACAGGCCAGCCAACACGGTGTATTGCAACTGCGGGTCTGTCGAAACGTTGACGTATTCATAAATTTTGCTGTCAAACACCTCACCACAAGGGCAGGTGAGCGTGTGATTGGTTGAACGAGACATACTACGTTTTCTCTAGGTTAGACGGTGACATATGAAAAGTGTTTCTGAGGAAAGTATATCATATGAGAATAGATGGCCAGAATCATAGACTGATCTTTGTCAGCACGATTATCCAGGCTACCCTGCAGCCTACCTCCCAGATCGTAGTAATGCAGGTCGCTGGAGTGGCTGCCGGTGGCGGTGTAGGTGTGCTCTTCGAGTCCGAAGGCGTAGACGGTCATGGTGGTACCACTACTGGTGGTGATCCGACGCAGCACACGGTTGCCCGAGGCGTCGTACACGTAGAGGTCTTTGTTAGCTGAGCCGGCATTCCAATTGACGAAGTGATCGAGCAGGTCGTAGGTCAGGGTCGCGGTGGTGCCGCTGTAGGTGCGGCTGGTGACGTTGCCCTAGTTGTAGTAACTGCTGGTAGATCTGCTAGGATTTGCTGGAACAGGTCGAGATGGTGGCATACATGTCGGTCAGTATATGAGGTATGCTGGTGCTGCTGCCACAGTAGAGATACTGTTACTGGGTGCTGCCTCCGTTGAGCGGCTCTTGCCACAGCTGCCAGAGATGCGTATAGACAAAGGTGTTGCTGTAGTTGGCTACACTTAAGCTGTTGGAGAGGGTGGAGCTGACACAGGTGTAGTTGATTGCTCCTGGCTGGGTGCCTGAGTTGCCTGCTTACACCAGACGGTTCTGTTAGTCGTAGCAGAAGTTCTGGCTCTCACTCTCTCCTGAGCTGCTTTTGCCTGGCACGGCAGCCTGGGTGGTCGCGAGGTTGGTGACGTTGCTGGCAGGGTCATAGGCCAGGGTTTGCGCAAAGACGGCGCCACTGGTGCCACTGCCGCTTTGCCAGGTGGCGCTGGCGCTCGTAGGACGCAGGTTGGCGTAGTAGCGTACTGCTAGGAGGCCAGCGGGTTGCTCAGCGAGGTCTGGAAGTTGATGGTATATAGTTGGGCGCGGGCATTGTAGACCAGGGTGGCCAGGTTGGCAGATGTGGCATTGGCCTGGTTACTAGTAAGGTGGGAGTGCTAGTCGTGGTGTCATAGATCTGGGTGGTGGTGTACTCTTGCTCGCTGGGAGTGGTACTGGTGGCGGTGGTGGTCAGCTGGTCAGCGTCGTTGTATGTAGTACTGTGCTAGGTAGCTGGGTAAGCTGGTGGTGATGCCACAACTACTAGGGAGGGTGCAGAATTGCATCTGTTCGGCTGAGAGCCTGCCACGGGCGTCGTGTTCGAAACGACTCGGTCGTGGTGACAGTATCACACCGGGAGTGCCTGTGAGATAGGTTTTGGAGAGGCTCTGGGTAAACTCTCCTTTGGGGTAGTTGGTGGTGACTGAGACGGTCAGCTTGTTGGTATCATAGGTGTTTTGCACGTAGATGTTGCCTGCGCTACAGGCACTGGTAGCGTTGATGGTGGGCGTGGCGTACTGCACGCAGCTCACGCGTCCTAACAGGTCGTAGTTGTAGCTGATGAGATGTTTGTTTGATCAGACGGTCGCATCGTCGGTGAGGACGTTACCGTTGGGATAGAGGGTGTAATTGTGCGTGCCGCGATCAGGATAGACGACTGCGTGAGCCGTCCCAGGTAGTCGTACTGCGCGGTGGTGGTGACACTGGTGATGGTCTGGCCTGTTTGGGGCGCTTTATCATAGACTTTGACGGAAGTGGGTTCGTTGAGCACGTTGTATTGCATGGTCTTTTGTTCGTTGAGTGTGAGGGTGCCTCCATAGAGACCACTATCGAACTGCTGGTAGACGCTACGACCAGGGCATAGTTGAAGCTGATACTGACGTGTTTGTTGGGGTAGACGCTGGTCACGCTGGCATAGGTATAATTGTTGGGATCGCTTGCAACGGTGCCGGTGGAGTAATTGGTGCAGGCGGTATACGTGCCAGTCAGGGTGGCGGAACAGGCGATGCTAGGCTCCTGGCTGGATACAAAGAGGGGGTACTGTGCTGCAATGGCTCTGCCTAAGGCGTCGAAGAAGGTGACGATACCGCCTGGTGCGACGCCTTGATAGTCTTTGACGCCATTGGGGTACACTCAGCCGCTGCCATGGGTCACTTCAAAGGGCACGCTCTGCCAGACGGAGTGCGCCTGGTAGTTGTAGGTGGTGATCACTAACGTGTAGTAGCTAGAGCTCGGTCCCGGCGTGCGCGTCTCTGATGGCTCTGCTCAGGCTGTCGTAAAAAGGTGCTGGACTGCACAGTGCTGTACAGGTACGATTTACTATCGGCTTCATAGCAGGGCAGGGTGCTGCTGTTGGTACAGCTGGAGTTGGTCTTGGACAGAGTGGTGTAGCCGCTGATATGCAGGGGCAGTTTGAGCTGCACGGCCGGATGCTGCTGGAGTCATAGGTATAGCTGGTGCTGGTGGTCTGGCTGTTGACATCGGTGGTGCTGGTAGGCAGAAGACCTCTGCGTGTAGTCATAGCTGGTACTGGTGGAACAGGTCAGGGCATTGGTCATAGTTGTTGGTTGGGCGTTGTAGCTATAGTAGGATGTGCAGGTTGTGTAGTGGCTCTGGCTATAGGCGCTGCTATAATAATGTACGGGGCAGTGGAGAGCGTGTAGCTGTTGCTTGCGTACAGTGAGCTGTTCGCAGCAGCCAGCGACATAGACGCTGGCGACGGCATTGCTATAGGCGTCATAGCTCTGGTAGCTGGTGGTGAGAACGGCACCACGCGTTGGAGTGCAGGCGCTGTTGCTGTAGGTCTTGACGGTGGTGGGCAGGCTTTTCTGAGGGGGTCAGTGTCCCCGAGGGTGCTCCTTGTCGTAGGTGCTATCCTGGCACTGCCAGATATGACTAGTGTTATCGGTGCTATCGCTGTGCGTCACGTTGTTGATGGAGTAGTAAGTCCACTCTCCTGACGTTGTCTGGTAGTTGAACGTATATGCTCAGTTTTTATTGAGCGGGTAGATATTCGTAGGGAGGTTAGAGCCGCTGACCTGGTCTTGCTGGAGCACGTGGTACCCGCCACTGGCTACAAGCTCATATTAGAGGGAATAATAGTCGTAGGTATAGGTGTGTTGGACTATGGGAGCGCTGCTACTGTTGCTGCTCTCGTAATAAATGGCCTGGGTGTAGACAACGACCTGCTCGCAGGCGGGATAGGTGATGGTGGTGCTGCGGCACGCATTAGAGTTTGTTGCATAATAGGTATTGGTGCGAGTGAGCAGGGTAGTGGGGGTAAAGCTAGTGCCGCTGTAGACCTCCTCGCGCCACAGCATGCCGCAGGAAGTTCTGATAATCGGACATGGGCGTCCGCCAGCTCTCGGTACTGTAGTAGTAATACACGGTCAGGTCATTGGCTGGGCTGACTGTACAGACCTGCGAAAAGCTCTGGTACTAGGCATGGTAATAGTCTTCTCAATACGTATCACTAGCAGGTAACTAGTTGTCACTCACGCAATCCTTATCAACTTGGTTTTGATAGGGGTAACAAAAGATATTCTCGATATAGGTCTCTGTTTTCGATAGGCGGTAGTAACTGAAGGTGGTTTTGGCGGGCTGCAAGGAGGAGGAACTGCTATAGGTGCAGAGAGCGGTGATGCTGGTGACTACCTGCTAAGCTAAGGTATGATCATCAGGATGAGAGTAGTGGACTGTGCAGGTGCTGTTGTTGGTGCAGAAGAGCGCGTAGTAAGGGTCATAGAAGATGGTATTCTTATTTATGATGGTGGGAGTGATATGGGTATTGTTATAGGCTCTGGCATAGGTGATGGTTACACTCACTTCGGTATTGCGATCTTGGTAGAAGTTCAGGTAATCTCAGCTAGTCTGCGTGCTGTAGGACTGCGAGCTGACCGTTTGTGTACTGTCGTAGTACGTGTCTGTGAGCAAAGATGTGTAGCTAAACTGGACACTGTGCAGCGTATGACCTGTCTGGTTCTGATAGATGGTGGGGGTGACGCTGTGAGCAGGTGTTCAGGCGCAATACTGCTGCGCGAGGGTCAGGGGATCGGTGCAGGCGGAAAATGGGCTGTCCGCAAAGGGCGGGTTCGCAGTGTAGGCGAAGGCATAGCTGCTATCCTCGTAACTCGGCGTGTGCGTCGATGCGACGTAGCTGGTCACACTATCAGGGTGAGCGTACTCATGACGAGGGGTGCTCTCGCTGCTATCATCTAATGGGTATCACAGCGCAAGGTCGTCGAGGTCGGGGAGCACTTCGCAGTCGTAGTTATTCCATAGGCGCACCAGCACAGAGCGGGATGAGTCGCTACTGGTGGAGGAGATCGTACTCGGACTATGATAGAGATAGTCGACGATGACAGACACATCGGTGACCGAACCAGTGGTGCCTTGACCATAGCCGTAGATGATCTGCTAGAGAGAGGTATCGCGGATGTTGGTATAGCTACAGTGGGGGTGTTCTAGTCTAGCACATAAGTGAATAGAATTATCTAGTAGTAGGTACTATTGGAGATTTAAATAGGAGATAAGATATAGTAGATGTATAAGAGATATTTGATGAGAGAGATGATATTATAGGTATAATATTGTAGAGAGTAGATGATAAAGATAAGTTAGTAGTAGGTGTTAGATTTGTATAAAAAGTGAAAGAAAGGATATTTGTTGAAGATAATTTGATAGATTTTAAAGTAGGAGATATGTTAGATATAGTAAGAGTTGTATGTGAATGTAATGAGATGATAGATGATATAGGAGATGTTGTTGAGAAAGTAATAGGTGTTATTTGAATTGATTGAATAAATTTATGAGATGATGGAAATAAAGTTGAGAGATAAGTTATATATTTAGTAGATTGAGAGTGAGATGAAGTTATGAAGTTAATTGGGTAAGATGATGGAATAGGTGAGAGTTAGATGAGAGATAAAATTTATGATGATGAGAGGAATTGTAAGAGATAGAGTGCTGCTATGAGGAGTTGTGCAAGAGAGAGAGGCAGTTCAGCAAAGCTGATTGAAATTTTTGTTTGAAGTGATAAATGAGTTGGTGTTGAGTAATATGTTATGGGTGTTAAGGGTATGAGTTATTGGGTATATGTATGGGAATGTTGAGTTTGGTGTTGGGTTGTTTGGTTTGTAGGGTGCAGAATGAGGGTGGGTTAGTTTAGGATTACGTTATTAGGGTTAAGGTTTAGATATGTTAGTTAGGAGGGTTGGTAGTGATAGATGGTGGTCATAGGTGTATGTAAGGTTAGTTTGTTGATGATGTTGTTTTGGTTGTGGATGAGTTGTAGTTGTTAGTGTTAAGTAGGTTATTCTGGTTGGTGGAATGTTTATAAATTGGATGAGATGTACGCTTAGCGCGTTTACAGGCGCGCTGCTACTTGGTGGTATGTGAGAGATAAGAGATATTAGCTGGATATGTACTTCGAGGCGGATATGCTGTTGTGAGATCAAGGGCTGATGCTGTAGCGCTGTCTGCGAGAAAGGCCGAAGTCAACGTAGAGGTGATGGGTGCATGCTGGCAGGTTCGGCACTCGGGGGCAGGGTGTAAAATAGGCATACTGCGAGACCCTTGCCCGGAGGTGGCGCCAGTGGATGGAAAGGTGACGGGACCACGATAGGTGTGTCCTGACGGCCCTCCGAGAAATGATCGAAGGTCATGGTGGCAGGTGCGCTCGTCAGGGGGTCAGCCGCGTGACTGGTGAACACGCCGGTACTCCAGCCTGCGATGACGCCTGAGAGGACGACGATCAGCAACAGGGCTGAGAGCAACAGGTGCCGAGTGTGAGGCGGCGGGATGTCTGAAACGGAAAACGAATATGAGGACGAGGGCGAGGAGAGCGTGAACCGGGATCAGCAGACAGCATGGGACATACTCCATCTCTTCCAAAGGAAGCATCTCAAAAAGAGCAAGTAAAGGATACAATTATCATAGTGAGATAGGTAATGGAAATAAATATGATTGATATATTGTGGAGCAAATTTTAATGGGAAAATAATGATATATAAGTGAATAGGAGAAAAGTCATAATGGAATAAAAATTGATATATAATGTATTGTATAAATATTATTAGAAATATATCAATACAAGCTAGATAATTCAAATAAATGCATATAAGTCCCTCGCGAAATATGCTATACTCAGCGAGGAAATTTCATCGACCCAACGACGCGTGTGAAGCTATTTTCGCATCTTCTTGATAAATAGGATTTGCAGGAGGGGATTTCGATGGCCCGTGACGCAACAAATATGCCTTTTGAACGATCCACATCCTACAGGAATGACGACTCAAACGAACAAACAAATGGCACCGATCGACCATTTGATACATCGCTCAAGATAGAGAATATGCTCCTCGAAGAGTTCAACTACGCGAGTGTGACGGCATATCAAGCCATGGAGGATCGAGCGCGTATCTCCAGTTTCTATTACATCCTGCTCGGAGTTCTGGTGTCCGGTCTGGCAGCGGTGTATCAATTCAGCGGGGGCACGCGCACTATTCCACAGGCCTTAGTCGCTCTATTGCTTTTCATTGGCGCTTTCATCAGCATCTGCTTTTTCGTTACTCTCATTCGCCTGAGACAGGCATATAAAGAGAGCCTTCTCACCATGAATGTGATCAAAGAGTACTATATAGATCAATTTAAACAGCAGATGCCGACGATTGAAAAGGCCTTCCGCTGGCGGCTTACAACAATGCCTAAGGGCGAACGTATCGGCAGTGTCACTTTTATGATTGCTACCCTGAATGCTTTTATTGGCAGTCTCTGTCTTGCTGGAGCAGTGTTCTTCATTACTGAGCAAACGCTTTCTAATACATGGGCATCCATCGTGGCGGGAGCAGTATTCATCTTAGCCGTGTCTGCGCATATTTACTACTATCGTTATTCTCTCAGCAAGGAAAATGATACAAAAACCATAAATGAGCAGGTAGAGGTTTTGGAGACTGCATTCAATAAGGGTGATGAATAGTTTTCATTTCTTTTGCTTACATTTGTGGCGTGTTGGCCAGGCTCGTCGTACCGCGCGATAGATCCTTCGCTTCTCTCAGGATGACAATTCAGGCTTGTGGGGAGTAGGCAAGGTTCATGGTTCTGCGCGGTAGATCCTTCGCTTCTCTCAGGATGACATTTTAGCAGGATGACAAATTGGCGGGATGACGCACCAGGCAATTATCATCTTCTTCTACTTTTGCTAACCGATTTGGTTGAGAAGGTGAATTTTAGTCCCTGTCTCTCCATAAAAGTCTGGAACAGGCCGTAAAACTCGGCTCGATCTTGCATGGTAATTACGGCTACTGCATCGGCAGCTTCAATGGCATAGGGATAGCCCTGTCCAGCAATGACTTCAGCACGGACTGCGTCAAGGACAGGTTCGAGTATTCCGTCATCCAGCATCCAGCGGGGGAACTCCAGGCGGGCAGGCGGGCGCGTTGAGGTTGTTTGCACATAACAGAACGCTACTTGCTCACGATAGGATCCATAACCTTCCAGTATGTCGCCACGAGCGCAGATCATGGCGGGCGTGCGATCTCCCCAACGCAGTTGACCCTGCCATAATAACGCGTCATGGATATTTTTTGTTTCGCGCAGTACAGGCTGGCGCTCTATAGAATCCAGGCGGCGAAGCATGGTAATCATGTCGCGTGCATAGCTTGTGTCTATGTAACCGATGAGCGGCACGCGTTGTTGCTCGGAGGTTTGTAAGAGCGAGATGGCGGAAGCAATATAACGTTCCCTGTAGGGACTGGGCATCGTCAAAGCGAATGAAACGACGAGGGAACCATCGAAAAAGACTATAGGGCTGTGGGAGGGATCACCCTCACGGCGCTGCTGACCATGCTGTTCCATCTGATTGCAAAGTGTCTCTACTTCTAACATGTAGCGGCGAAGCGTCACCTGCATTTCGGAATAGGGATAGCTATCGGGGTCTTTATTCTCGGTGAGAGACTCTTCCATGATTTCATCAGGGGAAAGCACCTCCAAGCGAACATCTTTTGTGTACGGACGCCCCTGAGCATGGGGATTGGCAAACAGGCCGACCTGGATCAACGCCACTGGAATAGAGGCATCACGCCAGGGCTGTAGCTGGCTGCCATCGACGGCAATTGTGGTTATGCCTTCTATACATTCGGCCCATTGGCGAGATTGTTCGTGGTTCTCAAACTCAATGCCAAAGGGAAATTTTGGGGCATGATAATTGCCTTGCGCGGCATGAACCAGCCAGCGGTCGTATTCCATAGTGGGGCGCGCACCCGCTGATGGCGCACCAGTAGTGTCGGGTGGGAGCCGGTTGTCTAATGCCGTGCTTGAAGCATAGCAATTGTACAACGTTTCGAGAGCGTGACGATATGCTTGCAATTGATCGATAAATGAAGCATCGAAAGCGTTGAATTGGCCGCGTTTAAGGTTTAAAGCAGCCTGAAGTTTGCCTTTATGAAGCATGCACACGTTCCTGTTCTTCCACTATCATTCCATCGTCCTCGGTTATGATAGAGGTTTTGTTATCCAATTTACGCAGTCGGATGATGCTATCAAGCCCTTGCTCAAAGGTATCGTCGTGGCTGATGACAAACAATTGATCGAAGCCACGCACGCGTCGGATTTGCTCCGCCAGGTTGGTGCGGCGGAGTTCATCCATATTTTGAGTCGGCTCGTCAAAGAAGGCGATATTCAACGTAGAGAGCTTCTTAAGCAGGGCGAGGCGTACCGACAGTGCCGCGCTCATCTGCTCACCTCCACTCAATTGTGCAAAGGTGCGGTCGACTCCCTGGCGATGCAGGATGATTTCGTAATCATTTTGCCAGGAAAGTTGGGCGCTGCGATCACCCATGATCTCGCCAAAGATGCGATTGGCTTCAATTGAGATATCATTCATCATTGCTTTCAATACATGTGGGGCAGCTTCTTTGATCAATTTGCGGAACTGCTCCAACATTTTGTATAGCTCTTCAAGCGTGCTTTTTTCCTTTTCAGCTACTTTCAGCTCTTCTAGCAGTAGTTCGGCGAGTTCTATCCTTTGCTCGAGGTTGTTGATTTCTGCCTGTAGTTTTTGCATTTCCGCGGCTAACCCGGCTAATTCACCCGTGAGCCTGTTGATTTCAAGTTCCAACTCGACAAGTTCCTGTTCGTTGAATATATCCCGCGCTTCCTGGTATGCCCGTTCGGCAGCGTAGCAAGGCCTGTTTTGCTTGCTCAGCTTTTTGAAGCGCCCGATTGTACATTTGCGTGCGCTCGGGGAGCATCTTCGCGGTATCTATATTTTTAAGATAGGTCGAGTAGCTTGCTCCACAATCTTGTTGAATAGATTCCTGCTGGACAATTTGCACATCGAGATCAGCGTAGCGGTTCAAGTGCTGTTCCAATTGTGCTAGCTGCTCTTCTATCTCTTGAGCTTTTCGCTGTTCAGCTTGCATTTGTTGCTGATAGGTAGATTCTTTCTGAATGGTATCCTGTTGTGTCTTACTTAGCGAGCGAGGATCATTGAGCACTTGTAATTTCTGATTGACGTCTTTCAGTTCATCTCCGCTTTTAGATAGCTCGTCAGCCTGTTGTTGACGCTGCAACAAATCGATTCCAGACTGCTCAATCTGTGTTTGCAAATGCTGCATTTGTGTCCGGAAACCTTCAAGTTCGCGAACCCTCTGATCTGCTTTTTCGCTTTCATCGCGCTCAGATCTGGCCTGGACTATTTGCTGATCGAGATTTTTCAGCTCCTCAAGATCCAGCCCTAAATCCGATATTTCACGTTCCAGACGAGTAATATCTTGTGTCACTGCTTTTAGACGCTCAACTTGAGCATCACGGCTCTCAATATACTGCCCCAGTTTATTCAATCCATCTGCAAATTTTCCAACAAATGAAATGCGGTCGTTCACGGCAGTTAGTTGCAAGCTGAGACTAGCAAATTGTTTCCGCTCTTGAGCGAGTTTCCCATCAAAGTAGGATTCCAGGCTAACAATGCCATCCTGTTTGATATTCAAGCATGGCTGATGTAGTAATGGACACTGACCACCCGCGGAAAGCTTTCGCGACCTTACAAAGCCTTCAATATTCCCCTCAAGACGGTGTTGTTGCGCAGAGAGTTGCTCGTGCTGAATTTGTAAAGTTGTTAGCTCTTCAGCTTCCTGACGGTGTTCTTCAATTTTAGTGATCACATCATCGGCTTTACGCAGGTAGTTTGTGATTTTCTCGCGATCAGCATTCTTCTCTTGTAATTGCTTGCGTTTTTCCTCAAATTGCAACCGCTTTGTACTTCGTTCGCTTGTTCTAGATTGTAGATGAGCTAACCTCTCGACACGTGCTGTCAGGAGTCCTGCCACATTTTGCAGTGGTTCAATCACGTCTATTCGTTGCTTGATATCTCTCTGCTGCTGCAAGAATTTTGCTCCCTGTTGCTGCATGCGCTGTATTTCCTTGAGCAGCCTTTCATATTCATTAACCTGAAGAGTAAGGATATCCCTTCTCTTTTCTAATTGATGCTGCTGTTCTACAAGCGGCAATAACTCCACCAGTCGTTGATGGGCAGCAGCTACATCCTGGAGCCTTCCGCTCAGGTTCTCAATATTCGCCCGGTGCGTTGCTAGGGTTGTTTGCAATTTTGAGTGTTGTTGCCGCAATGTATTGCGTTGCTGTTCATCTGCGCGGAGGCGTTTTAAAGACTGCGTTGCCTGCAAGTAGCGTTCGTAATCAGCCTGACTCTCTTGTATAGCTTGGCTGGCTATACGAGCTTCACTCACTTGATTCTGTCTGTCCATAAGCATTTCTTGAGAGGTTGTATGAATTGTTCTTTTTTGATGGAGTTGCGATTGGCACTCATTGAGGTGATCACGCTGTTGTTTCAGCAATTCAGCGCGTTCTTTGCATACCGTCAACCGCCGGGCGCTTTGCGCATTTTGTTCTTTTTTCTGCTGGTCTTCCAGGCGTGAACTTTTCAGGCTTGCCCGCCACTCATCCAGGTCGCGCGTTTCAATTTCAAGGCGTTGGATTTCACTTTTTTGTGTTTGAATCTGCTCCTGATATACTTTCGAGGTATCTAACAGGTAATCTGCAGCAGTTTTGTAGTCTTCGATTTGGAGCAGAGCATCGAATGTCTGCTTGCGTTTACTGGCAGTTTCGAGAAAAATAGAGGTAAAGGTTCCTTGAGGTACACCTAACGCATCACGGAAAAGCACATCGAGTGGCCGCTCGCGATCGATGCCAAATAGCTCGTGGAGCTTATCCAGCACATCGGTGCGTTGTTCGACGCGCAGGTCTGCTTCGCGATCAAATACGACCCATTTCGCGCCTGTTCCGCAACGCCGTTCGACTTCGTAGGGACGATCATCACCGCCAATGAGATGGACAACGACACGCCCGTATTTTTCGCCTTCGCGCACAAATTGCGACTGGTTATAGGAGAGATGGTCGAAGAGCGCAAATCCAATGGATTCGACGATGGTTGTTTTACCGGAACCATTTGGACCATGGATAGCAGTCGTGCCTCGTCGAAAATCTACAGAGACATTACGATAACTTTTGATATTCTCTAATTCGATGCATGTAATGAGCATAATGATGCGCCTTCCCAACAACTGTGAAATACTATTCTCCCACTTTCTAGTTCTTGCACGAACCTGGGAAAGTGGAAATGCACAGGCGCATTATAACATGTGTTCTTTATGCAATATAGAGTCTTGGACAGGAGATATTAACATTTGAGGCGTTATACTACTTCCGCCTGATCTTGAGAATCCTGCTGCTCGTATAGCTCTCTCTCTTTAGCCTGTTGTTCTGCTTCCTGTTGCAGCATCCAGCGAATGAAGAGGACACTCATAATAACGATGTAAAAAATACTCACCGGTACCCACATGATAAGTCCGCCCAATTGCTGATCAGTGGCCGCTGAGATACCCCAGATTCGAGGTGCGGCAATATATGGAGCATACAGAGGAGGACTGAATGTCAAACCTGCTCCAAGTAAAACCGATGGCATACCACTGAAGAAGAGGTAGAGTATCTGACCTCCAATGGGGAGAGATGGCTGGTCTTTTGATGGGCTAAAGATCGGCCACCAGTAACAAAGAGCAAAGAAAATAAACGTCAGGTGTTCCAGAATATGGATCGTTTGATTCTCAAGCGTTGCATTGTAAAGAGGCGGGGCATGCCAGAGCCAGAAGTCAACGTTAAAAAGGACAAAAGCTACAACAGGGTAGGTCAATATCTTTGCAATTTGAAAAATAACCCTGCTTTTAAATGCCTGCTTTACTATCCAATCAGGGGTACCAAGTAATAACAATGGTGGGCCAATGATGGTCAGGCAGAGATGTTGTACCATATGCGCGCTAAATAAGTAAGAATCGCCAAGTTCATCCAGGGGCGAGACGAGAGCCAGAAACATGATCAGCATGCCTGAAAGAAAAGCGATGGTCTGGCCTGTTCTTACTGGCTCTTCGGGGAAATGGCGTTTTCGATACGGGCCAATTGCATAAAGATACAGACCTGTTATGAGTGCTGTGCCTATAAGGATTGATGGCTCGAGGTTCCACTGAGTAAGCCAGAAATCGAGTCCAATATTTACCATATTGCTGACCTTTCGCGCGAACAAGTCTTCAGTTACATACTATAGCAAGGGTCAAGAGAGGCTACAAGATGAATCAAGTTCATCTTGTTCATTTCAACACAGAAATTATGCCTAGATCAAATGTATGCATTCTTTTGATCTTTCGTATCAAAAAGTCTTTTTGAGAGATTTAACGACTATAATTAGCGATTGGACATAAGTATTGGAAAATTTTAAGTTGTTGTATACAACAATCCATTCTTTTCAAAATACGGGGGGATCATGAAACTGCACAAAAAATCGATATTTGCTCTAGGTCTCTTATTCATAGTCATGTTTCCGCTCATCTTTCTTGCCAGGGAAGGAACTGGTACAGCGCGAGCGGACGCAACTATCCATCATTATCTCTACGTTTTCCCAGACCAAACTTTGTATGTCTACGATATGGACAACAACTTTCAGCTTATACAGCAAATCAGCTTGCCCATGACGAGTGGTGGCAGAGGTATTATTGCCGACCCAGCGGGCGGTTTCCTCTATCTGAGCTATCATGGTGATGGTGGAATCCATGGCAACGGTTCTCTCCTCAAATATGATCTCATCCACAACCAGATTGTCTGGACGCAAAATTACTCCTTTGGCATCGATAGTGGTGCTATTACACCAGATGGCTCTACAATATATATGCCGGATGGAGAGGCTGCTTATGATGGAACCTGGCACATAATCAATACTAGCAATGGCAGTGTCAAAGGCACAATTTTCACCGCCACAGGGAATGCCGCTCATAATACCATTGTGGGTTTCTCAGGGCAGCATGTCTACCTTGGTGGGCTTAATAATCCCACCTTTTTCGTGGCGAGCACAGCCACGAACAAAGTCAGCGAGACTATTGGCCCACTGGTAGGAGGCGTGAGGCCGTTTACTATCAATGGATCAGAGTCACTTGTATTTACGACACATACAGGCTTTCTTGGCTTTCAGGTTAGTAATCTAAACACAGGAAAGATCCTGTACACTGTCCCTGTAAAAAGTTTTACAGCACCAGCGGGATCAACATCGGCGCATGGCATCAGTATCTCACCCGATGAGAAAGAACTCTACCTGATCGATACACCGAATAGCTATGTGCATGTCTTCAATATCAGTGGACTTCCCACTAATGCCCCAACACAAGTAGCCAACATCCAACTAAATCCAGCTATGGGTGGCACGGAAAGTCCTTGTATCTATGATTGTGGGAAAGAGGGTTGGTTGTCCCATATTGCCGATGGACGTTACGCGATAGTAGGTGATTCAGGCGATGTTATCGATACGACTACGCGCACCATCGCCTACTATCTTCCATCTGTCAGTAATACTCGCAAATTCCTTGAGATCGACTGGCAAAATGGACACCCCATCTTCACAACTTCTCGTACAGGATTGGGATATGTTGGCATACCTGCGGGAATACCTACTCCAACGCCGCTAAATCCACCAAATTTGACGCCTACACCGACTGTGAGTGTTACTACAAGCCCAACGGTAACCGTGTCTCCGTCTCCGTCCATTACACCTTCACCAACTCCAGGAACGGTTCTGGCGCAAGACACATTTCAACGTGCTAATCAACAGTTCTGGGGTACAGCTTCTGATGGACAGACCTGGGGTGGAGATGCCAATACGCAAAAATCATTCTCTATCAACAACAACGTGGGACAAATCGCCAATGGTAGCGGTCCCTATAATGCAGTACTGGGACCTGTGGTTACCGATTCGGAGGTGTTCTTCACTGGCTCAGCAAGCAGTTTCACAAATAATAACCTGGGTGCGGTCTTGCATTGGCAAGATACAAACAACTGGTACAAAGCCTACATTAACGGCACTCAACTGGTGTTGCAGAAAAAAGTGAAAGGTACCTCAACGACCTTAAGTACAGCTGCATTCGTTGCTACAGCAAATACTGCTTACAATTTACGCTTCCGCATCGTCGGAACAACGCTTTATGTAAAAGCCTGGGCAACTACCACGGCGGAGCCAACAGCATGGACTATCACCACAATGGATAGTTCCTTAAGCAATGGGCAGTGCGGTCTCCGCAT
This sequence comes from uncultured Chloroflexia bacterium, assembly GCA_963702765.1. Taxonomy (GTDB): domain Bacteria; phylum Chloroflexota; class Ktedonobacteria; order Ktedonobacterales; family Ktedonobacteraceae; genus DATMNR01. The sequence continues at coordinate 55,430 of CAVPEB010000014.1, forward strand.
TCAAGTACTCTCATCAACTTCTGCCAGTATTACCTTCTTCCAGGCAATCAACCCTGACTAAGGCAGGCTAGAGCGTAGAGTTTCAAGCGTAAGTACAATGACGCCAGGTATAGTGTAAATATTTCACTACCTGGCGTCTATCTTGTGCCAATTACCAGATTGGATACCTCTCCCCTCAAATGATTACCAGTTCCTTCTATTGACTATTCAGTTAATTGTAAGGCACACCTGATGCTTTGCAAGGATGGTAACAGGATTGTCCTTGACAATAGAATGAGTCATATACTCTCTATCACAAAGGATAGTACCTCCTATGAAAATAGTACGTCGTATTGCATGGGTGACGGTCGGATTTACTTATTTTCTGATTGCGCTCGGAGGCACAGTGCGTGTCTCTGACTCCGGCTTGAGCTGCCCTGACTGGCCGTTATGCCACGGTGATATTTTTGTCGCGCTTGATTATCATGTGCTGCTGGAGCAATTTCATCGCTATACAGCTTCCATTGTCAGCATCCTCATTATTTCATTAGCGATTAGCGCCCTTATCTGGGCACGTAAAGAACGGCAGGTCTTGATACCTGCTCTACTAGCACCGTGCTTCCTGGTCGTTCAAATTGTGCTTGGTGGCCTCACCGTGTTATGGAAACTACCACCTACAATCATCGCAGCACATCTTGGGACAGCGCTGGCAATTTTTGCAATGGTGATTACTGTTGCTGTAATGTCAGGGAAGGCAAAACCAAGTAAAGAACATCCAGCTAAGACTCGTAAATTTGTACGCCTAGCCATGACCAATGCAATACTGGTCTACGGATTGATGCTAAGCGGTTCCTACGTGGTAGGAAGTGGAGCAACCCTGGCCTGTCCAGGTTGGCCACTCTGTGGAACCGCTCCTGCATGGGCTGTACAGTATCACCTGTCAGACATCAATACTTTTCATCGCCTCGTAGCTACGTTTGTGGGACTCGTACTCATCTGGACATTGATTTCAGCCTGGCGCAGGCGAATCGTTGCGCCAAGCCAGGCATGGGTTGCGCTTGCAGCGGGGATACTTTTCGTAGCACAGGCTACTGTTGGAGGCCTGGTGGTACTCCTGGAGAGGCCTGACTTTATCGCGGGCTTGCACCTCGCCCTTGCTACAGCAGTATGGGGCAGCCTGGTACTGTTGGCCGTACTTGCAGCACGTCAATTGAGAGCGGCTCCTCAAGGAGCAGAGTTAGAAGAACTGGTAGAAGAGAAGAAACCAGCAGGACCGATTCAACAAACAATTTCCAGCTATGTTGATCTTATGAAACCGCATGTGACGATTCTCCTGCTGGGTACAACCGTAGCCGCAATGGCGATCGCTCACCAAGGATTACCACCACTTGGCCTTGTACTGGCAACTTTACTGGGCGGCGCCATGGCAGCGGGTAGTGCGAATTGCATTAACTGCTATATTGATCGGGATATAGACCAGATCATGGGACGCACTCAGCGCAGGTCTTTGCCATCTGGTAGAGTGCAACCTACTCAGGCGCTGGTTTTTGGCATTGTGTTAGGAATCGGATCATTTATAGTCCTGATGGCCTTTGTCAACCTTCTTAGCGCCCTGCTGGCCTGTTCCGCCATTCTATTCTACATTTTCGTGTACACGATGTGGCTCAAACGCTCATCAGCGCAAAATATCGTAATTGGCGGTGCTGCTGGAGCCGTTCCTGTACTGGTTGGCTGGGCCGCGGTAACAAATTCACTGACACTGCCAGCGATCTGGCTTTTTGCAATCATCTTTTACTGGACGCCTCCACATTTCTGGGCTCTTTCGTTGTTGATTCAGAAAGATTACGAGAAAGCCAGTATACCAATGTTGCCAGTGGTAATGGGCGAACGAGAGACACGCAAGCAAATATTGCTCTATTCATTATTACTATTGGCCGTAACCATGATTCTCTTCGCAATGCATGCCATGGGTTACTTCTACCTGCTTGTTGCTCTTGTACTCGGTGGGATACTGATTTACATGGCGATACGTCTCATGCGCGACCAAACGAAAAAGTGGGCACGCACTCTTTTCTGGTATTCTAACTGTTACCTTGCCTTGATTTTTGCGGCAATGGTAATCGACAGAGTAGTGCATTAATCCAAAACACATAGCTCATCACGAAGACGCTCATATAGAGTCAAGAGTGGGATAACATAAAGGACAGTCAATGACTATGAGCTGGCGCTTAGCCTCGCGTTTATCAGTTATAAGCCTCGCGTTCCTTGTTGTACTGGTTGTAGCGCTCTTCAGTTTGCACAATGGTGCAGGCGGAGCTGCTACTTCTAATGCCTCTTCTAGCTCAACCAACCTACAAGGTACTAATCTAGGCAGCACCCCTGCTCCTGATTTTCTTCTAAAAGACCAGTTTGGTAATGCAATATCGCTATCACAATTCAAAGGGAAGCCGGTTGTCCTGACTTTCCTTTATACACATTGCCCTGATGTATGCCCTTTGACTGCGGAAAAAATACATACCACCATGCAAAGTCTGGGTAGTAATGCACAGCACATTGCAGTTATTGCCGTGAGTATGGATCCTAAAGGCGATACTGCCACTACCGCGCAAAATTTCGCCAGCGTACATAAACTGGGAGATTACTTCTATTATCTGATTGGCACCCACAACCAATTGGCACCAGTATGGGCATCATATAGCGTTGATGCGCAAGCGGCCACCAGTAGTGGAGTTGTCAACCACTCTTCTGCTATCTATGTCATCGATAAGCAAGGCAATGAGCGAGCCTTGCTTGATAATGTCTTCACCCCAGGCCAGTTAGCTTCAGATTTGAAGATTCTATTAGGGGAATAGCGATGGCTGGCATCCACTAGAGGGTGCCGCTATCCAAGCCTGACACCAGCTGGCACCTATCCATCTCGCCAACGCTCCTGCTCAGCTACCCTACGGGTCAGGCGAGATGAAAGGAGAAGGGGTGTAATTACATTAATCGTTCTCGTCCTCATCTTCGTCGACTTCAAGCAGGTATACTACCGCCTCTTCCGAGGTTTGCGCGATGCTCATTTTGACGATTAAGTCTCGCATCTGAGCCGAATCATCGAGAGAAGAGGTCTGTTTCTTTGCCAGGCGCACCACATTGGGGAAACGCAGGCGCACGATTTTCACGAGTGTCTGGCGCAGCTCTAGCAGCATTTCTGTGTGGGCCTGGTGGACTCCTTGCATGAATGCCATCTGAAATCGTTGTGGAAGTTCCTCTTCATGTCCTTCCAAAGCAGCTTTTTGAAAAGCCCACGTCTCCTTCATTACGTCTCGGAGCATGTGATGATGTCTCTTTCTTAGCCAGTTTTTAACTGGTATGTCATAAATGCTTCTATTGATATTATAGAACAAAAGTTCTTTCTATGCATTCTTTGAGAGGAGATGTTTTGTGGAAGTTTATCCGGAAACATTGTGATGGAAAAATTCGTTCAACTGCTTGCAAGAGAAGATCATTCCTGTTATTCTTATAGTAGGATAGCTGTCGCAACTCAACAGTGTCCAGGTAGATCATAATCACTTTCGATAGAAAGCGAGCACTTATGGATACTTCTCTTCAAAACACAAGTCTCACCGAAGACGAAATGACTACACCTGCGCGAGCAGTCGAGGATGCAGTACATGCTGAGGGCGAAGAAGCCCATATTCACCTCCCCAATGGTAGTCTCTGGCCAGTTATTTTGGGCATATCCATTCTCGTGACAATGGCTAGTTTTGTGTTCATTAACACTGTTTACTGGGTAACTATCATTGGCGCTGTTTTTGTATTTATTAGCATCATGGGTTGGGCATTGGAAGATCCAATGGCTACTCACGGAGAGCATGCCAAACCTGGAGAATATTCTGCAACATTTGAGGAAGCTGCGTCTTCAGGTAAGCCGACACCTCTGGCAGCAAAAATTCTCCGTGAGGCAGAAGATGTGGTAGACAGAACGGTTACTGTTGACACAACGGCGTGGAGCGCGCATCCCGTAAAGGTATTTGTTGAGCGCGAAGGTGTTGTGCTTTCGTTATACGGCAAAGTTGAATTAGAGGAGCAAAAGCAGGAAGTCGAAGCTGCCCTGCGTAAGATGCCGGGTGTACTCGATGTCATGAACTTCCTGGTTGCCGAAGATGAGCTTCTGAACGCTGTCAATGCTCACATCGAAAGCTTGAAAGCAGCAGGTAAACTCGATGGAGCGAAAAATATCTCAGTGCTGGTTGAAAACTATATTGTTAGCCTGTACGGTGAGGTCCCAGACCCCAAGATGAAGTACATGCTGGAGAACGAGATTAGCGGCATTCCAGGAGCGCGTGTCGTAATCAACCATATTGGCCTGGATAAGGACATTCCAGGAAATATGGGGAGAACAACCAACAGAATTGCCCGTATTTAAACGTTAATAGAGACAAAAAAGGTTCAGCCTGGTAATCTACCTCCGGGCTGAACCTTTTTTGTCTCGCGTTAGCGCTTGCGTAGAAATGCTGGAATATCGATTACATCTCCCGGAGGAGCGTTTCGACTACCTCTTGGCAGATCCAACGCTTTCGGGTCCATGCGCCTGATTGGGCGCTGAGGACGAGAATCAGACGCTGGACGCTGTGAAGGCTGCGCTTCTGGCTCTGGGACAGGAAGCCGTGCATGTTCAATCACAGGCTCGAGCACATCGCCAAATTCGTTGTCCATGTCGAAATCTTCCTCAAGCACATCAACATGACCGACATTCACAGGTCGTCGCATATGTTCCTGCATCACTGGAACTGGGGTAGGCTGCATAGATCGTCCTGCAGTCGGTTGTAAAGGCCCTGTCGGATGCTTCGCAATATTCATGGGTGGCGTTAATGGTGACGGGTTATATCCGTTCGATACGCTTTGCTGTGGCTGGCGCATCGAACCATTGCCATTGTTGGACGAAGAAGCCACCTGGTAGAACATATTGCGGTTGTATTCCACACGGCCCTGCGGTGATGTTGACAGATGCGTCCGTCCTCCATCAAACCCTGTCGCAATGACCGTAATCTTGACCTTCCCATCAAATGCAGGATCCTGTACAGCACCAAAGATAATATTCGCTTCAGGATGTGCTGCTTTGCTAATGATATCGGCCGCCTCATTCACTTCGTAGAGAGTTAGATCAAGACCACCAGTAATATTGAACAAGACCCCACGAGCACCGTTGATATCGATATCGAGTAAGGGGCTGGCAATCGCAATGCGCGCAGCATCTACTGCACGCGATTCGCCACTAGCCTCTCCAATTGCCATCAACGCAGAACCCGCCGCAGACATGATTGTTTTCACGTCAGCAAAGTCCAGATTGATAAGCCCTGGCACCGTGATTAAATCACTGATGCCCTGGATACCCTGCCGCAAGACATCATCTGCCAGTCGAAAAGCTTCTTTCAACGGCATTTTCTTGTCAGCCACTTGCAGGAGTCGATCATTCGGCACTGTAATCAGTGTATCAACATGCTGCTTGAGATTAGCGATACCCTCTTCGGCCGCAGCACGACGCTTATTACCCTCGAATGCAAATGGTTTTGTCACAACACCAACAGTCAATGCGCCTAACTCGCGCGCAATTTGCGCCACGATCGGACTTGCACCTGTACCAGTCCCACCTCCCATACCGGCCGTGATAAAAACCATATCGGAGCCTTTCAGCGCCTCGTACAAATCCTCAGTATTTTCCTCCGCAGCCTTTGCCCCAACACTTGGGTTACCACCGGCTCCAAGGCCCCGTGTGAGCTTGTCACCGATGCGAATTCGATGTGGCGTATCGGCCAGCAGCAGGGCCTGGGCATCGGTATTGACGGCAATAAACTCGATACCCATCATATTGGCCTGAATCATGCGGTTGACTGCATTACTGCCTCCTCCTCCTACACCGATAACACGGATTTGGGCAAAGCCCTCAACTTGATGATTTCCCATTGGTAACATTTTGGCCCCCTTTCGTATTTGTTGTTCGAGCGCAAACTTCTGCACTCAACAAACAAACAGGCGATGGCAATCCTGGCGGGGACAATTTTCATATCCCCTACAATCAATACTATGGAACAAAGGCGCGGAACCAGCGTCCTAAACGAGATATCACATCTCCTGTCCCTAACTCCTCCAACTCATCCTCATCCGCAAGAAACGAGGTATGACGTAATCCCCAAAGCAACAGACCAACCGAAGTGGCATAAGCCGGACGACTTATCGAGTCGGCAAGCCCGTGCAGGCCAAGTGGCGAACCTAAACGCGCAGGCAAATCGAGAATCTGACCCGCGGCATCCAGGATGCCCGGCAACTCAGCGCCACCTCCAGTGAGTACCAGACCGGCTGGCAATAGTCCGTCAAAACCAGATTTCTTGATCTCCTCGTGTACCATTTCAAACAATTCTTCCACTCGCGCTTGAATAATTTCGGCAAGCAGTTTCCGAGGTACAAGATCATTGCAATCCGGCATATAATGCGACAGGTCAATCATATCGTCGTCGGGAATAGTTGAAGGGTCACAATGACCATAGGTCACTTTGAGTTCCTCAGCTACACCGAATGGCAGACGCAAACCGATAGCAATATCGCTGGTAATCAGGTTCCCCCCGACAGGTAATACTACAGTATGCCAGATTGCCCCATCAGTAAAGACAGCTACATCAGTGGTGCCACCACCGATGTCAACAAGCGCTACTCCAAGATCTGTCTCACCTTCAGCCAGTACTGCTTCACTGGAAGCCAATGGCTCAAGAACCAGGTCTTCGATCTCAACACGCGCTTTATGAACACACTTAATTAAATTATGAATAGATGACACGGCACCTGTAATGATGTGTGTCTCTACCTCCAACCGAAAACCGGACATGCCTATGGGATTTTTGATGCCTTCTTGACCATCAACGACATAACCGCGCGGGATCACGTGAATAACCTCACGATTCGCAGGAATCGCAATAGCACGAGCAACCTCAATAGCACGGCTGATGTCATTCTGAATAATATCTCGATGGCTTGGAGAGATGGCTACAAATCCTTTACTATTTTCAGAATCGATGTGGCTACCAGCAATCCCGACATAGGCGGTAGTTATATCCTTTCCTGAAAGGCGTTCTGCACGATCTAGCGCCGCTGCAATGGAAGTGACTGTTTCCTCGATGTTCACCACCACCCCGCGACGCAAACCCTGTGAAGGGCAGGTGCCAACGCCAACAATATTTAGCTTCCCATCGCGATCCAATTCGCCAACAAGAACGCAAATTTTTGTTGTTCCGACGTCGATACCGACTATCACCCGCTCTTGCACGATACACGCTCCCTTGGGGGGTTGTACGGGCATCGATTGTGATGCCCTCGCACTACGAACTATGTCACTACTATCAACTGACTACGATTTCAATGTATATACAGGACGTAAGCCAAAGCGCAGGTCAATTGTTGCCAGATTGAGTTGTTTCTGCTGTGCCAGATGCAGGATCTGTTGGAGTTCGATCAATCGATTATCCAATGGATTAGTACCATCAGCACTGCCCAGATACGCTAACCAGCCTTTTGAACTTACGACGATGAATGACCCATGCCCCCCTTGACTAGGTATTACACCATAGCGCAGCGTAAATGGAGGCACTCCAGACATATGCTGAAGTCCTGTATTAAGCTGCATCGCAAATGCTATATCGGCTGCATTCAACAAGGTTCCAGGATGTATCTGCTGCGCTACGCCTTTGCTCACATCCATGACTATCACCAGACGATCTGCGCCTGAAGTATCACTAGCAGGCGCAATAACTACTCCTTTGTTATCAACACTGAACGTTCCGTGCTGAGTCTTCCAGAGTATTACAGGCGTCCTCTCCACCACATCGATAACCACCAGGTTTGGCAACTGCTTTGAAATGTTTACCGAGTCTACCATTGGTAGAGCCTCAATCCGTGTCGTTAGATCGCCTGCATCTAATAGAAAAATGTTCTGCCCCTGGATACCCATTTCCTGGATATCGCTCACCAACCTGGTGTTCTGTGTACCCATAATATCAATCTGATAAATCTGGAAGTTACTACTGCTCAGTGCAAAACATACCCCGACAATACCTATCGCGAACAGCACAACCATTGTCAACATTCTTCGCCAGAAGCCTAGACTTCTCGCTTTCTGCCGACCACTGCGCACGGGTATATTGGCAGAATGAAGTTGTCGCGGCATTGGACGAACGATGCGAACCTGGCCTTCAGATGCTGGCACTCCTGTCTGAGCAAGCGTACGCTTCATCATCCTACTCCTTGTTCGAGGTTCCACATTTACATTCCGCTTATGCGCATGCCGATCAGCCCAGCGCTTTGGCTGCGCGATTTCCCCCGGTATACTGACAACCCTTCTGCGAGTTTTCGTTTTTTGCTCCATGATTACTTCCCCCAGTCTCCTCGCAACTCGACCTCCAACTCCAAATCTACCCCAAACTGGTCGTGTACGCTGTTGCGAGCTTCAACTATCAAAGCTATGACGTCGGCTGCACTGGCTCCGCCTAAGTTGATAAAAAAGTTAGCATGGCGTTGTGAAATCTGTGCCTTACCGTGTGTTCTGCCCTTCAAGCCTGCCTGGTCAATCAAACGCCCCGCGAAATCACCCGGAGGATTCTTAAAGACTGAACCGGCGCTCTTCTGTACAGGCTGAGTCGTCTTGCGATGTTGCTTATATTCTTCAATCGTTGTGCGTAACTTTTCAGGGTCTTCCTTATGTAAACGAATCCCCAGCTGTACAATGATTTCACTCGGCTCAATCAAACCCCGTGAAGGAACGATTGGATATCCCTGTGCGTCGAAATCAATGTGCCTGCTCTCGCGAAAACGGCTATGACGGTAACTCAAATCAATTTCATCATGCAAGTATCGTCGCAAGAGTGGAATCGATACTCCGTCATGAGTTGTCATCGCACCACGAGCATCCAATACCTCGATCCACTCTAACACCTCACCGAGATCGCTGTTGTGCGCTCCTGCATTTGAAATCACTCCTCCACCAAGTGTTCCAGGTATACCTGGGCCAAACTCTAACCCTCCCCAACCCTGGGGAGCAAGCTCATTCAAAAGGCGAGGCCAACTCACGCCTGCCTCTGCCACCAGAAGAGTTGTGCCATCACCTTGATCTTCAATGGTGTAATGATCGAGTACAATACGCGCTACAATGCCTCGCACACCCGCATCAGCAAAGAGGATATTCGTGCCGTTTCCCACCAGCAGCAACGGCCACTGCTCCTCGATACACATGTTCACCAGATCAATGAGTTCTCTTGACGTGTCGACTGAAATCCACACGTCGGCTGGTCCCCCTACCCCAAAAGTGCAATGCCGTGCCAATGGCTCGTTGAGGCGAATACGACTCTGAAAATATGGGTGCAGTTTTGTATAGATTGTCTGAGCATCAAACGTCATGATCGTTTCCTATGTTCTTGTAACAACGTCTCCGTTACAGCATAGATATCTCCCGCTCCCATCACAATTGCTACATCACCTGAGCGCAAAGTATTACCCAGTATTGCTGCCGTATTTTCAACATTCCCACTATAGATGACTCGTTTTTCCGACGACAAAAATGGCGGGCGCTTCATCATTGCTTCAACAAGTTTACGAGCATGTATAGAACCATCATCATGCTCACGCCCTGGAAAGATGTCAGCTATCATCACGATGTCAGCATCGTCAAACGCTGTTAAAAATTGTTCAAAAAAAGTCTTCGTGCGACTATACATATGCGGTTGATATACCGCGATAACCCGCCGCCCTGGAAATCTTTGGCGAGCGGCCTCCAGAGTTGCTGAGATCGCCGTAGGATGGTGAGCATAGTCATCAACCAGGATGACATCTTGCATCGCCCCATTGGCCTCAAGCAGTCCTTCAAATCGGATCTCGAAACGCCTTCCAATTCCGCCAAAGTCTTCCAATGTATGGATAATAAGGTCGTCATGTATGCCGATACAACGCGCAGCAACCAGGGCTGCTAGGGCATTCTGAATATTGTATATTCCCGGTAACCGCAAATGGATGGTCGTATCCGCCAGGAATGCGTTCACTTCAGTTCCCTGAGATCGCACACGGAAACTTGTTTTTCCTGCTAACTCTATGTCATATGCTGTGTAATCAATCAATCTTCGAACATCAGCAGGCAGGCTAACGGCTTTTGTCATTTCGGTATTCACATGTTCCTCAACTGCGTACATGAGAATTCGACCTGTCCAGTCACTCAACCGATCACGTAATTCGAGACAACCCGGACTATCCGCATTCAGAATTAGAGTCGGTTGGATTGGCCACCCACCCTGCATATCCATCCCTCGAATAAAATGCTCAAAAGATTGTAGAAACGTTTCGTAGTCAGCAAAAAACTCAGGATGTTCGAACTCGACCGATGTCACGATTACCAATCGGGGATGGTAGTTCCAGAAATTGTTATTGAACTCATCGGCTTCATTCACAAAGTACTGGCTTTTCCCTATACGATAATTTGCACTAAAGCCTGGAACGATCGCCCCTATCTCACAAGTTGGATCGAGTCCCGCTTCAACCAGCATGAGCGCGAGCATCGCCGTTGTTGTCCCTTTACCGTGAACGCCACTGACTGAAAACACTAACTTGCCTTGCATCCACATGCCCATCAACTCTTGCCACGTCATGGCAGGCATGCCGCTTGTTTTTGCTGCTACTAATTCAGGATTATCAGGATTGAATGCTACAATTGCGGGCACATAAATCAAAGCATCAGCATGCGCAAGATGTGCCGGGCTATGCCCAATCTCTACAGACACCCCTTTTTGCACGAGCATACCAGTCGTAGCTGATGCAGATTGGTCGCATCCACTGATTACGGCACCTTCTTGAAGCGCCATCTGCGCCACTGCTGAAATGCCCTGACCTCCAATGCCCATGAAGTGCAAGTGAGCGTCTTTCAATTGTTCAAATCCTGCAATGTTCATCGCGCAATTTTTACCAACTCTGCTGTGATCTCTTGCGTTGCTTGTGGCTTCGCAAATGAGTTCGAAGCTGCTGCCATGGCTTCTAAACGGGTAGAAGATGACAGTATGCATTTCACTCGTTCTACAAGTTCCCGCGACTTCAGATCGTGATCTTTGATCACTTCAGCCGCAGCCTTACGCTCAAACATCTCCGCGTTCGCCTCTTGCGGAGAACTTCCAATTGCCGGGGGTAACGGCACCAGTATGCTCGGTTTACCCAGCACGGCCAACTCACTCAATGTAGAAGCGCCTGAACGACAAAGTACGAGATCCGCTGCCTGCAACGCTAGCGGCATGTCCTCATTCAGGTAGGCTACCAATCGATAACGTTTTTTCAATGGCTCCTCAAGATGAGCCAATATGCTATTTGACAACTCCCGTGTTTCGCTATACAACTCTTTGCCGCTGATCTGTAGCACCTGGCAGTGAGCTAACAGATCAGGCAGTGCCTCACATACGATTTGATTCAGGTGCCTCGCGCCCTGGCTGCCACCAGTGACAAGTAATAACGGTTCCTGTTCCTCAAATTCTAACGTCTTACGCGCCTCCTGGGGTGCAGTCTGGCGAGCATCCAGCATTGCCTGACGTATCGGGTTACCCAGTTGCAACGTCTTATGTGCCGGGAAAAAGGCCAGCGAGTCAGCAAATGCCACTGAGATGCGCGTTGCCATCGGCGCAACCAGTTTATTCGACAGATTAGGCGGCACATCCTGCTGGTGCATGAAAAGCGGCACTCGATTAAGACGCGCAGCCAATCCCGCAGGGACAGCCACATATCCCCCGCTTGTAAAAACTACTTGCGGACGAAACTTCCTTACAATGCCTATTGCCTGTATCATGCCCATAGGTACACGTATCACTCCCCTAATAGTCTGCCAAGAGATATATCTCCGCAGCCTGCCAGCTTTTATAGTAGCCAGGCGAATTCCAGCCGCTGGAACGATGACTGTTTCCAGCCCATCGTCACTTCCCAGAAACATGATTTCCGCCTGATATTTTTCTCTTAGTTGTGTTGCTATCGCCAGGGCTGGATAGATATGACCACCAGTTCCTCCACCCGATACTAGCACTCGCATACAATTCTCGATCGTTCTCTATTATTCAAAGCTAAAACTGCTGTGTAGATGTGATATATCTCGCCCCAACACGCTTTTTGTGCAGTGCGAGGGCCGGAGCCTCCGGCTCCTGAATATAGCGCGAAATGTTGAGTAAGACACCTACAGCAGCCAGTGAAACAACAAGTGATGATCCGCCGAAGCTGATAAAAGGCAACGGCACACCTGTATAAGGAATTGTTCCTGTATTCGCTCCAATGTTGATCATTGCTTGTAATATCAACCATGTTGTGATACCAGTTGCCAGAAGCGATCCATATAGATCAGGAGTACGCCTGGCAATGCGGAACCCCCGAAAAGCTAAAATCGAAAAGAGCACTACGATTACAGCACAGCCAATAAAGCCCAACTCTTCACCAATGATTGGGAAGATCGAGTCGGTAAAAGGGAATGGTAGATAGCCAGTCTTTTGACGACTATTTCCTAACCCTAAGCCGAACCATCCTCCCGACCCCAATGCCAGCAATGCCTGATACAGTTGCAGGTTAATGCCTGTCACATCCTTAAAAGGATTCATAAAGCCCGCTATACGATAAAAACGATAACTACTAAACGCTTCTTTTAAGAAAATCAATCCACCACATGCCATTGCCAACAAGAACTGCGTAATATTAGCACCTGCTGAAAAGAACATGGCTGTCGCAAATCCCGCAATAATAATCGCAGTTCCAAGATCATTCTCCAGCAAGACCAGGCCGAGAACTACACCTACAAGAATAATGAACGGCACCAGACCATAAAGAAATGTGCCTACCTGATCTCCTTTACGCGCTAGCCAATCGGCGATATAGAGAGCAAGCACCAATTTGGTTAATTCGCTTGGCTCAAATGAAAAAAACGAGCCAAAAGATAACCAGCGCGATGCGCCGTACACATTTACACCAAACTTCAGAACAATTACCAGTAATGGCAGAATAATCAACATCCCGACTAACGAGAAACGCCGCCACAGGCGATAATCAACTCGTAACGTAAGCAGCATCGCCACAACTCCAAGGATCGTCCACATCAGTTCACGCTGGAAATAGTACGATGCATCACCCTGATCTCTTGCCGCTTGAAAAGAGCTTGCGCTATAAACGGTTACGATGCCGATACATAATAACGCCAACACCATGATTAATAGCCAGGCGTCAACCTTACCTGCCACACGCGGCAGGCGCATTTCTAGCGTGTTAAGTTTCTCCTGCTCTTCTTCAGTGACGGCCTGCACTGTCGCTGCGCGTTTCTTTGTCTCCTGCGCCGTCTTCTCCTGGCGTTCAACCTGAGAAGGTTTACTCTGCGCTTGCGCACGCCAGTCAGCTGTTAACCCACTCCGTTGCTTTTTCACATTGGTAGCCATTCCCACATTCAGTATGGCACGGTTCTGATTCAAGCGAGGAAGACGCTTGCGTGATATGCCAGCATTCATCAATTTTTCTTCAGACGCAAAACGCGCTCGTGATTTTGATGCTTTGCTACCTCGCGATTTTGCCCCTTGCGCTACTGAACTACGTTTTTCTTCCGCAGATTGCAATGCCGGTGAACGCACATAGGAACCTGAAGGCTCGTTTACATTCGGCCTTTGCTGCCTTCCCCTATTTGGTTGTCTTCGAACATCGCGGGACATATAAGCTCAGTTCCTGTTTATTGGGATTCAGGAGCCTATTGGTCTCTTTCAATCCCAGATTTCAAACGTTCTCCGAATTAGATGCCTTTCAGGCTTGACATAGAACAATTTTTCTAGTACACTTGTTCTTGTAGCTGAGTAGCTGAAGTTTGATTTATCTCTCTCTATTACATACCTATTGCGCCTGGTCAGGCGGAACAGAGTAATACCACATCAGTTGTTGCGCAATCGTTTTCCAGAGCGGAGCCGCCGCAGTACTGCCATAGATAGCCTTCTGAGGACGATCTATTTTCACGAGAATCACGAACTGTGGATTCGAAGCAGGAATAAAACCTGCCACCGAAGCCTCGGTTTGATCAGCAGAGATGCCCTGGGTTGTAGCGGTGCCAGTTTTGGCAGCTACGCTGTAACCCGGAACTTGAGCCAGTTGTGCAGAACCATAGTGCGCTGCTTGGGTGAGCATCCCTGTTAATAATTGCGCGGCATGAGCACTAATCACTCGTCGCTCGATCCTTGGTTGTGTTGTCACTACCTTTCCATTCATATCGATCTTTGAAACCAGGTAAGGGTACATCATCACTCCGCCGTTTGCAGTCGCTTCATATGCCATTGCAACCTGCAATGGCGTTGCCAGAATGCTTTGTCCAAAAGCCTGGCGTGTCAAATCACTTATTGTCCAGTTCGGATCATTTGGCGACAGGTACACTCCTGCCTCTTCTGGTCCGTCAATGTTCGTGCGTTGTCCAAATCCAAAACGCGCTAAGTAAGGATAGTAACGATTAGCCCCAAGAATATCGTGCGCTACATGTGCCGCTCCCACATTAGCTGAGTGTATAAGCACCTGCGTCATTGTTTCCGTGCCATACGCTTTGTATTCCCAGTTACACACTTCAGGCGCATCGGTAAATGCCAAACATCCAGGATCGTTAAGCGTAGTATCGGGAGTAATCATCCCTTGATCAAGGGCAGCGGCCATAGTGACCATCTTCATCGTTGAACCTGGCTCGTATCCACAGTACAGAGCAGGATTGAAGTACACATCTTCACTCCCAAGACATCCCTGCAAAGAAGCATACTGTCCATAATTATTTGGATCGAATGTAGGCGCACCTGCCATTGCGACTACCGCGCCAGTATGTGCATTAATGACCACTACCGTCCCACTCTGAGCCTGCAAATTCTTCACCGTATCCGCCAGGGCCGTTGATACCATGTACTCAACCGAACTATCGATAGTCAACGTAAGGTTAGCTCCACTCACCGGAGGTTGTTCGTTGATTGAGCCTACATCCAGTGGATTGCCTTGCAAATCCTTCACCGCTGTGAAACTCCCAGGCTTGCCCTCCAACAGAGCATCATACATGCCCTCAATCCCATAATTACCATGATTGTCTGCATCATTCTGCGTGACATACCCCAAAATTTGTGCAGCTAAAGTACCACCAGGGTAAGTGCGCCACGTTCGAGGTTCTAAAAACACATCTGGCAGTTGCAATGCACGCAACTGCTGACTTTGAGATGGATCGATACCAATTGCAATGCGTTCTGTATACTGTCCACTTGCAAATGCTTCTTGGAGTTTTGCTAGCGATACCTTTGGCAACACCTGATGTAGGGTAGTAATTAACGCCTCCAAATCGCTTTGAGCGGCAGTGGGGTGATCCAAAGTGAACTGTAACGGCTCGACATAGACATCATCACGCATAACATTTGTTGCCAGGAGTTTCCCATTGATGTCATAGATCAGTCCTCGTGGCGCATCCAATATCAAGTTTTTAATGTGCTCGTCGCTGGCCTGTTGCGCCAGCTTGTATCCACTTTGTGATTGGAGTACTTGCCAGTAATACAGTCTTGCTAGCAAAATAGAGATACCAAGGCAGACTAGCAAGAAAATGAACATTTGCCGGTTACGCGCTCGCCGAAGTTGAATGTTCATCGCCTCACTCTCTTTCTCTGAACTATGCTAGCTCAACGGCGTTCCTCCTGTAGTAATTATTTGCTATGACCAGCCTTTACCGGTAAAAGATGTGGTACAACCACTATAATCACTGCGTTTGAGTCAGCGGGAGTCAGACCTAAAGACTTTGCGTGGTCGGCAATATAACCTGGCGATTCTTCATGGGCAATGGCATACAACAAATCTTGATCCTCGCGTTGAAGCGTGGTTTGCTGCCTCTGATACTCCTGAATCTGTTGATTCGCGGTAACCGCCTGACCCAACTGAGAAAGATAAAGTACAGCCATTAAGCCAATTAAGAGTACGCTGCAAATGCTTAAAGCTACAGGGCCTATGCGAAAAAAAAACGGGTGAAGTTGTCTGCGTCGTTTGGCAGCTTGAATAGGTTGTTTCGGTATTTCTTGACCACCTGATTGCTTTTTCAAGCTATTTTGATCTTTGTTGCGAAACTTCATTCCTATTCCCTCACGCTAAAAGAGGCAACCGTTATGGCCTATCCAACAATCCAATATACAGGTGAGAAACAACTACCTGCACTGATTCCTACGAATAATCGTCCATACTTGCGTATCTCAATGCTATGCAGCGATTTCAAGACATGCGACGCACTACGAGCCAACAACTATTTCAGCGGCCCGCAATTTGGCACTGCGGGCGCGGGGGTTATCCAAAATCTCCTGCTTCGATGGTGTCAGTGGCTTTGGTGTAAGTATGCGCAAGCTGGCTTTATGATTGCACACGCATACCGGTAAACCCGGTGGGCAAATGCAATCCATTGCTTCACGCCGCATAAATCCTTTCACCAATCGATCCTCCAACGAATGAAAAGAGATAATGACCATTCTTCCTCCATCCTCTCCTATATTCCCCGTCTTTCCTCTACGTAACACTTCCACTATTTGGGGGAGCGTAGTTTCCAGACGCTCCAATTCTGAATTCACCGCTATTCTTAGCGCTTGAAATACTCGTGTTGCAGGATGGATCATGCCAGGCTTATATGGCACTCCTGTCGAGGCTAACCGCGCTAATTGCGATGTGCGGGTAATCGGAGTATGCTCTCTTTCTCGCACAATTCGCCATGCAACCTGGCGTGATCGTGTCTCTTCGCCATACCGCCAGAAGATATCCGCCAGTTCCTGCTCACTTGCGTGATTGACCAGATCGGAAGCGGTTAGCTCCTGTGACTGATCAAGACGCATATCCAATGGGCCATCGGCACTGAACGAAAATCCCCGGTCTGGATCGCCCATCTGATACGATGAAAATCCAAGGTCCAACAATACGCCATCTATAGAAGACACAAAACCGGCCTCGTCTACAATACGGGCCAGTTCAGCGAAGTTTCCATGTACCAGCACTAATCGCCCATTTTGCACTTCTTCAGCAAAGCTCTCTTTTACACTCTTCAGCGCCTGGGCATCGCTGTCAATACCCAGCACTCTTCCACCAGGATAAGATCGCTCAAGAAGAGCTTTTGTATGTCCTCCACCACCTAAAGTCCCATCTATATACTGTCCGTTGGTTTGAGGCTGAAGAAAGTTCATTACTTCCTCCAGCATTACCGGGATGTGCCCTGTTTGCATGTATGTCCCAATCGATACAAACGCCACTACGAGTTAATAATGCGTATCGTGCATCGAAGAGTGTTACTAAATCGATGCAAACTTCGCTACGTGCTTACGCTTCGCTTCATGCACCGAAAAATGTATTCTACCTAAAATGGACTTCCATTACCATCCTGGTCAAGTTTTGCCTGATACTCTTGCCAGGTTACTCTGTCCCATATTTCAATATGATCGCGTACCCCCGCCACAGTTACTTCGCTATCCAACCCCGCATAGGCTCGCAATCTGCCTGGTATGACCAGTCTTCCCTGTCCATCCAGTTCCACCTCGCTCGCGCTCGGATAAATCCGTCGTTCAAAATCCCGCAAATCCTCGCTCGTTTTCCCCTCCACCAATTCAGCAGACTTCTCTTCCCAGCGTTGCATTGTATATACTGATAAACATGTTCCCATGCCTTTACTAATGACTGCACCTTTCTCCAACTGGCCGCGAAATCGAGCAGGCACCGCCATTCGTCCTTTAGCATCGATTGTGTGATCGAATTGACCGAGAAACATATTTACAGAACCTTCAGCTAAACCACTTCCTGAATGGTATCATTTGCCATATGTGTATTCATGATGTTCACTCATATCCTGAGAGAACCAATACTTCCTCTACGCCCAGGCTTCTTATACCATTTAGCCCCACTACCAGGTCACTTTCTCCACTTTGAGAGAAACTTCACCACTATTCCCCACTTTTCCCCACCTCGATTATAACATTATTTTTCGCTTTCAGAGAAGGGTGTTATCCACCAATTTTTCACACATACGTGGATAACTTGTGGATAACACCTAATTCAGATGTTTAAATATGCACAAAAAGAAACAGATTGAGGTGAAAAATCACATAGGTACCTTCACTGCTTGCTTGATGTGACAAAACATAGAGTATTAACGTTTTATTAGTACACAAGCCTGTCCAATAATTCATTTAATTGAAGTGAGTGTCTGGCGGTTTTGCGAAGCATATTTTTTACCGGGGTGTGAACAAGAGCATTGTGCGGTTGCTGGTGAGAAGAGGAAGCATATGAGTCAGTGTTTGCGTTGCAGCAAACTATGTGAACCCACTGCTGTATTTTGTGAAGAATGCCGGTCACTGTTACGTTTTCAACTTCGACAGAGACCTCATTTGTATGCTTCGCAGGAGGCTCACTCATCTACAAACGACGAACTTCCCACCGTACCAGAACACGTGAGTGTTCAAGGGGATCCACTCGAGCGCATTACCAGTCCCTTACCAAGCAACAGAGTTACCGATCTCACACAACCTCAGCCATTGACTGTGCAACCTGACCTTGTAGAGCAAGCCGTTACCAGGTTGAACGAAGCAGCGTATCTTATCGAGCAAGAAGAAGACCAGAATAGGTATGAGCGTAAACCTCGTCCTTATTCGCGCGCTTCTCGTCTTTCACCGATCGTTGACATTTCAGCGGATATTCGTCGTGAGAGTACCCCTTTACCCAAAATTCCAGGCGCTTCAGAAAATAATGGCCCTGCCTCTGCTCTTGTAAATTCAAATTCCGCTTTGCCAGATTACTGGCCCTGGTTAGATGACGATACTGATGAAAAAGAGAACGATATATGGGCTAACCGCACAGACCCTCTTATCTCGCGCCGGGTTCCTACTAGCTCGGAATCAGCGAGAATCGAAGAAGAGGATATGCGGCGCGCGCTGGCTGATAGAATATCAACACGGGAATTTCCCGTTCCATTTATGCGGCGTCATTCTTCACACTTGCGCATCGCCTTTATTGCGCTTGCAATTTTCGCACTCATAGCTTTGGTAGTGGATGGTCTTTTACTCAATGTTGCTTTTAATCATTCACACAATAACGCATCTAACGGATATCCGACACTGACACTTTCTACTAACGCAGCCTCAGCAGGAAGCATAGTAATAGTGACACTACATAATTTTTCTTCATCGGCGCGTGTGGTCATAACTCATGACATCCAGATACCAATTGAGATCAACGGCAGTTCATCGATCACTACCAATGATCTTGGTAGTGCCACTTTCCGGTTGGTCATCGACACAACCTGGGGACCGGGTTTCCATTTGATCGTCGCTGAAGATGTCAACTTGCGCACGACCGCCAGCGCGAACCTGCAAATTACCGGTGAAGGTGTCTCGCGTCCGGCACACCTGTTGATCGACACGACGCCACTCATGTTGGGTGCAGGCTACGTTGGCACGAATACGATTCGCCCATTCACATTAGCCAACAGTGGCGGCGGCTCGATCAGTTGGTCCGCAAACAGCGATGCACCATGGTTGCTGGTTGCACCCAGTCAGGGTATCTTCAGCCAACAGCAAGCCATCTCGATAGCGGTGGAGCGCCTCGGGCTCAAGCCAGGCGATTACCACGGAAGTCTCACCATCTCTTCGAATGTCGGTCCTCCCCAGCATATCGAGGTCGAGATGAGCGTGCAACCATTACCTGCCAATGCCGGGCCTGTTCTGGCTGTCACACCCGCGCTGCTCTCGTTTACTACCAGCGATGGACAGCAGTATCTCCCTCCACAAACGCTGACTGTAAGCAACCCTGGTTCGCAAGCATTGAACTGGTCGCTGACCCCTGCGCAAGGGCTGAACTGCCCCTGGTTGAATGTGTCACAATCAACAGGAACGGTTCCACCTGGAGCTTCCCGATCACTGTCGGTCAACGTCCAGAGCCAATGCTTACTTCCAGGTGCCTATAGCACCCCGCTCACATTTACCGCCAATAGCGCCATCGACACCTCGCAGGAGGTCACTGTCTCGATGGTGGTGCAGCCACGCTGTAGCCTGATCACCAGTACCGGGTTTCTGGCTTTTACTGTGGTCGCGGGACAGACGACTCTGGCCAATCAATCCTTCAGCTTGAATGCAACCGCCAGTTGTGCTGGAGCTTCGATTCCGTGGAGTTATTCACGTACAGCACCCTGGATATCCGTTACTCCTGGTAACGGACAGTTAAAAGGAACGACCAGTTCAGTTGTAACGGCCAGTGTAAACGCGGCAGGGTTAGCGCCATCAAAGAACCCATATTATGCCGATCTCTCATTTGTCTTCGGACAGAGTTCACTCACCGTCCTGGCACAGTTGACCGTTCAACCCGCGCCACCAATGGCGCCAATTATGAGCGCGTCCCCGTTGAGCCTGAATTTTAGCAATATCCAGGGACAACCCGACCCCACAGGTCAGGTGGTCACCATTACCAATAATGGACGAAGCCCCCTGAGCTGGCATGTGACGGCTACACCTTTCTTACCCACATTCGTCTGGCTTGGCGCCTCACCAGCAGCCAGCACGATTGCTCCAGGGCAGTCTGGGCAGGTTACCGTCCATGTCTACACGGCACAACTAACACCAGGTAACTATGTGGGACAAATTACGCTTAACGGCACAGATGCACATGGAAATGCTGCTCCGGGAAGTCCGCAGACTATTGTGGTCAACCTGGTCATGCAACCTCCCTGCACACTTTCGCCACCCTCTTCAAGCGCGCTCTCCTTCAGTGCAGTGCAGAGCGCATCAACTAACCCTGTTGCGCAGACTGTCCTTTTCACAGGCACAGGCAGTTGTGTGTGGCCGCTCACCTGGAAAACGAGCGTTGCACCATCCGCAAGCTGGTTAACACAAAATTCATCGAGCGGCACCATTGGTGGAGCCGGGCAGTCGGGCAGTGTTGGGATCGCGGCGAACATCGCTGGACTGGTCGCAGGCACCTATAACACAACCGTGACCATTACTGCCAGTGACGCAAATGGTGTCACGGTTCAGGGAAGCACGCAACCCGTTACGGTGACGCTCACTGTTTTACCCCCCTGCCTGCTCTCGAGACCTACTCCAACCACGCTGGCTTTTTCGCTAGCTCAGGGACAGACAAGCTCAAGTGCCCTGTCAATAGGGTTGAGCGAGAGCGGCACCTGCGCGCGTCCCGTTGCCTGGCAAGCCACGACGAGTCGTTCCTGGCTCTCCCTGACAACTACCTCGGGCACGGATACTGGCGCTGGTTTTTCCTTCGGGGTCAATGCATCTGCGGTGAATATCACTCCAGGCATGTATACTGGCACCTCACCATAGCGGCGACTGATAGCAATGACTCGACGGTGGGAAGCGCGCAATCTGTGACAGTCACCCTCAAGGTGACAGGTTTCAACATCAGTGGAACCGTGCTGGCCTGTCCAGCTTCAGAACTGCGCCACACCACAGGCGCTCGCAGGAGCCACGGTGACAGTCACGAACGGTAGCACCACGATTGCGACCACGACTGCCGATGCTTCTGGCAACTACAGCTTCTCGAACATCCCATCAGGGACATATACGATCACGGCTGCAGGCTATGATGCAACAAATACACACTACACTGGAACCATCACACTCCCCTGACAGGTAATACTTCCGGGCAAACTATCAATGTCCTCCCCGGATAATTAATTCATTTTTGTAAAAACTTCAAGAATCCAGTAATAACCTCTTGCAAACTATCTGAAGATGTGTATTAATGTATCAGCATGTACCAATTTACCGGTGGATACTTTACCTATTTTTGTAAGCTGAACCATATCCTGAGGATATTGGATCAGCTTCGATGACACTTTGAATGATGTTTCAGTAAAACTGAGGAGTTTGAATGGATACCAAGCGCTGCTTGAGATGCCATAAGTTACTACGAGCCGACGCTCAGAAGTGCAGCCTTTGTGGATATGTCTTCTTACAGGCGCCTGTAAGGCGCAGTAGTAAAGCTACAAATGGATCTCGTCAACCAGCAACAGCTTCGTTTCCCTCAAATGCTCCTGCCTCACCACATCGTGCCGGGCATTACTCAGGTTTACATCCGGAAGACCAACCATACCAGTCGAGTTTCATGCCAATTCTGCGCCCTCCAGCTATCACACGTCGTCTGGACGAACAGGAATCAGAGGATGTCCTTGAGCCGGTAGCTGTTTCTTCAGCCCCTCTTCAAGAGGTACATGAAGCAGAACGGGAACAAACACCAAAGCGCTACATAGCTACTCCCGTTCCAACGCTTTCACCAATGCCACAACGCTCCACGAGTGTGTTATCCCCAATGCATACTCCTTTGCCTTTAGTTGAGGTTGAACCGCTTCAGCCGGAACCAGAGCCGACTCTACATGAGCAAATAACTGCGCCCTTGCCTGTACAGGCACGCCTGACAGGCAAATATCAACCGCGAGGTCGCATTACACGAGTTTTATTCATTGCTGCAATACTTTTGTTTCTCGTAGCATCAAGTATCTTAATGTATCTAGTTGTCTTTGCTGGAGCAGGAAAACAGGTGCATCCATCTGCAAATGTTGCTCATTCTGGCAACCAGCAAGGACAACTTGCTGAGCCACAGTTGAAATTATCCACTTCGCACATTGATTTCGGTGCGTCAAACACACAACATGCCCTGACTCTGATGAATGCCGGAGGTCAGCAAGTCAACTGGCAGGCTGGGATTGATAGCAATAGCTCATGGCTGAGTATTTCACCCACCTATGGTACATTATCCAAACAGGATACAGCTACTATAACGGTACATCGAAGCAATTTGGCTGTACAGGCATATACTGGTTATATTAATTTCTTCCAGCAAGGAACGAATATTCCTTTGACGCTGAAGGTCACGATGAGCGTCACTAGATTATCTGCTACTGTGACCGCCAGCCCTTCACCTATTCCGACTGTTGGTCCCTCGCCCTTACCAGCTATGGCTATCTCAACCAATGCGCTGACATTCAATGCTATCCAGGGCAACAATCCGGCACAGCAGGCGTTTACCCTGTCCAACCCAGGCAATGCCCCGCTCAACTGGGCAATTACAGGGGACGCAAACGTAAATACCTTACTATCCATATCACCAAAGAGTGGAAACCTTCCATCTGGAAGTAGTATTCCAATCACCGTTACACCAAATGTCGGTTCATCAAAAGCCGGGGTAATCAATGCAACCTTTACCATGCAGGATACCGATCCAGGAACCGTCGTGAAGAGCCAGCAGGTGGCGGTGAAGATTACCATTAGCAACCAGGCTTTAATCAGTGTTTCAACTACGAACATTCTATGCAATCTGAATAGCACTACCACCAGCTCCACGACGCAACTTCGCATTACAAATTCGGGATCAGCAGCACTCGATTGGACACTATTGTCTCAACCTTTGCCCTCGTGGATCTCTGTCGATACTACAAGTGGCACGCTCCCATCTGGCTACATTGCGTTTGTCAATATAGCCTGTAATAACCCGGGACTCCAGGCTGGCACCTATACGTATACTCTGGTAGTGAGCGATACTGACCCCAAATCACCGGTCGCACCTCAGAATGTGTTGATAACACTCACTGTAACGTAGAAGTTGACGCCCATTTCCCCCTGTGCTACACTCGTAACAGGTAGAGGTGAGCTTCAATCAACCTATCCTATTTTCTCAAGCCTCTACAGTGAAAGTTTTGATTTCGGAGGATAGAGCAGTGCCTACTATTACATTTGTGCGCGAGAATAAACAGGTGGAAGTTCCTGAAGGTGATCATGTCCGTTACCCGGCGCTTGAGAATGATGTTCCAGTCTACTGTGGTTTGTGGAAATATGCGAACTGTCATGGCAACGGCCTGTGTGGAACTGATCGCGTAGCGGTCTCTCCTTCAACAAACACGAACGAACTGACATTTCAAGAAAAATTCTGGTTACGCAAGGATCTCAAAAAGAATCCTAATATACGTCTTGCATGCCAGGTTCAGATTTTTGGTGATATAAACGTCGATACGCAATGTGGTTAAAGCTGTACGGGTGACAATACAGATTAAGACTACGACTGGCCAGGTTCAACAACGAAGAAGAGTGTGACGGCAAACTGGCCGTTCCAGTACAACTCCACCTTTCCTTCCGCAGACTGTAAATATTGCATCGGGAAATAGCCGCTCGATGCTTCTTTGATGGGCGTTGACGTAGACATCTGGTAGAAATTGTTGTTGGTAAACCACCTGGCAGTCACAATCCCTGGCGATTTAGGATGCACGCTATACGTCAGGAAAATTGTGTCCCCTACTTTGAATTGATTCGTCGGAACCCGCGGTTGAGCAGTTGCCTGGTCAATCTGGGATGCAGTTGCAGCCGAATTAATGATCTGAGAGGCAGGTCCGAACGTGGGCATCGCGAGCGGGAACGGGTAATGTTGAGGACTGAGCTGTTTTGATATTATCTGGTCTGGCGTCGCCGTAAATCTGGTGCAAAAAAGTGAGCTTGCCAGTGGCTTTGGCATAGAATCCCGCCCCTGTACAGAGCAAGACGGATACGATAATCACACTAATCAACCCGCTGATCGCGCGATAGGGAGGGATAATAGCGCGAGGTTTAGTATACATTGCTGGAACATGAATTGGCGCTTCCCCTTCTGGCAAAGCAGGTACCATCGATGCGTTTTCAATCCCCTTGTGGATGATTGGTAGACTAGAGGAAGTTACTTTCAGAGCTTGCTGCGGAGGTGTAATTCCACCCTGGTATTGCACAGGCAGCATTGAAGGATTCTGTTGTTGTAACGACCCGGGCGCTGGTTGCGGTGCCATAACCTGACCCCACAATGCATTATCATTCACTCCACTTTGAAATGAACCCTGTGGCATCTGGTTACCCCATCCATTGCCAGAGGCAGGTGTAATTGGGCCTCCCCAGGAAGCACCAGGAGGTATCTGATTTTGCCCGCCCGCATTTCCTGCCAATGGGGAAGGAGCATTGCACTGTTGGCAATGCGCATTATTGGCTGGTCTGAAGGCATTGCAGAAGGGGCAAAGCATAAGATTCATTCCTTTTTGCGCGGAATCTGAAGGACTTCGCGACGTAATATGTTCTATTCGTTCTTTCGTTCTCAATAATGTACAGTAACACCAGCGCCCTGGTGGGTCAAGATTTGCCTCAAATCTTAGGGCAAAATGGCTATCTCATCTTAATTAAACGTATTTCAAGACATGTCTTGAATCACTGAAGATGCGCATGTTACCATAAAAGGGAAGAAAACAATTCTGAGATCTCTTGAAATGCAGATTCGACTCGATGACCATGTCAGAAACACAAGAACAATGGTATAACAGACAGGCAATTGAGCATCTGGCACAGCATATTCCGTTTGAAATGGACATTGCCAGTAAGGCAGAACAAATAGAAATGCTGCGCGGGCTTGTTATTCGACATGGGCGTGAGATGGAACCGGAATTGTTTGGCTTCGAGGCTCGTAGCGAACTTATGCGTCTGGGTTTATGGGACCGCATTGGTCCACAATTGTAGATGAGTTTTGTGCTATCATACATAGAAATGGATGCCGTTCAACGTATGTTAGTTTATTTTATATAAAGGGGGGCAAGGATGCTCAAGGGTACACTGGTGTATCTGGCTCACAATGATGCCATGCGTAACTTTGTTATACATAACAGAGCTACGCGGGCAGTTTCTCGCCGATTTGTAGCTGGCGAAGTAATAGACGATGCGATTGAAGCAACCCGTGCGCTCAACCAGATGAAGATGCACGTTTCACTCGATCATCTTGGCGAAAACGTCACCGATGCAAAAGAAGCCATTTCTGCTGCCCAGGATTATATCGCAATACTTGATCGCATTAAACGGGCAGACGTAGATGCCAATATCTCAATCAAGCTCACTGCGCTTGGCCTGGATATCTCGCAGGAGTTATGCGAACAGAACGTATGTCGTATTCTCGAGTACGCGCAGCAGTTTCCCATTTTCGTACGTATCGATATGGAGGCTTCTGCATACAATGATCAAACAGTGGATATCACTTTGCGCATGCATAAACAATATGAACACGTGGGTACAGTAATCCAATCATGCATGCATAGTAGCAAGAAGCACATCGAGCAACTGAACGCGCAGGGAGTACGGGTGCGCCTCGTGAAGGGAGCCTACAAAGAGCCAAAAACGGTAGCGTTTCAACAAAAGAGTGAAGTCGATCATAACTTTGTCCGTCTTATGTCTATGCTACTCCAACGTGGCAATTATCCTGCCATCGCGACACAAGATGAAGCAATCATCAACGCAACCTGCAAATTCGCGCGTGATAACGGTATCAGCAAATCCGCATTTGAATTTCAAATGCTTTACGGCATTCGTCGTGATTTGCAGGAGAAGTTAGTAAGTCAGGGTTATAATTTGCGTATTTATGTCCCTTATGGTTCGCAGTGGTATCCCTATCTGATGCGTCGTATGGCGGAACGCCCTGCCAACCTGTTTTTTATCCTGAGCAATGCGATACGAAGATGACCAGTTTTGTTATTTCCGCAGCTATAGCCGATGTGCGCGCTGATCCTGATCCTACCTCCGAATTGGTCACACAGGCTTTAATGAATACCCCTGCTGAACCAGGAGAGAATAGAGGAGACCGGACGTTTGTCACCTTGTCAGATTACGAGGGATGGGTGCGCAATGACGAATTGGAAGAACCGATCGTTAAAGGATTCTGCAAAGTCGGGGAATGCTGCGGTACACCGTTACATTTTGTAGCAGTGATTTGCACCACCCGCACACCTTTGTACAGCGATGCAAAGTCTGATCACATACTCGAATGCGCCTACCTTTCAACCACGTTGCCCTTGCTTGATTTGACTGAAGTACATCGTGTCCAGGTCGGCTTGCCTGGTGAACGCACGGCCTGGCTAGCGCGTCCCGCAATCGAAATCAGCAGGCAGGAGACAGCTTTTCCCCGCACTTCGGTTGCCGCAATCACCAGCCATGCACGAAGCTTCCTGGGTGTACCCTATTTATGGGGTGGAACAAGCTACGAGGGTATCGATTGCAGCGGCTTCACACAGCTTTGTTATCGCATGGGAGGGTATACCATTCCAAGAGATGCCAATCAACAAAACGCTTTCCTCCTGCAAGATGTCGACAGAAATCTGCTTCAAGAGGGTGACTTGATATTCTTTGGTCAGCAACAGATTACCCATGTCGCCATGGCACTGAACAATCACGAATATATTCATTCCGAAGGGCAATTGTTTAATCGTGTCATTATTAACAGTTTCCATCCTGCAGATGAGCATTATTATCAAAGACTAGACGAGATTTTTTGGGGAGCCAAACGTGTCATTACATAGATTTAGAGGATCCAATGGCCATTCTACCGTATAAGGGCGTCATGCCCATCATCGAAGAAAATGTCTTCATAGCCCCGGGCGCAATGGTGATAGGCAATGTCACCATTCGCGAAGGAGCAAGCATCTGGTACAACACTGTCATACGGGCCGATACCGCACCTATCGTTATTGGTCATCGAACCAACATCCAGGATAATTGCACATTACATGTAGATGACGACGCGCCCCTGACCATCGGCGATAGATGCACAATCGGGCATGGCGCTGTTATTCATGGCGCGACTCTCGGCGACCAGGTACTGGTTGGGATGAAAGCTGTCGTGCTTTCACATGCGCGCATTGGAGCAAGAACAATGATAGGAGCCTGTGCTCTGGTGGGAGAGCATAAAGATATACCGGAGGGTGTGTTGATGCTGGGAATGCCTGCTAAATATGCTCGCGAACTGACTGAAGCGGAATTAGATAACCTTGTTTCAAGTGCGGAGGAGTATTACGAGCGAGCGCTACAACATATGAAGTCCATAGAGTAATGTGTATCGAGATATCCGCTTCCCTATGCATTAAACGGTACTTGAAAAGATACCTGTGCGGGCGCATGGTTAGAGCGTTGAATTTTCAACGTAATATCCCATAGACCTGGCATTGAAAACGTCTCATACTTCTTGAAAACGGCCGTGTAGGTTGGATCTCCGCTGTTGATTGTAGCGATTGCCGTTCCCATATCCATAGTTACCATATCGATAATAATATGTACCTGAGCATCTGTAACAGGATTGCCGTCGATGTCACTCAAGGTAACAATCACAGTATTATCATATCCAACACGGGCAGGAGCAACTTGCAAACGTACTGAGAGGTTGTTGATCTGCTTTGTTTGAATCATCTGGGTATTCGTCGTAGATGGCACTGTATTCGATCCTGACCCGTTCGTATAATTAATCGCGGGAAAGACAATGGGAGGCGCGAAAAACGACATAAAAGCCGCGCATAACAATGCTCCAACTCCCAGAAAAGCAAGAGACTTCATCAAAACGATGAGACGACGTTCATTGCGCTCCAACGCTACCTGGCGCGTGCGTCGTGCAGGCATTTCCGGATTCACGACATGTAACAATAGTACCTGCCTGCGTAGCTGAGGCATAAGAAAGAACAAGGCGTAGGCGCTCAAAAGCAACATGACAGCGACAAGTAGTATTTTCACCAGTAAAGCGCGCCCAAAGGGATCGTTTAACAATTGTTGCACGCTACTTAAGCTCGTCTCTGCGAGAAAAAGACTGCCTACAAGCAGTACACCAATGGAACTGGCTATCAACGGTGTGGAGCGTTGTATAAGAGAAACTAGTGATCGGGCATGCAGTTCTGGCTCGAGCGCTGGTAGGAGTGGCAGTAAGACAAACCCAAGATATGCTGCTCCACCAAACCAGATACCCTGCGCTACGAGAAATAGCCAAACAAAAAGCACAGCACTCGCGTGCGCCTGCGCCAGTTGCGTGATATCCTCCGATAGCGCCACGGTGAATACGATGCAACCTGCCAGGATCAGCATCATGAGAGTAGAACCTGTCTTTCCCCCCTTTCTTGTGCTGGCTGAATTGCGTACCCCGATTGAAGCTCTCCTGGAAGAGCGATTCATCCATCCGAGGAAGGCAATCGCAAGGACAATCAAAGCTATACGAGCCAGCCAGAGATGACCATATGTGGTATCGAAAATTAACTCGCGTATAACTGCCGGATCAATGCCACTCGTGTTAAAGGTCTGAGTGTAGAGGGCTGATCGCAGTATGAGGTTGATTATTTCCCCAACACCTAACGCGGCCAGGCAGAGCCATTGCAGAGGTAACGATTGCTTGCGCACTTGAACCACAATGGAATATGTAGGAGAAGGGGTAAGGACTACGGGGCAAGCCCTGTCCCTACATTTACATTTTCCCTGACAACTAACTCTTCTCCTTCGCCAATACCTTGATCTATATTGCTACTTGCTCCCTCAATAGCATCGCTCGAATCTCTGGTGACTCGTCGCTATAATACCCGCTATCTCTACCATTGTCATCCCTGCCATGTGCTATAACAAAACTCTCCATTACAAGAATACCAATCCAGAGAGCAAGAGCGGTCATTACTAACCAATCCCAAGCGATAGCCAGTATACCAAGCAGACTCAATTCAGGAAGAATATTACTGGTACTGGGACCGAGTATGACCTGGCCAGGTAAGCCCGTACTCGAGTAACCAATATTGAAGCCAATCACGCCATTAGTTGCGCGTCCGTCTGTCGTAGAGAGTGCTGTCCAACGCACCGTATAACTCCCATTGGGAAGTTGCGCGAGCAGCGGGGTATCCAGTTCTTGAGGGTTGTTGCTCGCTATATAGCTACGACTAGCGTTCATTACTTGATACTCAATGCCGTAGTAGATGGTTGCAGTACTGGCCGAACTGATTGGCGTGTTAAAGAAGATACGCATTTGTCGCGGAGGCACGTTAATTGTCGAGCCATCAACAGGGTCGGATCCAACAACAAAAGATGAAGCTAATACGGTTTGTGGCCGGAAAAGCGCGGGTAACCAGCTTAATGATAGTAAAGCACATAGACCGATTGTTGCCAGCAGGATAGGTCTGAGAAAACGTCCCTTTTGCATAAAATCCTTCGTTGTTGTTCGCGTGATAACTCCATGTGAGATTGTACATCAGTTGCAATTTGCTAGCAATAACCTTCGTATTGCTACCATCCTCTTTTTTATCAATTACAATTGCAACATTGGCAACAACTGCAACATGTGCGACATATGCGACAAAGTTTGGGAACCATCTAGTGAGTGCTTCAGGCGAAAGGTTTATGATGAAGCAGGGGGAGAAGGACAGGGCAAGCTCCTACCTTTCAGGAATGGGGATCCTGTCGAAAGAGGCCTATGGGCTTCGCTAACAATGCATATCCAATCAACACACCCCCAAACTCTACACCAATGAAAATGGAAGCGACCAAGACCAATCTTCCAAGTTGAGGCGGACCTCCCTCACCACTGAATTCAGCGAGGAGTAAGACAATTCCCATGCAAATACCGAGCAAAATGACTATGTTCCAGGGATGCCTGCGTGGATTAAGCCAGTGTAAGATTGAGCGCAGAAGAGAGAAAGTTAGCAGTTTTTCCAATATGCTATCAAGGGCAAGTAAGGGGTTCGAGGGCTCGGCGTGCGCTTTTTGCCATTGATAGGTTATCACCAGATCATCGATGACATCTTCGAAAGGCGGATCAAGGGAGGGCGATATAGCTGTGCCAAGCGCCCAGACAAGACCAAATAAGAAGATCATGCCCACAGCAATTGTTAAGATCTCACCAGCTATACTCTGGCGCAGCTCTTCTGGATAAAGGGCAAGGAGGAGAATACCTGGCAAGCGAAAATGTGCTGGCTTTTATCCATCTTCGCAAGGGAGAGTGTAACGGAAGTGGACGAGTAGCAAACGAAATCGCCCAGAACACCAGTGCAGTAAGTAGAACAATACCTGCGAGCAACGCTGCTAATAGATATTCGGCTTCTACGCCCATCCAGAGCGAAGGATGACGGATCATAGCGATCATATCGGCGCCCAATGTTACGGCTACAGCTAAACACGAAAAGTATGCTGTCCGCGCAAATAGCACTAACTGGCGGTCTCGCGTCTTCTGAGAAGGGTACGGGCGAAAAGCGCGGAGTAATGCTAGCAAGCGAAAAACGGCGCCAACTGTACGCCAAACGATCCCACACTATCATAGGGATCTTCTGTAAAAACTTTGACCTGTGAGAATACTGGAGCGTGTTTACAGATCTCAAAGAACAGGAAGAGCAGAATGGCCAACCCAATGGCGAGTAAAGCAGAAACTTTTACAGATCTCGGCATGATACCTTCCTCCATACTCTTGCTGCCTCAATGCGCATCCTGAACCCAGTATAATCGAAAATGCGCTCCATTTCTATTCATTACTATAGCCCCCTAGGAAAGCACTTAAGTGCAACCACTACGGCCTTCAAAGCATAGCCAGCTATGGTTGAAACATATAGACTAATTGCTAACCATTATGGAAGCCTGGTGCAACTTCTGGCATGCCACATCGTAAAGAACCTGTAAGGCTTGCCTGCGAAAGTCAGTTGGGGACAGGCACATGAACGAACCTTTTCATCAGATGTTGCAACTACTATACCGGCAACTTACCGGGTGATGTATTGGCAATCACATTATTACCCACAGAGCAATTCCGTCTCACTTCTACTTAAGAATTTTTATGATTAGAATTATGAAAGGAATGGCAAAAACTGGTATGACTGAAAAGCTTATGACCGCGCCAGGAGACGCTATAACCAACTCGCGTCCTTCTGGCGAAGTGGTTCTACGAACACTCAATCTCTCAAAACAATATGGAAAGCGACTGGCCGTGAACAACCTCAATTTAGAGGTGCATCGCGGCGAAATCTTTGGCTTTCTCGGCCCCAATGGAGCAGGTAAAACAACTACCATTCGCATGGCCTTAGGATTGATTGCTCCCACATCTGGCAGCGTCGAGATTTTAGGACAAGACGTATTCGAACACAGAGCACGCGTGCTACCTCGTGTAGGAGCGCTGGTTGAGACCCCAGCTCTCTATACCTACCTCTCCGGTCGAAATAATCTGCGCGCTGTAGCATCCGTTCTTGGCGGCGTTCCAAAGGCACGACTTGATGCTGTGCTCGACCTGGTTGGATTAGGGATACGCCAGAAAGATAGAGTCCGTACCTACTCACTTGGCATGAAACAGCGTCTGGGTGTAGCGATCGCACTCCTGCAAGATCCTGATCTGCTCATCCTGGATGAACCTGCTAATGGCCTTGACCCGGCAGGTATCGTCGAGATGCGCGACTTGATGCACCGTCTCTCAGCCGAAGGCAAGACGGTCTTCATTTCGAGCCACTTGTTGACCGAAGTGCAACAGATCTGCACCCGCGTAGCCATCATTCATCTTGGCAAGCTGATTACCGAATCCACTGTCGAGGAGCTTACACAAGGACATGGAGAGTTCTCCGTGACGCTGGAAGGCGCGGATCAGGCTCTCGCGCTTATTCAGGCGCAGGCATGGGGCAGAGAGGCGCGTATAGATTCAAATGGCGTGCTTATTACGCCTGCACCTGAGGGACGCGGCCGCAACCTCAATCTCTTCCTCGTGAACGCGGGATTCGCTCCCGATACTATCGCGCAATCAACAAAGGACCTGGAGCAGGTTTTCCTGCACCTGACAAATGGTGGATCAGGAGAAGTACAATGAGTACAGCAGTTATTACATCTACACCAACACAACACAATCAATTGCATAGCGCAAAGCCCCGTTTTTTTGGTACAGTGCGCGGCGAGTTTTTCAAGATGGCGCGCCAGTGGACAAACTGGATTATGCTTGTGTTGCTGCTTGGGGTGATCGTGTTGCCTTTCATCATTGAAATGACCGCGCCAAATGCGAAAACCAATATCCAAGCGAATCCGCTGCATTTCTATTACAATTTGTTGTCGATTACCCTTTCGATTTTGCGCGTCTTCACTGGCATCTTTTTGCTAATCTTGACAGCGCGCGCCATCGGCCTGGAATATCAACTAGGCACTATCCGCGTCCTGTTGTCGCGTGGAGTAGGGCGTTTGCAACTCCTCTTCGCAAAGTTACTCGCTGTGGCACTGATTGCCTTGGGTTTGCTAGTGTTAGGGTTATTCTTTAATTACCTCTTCACAGTGATCCTGGTTGTCGGGTTAACCGGCAATCTGGATAGCTTCAATGCGCTCAATTCGGTATTCTGGTCAGATGCGCGCATCTACGTCCTTTCAATCATGCTTAACATGGGTGTTACTATCCTGCTGGCAACTGCTGCGGCTGTCGTTGGCCGTTCGGTGGCATTTGGATTAAGCGCCGCGCTGCTCTTTTTCCCTATCGACAATATAGCCACGATTATTATGACGCTTGCCTACAGGATAACGCAGAACGATTTCTGGCTAAGCACCACAGCCTACTTTCTGGGGCCGAATCTCAACGCTATGGGTAGTGTACTTACAAATGGTAGAGCTGAATCTATTGGATCCACCCCACTTTATGGAGTTGATCCATCGGGGGTTGCGCATGGCATCCAGGTTGATGGAACACACACGGTGGTAGTTGCGCTCGTCTATGCTGCTATCTTTGCGATCACGGCTATCGTCCTGACATGGAAAAGGGATGTGAAGGAATAAAATAGCGAAGAGAGACTCGCGACTGGCTTCGATTGCCGCGAGTCTCTCTTTACTTTATATTGACTCCCTATAACGGTTCGTAATTGGGAGCCGTCTATCTCTACCGAAGGCGCGCGTTGTAATCTTCACGCCTGGAGGAGCCTGACGGCGCTTGTACTCACTGAGATCAACCAGGCGCATCACACGTTCGACCGTCTTGCGGTCGAAACCCATCGCCAGGATTTCCTCGAAGCTGCGATCATCCTCGGCATAGGCTTTTAAAATCGGATCGAGTATCTCGTATTGTGGGCAGGCTATCAGTATCCTTTTGTTCCGGGCGTAGTTCCGCGGAGGGTGGTTTCTCAATGACCGTTAGGGGAATAACGGGCTTTTCACCCAGCGTATTACGATACACACTCAGCTCAAACACTAGCGTTTTCAACACATCTTTCAAAACTGCAAACCCACCTGCCATATCTCCATAGAGCGTACAATAACCAGTAGCCATTTCTGATTTATTGCCTGTGGTGAGCACTATAGCGCCAAACTTATTGGAAATGCTCATCAGTATGTTTCCGCGAATGCGCGCCTGTAGATTTTCTCCAGCCAGGCCGGGATCGCTTTCACCAAAGGCAGGTTTGAGCATTGCCAGCGAGGTACGAAATGTCTCCTCGATTGGAATAGTCAAGAACTCGATGCCGAGATTCTCTGCCAGTTCCTGGGCATCCGTCTTGCTGCCCTCAGATGAATAGCCAGAGGGCATCGAGATACCAAGGATGTTCTCCGCGCCCAGGGCGTCAACCGCGATGGCAGCGGTCAGCGATGAATTTATGCCTCCCGATAGTCCAATCAGCGCCTTCTTGAAACCTGTTTTATGCACATAGTCACGCGTGCCTAGCACCAGCGCGGCATAGATTTCTTCTAATGGCTCCATCTTTGGTTGGATACGCTGAGGCGCTCCCAGTGGATGAATAGGAGGTTCGATGAGAGATTCATACGAACGCTCTTCACTTATCCTGATAATGGGTACATAATGAGTGTCTTCTTGCAACCGTTCCTGTCGACGACGAGGATCATGCAGGCGGGAACGGAAAACTGAGGCGGTATCAAGATCTACAAGCAGCATCTCCTCTGCAAACTCACTCGCCCGTGCAATCAACGCTCCCTGCTCATTAAAGACCATGCTGTCACCATCAAAAACCAGCTCATCCTGTCC
Source organism: uncultured Chloroflexia bacterium (assembly GCA_963702765.1). GTDB lineage: Bacteria > Chloroflexota > Ktedonobacteria > Ktedonobacterales > Ktedonobacteraceae > DATMNR01. The sequence continues at coordinate 90,206 of CAVPEB010000014.1, forward strand.
CCCAACCATATTCAGGTAGACGACAATCACACCGTTATCGGCTGCTCGAGTTGCCAGCATTTCTTCTCGAAAAATCCCTTTGCCTGCAAAGTATGGCGAGCCATTGATATTTATAATTACTTCTGCACCCGCGTGTGCTTGCAATGTCATTGGGCCGGTTGGATACCAGACATCCTCACAAATATTAATGCCAACGTGTACTCCATTGATCAGAAAGATTGGCGCTTTGCGGCCCGATTGAAAGTAGCGGTTTTCATCGAATACGCCATAGTTTGGCAGGTAATGCTTATGGTAGGTTCCATAGAGTTTGCCCTCGTGGATAATCGCTGCGGCATTGTAGATATCGTGATCGCGATCCACAAAACCAATGACAGCAGTCAACCCAGGTAGATCGTGACTCGCGTTGATCAGTTCATCCAACTTGCGCAATTGGGCCGCGACAAATCCGGGTTTAAGCAGCAGGTCTTCAGGTGGATAACCGGTTAAGGCCAGTTCTGGCGTACACACGATATGCGAACCTGCCGCGTGGGCCTGTTGCATATATGCCAGAATTTTCTGTGTATTGCCCTCCAGATCACCAACAGTCACGTTTATTTGAGCAAGTGCCACTCGAAGCGGTATGATATTCATGAGAAGATCCTTTCTCATCAGAATGACGTTTAAAAATTATATTGTGATATTGTGAAACCAACCGAAAGGCCGATAAATCGGCGGTGTGCCCGATAAATCGGCACCTACGAAAGGCCTGTTTCGATCGGCACAAATCAAATCATTTAAAAGGAGTATCTCTTTATGGAGATGCAATTATATGTGTTGCACGTCGTGCCATTCATTGTTATTGTCTACTTTGCGTTTTTGTTATTTATGCGCCCACCAGGAGAAGTAATATTAGCTTCACTTGTGGGTGGGCTAACCATGGGTGTCATAAACGCGCTCTTCGATCTCATGGCCTATTATGCTTCTATATGGCATTATACCGCCAGCGGGCTTATTTTGCAGTTACCTCTACCTTTGTATGTGACACCAATCCTCATTTTCGGCGGACTGGTCTATCTGTTGATCTGGCGTTTCTGGCATACACGAGGTCACTGGTTTGCCATTTTACTGCTAGTTGGAGTTCCCCTGTTCGGCTTTGCGCGAGATTTTTTCGCGGCTACTACACGCGCAAGTTATGTGGTGTGGGATAGCGGGTTCGCGTGGACAATTGATCTGATCATGTGGCTGGTAATGTTCTATGCAGGTTATGCTGTGTTCAGACTACTGGCTCATGCACGGAAAAACGAAACCCAGAACGCCTAAAGCGCCTGCTTGAATATGGGCAAACGGGGTGAGCAACGGCAGGTGCGTCGATGGGCCTAGGACAGCGCAAAGGTTCGTTTGGAAGACAAAGGTACAGTATTTCTGCGGGGCAACAGGACAGCGCAAGCGCCTCACCTTTCCCAACCCAGCCCGTATCCCTACAGATGTGGCATCCATGTAGAACCGATTGACCAGGCATCATCACCCCGTTCGCAGGAATGCTATTTCTCTACAAAAGCCACTAGTCTGCAGAAAGCAGCCTCTCCCATGTTGAACTTGAAAGGGAAACAGCCAATCCACAGGCGCATATCAAGCACCTCGTCGATCATACCTCCAGCATTTTCAACATGGAAAACGCCATGTGGGAACAATTGGTAATGCATGAGCTGCAGATCATCCTCGGGCCAGATTTCGTCAAGAGGCCTGCCCAGTTTCTTGGCACATTTAGCAGCAAGATCGGAACGTACTATACGCAGTACCGTATTCATCGGGTGATCCATCGAACTGGCATCAATGGCAAACCACGAAATCTGGCGTTTTAGCGTCCAATCGACAAACTCATGTGTAGGGCCAGGATGCATATTGAAATAGCGAATTTCGTTTGGTTCGCATACACCATACCAGTTACTTTGATAATGCTTGTGATAGCCAGTATGCACCACCACAATATCACCAGGTTCGATACGGATACCAGTTTTGCGCTCCCAGGCTTCGAAGTGCTCCGAGGTATAAATCTCGTAATCACCAATACCCATTGCTTCCAGGTCAACTACGACGCCCGGCCCCACCAGTTTGTCTAAGGGAATGCTGCCAATGTCTTGCCCGTTGGTGATAAAGTGAAGAGGCGCGTCAAGATGGGTACCAACATGCAATGTTGATGAAATAAATTGTCCTCCCACTTTTTCAAAAGCGGGACGCTTGATCCACTTGACGGTAGGCCCCTCGTAGGTCGCAAAGGATGGGGTGTTCACATCCCAGTTCTGCGACAGATCAACCACACGCATGTTACTCAGATCGATGGGTTTCATGGTTTTTCCCTCCTTCTTAAGGGCGACCGCGAGGATCGCCCCTACATTGATTTGTTCAAACGAAATGCTGGCTCCATATATAGTAAGGGCGACCCGTGCGGTCGCCCTGCGAAAGAATTATGCTTAATTGCCTTTATTTTCGACTGCACCAAGAATAATCTGGTCGATCAATTGCTCCACAGGAGCGCGATCGTCGGTAAAATATACAGTGCGAGAATGTTCTTCGCGTATATTACCGTACAAAATACTTTCCCGAGCCACATTCTGGAGCAGTGGATTTGTCAAATTACCGGTATTGATCATGAAATTGTTGAGCGAGGTTGGAGAGTTGGTGCCAATTACCATGCTGTTGGTAAAACGCGCTGTATCGATGATATAGACATTGGGAAAAACCGAGTGCATTGTTTCTGCCAACGCATTGACAAGCCGAAAATCCGAGTTTGTGCGTCCGGCATTAATCACAGTCACGCCCGTTGGAGAGAGATGATTACGTACCTCTTGAAAGAACTCCTTCGTAGTGAGTTGGAAAGGCACGTAAGGTTGCTGGTAGGCATCGATGGCAACCACATCGAATTTCTGTGAACTCGTCTGTAAGAAGTAGCGTCCATCTTGTAAAACCACATGCAAGTTAGGTTCGTTCATATGAAAATACTCTCGTCCCATATTGACGATGGTGTTATCGATCTCAACACCATCAATCGGAATTGGTCCATACGCGGCTGTAAATTCACGTACGGCGGTTCCACCTCCCAGCCCAATTATGGCAACCTTGCGAACCTGACTCGGCGTAAACGGCGGATTATTGAAGTACGGCGCGATCATGAAATAATCCCAGGGACCTCCCGTGAGAATACTGTTGGGATTGTAAATGGAATGAATACCTACACCCTCGTTCAAGATCAATTGTGTTTCGTCACCGACTTTAACGACCTGGATATAGTTGTAGACTGACTCCCGTTCGGTGATCAGTACGCCTCCACCGTTGCTGCCATCGGCTGCTTTAATTGGTCCCTGGATGGTCAAAACCGAGAGCGCCATGGGGATCAAAAGCAGAATTGGGAGCAGACTGCTATTTATGCGTCGCCTGCGAGAACCAGGAGCATCAAAGCGCGTGCTTGCCAGGCCAACGATCGAGACGAGCAAGAGTGCAACGGCGATGGTAAAGAAGGTGCGATAGGTGCCTATCGTCGGGATGAGGTAAAGCACAGGTAAAAACGTTCCAAGGATACTCCCGGCAGTAGAGATAGCATAGAGTTGACCAGCAGTGCGCCCAGACTTGCCCAGGCGCTCGATGCGCAGCCGAATAGCAAACGGCGAGACGCAACCCAGCAGGATCATCGGCACGGCAAAGAGCAGGATGACCGAGAGCAACGATCCGTAAAAGACGCCTACCGAATAGGAAGCAAAGGAACTCTGAGACCACTGGAGAATAGGTTTTGAGAGAAAAGGGATCAGGCTGATCAAAAATGCAGCAATGATCGTAAGGGTATAGAGCACTTCGGGTCTTGGATAGCGGTCGGCCAGGCGCCCGCCGAGGTAATATCCAATCGTCAAATAGAGCAGAATCAGGCCAATCAGGTTCGCCCATACGAAGAGCGAGGTTCCAAAGTAAGGCGCGAGCAGTCGTGATGCAGAAAGTTCCACAGCCAGGGAACATGCTCCCGCGACAAAGACCAGTAAAATGAGCAGCCAGCCCTGAATATTGCGACCAGCAGTCTGGGCGACCGCGCCCTCCTCCTCTTGTGTCTTATTTGAACTGGGTGTGGTGGTGGACATAGCAAAACTCTCTTTCTACACCTCTGGAAAGTTTATGTTTTTAGAGGCCAGCGTATGATAGGCCCGTTTTGGTTTTTTGCTCTATTGGATATGCTATGTGCTGTGTTTCTCGTTTAGCATGCAGTATAGCATGTAGAGGGAATGTTATGCTAGCGGAAGTATGCTAATCTGTTGGTGCTTCGATATTCATAGATATTTCTCTCCGCAATGCAGATTGCTCGAATACTTGACACAAGAAAAGCTCAGAGGCGAGTGATCGACACCTTCCTCAACCACTCGCAAAAAAAAGAGCGTCCTCACACGATATCAGGGTCAGGTCTGCGTGACGCGTCTACCTTCACACTCATGCTCGATCTTAAAACCCGATGTTTCTTTTCAGCTTGAGAGCAGCAATCCTTTCTACCCAATTAGCGTCAAGTTAGCACGTTGTGCGAGGTTGTGGCTGTGTAACTTGACGCTAATTGGGCATCCGCGAGGGATGCCCCTACATTTTCGTCGACTCCCCGTCTCTATTGTTCTCTTTTTTGTGAAGGGTTATATTGTTTATTGATTATACCGCTCAAATACCGCTCAAAATAAGCGATACTTTTTGGGCGAGCTTTTGGAGGGGTGGGTAAGGGGAATCGATGTGTGTATCCAGCAAGGAATCCACGAGGGATGCCCAATAAGCGTCACGTTAGCGTGTTGTGCGGCGAAACGCCCCACCCCGAGGGCGACCACGTCCTACCCGAGAGACACTGACCACTCCACCCCACCCCGAGGGCGACCGCAAGGGTCCCATCCCCTCATCCTCACTGCCCACGCCCTTACAAAGACGACGAGGAGTGAGTAGCACCGTATCTTTGTAAGGGCGGTATAGGGATTGTGGGGCGGTGGTGGGACCCTTGCGGTCGCCCTCGGGGTTGTGGCTGCTTAACTTGACACCAATTGAGCAGTAATCCGTGACAAGTTCTTCAAGAGTTGTGGATTGTTCACAATATCTCGTATTGTGATGTTGTCTGTTGGGTCTCCGTTCCCGCTTACCGGTCCCACAGCGCAATTATGAACGATCCATTCTCCCTCGCCGACAGTGAATGTGTGATCCTGCGCGATTTCCAGGTTATACATCATCATGCTGCCAGGAATAGCTTTCAATCTGGTGATGGTTCCAGTGCTGCCAGCAGCTTGTATCACATGCATCCCAACGTGGAGTTGGGAGACAGGAACAAAGCCTTGTTCTACCGTAAGAAATGGGTGTTTCTGGTTGGTATGGATCACCTCGCTGCTCTTGTGGGAAGCTTTCCCATTTTTTGCAGGTATCGTAGAGGCAATGGTCACATCAACGAGATCGTGATCATGGTTGATCCAGACATGCACAATCGGTTCGAGTTCCATCTTATGTTTCTTTGGGTTATAGGCCCAGACTCGCTCGCCTGGATGGAGTAAGTTTATAGCTTTCTTGCCCTGTGCCGTAGCGACTTTTGTCGGAGCAGCGAAGCTTAAAGATAAGGAGCCACATGGCATACCCAGTGGATTCGTCGCATCATCAGAAGATGTTGGCCCTGTCAAAGCATGCCAAATTTTCTGAAACCAATCCCAGGGTGAGCTGGAGGATTGTTGTACGGCTTGTGAGGGCTTAATACGAGCCTTCGGAGGCAAGTAGGTGGAAATGTGCTGGGATTGGCCTGGTCCAAAGTCTCCGCCAAAGCCGCCTGCAGGCGCATTCTGGCACGCTGCCGAGTTCGCATTCTGCATGCATGCATTGCCGATACCACCATCGATGAGCATCTGGCCAGTTGGATCAGTCTTCGTCTCAGGATTTCCCCCCCACATACGCATACGGGTTCATGCCTTGCATGTTCCCTTGTTTGACATCTGCCGAGAGGAACACCCCTGCCACCTGGTCAAAATAACGGGACATATAGTAATCCAGATGGGTCAGGCTATCATTGTCCTGCCCGGTAAAGCCTTTGGGCGTGTTAAAGTTGCCCTGCACATCCCGCATGTTGCCGTAGGGACCAAACACCGGGTTGCCCGCGATGGCCGCGCTCTTGTCGGTGTTGCTCAAGGAGACCAGCACACTGCCCAATGTATCGGTCAGGTAGAAGCCGGTGGTGTTGGAACTGGTGTCCAGACTGCCCAGTAATCTGCCTGCCAACGAGTAGTAGTACAGGTCGCTGGTGTGACTGCCATTGGCGGCGTAGGTGTGCTGCTCCAACCCGAAGGCGTAGACGCGCATGGTGGTGGTCGTGCGACGCAGGACACGGTTGCCGGAGGCGTCGTAGACGTAGAGATCCTTGTTGGCTGAGCCTGCATTCCAACTCACGAAATGGTCCAACAGGTCGTAGGTCAGCGTGGCGGTGGTGCTACTGTAGGTGCGGCTGGTAACGTTGCCCCAGTTGTCGTAGCTGCTGCCGTACACCTGCCCGGATTTGCTCGAACAGGTCGAGCCGGTGGCATACATGCCGGTCAGTCCATGCGGCATGCTGCTACTGCTGCCACAGTAGAGATACTGTTCCTGGGTACTGCCTCCGTTGAGCGGTCCCTGCCAGAGCTGCCCGAGATGCGTGTAGACGAAGGCGTTGCTGTAGCTGGCTCCGCTCAAGCTGTTGGAGAGCGTGGCGCTGCCACAGGTGCCATTGCCCGCTCCTGGCTGGCTGCCTGAGTTGCCTGCCCAAACGAGACGGTTCTGTTCGTCGTAGCAGAAGTTCTGGCTCTCTGAGCCGCCTGAGCCGCTTTTGCCTGGCACGGCAGCCTGGGTGGTGGCGAGGCTGGTGACGTTGCTGGCCGGGTCGTAGGCCAGGGTTTGCGAAAAGACGGCGCCACTGGTGCCACTGCCACTCTGCCAGGTGGCACTGGCACTGGTGGGACGGATATTCGCGTCGTAGCCGAACTGCTCGGAGGCCAGCGGGTTGCCCAGCGAGGTCTGGAAGTTGATGGTATCAACCTGCGCGCGGGCATTGTAGATCAGGGTGGCCAGGTTGGCAGATGTGGCATTGGCCTGGTTACTCAGTCCGGTGATGACACCGGTCGTGGTGTCATAGATCTGGGTGGTGTTGTACCCTTGCCCGCTGGGAGTGGTACTGGTGGCGGTGGTGGCCAGTTGGTCAGCATCGTTGTATTCGTACTGTGCCAGGTAGCTGGGTAAGCTGGTGGTGATGCCCCAACTACTCGGGAGGGTGCCAAATTGCATCTGTTCGGCTGAGAGCCTGCCACGGGCGTCGTGCTCGTATGATTCGGTGGTAGTGACGGTATCGCCACCGGGTGTGCCTGTCAGGTACGTGTTGGAGAGGCTCTGGGTCAACTCTCCTTTGGGGTAGTCGGTGGTGCCTGAGACGGTCAGCTTGTTAGTATCATAGGTGTTTTGGACGTAGATGTTGCCTGCGCTACAGGCGCCGGTGGCGTTGATGGTGGGTGTGGCGTCCTGCACGCAACCGACGCGTCCTAAGAGGTCGTAGTTGTAGCCGATGGTACGTGAGCCGGAGACGTCGGTCAGGACGTTGCCGTTGGCATCGAGGGTGTAATTGTGCGTGCCGCGATCAGGATCGACGACCTGTGTCAGCCGTCCCAGGTCGTCGTACTGCGCGGTGGTGGTGACACTGGTGATGGTCTGGCCTGTTTGGGGCGCTTTATCATCGACTTTGACGGAAGTGGGTTCGTTGAGCACGTTGTATTGCATGGTCTTTTGTTCGTTGAGCGTGAGGGTGCCTCCATACAGACCACTGTCAAACTGCTGGTAGACGCTGCGACCCAGGGCATCGTTGTAGCTGATACTGACGTGTTTGTTGGGGTCGATACTCGTGATGCTGGCATAGGTGTTGATATCTCCACTGACGGTGCCTGTGGCGTAATTGGTACATGCGGTATAATTGCCAGTCAGAGTCGCGGAACAGGCGATGCCCGGCTCCTGGCTGGACCCAAAGAGCGGGTCCTGTGCTGCAATGGCTCTGCCTAAGGCGTCGTAGAAGGTCACGGTGCCGCCTGGTGCGACGCCTTGATAGTCTTTGACGCCGTTGGGGTCAACCCAGCCGCTGCCATGGGTCACTTCAAAGGGCACGCTCTGCCAGACGGAGTGCGCCTGGTCGTTGTACGTGGTGATGACCAGGGTGTCATAGCCTGAACCTGGCCCGGGCGTGCGCGTCTCGACGGCTCTGCCCAGGCTGTCGAAGAAGGTGCTGGACTGCACGGTGCTGTACAGGTACGATTTACTATCGGCTTCATAGCAGGGCAGGGTGCTGCTACTGGTGCAACTGGAGTTAGTCTTGGACAGAGTGGTGTAGCCGCCGCTATGCAGGGGCAGTTTGAGCTGCACGGCTGGATTGCCGCTGGAGTCGTAGCTGTAGCTGGTGCTGGTCGTCTGACCGTTGACATCGGTGGAGTTGGTGGGTAATGCGCCCTGGGTATAGTCATAGCTCACACTGCTGGACCAGGTCAAGGCATTGGTCATCGTGGCGGGCTGGGCGTTGTAGCTGTCATAGGCTGTGCAGGCCGTATAGTGGCTCTGGCTCCAGCCTGCGCCAATGATGTACGGAGCAGTCGAGAGCGTACAGCCGTTGCTTGCGTACAGGGAGCTGTTCGCGGCAGCTACTCCATCCACGCTGGCGACGGCATTGCCATAGGCGTCATAGCCCTGGTAGCTGGTGGTGAGGACTGTGCCACGCGTGGGGGTGCAGGCCCCGCTACTGTAGGTCTTGACGGTGGTGGGCCACCCGGCTGAGGGAGTTTGTGTCCCCGAGGGCGCTCCTTCGTCGTAGGTGCTATCCTGGCACTGCCAGATATGACTCGTGTTATCGGTGCTATCGCTGTGCGTCACGTTGTTGATGGAGTAGTAGGTCCACCCTCCTGACGTCGTCTGGTCGTTGAACGTATACGCCCAGTTTTTATTGAGCGGGTAGAGATTCGTCGGGAGGTTCGAGCCGCTGACCTGGTCTTGCTGGAGCACGTGGTACCCGCCACTGGCTACAAGCCCATATTCGAGGGAATAATCGTCGTAGGTATAGGTGTGTTGGACCATGGGCGCGCTGCTACTGTTGCTGCCCTCGTAATCAATGGCCTGGGTGTCGACAACGACCTGCTCGCAGGCGGGATAGGTGACGGTGGTGCTGCGGCACGCATTCGAGGGAAGAAGACAGCATTATGCTAACGAAAGAAAGTTTATACTTAATCAGTACAGAACCAGTTTGAAGAGATCCCTACC
>CAVPEB010000015.1:0-98064 GCA_963702765.1 uncultured Chloroflexia bacterium
CGATTGTAATCCACATATCTCCAATTGTCATCCTATGTACACCACTTGTCATCCTGAGCCGCAGCGAAGGATCTCACCCAGGCGTCGTGTTGCTTTACTACACTCAACATGACAGGCTTCATCCCGCACCTCACACTCTACTTTACGCCTGATACGACAATTGGTTGTACTGAGTGAAGTTCATTCACTGTATGTTCGCCAACCAAACACGTACTTAACCTATCATGAATCGCCACGTACAGTTGCCCAGGCATCCCTACACGTATTCTCTATTATTTCCTTCACGCAATGAAGGGCCAAAAAACAAGCGTTCAACAAGCTCGATAGCGCGTTCTCTAAAAAGCTCCTCACGCTCTCCACCCTCTACACAGAAACATTCGAATAAGACTGAGTGGACCATGCCAAAAATGATTTTCGTATACATCTCCGTATCGAATGGTGCAAGTTGACCACGTGCAATTGCCTGGCGAAAAAAGTTATCAATGATCCCGGTGATCAATTCATCTGCAGCTTTATGCTTCTGGATCTCTTCATCAGATTGGATGTCTACTTGAAAAAGCGACATCATATCACTATCCTGACGACAGATCCGAAAAGTAGCCTCGATCATTGCTCGCGGTACCTGTTCAATTGGTAGCGCAGTGATGGTCGGATCTACAAAAGCTGCGGCAAGTAGCGTCTGCCAGTCTAGTGAGACGCTTGTATAAATATCGCGTTTGTTGCCGAAATAGAGATACACTGTCCCAACGGCAATGCCTGCATCTTCCGCAATTTCAGCAATTGTGGTATCTTCATATCCTTTCATTGCAAAGATTTTGCGTGCTGCCTCAATAATCGCCTGTCGCTTTGATTGTGTACCTACTTTGACCATTTCCACCCTCTCTCCTCTTGCTGAATGAACATCATTCATTTTATAACATGAAAAATTCGAAAAGTCAATGTTTCAATTAATTTTGCATGGTTACAAGGGATAGGTTGATAAGTCCAGAAAACGCAAAGAGTGCAGTTGATAAAAATTCGCACTTTTTAACATATACTCTATGATACGTCAATGTAATAGGGAGAAAAAAGAACTCACATTTTAATTTTTATTGCATGCGTTGTAAGTTCCATTTCCTACTCATGCTTCCTAAATGTAAGTCAGACCAAAGGAGCAGAGGCATGGGAAGTCGCTGTCCTAGATGTCATACTGCCAATCCACCACATGCAAAGTACTGCTCAAAGTGTCATGAGCTATTACATGCTTCTGCCAGCATTTTGTCTACTGGACGTCTTACTCCCAATTTTGTACTTCATGAGCGCTATAGAATCATGGACTTGCTGGGTAGTGGAGGCATGGGAGCTGTCTACAAAGCAGCTGATCTACAATCTAATGATCGAATTGTGGCGATCAAGGAAATGAGCAAGGCCAGGCTTACTCCAGAAGAAGCCGAAATCAGGTAATCAAAAATGAAGCTTTGATACTTGAAAAGCTTCGTCATCCCAATTTACCACACATTTATGATAATTTTCTGTATAGAAAGCATTGGTACCTCTCGATGGACTTCATTGAGGGTGAATCCTTGCGCCGATATCTCTATGAGACAATGAATGGCTACATTCCGATTGAAGAAGTTCTTGACATCGGTATCCAGCTTTGTAATGTTCTCGACTATTTACACACTCGTAGACCTCCGATTATCTTCCGTGATCTTAAACCATCTAATATTATGCGCACTCCGAATGGGCACATTTATTTGATCGACTTTGGCATCGCGCGCCATTTCAAAGTAGGACAGGCAAATGATACTACACCATTAGGTACTGCTGGTTATTCAGCACCCGAATTAAGCTGGCAACAGTCAAATCAACTATCTGATATATTTAGCCTGGGAGCTACGCTACACGAGCTTCTAACTGGTATCAATCCTGGACAAAAACCATTGAACTTCATAGATTTACATGCTTATAACAACTCCATCCCTTCTACTCTCGACAAATTGATCATGAGCATGCTTAATAGAGAACCCCATAAAAGGCCAAAAAGTATGGCCATTGTTGAACTAGAACTACAAAAATCATTTCACATAAGAAGTCATCGAATACGTCTGGCTTTAGATTTAACATAAGTGCATCGTTTCCAAACGAGATACAAGGGAGCTCTATATCGAAGAAGGGGTTAATCATGGAGATTTTTATGATTTGAAATCAGAAAGCATGAGCATTGGGCGAAAGAGTGAGTGTGATATCTATCTGGAAGATACCTATGTTTCACGTTCACACGCCACAATTTATATTTAGGTAATGGAAATTATGCATTGCGAGATGAAGACAGCGCTAATGGCACGTTTCTCAATGGTAAAAGGTTGAAATCTTACCAGCTATATGTGTTGAAGAATGAGATCAAGATTAGAATCCTTTAAATTTGTGAGACAAAATTAACGTATTTGGCAGGGCATGTAATCATAACGAAGAGTGAGGTAATATTCCTGATGCCCAAACCGAACAACAACCTATATTTATTGACATTTTGTTCTAACCTATGCTACCATGCACCCGTTATGAATGGAATGAAAAGGGATATTCGGAGCAGCACGCATGGCAATTTCTTCCCCCTTTTTCTGTGATTCCTGTGGCGCAGCCAATAGGCCGCAGGCTGTCTTTTGCTATGTATGCGGCCAGCCTCTCCAGGCGCATGGAGGGAAAGGCTCAAGCCAGACTACAGGATTGCTTGCCTACAATCACCTACTCAAACAACGTTACCGCATCATCAGCCAGGTCGGTAAAGGCGGCTTCGGAGCCGTTTATAAAGCTGCTGATCTCCAGTTTGGCAACCGCCAGGTAGCCATTAAGGAGATGAGTCAAAGCAGCCTCAGCCAGCAAGAACTCATCGAGGCTACTAAATCGTTCAAACGTGAGGCGCTGCTGCTCGCCGGACTGACACATCCCAACCTGCCGCGCATCTACGAGCAATTTACAGATATAGGACGCTGGTATCTTGTAATGGACTTTATCGAGGGCGAAACTCTGGAAGAGCATCTTGGCAAGATCAAGGGTGGCAAGTTAGCGGTTGAGCAAGTGCTTGAAATAGGTATTCAGCTTTGTACGGTGCTCGAATACCTCCACATGCGCCAGCCGCCAATCATCTTTCGCGACCTCAAACCCGCCAATGTGATGTTGACATGCGTACGGACATATCTATTTGATCGACTTTGGTATTGCTCGTCACTTTAAGCCCGGACAGGCAAAAGATACTACCGCGCTAGGTTCAACTGGCTATGCGGCGCCCGAACAATACGGCAAGGCTCAGACTACACCTCGCGCCGATATCTATGCACTCGGCGCTACCCTCCACCAGATATTATCAGGAAACGATCCAGCAGACACCCCTTTTCAATTCACCTCCCTGCAATTATCGGGCCATCCTACCCTTTCACGTCTCGAGAAATTGATTTTACAGATGCTAGAGATGGATGCTAGCAAAAGACCGACAAGTATCGCAGCCGTTAAACATGAACTACAAAGCATCTCTACGCAGCAACTAGTCGGCAAGACAAATCCCCTGCAAGCGGGACTACCACACGGTTACCAGCCACCAGCTAAGCCTCCAATCCCGCGGCGATCCAATGCCCCAAGACCACAACCCCAGAAGACGACACGTTATATCTGTAGCGGTCACACAAGTCGCGTGACCGCAGTAGCATGGTCACCCGCAGGTACACACATCGCTACTGCCAGTTACGACAAAACGGTACGTATCTGGGATACCGCTCACGGTTTTAGCATCATTACCTATCGCGGCCATTGGGATAGAGTACATGCTGTGGCATGGTCGCCCGATAGCAAACGCGTCGCATCAGCAAGTGATGATGGAACAGTACAGGTATGGGACGCTACTACAGGGAAACAGGTACTCATCTATCGCGGCCATAGTGATGCAATCAACGCTGTGGCGTGGTCACCTGATGGCAGGCGTATTGCTTCAGCAAGCGATGATAAAAGTGTGCAGATATGGGACACCTCCAACGGTGGACTGATCTTCGCCAATCGCAATCACACCAAAAAAGTGCTGGCTGTGGCATGGTCACCTGACGGCAGGCGTATTGCCTCAGGCAGTGAAGATAAAAGCGTGCAGGTATGGAGTCCAAACAAAGATAAAAGCAGCTTCTTTGGCACGCTTCGTTTGACGCCTCGCGGACAATTCAGCTACAAAGGCCATTCAGGTCGAGTAAACGGGTTGATCTGGTCACCAAATGGCCAGCGTATTGCCTCGGTGAGCAACGACAAAAGCTTGCAAGTATGGGACGCTACTACTGGCAAGAAATTCATCATTTACCGCAATACTTCGGCCGGTATCAATGGCGTGACTTGGTCGCCTGATGGCAGGTTTATCGCTGCATGTGGCAACGATAAAATGGTGCAGGTGTGGGATGCAATCACCCGAAATAACGTCTTGACCTATCGAGGTCACACTGGCTATGTCATGTCTGTCACATGGTCGCCAGATGGAAAGTTGCTCGCCTCCGCCGGGGTAGATCATACTCTGCAAGTATGGGCAACAAGTTAGCCATATACATGTTACAAGTGATGCAAATATTGCTGATAAATGGCACCAATGGTTGTTTAGGGCATGGCATTCAACTTGAGCAAGGAAAAACACTGGAGAATGTCTATTCTCTCTGCTGGCCTGACAGGCCCATTCGTGTATAGTAGGGGCGTACCCTTGCGGTCGCCCTCGGGGAGGGTGGTGGGCGTACTCGCTCACATATTTGCAGTATGTCTTGCTTTCCCAATAATACCCGTTACAAGTGATGCAACTGATGCAAACGTTACAAATATCGCAACAAATCGCAAAAACCAGCTACAAACGTCACAACCGCCACAAGTGCGACATCAGCGACAAGTGCAACAATTGATACATTTGATATAAATGTTATAAGTGTTATAAATGTTATAAACGAGGCTACAACACAAACGACATCAAATCTCGCCCCACCAGAATAGTTCCCTCGTACCCCAACTTCTCAGCCAGCGTTTGTAACCTCGACGCATCGATTTCCCTGTAAAGATGCGAACAGACAATTGTTTTCGCCTGCGATGCCGCTGCTAGTTGCACAATCTCATCATCCTCGAGATGACCCGAGTCTATTATGGCAAGATCAACCTTATGCAGGAAAGATATCTCGTGTTCGTGAAAGTTCGAATCGCCAGTAATGGCATAGTGTTTGTCGCGCCACACGAAACGCAATCCATGATTACCAGCTGGTGGAAGGCTGACGAAGTCAAATGTATACGAGCCTATTGAGAACTGCCCCCCTGCCACTTCATGTACCAGGATGTCATACGTGGGCTGTTGCAAGCCAGATGCGCCAAAGATATCCCGAAAGCCATCGATGATCCGTTGTATGCCGGGTGGTCCGTAAATATGTAAATCGGTCGTGCGCGGATTGCGTCTTGACCACGCGCCAGCATGCAAAAAGGGAATGAGGTCCGAAACATGGTCAGGATGAAAATGAGACACCACGATATGGTTCAATGCATTATGCGAAATGCCAGCCTCTAGAAGCCGTTGCACTACCCCATGCCCACAGTCAAAAAGCACAGGGAGAGCATCTAGCTGTATCAGCACGCTTGATGCGCGTCGCTCAAATTCAATCTGGCAGGTACCCGTGCCAAGCAGCGTGATGTTGCTCATCGTCGTGAGATTTCTCCCCTCTGATTGTATATCGTTCCTGACAAAAACCTGCTGTTTGACATACTCTATTTTCGCATGCTACCATGCAGTGAAGATTACATAACGTTTCCATATTTGCACCAAGAGCTAGAATTAGCAGGCTTTTTTCGCTTTGCCCAGGTGGGCAAAGAGGCAGGTTATGAATTCTCCTTCTATTTACTGTACCAACTGCGGCACAGCAAACGTACAACAGGCAAAGTTCTGTTTCGGCTGCGGCCACGCTCTACAAAGCGGCGCACTCACTGCTTCCAGTTCACTCACTGGCTTGCTTACCCATAACCAGGAGCTGAATCGACGCTACCGCATTATCAAACAGGTCGGAAAAGGCGGTTTCGGCGCTGTTTATATGGCCGCTGATCTCCCATTTGGTAATCGCATCGTAGCCATCAAGGAAATGAGCCAGAGCGGTTTGAGCCAGCAGGATCTCATAGAAGCAACAAACGCGTTCACACGCGAAGCATTGATGCTTGCCAGCCTTTCACACCCCAACTTGCCGCATATCTACGAACAGTTTACCGAGTCAGGACGCTGGTACCTGGTAATGGAATTCATCGAAGGCGAAACCCTGGAAGAGTACGCCAGTAAGGCGCCTCATGGCTATCTTCCTCTTAACGAAGCCCTTGATATTGGCATACAACTCTGCACTGTGCTTGACTACCTGCATACGCGTTTCCCTCCCATTATATTCCGCGACCTCAAACCTGCCAATGTCATGCGCACTACCAATGGACATCTCTACCTGATCGATTTTGGTATTGCGCGTCACTTCAAACCCGGGCAAACTGCGGATACAATTGCACTTGGCTCACCTGGATACGCAGCCAGAGAACAGTATTCAAAAGCTCAGGCACAGACAACACCGCGCTCCGATATTTACAGTCTGGGCGCCACGCTTCATCAACTGATGACAGGTGATGACCCATCCCTCATGCCTTTCCAATTCGCGCCCCTGCGCCTCCAACCCGTGCCCGCCGGGCTTGAAACTCTCATCATGCAGATGGTTGAGCTAGATGCCAGGGATAGGCCATCAAGTATGTCTTATGTGAAACAAGAGCTGCAACGTTTTGCAATTCAACCAACCCTGAGTCCCGTATACATTGCGCCACCTAAAAGTCAGCCATTGACTCTTTCAACACCTCCACCTGTGAAGCCTGCGAGAGCGCCAGCTTCGTACCTGAAATCTGTGCCACCTCCTATCACCCGCCTTGCAACCTATCGCGGCCACTTTAAAGAAGTATATACAGTGAGCTGGTCGCCTGATGGGAAATATGTCGCCTCTGGTAGTGGCGACGAGACGGTACAAATCTGGGATTTCACACGCGGAGAGCACATCATGACCTACAGTGGCCATCGTCACAAGGTTGGGAATGGCCTCGTACAGGCAATCATGTGGTCACCTGATGGGAAGTATCTTGTTTCAGGTTCCTGGGATAAAACTGTACGCATCTGGGATGCCTACACTGGACATACTCTCTCCACTTTTCGTAGTTACTATGAGGTGGTAGAGACTGTGGCATGGTCTCCTGATGGCAGATATGTCGCCTCTGGAAATCGCAAAGGAATTGCCCATGTCTGGAACGTTACAAGCGGGAAAAAAGTCCGTGATTTTCTCGGACATTGTGTCAAAGAGGCCAATCTCGATATCATGTCATTAGCATGGTCACCTGACGGCAAGCGCATTGCCTCCGCTTCCTGGGACAAGACCGTGAAGATCTGGAACTCGCTCAAAAATAGTGGTAAGAACAACGATTACTTGATCTATCGCGGCCACAAAGCAGAGGTAAATTCCCTTGCATGGTCACCCGACGGCACTCGTTTAGCCTCCGGTGGTCGAGACAACCGTGTTCATATATGGGACTCCTCAACAGGTGAGCTTCTCCAAATATACCGCCTTCATAGAGGCTATGTGGTAGGAGTAGCATGGTCGCCTGATGGCAGGCGCATCGCCTCCGCTGGAGCCGACCAGACAGTTCACATCTGGGATCCTGTCACCTCTCAACCCATCCGTGTGTATACAGGCCATCTCTCTCGTGTAAATGCTGTGACCTGGTCGCCCGATAGTAAATATATCGCCTCAGCAAGCAACGACAAGACCGTGCAAGTCTGGCAGGCTCCATAATACCAGAACGACACTTGCGGCTTACACCTACTATGTGCTACCACTATAACATCTGATAGGTACAGGAGCTTTCCCCTGCTACCAACTGAAGCGGGATTGTTAAGGGCATCTGCTCTTAACCTGGGGTTTGGGGCTGCGCCCCAACAATTTCCTCTTTCCTTATAGCGACTTTAGTCACGCGAAAAACAGGCTAAAAGCAAAAAGCCATCTCATCTAAGGAGCAAAGCATGCAATTTGACCTCAACGAAGAGCAAATAGAAATCCGCAACATGGTACAACGCTTTACAGCACAAGAAATCACACCACATGCCGAAGCATGGGATGAAACAAACCACTTCCCACGCGAAATCTATCACAAAATGGCAGAACTTGGCCTGATGGGCATGACCACACCAGAAGAATATGGCGGCAGCGCGCTCAGTCGGCTAGCCAACACCCTTGTATATGAAGAGCTTGCCAGCGGCGAAATGGCAACCGCTGTAGGTCTTTCTGTACACAACATGGTAACCGGCTCGATTGCTCGTTTTGGCAATCAAGAACAACGGCGGCGCTGGGTACCAGAGCTAGCATCCGGCAAACTTCTCGGCGCTTTCTCACTCAGTGAAGCCGACTCTGGCTCCGATGCAGCCAGCCTCCAATGCAAAGCAGAACGCAACGACGATCTTTATATCCTAAACGGCACAAAAATGTGGGTCACAAACGGCGGCGAAGCGGAAATTTACCTTGTAATGGCCCGTACAGGTATCGGAAAAGGAGCTTCAGGCATCAGTTGCTTCGTGATAGAAAAAGACACGCAAGGTTTTTCATTCGGTAAGACAGAACGCAAAATGGGCCTGCACTCCTCACCCACACGCGAACTCATATTTGAAAACTGCCAGGTTCCAGTGAGTAATCGTCTTGGCGAAGAAGGTCAGGGTTTCAAGATAGCTCTTTCGTCTCTGGACGGTGGTCGCATCAACATCGGAGCGATAGCGGTTGGTGTGGCGCAAGCAGCTTTCGAGACTGCCTGTAAATACTCTCGTGAGCGCACGCAATTCGGGCAGCCCATTAGCAACTTTCAAGGCATTCAGTTCATGCTTGCCGATATGGCAATGAAGATTGAAGCAGCCCGCTTGCTCGTGTATCAAGCAGCCTACAAATTAGACGAGGGGCAGAATGCAGGCATGTACGCCTCGATGGCGAAATGTTTTGCCACCGATATGGCTATGGAGGTGACTACCAACGCGGTTCAGGTTCTGGGCGGTGCTGGCTATGTGCGCGACTATCCTGTCGAACGTTACATGCGAGATGTAAAGGTAGCCCAGATATTTGAAGGCACAAATCAGATTCAAAGGGTCGTAATCGCACGGTCGCTACTTGGGAATATACGCAAATAGACACAGATCGAGGGCGACCGCAAGCCCCGTTCCTACCATACACAACCCTTGCGGTCGCCCTCGAAGTTTTTTCAGGAAATATCTATTGCGCCACGGTTGCTCCCGCAAACTCACTGACAAGCGCGTTAAACTTCTCAGCCTGCTCATCCTGGAGTTGCTTGCGAGCTTTATCCATCATGCGTACATCGATATTCTTATTCACCTGCTTGAAAACATTGCTGGTTTCAGGTGGCATGAAGACATCTTCACGCCCCCAAACAGCGACGACTGGCACCTGTAAGCGCGCAAGTGGTTCGCTGACATTCATCGCCAGACTATCGCTGAGCATTGATGCAGCCGAATAGCGGTTGTTCGACTGATGGGCGTTAGCATAGACATATTCCACTAACTCCTCGGTAATCAGACCGGGATTCTGGAAACCCTCGATATCGAAGTAGCTACGAATTGCCCGCCTCGAAGTCAATGTATTATAAATGAACTGTCCGAAGAGTGGTGTGCGTAACAAAAACTTGACAGCATTAGACATTGGACTCTGGTAGCCTTCCTCCAAAATGTCCACCGGAGGTGATACTAGCACCAGGCGTTCAAAGAGCTGTGGCCGTCGATATGCGTCGGCAATCACATACGCGCAAGCCAGGCCATGCGCGACAACCACAGCAGGCTTGCCAATCGCCTCTTTCAGGAAGTCATTGATCAGATCGCTAAAGGTCTCGGCTGTATAGTCAATTCCGGGACGATCAGACAGACCAAATCCCAATAGATCAAGCGTATAAACACGGAAGTGTTCGGACAGCGCATCCGCATTCCTGCGCCACTGGAACGAAGATGCGCCCGGACCAAAACCGTGAATAAACAGTAGCGGCTTCGCGTCACGAGCACCTTTCACTTGATAAAATATATCGCCGTACTTCCATGGATAGCGGCGTTCCTCGCCCTTCAATACGGTATCAGGTTCGCTCACCTGTCCTTCAAGATATTTGTTGTAGAGAGCCATCGCTCCAATTGCTCCTCCAACCACTACGGTGGAGGCAAGTAAAGTTCGTCTAAATCCCACTGATAATTCTCCTGTATATTTCACCTTGCGCAACCCAATCGCCTGCGTTTCACCTGCTCGCTCTGACTTTTATCAATCCCAGGTTGCTTAGATTTCTAAATAAGCTGAGAGGCCCAAGGGGTAATATACCATGTCCGAATGATGCGTTGCAAATTTCAATCAGAGAATTTGACATTTCACGTTACAAGTGATTGTCTAATGTTACGTGCGACATGGCAAAAGATGCCCAGGAAATCAAGCACCCTACAATAAAAGCCTAAACATTTACACAAACCGAGGACTCATGAATCAACTTTCACCTTATCTAAAGCTCTCTGACGAGATTCAGACGGCGTTAAAAGAACAACTCCCGATTGTAGCACTCGAATCGACGGTTATTGCGCATGGTTTGCCCTACCCGGCTAATATGGAGGTTGCTCAGGCAATGGAAGCAGCAATACGGAACGAGGGAGCTATTCCAGCGACGGTGGGCATTCATGAAGGCAAGATTGTGATTGGACTGAATAGAGATGAGATCGAGCGGCTTGGCACAGCGCAAGATGTCCTGAAAGTGAGCAGGCGCGACCTGGCAGTTGCGTTGGCAACAGGTCAACTTGGCGCAACCACCGTCGCTGGAACGATGCTCGGCGCCAGCATGGCAGGCATCCGCTTCTTTGCAACAGGGGGCATCGGTGGAGTCCACCGTGGCGCAGAGACCAGTATGGACGTTTCCGCTGACCTGACAGAACTGAGCCGCACACCAGTACTCGTAGTCTGTGCAGGAGCAAAGTCAATCCTGGACCTCGACCTCACACTCGAATACCTGGAAACCCAGGGAGTACCTGTCATTGGCTGGCAGACAGACGAGTTCCCTGCTTTCTATGTGCGTTCCAGCGGGCGGCGTTTGACCCACAGTGCCGATGACGTTTCTACTATTGCGGCCATCGCTCGTACTCAATGGGAATGTAACCTTCATGGCATCGTTGTTGGTTGTCCCATTCCAGAAGAGTATGCAATGGAGCCAGGTCAACTCGAAGCTGCTACTGAAGAAGCGCTCAGCCTGGCAAAGGCAGAAGGCATTCGTGGATCTGCCACTACACCATTCCTGCTAGCACATGTCGCAAAGGTGACCGCAGGCGAAAGCATCGAGGCAAATAAAGCCCTGCTCGTCAACAATGCCCACCTGGCTGCACGCTTCGCGCGTGCATATCACAAAAATTAGTGTATTTCGAGCGTCAAGTAAAGCAGGATCAAAGGGGCAGCAAGCCCTTTTGCTGGGTGTGGGATGTCCCCACAATGTCCCTAATTACCTGGGGAGGAGGGGAAGGGAAGAACTTACGAGAAGTTCTGTTACATCGATAAAAAAGGTTGATTTCCTGGCGCATTAGGACTACAATACAAACAAATACAAACCACTCCAGGGCGAGAACCAACCTGACTTATTTATTTTCGAATGGGGCAACCGCACAATGCACACAATGCCCCGGCAAAGGAGCGTTGTATCGTGGCTGCAAGATATAGTAAAATAATTGGAGAAATCATCCTCACAGTGCTGTGGATCTGCGTTTTCCTACTTATCAAACCCACGCTTGTTATCGATTTCGGTGCTGGCATTACTATGAACTTCAGGCTCTACTTGATCATAATCGGACTCCTGATTTTAGTTTTTTACAATATTTTGTACCCTGCAAGCATTGAAGTAACCAAGCTAGCCATGACCTGTGCGGTCACTATTATGTGGTTGTCTGTCCTCATCTTCTACCACTTTCAACCACTTCAGGGGACAGAAGCTGCTTATGCAGCAGGAAAGATCTATGATGGCGCTGTTGGCTTCTTCGCTCTCGTAGGAGGTCTGGGTATTTGCCTCTTGTGGATACGCTTCTTCTCAGACGAAATTTCTTTAGACGAATAGCAAATCTACTGTCGCGATCATGACAACACCAATAAAATCGGCCCCGAAATGGGGCCGATTTTATTGGTGTTGTCAATTGTCATCTTTCGTTGTACTCAGGATGACAGTACTTTCCCTAACAACGATGCATAGATTGATGCGTTTTACCACCGCTCCATTAACCCTCACATCCCCTGTTTCCTAATGCCGAAAATGTCTCTGCCCAGTAAAAATCATCGCGACAGCATGATGATTCGCCATTCGAATTGATTCTTCATCGCGAATCGAACCACCTGGTTGAATAATCGCGGTAATACCCGCCTTGACGGCGGCCTCCACACCATCAGAGAAAGGAAAGAAAGCATCAGAAGCCAGCACCGATCCTCGCGCCCTGCTTTCTGCTTTCTCTAAAGCCAGCTGTACGCTGGCAACGCGGTTCATCTGTCCTGCTCCAACACCTATGAGGACCAGTTTATGCGCGAGTACTATCGCGTTGGATTTCACGTGACGCACAACCTTCCATGCAAACATCAGGTCTGTCACCTCTTCTAACGTTGGTTCTCTCTCTGTCACAACACGAAACGAAACCTCTTGCCCATCCATTGCGTCCAGAGTCTGTAATAAAAGGCCACCGCTGATACTGCGAACATCAAGCTGGCTCGTGAGCGTTGATTGCTTTATTGCGCCGTTTAAACTACGATTATCAATCGCACAGTGTGTCGCGAGCAAGCGCAGGTTCTTCTTCATACGCAGAATATCAAGAGCCTCAGGTGTAAATTCTGGGGCAATGATTGCTTCATAGAACAACAGGCTCATCTCTCGTGCTGTTGCCGCGTCAACAGGACGATTGCTGCCAATGATTCCGCCATAGGCTGAAATGGGATCGCCAGTATGAGCCTTTTTGTACGCCTCGAGCAGATTGTCATCACAGGCCAGACCACATGGATTGGTATGTTTGATAATGGCTACTGCCGGAGCGGTGAAACTGCTGACAGCTGCAAGCGCGGCATTGAGATCCAGCAGGTTGTTAAACGAGAGTTCCTTACCATGTAACACTTCCGCGTCAGTCACGGTTGGATGTGTAGCGGTAGCTGGAACTCCACCCCAACGATACAATGCAGCTAGTTGATGAGGATTCTCGCCATATCTCAGAGGCTGAATGCGCTCCAGAGCAAGTGTCAGGCTTTCAGGAAAATATTCCGGTTCAGAAGCCTGCTGGCGTAGATATTCAGCAATTGCCGTGTCATAGCTTGCTGTATGCTGAAATGCTATCGCAGCAAGACGGCGGCGAGTGTTGAAACTGACCTCTCCCTGCTCACTCCACTCCTGCATCACAGGTGCATAATCTTGCGGGCGAACCAGTATGATTACATCCTGAAAATTCTTTGCTGCTGCGCGAATTAATGAAACTCCACCAATGTCGATTTGTTCCAGAGCTTCGCTCAACGTTGTATTCGAGCGAGCGATTGTATCGACAAATGGATAGAGATTCACAACCACGATATCTATGGGAACGATACCATGATCCTGCAAATCTTGTGTATGGGCAGTATTATCACGACGAGCAAGAATGCCACCAAAAATAGCAGGGTGTAACGTCTTCACTCTCCCATCGAGTATCTCTGGAAATTCGGTGAGCGCGCTGACAGGCTCTACTTCAATACCTTCGGCTTTCAGTGCGTTGGCTGTACCGCTTGTAGAGAAAATCGTGACATTATGAACCTGAAATTCACGGGCCAATTCTATAAGGCCATCGCGCTTCGCAGTACTGACGATTGCTCGCATGCAATTATCCTTTCAGTTCGGTTCTTATGCAATTGTTTCTAATTTTTGGTGGTTAGTGTCGAGTCCAGCTCGAGTTACAACTTTCCTGCACAGAACTGTGGACAACACAATTGAAGTAGTCAGTTGCCCATGCTCAGAAATCTGGTCGATAAGTGATTCCAGATGCTCAACAGAAGAAGCTATAACCTTCATGACTAATGAGTCACTACCTGTTACACGATAACATTCGAGCACCTCAGGAATTGATTGAGTCGAAGCGGTTAAACGCGTGCATCGCTCCCCGGGAGAATTACTGACACGAATAATAGCGGTGATGGGGTATCCAATCTTAGCCGTATTCACTTCAGCACGATATCCGGTAATAATTCCTGCATCTTCCATTCTCCGCACACGCTCAGCAACCGCGGGTGAAGAGAGTCCAACTCGTTGCCCAAGCTCGCTAAAAGACAGCCTTGCATTCTCTTGAAGAGCCTCCAGGATGTGCCATCCTGTCTCGTCGAGCAGTCTTTCGTTTTCTAAAGCCATTTTCGATTTTACCTTTGTTTTTTAACCTGTAAAGCCTCTATCCCTTAACTTTACCATTCATTATAGCACAATATACTTGTATAATTACAACATAGAAGGTAAACGTAAATCATATAGAAAAACAAATGATAAAAGCCAATAACGACAAAGGAGGCTTATAATGGAAATGTTACTTGTTATATTAATCGCACTCATCATTCTTGATATTGCTGCCAGGCGTTGGGGTGTCAATAGTACTGAAGACGTCAACAGCCCCGAATGGAGCAGGCGTAAAGAGTGGGGAGCGATCTAAGGATTGTTTGAAAAACGGCTGTAGGGGCGCAAGGAATTGCGCCCCTATATTATTTAAGTCATCGAAGAATCTACAGGCTTTAATGGCCGCTGCGGCCCTGACTGTAGCGACGCGCAACCTCATCCCAGTTGACCACATTCCACCATGCGTTCAGATACTCGGGACGGCGATTTTGGTACTTAAGGTAGTAGGCATGCTCCCAGACATCGTTACCCACCACCGGATACAAACCATCCATGAGCGGGCTATCCTGATTTGCAGTAGAGATAACCTGCAGTTTTCCGCTTGAGTCAAGCACGAGCCATGCCCAACCTGAACCGAAACGTTTGGTGCCAGCATCATTAAAAGCTGTTTTGAAGGCATCGAAAGAACCAAATGTTTGCTGGATAGCACTGGCAAGATCACCAGTAGGCTCACCACCACCATTTGGCTTCATAATATTCCAGAACATGCTATGGTTGGAGTGACCACCTGCGTTATTACGCACAGCCGTGCGAATACTGTCTGGTACCTGATTAATGTTGCGCAGCAAATCATCAACGGACATAGAAGCAAGCTGATCCTGACCTTGCAGCGCATTATTCACATTGGTAACGTAAGTTTGATGGTGCTTGTCATGATGGAGTTGCATCGTCTGTGTGTCGATATACGGTTCTAGCGCACTGTAGTCATACGGAAGTGGTGGAAGTTCGAATGCCATGTTTTACATTCTCCTTATTTGAATAAAGTATTGAGTTATCACTAGTATCATCTCAAACCATTACTTATCCATTCATGAACTCGCAACATTCGAGCCAGACAGGATAAGAAGAGACGACACGTAAACGTTCTACGCTACTAGTTGTATTAGATAGTCAAACAATTGTCAAGCTCAAGAGGACTGACAAGCACAACTAAATCGAGTTGTTATCGGGGAATATTTCATGGTACATTACATAGAATGAGTGAGATACAGAAAAATGAGGTGATGCATGGCACAATTTGAAACTGCAATACTTGCAAATGGATGCTTCTGGTGTACAGAGGCAATTTTCAACAGGCTTAAAGGTGTAACATCAGTTATGCCAGGATACGCGGCATCCCAGGTAGCAAACCCCTCGTACAAAGAGGTCTGCACAGGCCGAACCGGTGCGGCGGAAGCAATCCAGCTAACATACGATCCATCAATTATATCCTACGATACATTGCTCGAAATATTCTGGTATACTCATGACCCTACAACACTTAATCGCCAGGGAAATGACGTCGGTACGCAATATCGTTCGGCAATTTTCTATCAAAATGATGCGCAAAAACAGGCTGCCCTGGCGTCAAAAGAAGCGCTAGAAAAATCAGGCACCTATAAAAAGCCGATTGTTACGGAAATTACGCCCTTCACGAATTTTTATCCAGCAGAGAACTATCACAAGGACTATTATGACAACAACCGCTCACAGGGATATTGTATGGTTGTGATAGATCCGAAGGTAAAGAAGTTGCTCAAGGAACACAGCGATGTCGTAAAAGAAGAATACGTTAGATAATTCATCCATGAAACTTCAGGACCCACTTCCCGGCAAATGGCAACTTTTTCGTATCTGGGCAAGCATCGGGCTACAATCCTTTGGTGGCGGAGCATCGACGACATTCCTGATTCAGCGTGCGTTTATTGAGAAGCATAAATGGCTCTCGATGGAAGAATTCATTTACCTGTGGAATTTATGCATTCTCACGCCCGGCATCAACCTCGTAGCGTTAACCGTCCTCATTGGAAAGAAACTGGGTGGAGCCTGGGGCATTGCTATTTCCCTTGCCGGGATGCTCCTGCCAAGCGCAGCAATGACCTGTTTATTAGCAGCTCTCTTTCTCCAGGTAAAGAACGTAACTGCGGTCCAGGCAGTTTTTCGTGGGGTAATCCCGGCAACTGGTGGTATTCTGTTAGTTGTCGGGCTGAATTTTGCGCTACCCTTGATTCGAAAAGGCTATAAAGAAGGGATTCTCTTCCTGCTTGTGAGTGGTGTACTCACCATTACCTGCGCAGTTGCCGTTATTTTCTTGAAGCTCTCGGTAATCATTGTCATTCTTGGAGCAGCTTTGCTTGGCACATTCTTATTTTCTTCAAAATCAACCCCCCCACTTTACGAAGAGGAGCAAGGGGAGCCACAATGATCAACCCATTTATCTACTTTCTCTTGTTCCTGAAAGCCTCACTCTTCTCAACCGGAGGGTTTAGTAATTTGCCTAGCCTGCACCAGGATTTGATAGCCAATAGCTGGGCCACAGAAAGCGACTTCGGACAATCTATTGCTATTGGGCAAATAAGCCCTGGCCCAAATGGATTATGGGTTATAAGCCTGGGTTATCTTACCTACGGTTTAACCGGCGCACTCTTAGCATTGATAGCAATCACTCTCCCTGCGCTACTTGTGCTACTTGTCTTAGCAGGCTACTCACGTATCGAGCATCAAACCTGGGTACAAGGGGCTATGCGGGGTGTCTCACTCGCCGTTGTCGGTCTCTTACTCTCAGTCGTCTGGACGATCCTGCACCAACCAGGAGTGGACTGGAAAGGTACGCTTATAGCCGCAGGCGCGTTCGGCTTAGGGCTGAGCCGCAAAGTGAATATCCTGATTATCTTAAGCCTGGCTGGACTGGCAGGATATATTTTGTACCGCTAACCCGTCTATACGAGTTGAATTGTTACTGTCGTTCGTTTAATGGCACAAATTGCTGCTCGGTTGGACCAGTATATTCAGCTTCGGGACGGATCAGGCGATTGTTTGCTACCTGTTCCAGGATATGGGCTGTCCAACCCGCTACACGACTCGCTGCAAAGGTTGGAGTAAACATATCTCCCGGCAGTCCAACCGATGACAATACCACAGCAGAGTAGAACTCAACATTGGTATAGAGTCGGCGGCCGGGTTTCTGTTCCTCCAATAACGTAAGTGCCAGATCTTCAACTTTATGAGCCAGGGCAAACTGTTGTGGATCGGCAATGCGGGCCATTTCGCGCAGTTCTTCAGCTCGGGGATCCTCTGTCTTGTAGACCCGATGACCAAATCCCATCAAACGATCTCCACGCGCAAGAGCATCGCGCATCCAACTCTCAGCACGATCTTCGGTACCGATTGCATCGAGCATATCCTTTACTTTTGAGGGCGCGCCTCCATGTAAAGGACCTTTTAGCGCTCCAATCGCGCCTACAACCGATGAGGCAATATCTGATTCGGTGCTTGCAATAACTCGTGCTGTGAACGTCGAAGCATTCATCCCATGATCTGCCAGCAAAACAAGGTAGGCGTCTAAGGCTCTTACATGTTCTTCTTTCGGCATCTGCCCAGTCAGCAAGTACAAGTAATTGGCGGCATACCCTATTTCAGGATGCGCCTCTAATGGCTCCAGCCCATTCCGTATCCTGTGGAATGCTGCCAGGATTAGAGGAAAGCGTTCGGTCAGAGCAATGGCCTGGTCGAGGGTGGGTTTGCCTTGAATTGTTGCTGCACCAAATGCCGAAACTGCTGTGCGTAAGGCATCCATAGGCGCTGCCGTGGGTGGTAAGTAATTCAGAACCTGCAAAACCGCCGTTGGTAATGTGCGTTCTTCCAGCATTTGCACTTTCAGATCTACAAGCTCCATTTTAGTTGGCAGTTTACCGTACCAGAGTAGATAAGCTATTTCCTCGAACGAAGCATTACCAGCAAGGTCATGAATGTTATAGCCACGATATATGAGCCTTCCGGCCGTGCCTTCTACTTTGCTAAGCGCGGTTGTTGCTGCTACAATTCCCTCCAAACCGCCACGATTCTGTTTAACCGTTGAAGTTGTTTCTGATGTCTCCATTGTCATTTCTTTTGCTCCTTTGCATCTAAGGATATCCAATCCCTATAAGCACATGCATGATCCTCCTCTTATGTATTACCATGGATTTTTACGAAAGTCAATGTTAGTTGATTAAGCTCGATATTACTTGATTTATATCGATTATATCGTGTATTGGCTTATACCTGTTGACAAAGTGGCGCGAACTTTTTATCATTGGGTATATGAATACAATCCGTATCCCAGACGGAGACTGAAGAAGGACGATGCGCGCATGATTGAGCTAGACGGTGAAAAATATCTTGATGGGGATGAAGCTAGCAACTTGTTGGGGGTCAAAATGTCAACCCTCTATACCTATGTGAGCAGAGGTATCCTCAGAAGCTATAAACAGGGCATCAAACGCCAGCGTCTCTACAAACAGGCAGAACTCAAATCTCTCTTACTCCTGCGTCCAAGCGATGCACCTTCTCCTATCTCCACCATCAGACAATCAACGCCAGAAACCTCCGAGTCAATCAAAGGGCGTACCGAAATACCACTTGCCGAGGATTGGGTACCCTATATGTAATGCTTTCTTCGATTCAAATTATCTTCTTGAATGTACAGCCTATGTAATGCTCCACAGTGCCTCAGCTAAGCGTTGCACGCCTTTGCGAATTTCATCTTCACTAAACGCTGTATAACCGAGAAGCAAACCCTGTGAATTCCCTGGCTCGAAGCGAAATGTCGATAACGGTGGTGCCTCTATTCCGTATGTTGCCGCGGTTTGTGATGCTCTCTGGTCATCTATATCTTGTAACAACCAGCCGATCAGGTACATGCCAGCCTCATTAGCATTCACTTCAAGCAGTCCTTTGAGTTCTTGCTCAACTGCTGACACCAGTGCAGCCTGGCGCGCGGCATACAACTCGCGCATGCGCCGAATATGACGTCCGAAGTGTCCTTCGTCAAGAAAGTCGGTCAAGATGACCTGCCCTAATGTAGGAGGATGTAAGTCGATTGTCGTCCGTGCAGATACGATACCATCGACAAGGTCGGGTGGAACGACCATATAACCTACACGCAATGCCGGAAACAGCACTTTGCTAAATGTACCGATATAAATGACGCGTCCTGCGGTATCCAATCCTTGTAAGGCTGCGAGCGGTCGACCTTTGTAACGAAATTCGCTATCATAGTCGTCCTCCAGTATCCATGCTTTTGCACGCCGTGCCCATTCCAGTAAAGCTAAGCGGCGCGCCAAACTCATTGTCACGCCCAATGGATACTGGTGCGAAGGTGTGACGTAAGCCAAGCGAGCAGTTTCGCTACTCACCATCTTCGAAGTGATATGCATGCCTTCTTTGTCTACAGGGACAGGAATTAGATGTGCGCTAGCTCCTAGCAGCGCTCCCTTTGCACCAGGATAGCACGGGTCTTCGATCAACACATCATCACCCGGATCTAGCAATACTCGTGAAGACAAATCGAGTGCTTGTTGCGAACCGGTGACGATTATCACCTGTTCTGGGTCGCACTTCACAGCGCGAACAGATCCGAGATAGGCAGCTATGGCCTGGCGTAGTGGCTTATACCCGGCAGGATCACCATAATTTAAAAGATCATACGATCTTTGGCGCGCGTGCCTTGCGGTTATTTGTGACCATATTTTAAGCGGAAATGCATCAAGGGCGGCCAGTCCTGGTCGAAACACACGTACCGGTGAGAGGTCATACGGTGAAGCAGACGCGGTAGAGGCCATTGCCATTCCACGTTTAGAGAGTGTGCGACCATTTTGATCTTGGGGTAATGGAAATGCCTGAATCGATGGAGCCTGGAGTAATTCGTCGGGTAGCTCACGCGCCACATAGGTTCCACCTCCCATCTCACCTTCAACATATCCCTCGGCTAAAAGTTGTTCATATGCATTAAGAATTGTGCCACGGGCAACTCCTAATTCCAATGCCAAGTGCTCGTGTCGGAAGGAAGTTGTGTTCCAGAGGCCAACTGACCATTGAGAATAGCATTTCGCAAACTGGTATATAGTTGGCGATAGATTGGAACAGTTGATTCAGGATCTATGTTCAACACACTGAGAGGAACAAATGTCGAGTCTTTTCTCATCACCATCTCCGTTGCAATTGCAAGCATTTCAGGAATGACCAAAAGTGGTATATCCAGTATATATGTAAGTGGCTCTTGTGTCTATACCAATTCTCTGATACCCTAACATCAAGAACATTAAAGCGGTTTGAGAGTACATGAAGCATCAAAGCCACATAGTCAAAGAAGTTTTTCCCCGTGGTCACTTATATAACCTTATAGCTACTCAAGAGGAGGACACACCTGGACCACTAATGATTTGAAAAACCGTATAACCGGAGGAGGTAGAAGAGATGACAATAAATGAAACAACACTGGTAGAAGCCACTATCAGCACACGTGCGCCGCAAACACCTATTGAGCGGCAGCGTAAGCTGCGGGCCAATGCACTCTTGATTGTAGTGACGATGATCTGGGGAAGCAGCTTTCTGATTGTTCAGCATACGCTTACACTGGTCGGTCCCTTTACCTTCCTGGCAATGCGTTTTGGGTTTGCATTATCAGTCCTGGCAATTCTCTTCAGGAAACGCCTGATTCACATAACCTATTCTGAGATCTTGACCGGATCAATTATTGGTCTTTTTCTGTTTGCTTCGTACGCGTTTCAAACAGTTTCACTACAATACACGACATCCAGCCAGGCTGGATTCATTTCTGGCATGTATGTTCCGTTGGTCGCAATACTCGCAATTCCATTGCTTAAGCAAAAGCCGACACTAGGGGGGATTCTGGGTATTGTTCTTTCCTTGCTCGGATTAATACTACTTTCGCTCAAGAATGGCTTACAGATTACGATAGGACCAGGTGAAATACTCTGCCCTGGCCTGTGCCCTTGCAAGCGCATTGCACGTGATCAGTATTAGCAAATTTGCTCCCAAGGCAGATGCAGTCAACCTGACTATAGTTCAGATTGCACTGACTGCCTTGCTCAGTCTTATTGCAATGCCTATCGCCAGAGAGTCATTCAGCTTTCCGCCTTTCGCAGTCTGGGGATCAGCCTTGTTCCTGGGAGTCGTTGCAACAGCCTTCTGCCTGGCTGTGATGAACTGGGTGCAACAGTTTGTGAGTAGCACCGAGGCTGCGATGTTTTATGCACTTGAGTTAGTATGGGTGAGTGTATTAGGGCACTTTGCAGGCGATAATCTTAGCCTTCTCGGGTGGATAGGTTGCGGCAGCATGCTTTCCAGCATGGTAGTAGGAGAACTGCGCTTTTCGAAGATCATGGATTCAACGCTTCTCCGATATTTTGCCAGCAAGTCATACAGGTTATTGAGTCAGTTTGTAACTGACTGAACAAACTCTGACAAAAACCTTCATGCGAGCAGATGAAACGTACGACAAATTTTTTCATCTGCTCGCATGAAGGTTTATACATTCCCTATTTCTTTCAAAGGCTGAGCGTTACGAATATGCCGATTTAGGTTGGCGGATAGAGCGAAAGCGACCATACCGAGAGTGCAAATGAAAACCGTTTGGACAACACCAATATTCTGGATAAGTAAACCTGTCAAAGCTAAACCAAGTGGTTGACCGCCAAATGCAATCAATCTGAATACACTGTTGACACGGCCTTGTAACTCATCTGGAATAATGGCGCTTCGATAGCTGAACTGTACTACATTGTATACCGGTCCCAGGAAGAAGGAAGCAGCCGAAAGGACTCCCAATATAAATGGATTTGGTGCTATTGCATAAAGCGGCAATAGGAATACTGGCTAAACTAATCGCTCGCCCGGAATTGCAGATGATCATCGTGAGCTTGCGATCCCAACGATCAATGAGTGCCCCGGCAGGCAGACTGAAGAAAAGATAAGGCAAAGCTCGAAGAGCACCAGCAAATCCTGCCTGTGCGGCAGAGCCAGTCAGTGCCAGAATGAGCAGGGGAAATGCAAGCTGTGAAACTTGTGTACCGACGCTTGATACTACCTGTCCGCTCCACAAAAGCATGTACTCGCGGTTAAGCCAAAGTGCCTTTGGTCGCCTGGGGATTATCTCATTCGTGCTCACAGCGTCTACTTTCCAGGTTTGGAGGAATTCGCTATTGATTTGGCATAAAAATTGCGTTCCCAAGAGGAGGAACGCTCAAATTTTTGAATACTAAATAATTATAACATATTTTTGATGAAAAGTCAAGTAAAATTAGTGCTTGCTTGCTACATTCATCGACTGGGATATATCACATCCACTATTATCGACCTGCGGAAAAGTAAACAACCCACCCTCCTTCCGGCCACGTCGCCAAAAGGAAGTAGCATCCTGCTCTAGGGATATACATTGTAGCTGCCGAAAGGCCCCATTCTTCATCACTTCCTGTATGGTTTGAGACGCTGGCATTCAGTGGTGACATAGTGAAAGTAGTATTTGGTATCTGACTATGTTGCTTCATGCCAAACCAGATTGGAGAGCCATCACGCATCTCGCCACCTCGAAGCGTCACTGTGCCTGTATAATTGGTTTGTGTAAGCAGGATGATACGCTTGTACCAGCCAATTTCTGGCGGTTGAGCATGAGCGAAGTTCCTTAAGACCGCATCAGGCCCACCAAAACCTATGATTAACACTGGAGAGCTACCTGCTGCACGAGGGGCGCCTTTAAATTCGAAAGGATACGTTTGAGAAATCGCGGGACAGTCATTTGGAGCAGGTCCTAAAGTGGCACTCGTAATGAATGGTGAAGAACTACCAAGAGCCCATATGGTCTGTTCTTGCGCGTTAAACATATACGAATCAACGGGAGTAGCGGTTTTTGTGTCTAAAGCGGTCGATTGAGAGGGGGCTGAGCGTGAAAAAAAACTATACGTCAGATCTCTTACAGAGGAAAAAGTGCTAAACAGTACCAGTAAAATTAATAAAAAAGTACCACTTGCAATGGCAATTCGCCAGAACCGCTTACGTAGCGAAGGGAGCTTTTGCAGGGCTACGAACATTCTCGAGAAGCGTGAGTAGCTTTCGATTGGATCCAGGTCAGAGATTTCAATTATTTGATCATCGCTTGATGGTTCATTCTCAAATTCAGTCATTGGTACCTTCTTTTACAGGCTGAAACTACCGGTGGGTGTCACATCTATGTCATGAATTTCCGCCACTTGAGAAGAAGCAGTTTCTACCTTGCTATTGTTGGCAAGCAGATCCTTCCAGGTTTCCTCTCCTCCGATATGATAAACTGCAATGCCTCCAAGTGTCATCGATAACGGCAAATCCCCTACATGTAATATCGTTACAGAATGACCCGATCGTTTCACGCGCGATAGTATATCCAATAAAGGTTCACTGACTGTACTCGTAACAACTACAACGGTTGCTCCAGCCGCAAGGCGAGTGCGCTCTACCTGGATCAGTTCCTCAATCGAGCTGCCAAAGTACGTCTGAATACGCGCCAATACTTCCATAATACGTTTGCGCTGTTCTTCGTTGCTAGCTGGCGGCAAATGAATACGGCGGCGATTCAACTGGTCAGCCAGCAGCAGTTCCATTTGAAAATCCTTTTCTCTTGTATCTACATTTTGAGTCAATGCAGGAGAAAGTTCATCCAACTGATTGAGAGAAGAGGGAGTTTGTGAAGTAGAAACGGACATACCCATTTCTGGCATATACATAATGGTGTTTGCAAAGAGTCCTACAGCATATCCCTGATCGAGCGCCCAATCAGCAACTGAGGCGGTAGCACAAATCGCCAGTTCCTGAAGCTCAGGTCGAATGCCATACCATGCATCAAGTTGTGAGACAATGTTAAGAAAGAGAACCAGTGTATATGTTGTGGTTGCCTGGTAGACTTTGCTTTGCAGTTGCATCATACGGGCAGTAGCTTTCCAATTAACACGCCGCAGTTCATCTCCATACATGTAGTCACGCACCCCTATCACACGTGAAGGATCTTCTAACATGCGACGAGGCGCTCGATTATCTCCAAAGGGATGATGGGATGGCAACCCAAAGCGGGTAATCGGAACCACTAAGGGATAGACGAGCAGGTATTGCCTGTTAGAGAGCGATTCTTGACGATTGAGAAATCCAAATACATCACCGCTACGCAATACCGTTGGCCCAAACATATGCACACCACGTGTTATGCAGAGAATAGTATAAGGTCGGGTTACTCGTTCATACCAACGGAGGCTAAATAAATTCTCGAGAATCACCATATTTCTGGCAGTGCTAATACGCATGTGACGTCCCTTAATGAGTAACTCTCTCGGGACGCTATCCTCGATCTCAAGCCATGGAAGCGGCAAAAGCTTGGCATTCTCGATAGTAAGAGAAAGACGTATCTCTTCTCCAAAGAGAGCACGTTGTTCGCTAAATTGTCGCTGATAGCTCAGATCTTGCAAGCAATATTTTGCCCAGATATCTGTTGTGGCCAGCACCAATATACCTAGAAATCCAATGACCAAAAGTAAAGGCTGGCGGATAATCAGGGCAAAGAGAATAATGGCAACGCACAGATAATACCATTGCTTTTTCATGATTCGACCGGTACAGAAACGTTATGCAGCACTTCCTCTATGATCTGCTCCATGACACGTCCATGCAGACGTGTCTGACTTGTGGCAATCATTCGATGGGATAATACAGGACGCGCTACGCGCTTTACATCATCAGGGATTACATAGAAACGACCGTGTATAGCGGCATAGGCTTGTGAAGAGCGGTAAAGAGCAAGGGTGCCTCGGGGGCTAACACCTAACTCTACCCCACTGTGGTCACGGGTTGCTCGAACAAGATCAACAATATAATTTTCAACGACTGGCTCGACTCGAACCCTACGAATCATGCGTTGCAATTCTTGCAGACGTTCAGCGGTAAGCACAGGCTGTAGATCATCCAATGGTTGTGTTTCTTTGAAGCGTTCTAAGATCAATCGTTCCTCTGAATGACTTGGATAGTCAAGGCGCAAGCGCATGAGGAAACGATCAATTTGAGCTTCTGGCAAGGGAAAAGTGCCTTCAAGTTCGATAGGATTTTGCGTGGCAATAACAGTAAACGGGCGAGGCAACATGACTGTTTCACGTTCTACGCTGATTTGACGTTCTTCCATTGCTTCCAGCAAAGCGGATTGGGTACGCGGTGTGGCACGATTGATTTCATCGGCAAGCACAATCTGCGCCAGCAGTGGTCCAGGACGGAACTCGAACTCGCTGTTTTTCTGATTAAAAAACGTAATACCAGTAATATCAGAGGGTAACAGATCAGGGGTAAACTGAATACGTTGAAATGTGCATCCGAGGGATTTCGCAAGCGTTTTTGCCAGGGTAGTTTTGCCAATCCCTGGCACATCTTCGAAGAGTACATGGCCTTCGCAAAGCATTGCAACCATCAGGAGGTCTATTACTTCCTCTTTACCTATCATCACACGGCTAACATTCTGTCGAACAGCTCGCGTGGCCTCCTGCACCTGGCGGATTTCGTCAATCTGTGTCATATAAGTCCTGAAAAAGGCACATTAGAGTGAAATCATCGGGAACGGCAACATGGTCAGATCTATGAAGCCTTTATGAATTATACACCCATCAGATGACAAATTTCATCACATCCTACCAGCTGAGAAGCAAACGGTACAAAGCGGTTGTGAGTTTAGTTCAACCCATGCCTCTTGTCAGTACTTGCACGGTTACAGTTTGAGACTTTGCCGTTTGTCCATTCGGATCCGTAGCAAGAGCATATACAAATGCCTGTATATTTTTTTGCCCAAAGCCAGAGGTATAGACGAACCATGGTATGGATGCATTGCCATTGCTATCAGTCGTTTGCGGGCCAGCAGTGGAGCGACCTCCCTGATTACTATAGCGTATTACAAGTTCGACGCTTACATTTGGTTCACCGGTATTCACACCAACCATCACGTAACTAGCATTCTTGACTTGCTGCGGTATGCTTGTGAACTGAACATTTAGCGTACCACCTCCACCAGGCGTAGGACTTGGCTGACCTGTAGGATTCGTTGGCTTAAGCGCTGGAGTTGATTGCATCGGAGGTTGGCTACTCTGCTGGTTGGTCCCAATCCCACCACCTGGAGCAGCAAAAGTTGGACGGAGATCAACTGTCCCTGTTGGATTAGCTCCTTTCGGAACAGCTTGTGGCGTATAACTGGAAGCAAAAAAGTTGGAATTACCAAACAAGGCGGCACTTGCCAGGGACACAAATATTACTCCCGCGACTAAGAACCATCGTCATTGCAATCATGAGTACCTTGTAAGCAGGGTCTTTGTGCCAATAAAATGCCAGCCTGTCTTTAACACCCCCAGGTGCTACCTGGGACTGGGGACGGATCAGTTGTTCGGGTCGAAATTGTGCCATCTGACCCCCATGATACATCTGCTGTTCCTCGGCAGGAGGAGCTGGTAAAACCAACTTTTCCGACTGAGGTTCCTGCTCTTGAGTATCTGGTTGATTGATCATTGGCATCATCTCCTGTTACCTGCAAAATACTATTGCTACGGATACGGTCTCATTCAACATATTTCAGTATATGTGATTTTGTATCTCACTTGCAATTAGATGGGCCAGAAGTAAGGGTCAGACGAGTATGCGCACAAACAGAGAAGCCAGCTTCCCATAAAAGAAAGCTGGCTCTTGTCTTGCGAGTGCCTGGTCACCTTATGTCACTTCTCGATATTTGAGACGGACTAGGCCTCTTCATCAACCTATCGACTAATGAACGTCACTCCTGGACCAGGAGTAAACTGGACATAGGTGACCTGCCATGGATATGCGCCCCAATTCATGTTGCTTGCAATTACATGGCCGTTACTAAGAACCTGTTCTACTACACCTACATGCCCCAAACTATAGGCGCCTTGCACCCACGGTTGCAGGTTTATAATAGACCCGACTGTGGGTGAACTGGACACATGCCAGCCAAATTGATACGCGCGAGCTGTCCACTCCCAAGCATCAGATTGCGTTGTCCATGGCACAAAAACGCCATGAAGTTGGAAGTAACGCTGATTGGCCCACCACGTACACTGCCCATAGGGGAAAACATTCACGGAACCGACAGGCGAACTTGCAGAAACGACAGTTTTTGTCGCGCTACGAGGAGCTGAAACGGTATTCAGCGATACAGGCGATGTCGATGTACTTGTGTGAACGACGCTATTTACAGTTCCCGCACCGGGAATGCAAATAACCTGATTGGCATAGATGAGACTCGGGTTCGCGATATGATTGTGGGATGCCAGACTTCCCCAATTTGTACCAAAGCGGTACGCTATCCCACTGAGTGTATCACCACTCACAACTACATATGTGCGGTCACCGCTAGAGCAGACGGTTTGCGACTGAGCATGCACGCTCCCCACATTCAGGCCCAGAGTGATACATACAAAAAGCACTCCGAGCATCGCTGCCACACTTAACTTTCCTACAAAACTTCTTACACTATATTTCCGGAAGATCCTTGATCCCCGCCCCTGCATTGACGTTAGTGCATCAGCACTGCGTTCCTGCAGTGACTCAAAGAAGGACTTCCAGACTTGATGGTGTTTTCGCAAAATTACCTTTCCTCTAGTTTACGACTTGCAGCACTCGCAAGTATTGCTCTGTAGTTACATAAATTGCGGTCGCATAATTACAAACACTACCTATGTAACAAAGGCAACGTTTACATATCATATCACATACAAAATAAGTCATTATGACACAATTTGGTATATAAAACAGTCGTGAGATTAGTAGAGAGCTATGCTCGCAGCAATTATGCAAAGTATTGAGGAGTTATAGTTTCACGTGAAAGTATAGGAATAATGGGCTAGATAAAATACTAGAAAGTGGGTCTATACTGTATCACAAAGCCCAGGTGTGTCGCAGAAAATCAGCGCATTTTTCGCCAATCATCATGCAACTGATGCATGGATTCACACTGACCATGCTAGGAAATATGGAGGCGTCAGCAACTCTAAGACCATTGACACCTTTTACTCGAAGTTTTGAATCGACTACTGTTTGAGGATTATGCACATCTCCCATTTTACAGGTGCCTGCGGGATGATAGACAGTATTTGCTGTTAAACGTGCGTATTCAATAACTTCGTTATCATCTCGAATCTCTATACCGGGAGAGAGCTCCCTTTTTATCCACTTTTTCAAAGCGGGCTGCATCGCAATTTGTCTTGCTAGCTTCATACCCTTGAGCATAATTGTTTCGTCATATCCTTCGGAATCTGTAAAATAACGAAAATCAATCAGGGGAGCATCTTTTGCATCTCTGGAACGTAGTCTTAAGGTCCCTTCGCTCTTCGCACGCGGAACATTTGGCGTGATTGAAAAACCATAGCTTGCTGTAGGATATCCTAAGGGAGCGGTATTCAAATCAAAAGGAACTAATCCAAAATGGAACATCAGATCAGGTATAGGTGAAGATGGTAATACTCTTGTGAATAGCCCAACTTCCCAGTACTGTGTTGTTTCATCAGAGACAGGTCGATTTGTTTCCCAGTTCATCACTCCCTCAGGGTGATCAATAAGATGTTTCCCCACACCTGGCAACTCTACTATTACAAGTATGCCTATATCTTGCAAGTGCTGTCCCGGACCAATACCTGATAGTAATAGCAACTTGGGAGTATCAAACGTTCCACATGAAAGAATGATTTCTCTATTTGCAATAAGAGTCGTTGTATCTGTTTCAACAGCATAAGCATTTTTGCTGTCGTCTATTAAGACCTTATTAACGCATACATTTGTAAGAACAGTGAGGTTTCGTGCTGATTTAAGTATAGGATGAATATAGGCTTGAGAACTTGATTGACGAATACCATTTTTCGCGTTCAAATGGAATATTCCCACACCTTCGAGTAGCTCTCCATACTCATTAAAAGACACGCGAGGGAAACCAATTTCTTGGGCTGCATCCAGAAAAGCCTGGCTTAAAGGATTGATGAGAGGATGTTTTTCGATATAAACTTTGTCAAATACTCTATCAAAATATTGCTGGGTCTCACTAGCAGCCCAGCCTTCACATCCCAACTTCGCCCATGTATCCATATCATAATGAGGAGCACGAAATGCTATACAGGAGTTATGAGAGCTGCAACCACCCAGCATGCGCCCACGGCTATGCCGAATGAGAGAGTTCCCACGAAGCTGTGCTTCGATTCTATAATCGTAATCAAGATCAGTGCCCAGTAGATTGGGCCAATTTTTGAGAGCTAAAATATCTGATCTTCCTTCGTCCGTAGGTCCTGCTTCAATAAGACAGACGCTTATATCTGCATTTTCCGAGAGTCGTGCCGCAACAACTGATCCCGATGTTCCTCCTCCAACTACAATGAA
Organism: uncultured Chloroflexia bacterium; assembly: GCA_963702765.1. Lineage (GTDB taxonomy): Bacteria > Chloroflexota > Ktedonobacteria > Ktedonobacterales > Ktedonobacteraceae > DATMNR01. The sequence goes on from CAVPEB010000015.1 coordinate 29,890, forward strand.
ATCGTATTTCTGATTGTGATTCAATTGCATGTGAGCATCCTTCATAAGTCTAAGCATTCAATCGCATCATCAACAGTTATATCTTCTAGCATAAGCCCTTGTATCACTTTGACAAAAGGACCGACAGGATGCCAGATTTTCGGATCGGTTGGTCCAAAAATTGCTACTGTGGGAACGCCAAGCATCGCTGCCAGGTGGGTGATCCCTGAATCGTTGCCAAGATAGCACCTGCATTGTTGTAGCTGGTGTGCTACTTCCAAAAGTGGGGCATGTGTGAGCAACTTAAATATTTCTGATGGAGGAGGGTAGGAAAGTTGTTTCAGTAGATCATCTATGCGCTCGGTATCGGCAGGTCCAGCAAGCACAAGAATAGAGTAGTTTTGCTCCCATAATCGCTTGATGACTTCAGCGAAGCGGGGAGCTGGCCAGCACTTCTCTGCGGATCCACTTCCCGGATGAATGGCGACAGGCCATTTTGCTGTTGTGTCTTTGAAAGACGAATTGAGAAGGCCCCAGGATAAGGGCACAATGAATTGCGCTCCTACATTTGGCAAACCGATGGTTCGAGCCAGGTAATCAACGATATGGATGCCTGCGCCAGCAGAGGGTCTACCTGGAGCGATAATACAATGTTTGACTCCGGAGGTCTCTAAGTTGTGTTCAATGATACCATCGGGATCGCGCATCCAACAAATAGTAAGGTCGGTTTGAGCTAGAAGAGTACGCATGGAAGAAGTGCGAATGCCGCTAGAAGAAAATAACTCGCTCCACTGGATATTTTGAAAGTCAAAGGTCTGTTCTGCGACACCAAATGCCTCTGCCAGAGGCAACACCTGTGGATTGCTCACAAACGTGATGCGCGTACCGTCATACTGCTCTCTCAGCGCTTTCAAAACTGGGAACGCGAGTATTGCATCTCCTATAGCGCCTGGACGGAGAACGAGAATGCTTTTCATTTCCGACCCAGGGATAACACTTCAATCACAATGATAATACCCAGACTCACGATTGCAACAAACAGACTCCAACTATGCAACGCGCGTAACAGAAGGTTGAATACGACCCAGATCGATACTAATACTCCTTCACGAAGAGCATGACGCATGGTCCCTCTATGCAATCGTGAAGACATGAAACGCCGACCAATAAAGTACGCGAGCGGTGAAAGGGTAATGGTGAGAGCAACGCCAAGGAGCACAAAGAAGGTAATATAGGCCTGCACAGACTGAGGTGGCACGAAATGCGTGAAAATGAGCAACGCAGCCCATGCCAGAGGTGCCAGAAGCATTAACATGTTAAGTGAAGTGCGATTTGTCATCTCAGTAAATTAAAACCCTTATTTCCATTTAACGGAGCCTCGTTACGACGGCGGCTCTCCTGGGCTTCAGAACTGAAGAATTGTTGCCACATATCTGGCGCATCTTTGCTCTCACCGCCATGTTTTGTGATGCGTTGCCGCACACGACAAATCACCGGTGTATTGACAGCCGCGCCAGCGATAATTACCTGACCCTTCGAAAGCGCTGGCAAATTATCCAACAGATCACGTCCAACACCCTCTATCGCCGAGGCAACGCTTTTCTGGTCTATTTCGTTCACGATGCGCATGATACATTGTGTCTGACACTGGCTGAGAACATCAGAGTCTAGCTTGCCAGGTCGCTGGCTAATTAAACCAACACCGATACCAAATTTTCTCCCTTCAGCCAGCACCTGTTTAAGAATAGCTGTCGAGACAACTTCGGTCCCACCAGGGGCAAAGTGATGCGCCTCTTCTATAAGAACAAAAACAGGATAGGGCAGATACGATTCGCCTGAATGTACCTTGCCACGTTCCGTATCCATACGCGCTTTATTCAAACGGCGTAGGAGTGTAGCGACAACCACTTGCTGATCACGTTCATCAACCTCGTTTAGCTGTAAAATAGTACATTGTCCGGGTTTGAATATCTCTGGCAGATCGAGATGCTCCATATCGTCAAAAGTAAAGCTATCCACAAAACGCTGATCTATACGCCAGGTAAGTGCATGAACTGTGCTAGAATCATCAGCTCCTTCACTATCATCATCACCTTTCTGCTTTGAGACATTTTTTATAGCCGATTTTAAATCAGCTACAGTCCAGGGTGTGCCTCTTTTGATTTCATTGACCTTACGCAAACCGCGGCTCAAGAGGTATTGTTGTTTCTCAGTCATCTCTGGTAAAAGATGACGCATATCACCCATTGTTAATGTCGAAATGCGCACCTTCACCTGTTCAGGTTTATAAACACGCACCCGTGCCTGATAGCCGTTTCGCTTATCATCACTTTGCTCACTGAACTGAGAGAAATTAGCAATTTGATCGAGCGTGCCGTATTCGCCATGCGGGTCAATTATCAGCACACATGCTTTATTGTAAGCTTGCATCAGTTCTTCAATCAGCACGCTGGCAAGATAACTTTTACCTGCGCCCGTACTGGCGATGATAGCGAGATGGGTACTCACAACATCCTTCACCGAGAGAACCACCGGCACAGCATCAGGTGCACGAGTAAGTAGTGATCCAATAGTTGCGGAACCTGCTTCCCCTGTACGCTTGCGACTGAGAATATGTCCAAGCATCTCATCGTCCGCTAGAAATATCTTCTTACCCGATTGTGGAGGAATCCAGGGATTAATGAAGGAAGTGGTTGGATCGTCATAGTAACCCATAATGGCGACATGTAGTTCAAATAATTCGTTTGCATGTGAGTCGTATCCTACCATCGCGGCTACTTGCTCCGGGGCTATCTCTGGTTCAGCCAAAAACGTATCGGGATACAGTTGCAACGGAAGTCGCTTGATGATGCGCCCAAGCACGCGTCGAGAAGAGGGCCGGGTGTCCATAACATAAGCGGAGTCGGTAACGCCTGTGGGCAGGATGTCGGCATCATTTACAGATTCGGTAACGCCTGGAGGCCGGGTGCCCGCAAGGGGCACCCCTACATTTCCAGGGTCGGACAGCTCATAGTAGACGTATTCGCCGTTTTTAAGTACCTGTTCGTCGTCGCGCGAGACAAAGGTATATTCGTGGGCGTTTTCGCCTGGTCCTTTGGTGATACCTACAGGTTTGAAGCGCGGGCGGGCAAGAGTTGGGTCAAGCATAGATGAGAGCCTCCATTAACCGGTAGTTTCCACCTTGAGTTTCCAGGCGAAGTTACGTTTCACAATTGAAAGTACTGAGAGATTTTCGGGAAATAAACACTCCAACTGGTCGATGATACGTAGTGTGACCATTGGTAGCAGGCTATTCCGTTGGCCGATAATATGCGGAATATAACCCATATGTAAGTACGTACCCTTTTCGGGGTTTTCGGGATCCATGAAGAAGTGAAACGCTCGTACTTCTTCATCGGTCATGGTTTCTATTTCGCTTCCGAGTTCCAGCGATAAGAGCGGTACGCCATGCATGACAGAGAGTATTTCGGGCTGGTTACCTGGCACCGGACGCTGCTCCATCATGCCAAGAACCATTACATAAATCAGCACAGCTTTCTCAGAGATGTAATCTGGAGAAAAGAGTTCCACTTGCGTTTCATTCGATAGGCGCGGCCCCAACGAACCGAAGGCGGGATTAAGCAGGATCGTATCATAGATCACACCGATAGCATAGGTTCGAGGTTCGGTGCTCTTCCCAAGGGCCATCATCATCTGCGCATCATGGTCATCGGGCTGCTCGGAACGCACCGCAATGCGCACAAACCGGCCAAAGGCATAATCCGCCGGCGCTGGCTCAATTTCAACCTCGCGAGGCCCATAAATCTGACAGACGTAGTTGATATGCGAGTCCGATTTGACAATTTTGCCAATATACATCTTTTCCGTGCCTCTCCCGATATTCCAAATAAAGTATGCGCTCTCTCACATCTCAAATACTGTACGCCATATTATAAGCGGAAACTGGGATACTATTCACTGCGCTATTCTAATGCCTATAGCATTTAGCGGTCATCATCCACTATAAAGTTAAACGCTTTAGAAGCCGTGGCTGGAACAGCTCTTATTTTTCGGCATTATAACATAGAACGTCTGTCTGGTCGATGCTGTTGATTGTAACGTTTGCATCACTTGTAGCATGCTTCTATGCACATAAATCAATTTAATGTTGCTTTAGACTTAAAGCGAAGGATCTCTCCTGCTGGGCGACGAGATCCTTCGCTATGCTCAGGATGACAATTGGTTCAATGGTTCTGGTCGCCTTTTTGTAGTTCGAATGTAACATTTGCATCATTTGCATCACTTGTAACAGGTATTTTCAATATTTATGAGAGTTGTCGCAACAGATAATCTAATCACCACCACTGTCACTACTGTTATCCTGCACATGAATGATCATATTCATGCTGGGCATGGTTTTGCTGGTGATTGGGAAATCCCCCGAGTCCGGAAAGACTACAGTCACTGTCTGGCCTGGTTCGACACGCAGTCCAGACCCCAGGAGTGCGCTGGGATCCAGGCCAACACCTGCGCAATGTCCGTTCGTCCCAACACAAAGGATCTGCCCCAAGCCATTAGATGGGTTTACAAAATGGACATGCGCACCAGTAGAAGCATCTACACTGGTCTGAGCGAAAGCAGTGCGCGTCATGTCCACTTCGGGAAATGCAAGCCTGGTGCTATAGATGAGTACAACGACCACCCCAATGAACAGCCCCAGAGTGATCGATGATGCTTTCACACTCGTCATGAACCCTTTCCCCTGTATTCTGCTACGAATGAAGAGAAGGACAAACACAACGAGTGCAACAGGGACCGCACAAGCGATCAAAATTGGAATGATGAAAGGTGGCACTTGTGGCAGTGTATGATCGGAGAAGTAGAAATAGCCTGCTAACAGAATTACAATGACCAAGATTACTGGTATGCAGCCGATCATACAGCCTGAACTCCGCCTGCGCCTTCGATACATAGGGTTTGTATTGAGATAGTTCAGATATGGTTGGTTATATTGATTAAATCGGTTATTCGGATTCATCATCGATTTTTCGTCACTCTTTTTCGCCTCAATTCTGATTGATACGAGACGTATTCTATATATTTGATTGGTTTTTACTTTTTGTCATTCCCTCACCATCCTCCTCCATTACGAGCATACCTTACGGTAGGGGTTTTCTTCAATGAAGCGGTTCACAGATGATAAGTGAAAAAGATCAAAAAGTCTGAAAGAAGACAAGAAAAATGGGCGTCCTTTGGGACACCCATATTCTTGACACTTTGAAATGTGCCTAGCTTTCCTGGAGGGCAACGAGCGAGGAAGTAATGAGTTCTACCTCACTGTAATCAAACCAAATAGGTTCTTTCCTCTGACCACTATCTAGCGCAATCAGGTAGAAGCAAAAAGGCTCCTCAAGATCAGCAGCGATCGTATGCACGTCGCGTACAGTTCCCCATTGTTCCCGGAATGGGCTGTAACTGGTCACTCGCACACGACTGCCTACCGGCAAGACGCGAAAGGACATGATGCCGAACTCCTTCTAGTAGAGATATAGTTTGAGCCACAGGTAAAATAGAAGTGAAGATTTACGAAGCAGACAATATACAAGTGAAGTATGTCACACCATCCATAATGATACCTGAAAAATATCACAAACGCCAAAAGACATCGCTGACGTAAACTGAGGAAAATAGCATCTTCAAGGCATATAGAACGGATGTAGCGACAACATTGTGATAAAACTGTGAGACATATTCACTCCATCTACAATCTCTTTTGGAGGGAAGTTTGGATGAGATGTATGAACAAGGCAGGAATCAAGAGGAAAAGAATAGACAATACCCCTGTGTCATTCTTCGCTGGCGCTCAGAATGACACAGGGGTATTGTTCAGAATGACACGAACTTTATCGCCCAATATCCTTACGCATGAAGCGTACCGAAGCCAGCGCCAAGGCCACAACAGCAACGGCCAGTATTAGCAGCATATTACCCAGGGCCAGTCCATGCAACAGCGGCGTGCCATAATAGTAGAAAGCTGACAGCTTTTGCACTACATCCGGCCAGTTCAACTCTGGACCAATAAAGGTGATGGAGAACCAGATCACCAGTAGAAAGCTTAGCAGGCCTGTATCAATGGCTGTACGTAACCAACCTGAGAAGAGAAAGCCGATTGCTGCAATTAACAGCCCCATTGGAATCATACTAAGTGTAGCCACGGCCACATTGCCCCCGTCAAGCTTCAATCCGGCGGCTAGCGCGGCCAACTCCGTAGCGGCTAGAGTCACCACCCCTATGATTACTAAGACAGTAGTAAGGGCAGCAAAGCGTGCCAGCAGAACATTCAAACGTGGTTGCGGAGTTGAAAGAACCAACTCCAGTCTGCCATCTTCTTCATCAGCGGCCCAGCGGTTTACCTGGGTGACAGCAAAAGCCATCAAGAGAAGCGGCATAAAGGTGAAGAGCGCACTCAGGATGGTGGCATTTGTCGTGATATCGCCTCCGCCGACCTTAGTAAGAATATCCTTCAGAAGCGGAGAACTTTGGGCGATAGTGGCCAACTGTGACTCAGTTTGCTTGACGATGACGACCATCCAAGCCGCACACCCAGCGATGGCCAACGTCCACCAGCTTCCCGGGACAACCATCATACCCAGACCGCGTGTGTAGACAGAGCGCAGCGACCAGGCATTCGCTGGCAATGCTTGCTCAGCACGAGGAGCACGCTCAGGCAGGTGCAACCAATCAGGTAGTTTAACTGTCCCACCAATATCCCTACGCACAAAGAGCCATATGGCTGCTCCACTCAAGATGATGCTCAGGGCAATTAAGACCACTAAGGCACCAGCATTAATGCCGAAGCCCGGCACTAATGGTTTGTTCAAGTTGTAGTAGTAGATTGGGGAAAAATGTGAGATCCAATCGGTATTGGGAATGACTCGATGAATCATGTCAAGCACAATGAAGAACAAGAGTAAACCACCCGTCACTCCTGCTGCCGTGCCACGCTCCTGTGTAAATTGGGAAATCAACAGCGCAAGTGCCCCAAAGACGCCGCAGATGAGTGCGAGATTCAAGCCACTTAGCAGTGCGTCGCCAAGACTAAAATCGGCATTCACACGCATACCGCCAACATAGGTTAATAGTCCAATCAACAAACCCATTACCAACAGCGCTGTCCAGATCGCGGCCAGCTTCTCCAGCGCTACTCGACCACGCCCACGCGGCATCGAGAGTAACACATCCATTGATCCTCGCTCTTCCTCACCACGCAACATGCGACTACTGGCCAGAAGTGGCCAGAGAGCCATCACCAAAACCGTAAAGCCATATTTAAAGGTTGCGTAGCCTCCCGGGGTGTCGATCTTTATCGGCTCAGCTATCCAGGCGAAAGAGGGACCCAGACTTACGAGGGAAGCGCGTGCCTGCGCCGTTTCAACAAGAGATGGGAAAGAAGACAGAACCACGAAGATGAGCAAGCCTATGCCTAATCCCCAGCCCAGAATAGCTATACGGTAATCACGTAAACTTTTCAGGTAGATGTTTCTAAACAGCATGGCTCTCCTCCTTGGTAGCCAGACCATCACCCTCGTAATAACGAAGGAAGATGTCTTCCAGGCTCGGCTCATGACTGGTTATACTGATAACAGGATAGTGCGAGGCTTGCTTGATCACCGCATCTGCTCCACCCTGCATCACCAGATGCATCGCATGCCCACCAGGCAATGTCTCGACCTGTTCTACTCCATCGAGCGCCTTGAATGGCTCTGTAGGAACAACATCAGCAAACGTGATCGTGATTTCGTAGCGTTTGATATCCTTGAGTTCGGTCACACCACCTATCCGCACCAGTTGCCCTTCACGAATGATGCCCACACGCGTGCAGGTCTGTTCAACCTCGCCTAAGATATGCGAGGACAGAAAAACGGTATGCCCCTCATCGCGCGCTTCTTTGACCATCGCGTTGAATTCCTGCTGGTTGAGGGGATCCAGCCCATTGGTCGGCTCATCGAGAATCAAAACGCGCGGGCGATGCATAAAGGCTTAAATCAAGACCACCTTGCGTTTATTGCCACTAGAATACTGGCGAAACTTACGGCTGGGATCCAGGTCCAATCGCGTAATGAGCTGCTTGAGGTAGGTTTGATCGACGCCACCGCGTAGATGCCCAAAGTATGTCAGAATCTGCCCGCCGGTCAGATTGGGGTCCAGGGACGGCTCTCCAGGGAGATAGCCAACCAATCGCTTAATCTCCACCGATTTCTCCCAACTGTCTAGTCCGGCTATGCGCGCTTTGCCTTCATCAGCTCGCAGCAAGGCCATGAGCAGTCGAATGGTGGTGGTTTTTCCGGCTCCATTGGGGCCAAGGAAGCCGAACACCTCGCCTTCTTCTACTTGAAGGGAGACATTGGCGATACCACGTTTGCTGCCATAGCTCTTGGTCAGGCCTTCTACTTCGATGATAGCTGTCATGTGATGATCCTCCTCTAGTTCTTCATAATTGAGGTAGTTATTCGGACTCCTTGACTTTTTTCAGTAAGTCGCTAAAAAGTTGTTTACCTGTATCGCTCTGGCTGGGAAGTTCGTCTGGTTCCAGCCAGCGACGAATCAGGTCGCTAAGAGCCTCCGTTAGATGTTCCATGTCAGGTATATGTTCCTGACTGATGAAATCATGAAGAGTTGATAATTCCAAACTTCAAAGCCGTCAGCAAATAGGTGATAATTGGAGCGGGAATATCCGGACGGATCAGTCCATCATGTTGAAGCTCGACAATATACGCGTCGGTATCACCCAGGAGTTGATTGAGAAAGTTTTGATCGTAAGCTCCGAGAAACCCATTGAAGATATCTGAATTTCCTCTCAGGATGGCGGTCATCAGGGGGTTAGATAAAGCAGCAAGCATACCATGGACAGTTATGCGATGTAGCAATCCACCTTGCGGATCGTCAGCAATCCGTCGCATTGTCTCCTCGCTATAGCGCTGTTGTTCCCGCCAGATGGCAGCGCGGAACAAGTCGTTTTTGTCCTTCCAATGCAGGTAGATAGTACCCTTGCCCACACCTGCCTCACGGGCGACGTCATCGATCGTAGTCTTTCGATAGCCCCAGCGCGCAAGCAATGTGGCAGCGGCATCAAGAATGCGTTCCTCGCGAAGCGTTCTTTCGTCAATCTGTGGCTGAACAGGTTGTGTATCACCGGCAGGTTCTTTCTCGGCAGAACGACGGATAGTTGCCATATATACCTTCTCTCAAATCAAATTCACAGTGACTGATTGACCAGATGACCATACTAACTATTCTAGTCAAATTGTAACGATAACAATACCGGTTGTCAAGGAAAATCTATGCAATTTTTGTGATAGCTGTTTTTGTGATATACTCGTTACTTCTTAGAGATGATTGTAAGGAATGAGATGCTGGTGAAACATGACCGATTTGTACCCTGAGATCGAACCATATGAGCAAGGATTCTTAGAAGTTGGTGACGGTAATTCCATCTACTGGGAGATTTGCGGCAATCCAGGTGGCAAGCCAGCAGTTGTCTTGCATGGCGGCCCTGGTTCGGGATGTGTACCCTGGTATCGCAGGCTTTTTAATCCCAACTCCTACCGCATCGTGCTCTTCGATCAGCGCAACTGTGGACGCAGCACACCACATGCAAGCGCTCTCGATACCGATTTGAAAAATAACACCACCGCCCATTTGATCGCCGATATTGAACAGTTGAGGCAGCACCTGAAGATCGACCGCTGGATGGTATTCGGTGGTTCCTGGGGGAGTACCTTAGCGCTTGCCTACGCGGTAAGTCATCCAGAGCGAGTCACCGACATGATCCTATTTGGGGTTACGACAGGACGACACAATGAAATTGACTGGCTTTTCCGCGGTGGCGTGTCAATCTTTTTCCCCGAGCAATGGGACCGCCTGTGCATGGCGTTACCAGCTTCCGAACGCGATGGCGATATCCTCGGAGCCTACTATCGACAGCTCAACGATCCCGACCTTGAAGTTCGTCAGCAAGCAGCCAACGCCTGGTGCCTGTGGGAGTCAGCGACACTTTCATGGCCACCCTCAACACAACTCTCCCCCAGATTCAAGGATCCCTCATACGCATTAGCATTCGCACGTATCGTGACTCACTATACGCACCACAACTCGTTTCTAGAGGACGGTATTCTACTTAGAAACGCTGATAAGCTGTCAGATATCCCTGGAATTTTGGTGAATGGCCGCTTTGACTTTCAAGCCCCCATCGGCATATGCATGGGAGCTTAAACGCGTGTGGCCCCGTGCTGAGTTAGTGATTGTTGACAACGCTGGTCATGCCGCTGACAACTCAAATCTTACCCAGGAATACATCCGGGCAACAGATCGATTTGCGGTATTCGATAAGAGGTACCTTTTCTCTGCTGAATATTACATTTGCTGGCTATTTTTCATTGATTGAGGCTCCCCACAACACAATTCCTAACCACACATACCATACTGGATTAACGATAAAGCCACTCAGAAGCGCATCCACTAAAACAATCGGATTGTTGGGATCGAGAATAATCAGCCGTCCGAGATATAACACGACCAGCAAAACCGCTAGCAGGTACCCCAAATAACTCAATGATCGTGGAAATTGACCGCCACGCGCCATGAGCCACGCAATCACAAATATACCGAGACCTGCAATTCCGAACGTGAGCAAACCACGTGGATCGATAGCGCTGGGTAAGTTGGCAAGAGCCACATTCGCGGTTGTTGGATTGATAGCATTGGCGAGATCGTAACCACCATGAATTATCGCTCCAAACGCACCAGCTATACTCAAAAATAAGGCCCAGAGAGCAAAGGATGCATCTGTTTCCTTTAAGCGATTGTACAGAGCAACCAGGACTGCTGTAGAAAACACTCCACCTAACATGAGAAAGAGCGCAATTAATACATCATTTTTGAGTATGACGAACGAGATTGAGTATAATAGACCAGTGATTCCGGCCAGTATTGCACTCAAGCCAGCAAATCGTTCGAAGGAGCTGGATTGTGTGGTGACGGTATCGACCTGGTTTGAAGCAGATTGAGTTGACATATAATTCCTCCTTAGCTTTCTAGTAATCCAGACAATCACGCTAGATGTGCATCATCAACTGCACTAACCTATGAGTACGAGAAAGACCTGCGGTGAGATCATTTTCACGCCTGTTATGCTATACTAGGCGCAAAGTTACGGGTAGAAGTATACCAATACCTGAGCGGCGAAAGGCTCCCAGCCCTTGACACAAAGGTATTTTTTCAGGAGCGCCACAAGTTTTGGCGAGAATGGGTCACCTGCTTGTCATCCTTCGCTGCGGCTCAGGATGACACATCAAGGATAAATCGTCTACTCACGCCTGATGAGTTGTTGGAGGCGATGCACACCGGGCCTGCCTATACGCTAATTATTGAGAAAGAGGAGCAAATATAATTTATGTCTGATAACACTACCATTCCATCGCTTACCTCACTAGACGATATGCTACAATCATTATTGCTCATCGAAGAGGGTGAACACGAATTTTCTGGTGAGGAAGATGACATTCAAGAGATGCGGCAGCTTTTCTTCCCAATTACACGCAATTGTGTGTATTTGAACCACGCTGCAAATGGACCTCTGCCCAGCCCAGTCGTGCGTTCCATATATACCTATATCGAGGACACAAGCCACTTCGGCAATGTTCATTTCGCACGTTGGACTGAGCATGAGCGAGGCGCGCATCGTCGTATGGCAAACATGATCCATGTTCGACCAGACCAAATTGCGATGACTGCCAGCACAGGCGATGGACTGATGATGATTGCTGGCGGCCTGCGCTGGAAACCAGGCGACATGATCGTGAGTGCAGAATGTGAATTCCCCAGCAATATATACCCATGGCTCAATCTGCAAGAACAAGGCGTGCAAGTTCACCTTGTGAAGATGCGCGAGAATCGTATTGCTGTTGAAGATGTCCTTAGGAGCATTACAGAACGAACACGTCTCGTCAGCCTGAGCCTTGTGGAATTTTCAACAGGTTATCGCAATGATATCGCTACCATTGCCCGATATTGTCATGAACGAGGGATCATTTGCGGCATTGATGCTGCGCAAGCATTAGGGGCGCTGGATATAGATGCACATGCGCTCGGTGTCGATTACCTGGCTGCCGCCTCTCATAAATGGCTGCTCAGCCCACAAACAACAGGTATTCTTTATGTCGCAGATGAGCTACAACCACAGTTAGTAACTACCCGTCGAGGATGGTTGAGTGTAGAAACACCTTTTGAATTCTTCAATTATGAGCAACCGCTGAAAACTGGCATGGCGCGTTTCGAACATAGTTCACCAAACGCGTTGCCTATCATCGCGCTTGATGCAGCGCTGGGGATATTCGAGTGCATCGATGGAGGTATGACGGCAGTTGAAGAGCGTATTTTAGGCTTGACAGGTCATGCTATTGCCGGGTTGGAACAACTCGGCTATCCGGTTATGTCTCCGCAAGGTAATGGCGAGCGTTCTGGCATCGTGTGCTTCAAATTGCATCCAGAACGCCAGGATATCAGCCCTCAGCAACTTGTAGATGAATTGGCGTCACGTAATATTCACGTGGCGGCGCGAGGTGATGTTGTGCGCATCTCTCCACATTTTTATAATACAACTGAAGAGATTGATGTTTTGCTGAATGCGCTTGAGGATATGAGGAAACCCGCAACGGTCTAACAGCGCTTCCATCTTTTTGCGGTATATTGTTGGAAAAGGAAAGCCAGAACCCACATTGCATTCCGGTTGATTTAACCCAGGAGTACATCCATGTCACAGTCAGATACATCCTATAAGCGTCCCAAACCAAAGCGCCCGCTCACTATTGGTGCAGGAGCACTTGTTGTACATGACAATCGGGTGTTGCTCGTGCGTAACATTCGAGGGGTGACCAAAGGCCGCTACTTACTGCCGGCGGGGCGAGTCAACCCGAATGAATTGCCCGACCAAGCTGCTGCACGTGAGACCTTCGAGGAAACTTCGCTGCGTGTTGAGATCGATGGGCTAATGGGAGTACGTATCTGGGTGATGGATGATGGCGAACACAATTATTTCTTTATGTTCCGCGCGACGTTACTCTCTCCCATTAGCGAGTTGCGACCAAATCTGGATGAAATTGATGATGCACGTTTTTTTACAAAGGAAGAGTTGGATGCTTTAACCTTTGATGAGACATGGGCTGGCGCCATCGCTATCGCTTATAAAGCGCTCGAGCCGGGGGCCAGTGTATGGCCTAATGACGCTGATCTTTCTGAAGATTCTGGGGTTGACTCTCCCGAGCGATGGCGCATCTGGATGTGATAAGGGTGACGGGCATTGACTATTTAATGCGAAGGTCATGCTACCGACCGACGGGGCCGATACATCGGCGATGTGCGCGATAAATCGGCACCTACAAACAACTGCGTTATGCTTCCGCAAATGGGTCTAGCCGCCAGCGGGACCGCCATCTAATCCTGGCTTTGTCATGCTCGCTGGATCAAGAATGCGGTCCAATTCCTCTTCTGTAAGATTTGTTTTTTCGCGTGCCACTTCACGCACAGTTTTGCCTGTTTTGTAGGCTTCTTTCGAGATGGAGGCTGCTGCTGCATCATATCCGATGATAGGAGCCAGGGCGGTACAGATGGCCAGACCCCGTTCGACCATCTCCGGTCCCTTTGTTGTGGCCTTAATGCCCTTAATGCATTGCTCCGTAAAGTTCCGCGAGGCTGAGGCCAGTAGGTAAATAGACTGCAAAAGATTGTAAGAACTGACAGGCATCATGACATTGATTTCGAAATTGCCTGATAGTCCCGCAATGGTAATCGTCGTATGATTACCCATCACCTGCGCGCAGACCATCGCAACAGACTCAGCGATGACCGGATTGACTTTGCCGGGCATGATCGAGCTTCCAGGCTGTACAGCAGGCAGATCGATCTCGCCAATACCTGCGCGCGGTCCAGAGCCTAGCCAGCGAATATCATTGGCAATTTTCATGAGACTCACAGCCAAAGTATTGAGCGCGCCACTGGCCTCAACTATGCCGTCAAGCGTGTTCTGCGCCTGAAAATGGTTACTTGTTTCACGTACAGTAATACCATTCATATCTGTTAAACGCTGGCAGACCCGTTCTGCAAACTCTGGATGGGTATTGATTCCTGTACCAACGGCAGTGCCTCCAAGAGCCACCTCCGTCAGCTCGCTTTGAGCATGTCGCATGCGAGTTATACCACGTTCGATCTGACCCGCGTAGCCAAAGAATTCCTGGCCGAGGCGAATTGGCGTAGCATCTTGCAAGTGCGTGCGCCCAGTTTTGATAACTGGCATGAACTCTTCAGATTTTTCTTCCAGCGCACTTTGCAGACCCTGCAATGCTGGGATCAAGTCATATTCGATACTAACCAATGCTGCAAGGTGAATGGCTGTCGGAATCACGTCGTTAGACGACTGCCCGAAAGTTCACATGATCGTTAGGGTGCACTTTCCGCGAGCCGCGCGAACCACCCAGCAGTTCACTGGCACGGTTGGCTATCACCTCGTTCGCGTTCATATTGGTCGAGGTGGCGGAACCTGTTTGAAAAATATCCAGGACGAAATGACTATCTAGTTTGCCGTCGATTACTTCCTGGGCAGCCTGTACAATTGCTTCGGCAATCTGTGGATCAATAAGGCCAAGGCTTGCATTTACCTGAGCCGCTGCCTGTTTGATCTGCCCAAGCGCCCGAATAAAATGACGTGGAAAGCGCAAATCGCTGATTGGGAAATTGAGTAGGGCACGGTGGGTACTTGCGCCCCAATATGCGTGTGCCGGAACTTGCATCTCACCCATCGAGTCACGCTCGATGCGGGTTTCCTCTGTGGTGCTCATAGGTATTCTCCTCGTTGAGTGTACGGTTTTTACAGTGACATTATACCACCGTACGTGCTGAGCATGGCTTCGTCGATTGTCATTCTGAGCAAAGCGAAGGATCTCTGCCGCGAGGGGCAACGAGATTTTTCACTTCGTTCAGAATGACAAGGTGTGTGCAGCATGACAGGATTAGACTCCAATGCGCTTATGCACTTTTTCTCATCGTAACGATTTTGTAACGGTTCTGTTATACTATAGCAGTAGTATAAAGATACCGTAATGCTGAATATCTTCACTCATTTGCTTTCAAGTCGGAGAGAGTCTCTCCTGAAAAGTGAACGATGCATGAAACAATCGGATACTGAACACAAGAGTGTAAGCGGAGCAGTTGACTCCAACGGTGCGAATACGCGCTTAACTGGCTCCTGGCTCATCTTTACCCGCGTTGTGTGGTTGGTGCTGGTCATTCCCAGCCTGGGACTCTTTGTTGCCAGCCTCCTCGTGTCCTATCAGCAAATGCAAACGGTGTGCGTTGATCCCGTGATGTGTAATCTCACTGGGGCACTTACTGCACAGGAGCTCCAGGCACTCGCTTCCAGTGGCTTTACACTCAAGTGGGTTTGCCACTCTGCTCACCATCTTTTTCGTGATCACTGCAGCGATCTGGTACGCGGTCGGCTTCCTCATTTTCTGGCGCAGGTCTGATGACTGGTTGGCGCTGCTGGCCGCCTTTGTTCTCGTGATGTTCAATATAACCGACGTCAGGCAATACCGCCTCTGCGCTGGCATTCGTTTATCCTGTCCTCGCTTTGCCTCTCAGTCTCGTGAACTTTCTTGGGCAAGTCTCGCTCCTGTGTTCTTTCTGCTCTTCCCCAATGGACGGCTTGTCCCGCGCTGGATGGGACTGATCCTGCTGCTCATCATCATCTATACATTATTCAGCAAATTCCCTTCCATCACGTCACCTTTCAATGCCAATTGGCCAGGGTGGCTTAACCTGATGGTTTATCTCGTTATCTTTGGAGCCATCATCTATTCGCAAATCTACCGCTACAGACGCGTGTCCACGCCTCTCCAGCGCCAACAGACGAAGTGGATTATCTTAGGGGTAGCAGTGGCAATCGGAATTATTATAGGCATCTTAGCTCATACACCTTTCTCATCCCATCCAATGTCAACTCAAATCTTTGGGTGGAATTATTCATTTCTATTATCATCTGGCCTGCCGCCCTGCTCCTGATCCCGCTCTCCATTGGGTTCTCGATTTTGCGCTATCGACTCTACGACATCGACCTGCTGATCAATCGCACGCTGGTCTATGGCACGCTGACTGTTTTGTTAGCCCTGGTCTACGTTGGTCTTATCTTTGGATTGCAATATCTGCTGCGGGGGATCATCAGCCAGAATAACGATGTAGCCATCGTGGTCTCTACACTCGCTATTGCCGCTCTATTCCAGCCCCTGCGTCATCGTATCCAGGCCATCATTGACCGTCGTTTCTATCGCCGCAAGTATGATGCGGTTAAGATCGTGGAGACGTTCAGCGCCACACTTCGTAATGAAGTAGACTTGAATCAGTTGAGTGAACACCTGATTACGGTCGTGCAGGACACGATGCAGCCAGCCCATGTGTCGTTGTGGTTACGGAAGACTGGGCACGAGAGAAAAGCAGATACTCAGGTCGAATGAGTATACACCAGGATATTGGGTACAGCCTGGATAAATCATTTCCTAAACTGGAACAGCGTGTCTTTATACGATTTTCTTCACATCCATAGAAAGCCAAAACCCACGAGTATATAAACCAGTAACGTTGCCCCAACGAACAAGACTACAAGGCGAGTACGCAAAATGCGCCCAAGTATGACTATCTCTGGCAGACTCAAGCCAGAAGCGGCAATCATGAATGTCAGAACGATGGGAATCGAAGCGCCATGTTGGATGAGAGCAAAGCCGATAGGAATAAGCAAGAGGATATCTGCATAGATCACGCTACCTAACAGTGCGGCTGCTGGTACTCCCAACCAGATACTTAGTTGACCGAGGTGCGCTACGACTGATGTAGGGATAAACGCATCAATCAGGATCCCAGCCAGGGTTGCAAGCGCCAGCCATGGCAAGAACTTACGTGTGAGTTGTTTTCCCAGCAAGGCTGCTTTCTTCAGAGCGACGCGGCCAGAACCAGGGGGAGGATCATCTTCCTGGAGCCATAAATAATCACGCAGCGCTTGCTCACGTGGAATGCGTCCAATCAACCAGCCGACAGACACAGCAGCAACCAGGCAGGCAGTGGCATAAAAGAGTGTGATATGCCAGCCAAATACGACAAGCAGCAAGATTACAGCACCCAGGTTGATCGTAGGCGAGGCCAGCAAGAATGAGATTGCTGGCCCCAGAGGTACATCAGCCTCCAACATTCCTAGAAAGAGCGGTACCGCTGTGCAGGTACAGAAAGGCGTCGCGGCTCCCAGTAAAGCCGCCAGCATATTGCCTCGCAATCCAGATTGTCGTTCAAATACCTTGTGTAGTCTCTTAAACGAGATCGTTTGCTTCAGATAGAAGGCAAGCGTCGCTGTACTGAAAAGCAACACACCAATGAAAACGAGCAAGGCAGGAAAGAACAGCAATCCTCGCCATGGTAATGCTGAAGGAAGCAAATTCATGAACGATTCTCCCTGACTGGCAACGAATTATACACATTGACTATGAAATGCGAACATCATGTTATCTACCGGTGAAAAGGCCGATAAATCGGCACCTACGGGTGTACAATTCCTGTATCAAACGCCATGATTCTCCTCGTTCCCATTCCGTTAACTAGCATTTCCTGAAAGCGTGATCTATGCATGTACTTCGGTCGATGCAGGGTATTGTATGAACAGAATGGTATAATTTTGCCATCAGGCAGAATATTGTGGACGCAACACTTTTTGGCGGAGCGTACATCAAAGTTCCATGCATCCATAAAGGCGATGATGACGATACGGAACATGTTTTCATACAGCACGCTGCCATGTTCCTTTTGTGTCAAAGCTTGCGGGGCTACTGGCAAGCAGCAACTAAAGTCTCGCAGCGCATTGATGGTACTCAGTGGCATCGAGGCCGACCAGAGCCGCATGAGGGCAGAGCCAATCACATCTTTCACGTCATCGACCTTAAAATTGATCTGATTGCCGATCACATCCAGGTAAGCTTTCACGTCGATATAGCGTGGCAATGGCTTGACTTTATTGCCGTTCACATAGGCATATGTCATGCTGATGCAATCACTATGGCAGGGCAAAGGCACAAAGTCGGTAGCGCGGAACATGCCACCGCTCTGCTCATCGATGGCGCGAATGACATCTGGCACCGTAGTCCGATCCATCGGGTTGAAATCATCGTGGCGTCCTACATTCGTTACAGGTTGGAATGTGACTCCACGCACCATCTTTTGTTCAACGCCAAACTTCACAATTTGCCCGATTTCATCTTCGTTCACCCCACGTTTAATCGTCGCTGTCAGGTTGATGGGAATCTCATATTTGGTAAGGTTGGCAATCGCTTGAGTCTTCACCTCACGCAGGTCGAGTCCGCGTAATTCCTCGTAGGTACTCTGGCGGAAGCCATCAAATTGCAGGTACACCTCAAAATTGCCCTTGAACGCGCTTAACTGGCGCACAAAATCTTCGTCACGAGCGATACGCACACCATTGGTATTAATCATTAACGCTTTGATACGCTTGGTCTTTGCCATCGTCATTATCTCAAAAAAGTCAGGGTGTATCGTTGGCTCACCACCACTCAATTGCACCACATCGGCGTAACCCTCGTTCTCGATAACTGTATCAAGCATGCGCTCCACTTCATCGATGGGCGAAAAGCGCCCTACATCAGAGTCTGCGAAACAGGTTGGGCAGCGTAGGTTGCAGGCCTCGGTGATTTCGACGAGCGCCAGGCAGGTATGTTGCTCATGATCGGTACACAGTCCACAGTCCAGAGGGCAGCCTTTCTCGACAGGAGTCTGGAAGTGCTTTGGTAGGGTGCCGGGTTTGTTATACTGGCTTTGAGTTAAATAATAGGCTGCATCGGAGGAAAGCAGGGTACGCATAGCGCCATGATCAGGGCAGGTTTTGAGCATGTACACCTTGTTGTTCTGCAAAATCACCTTAGCCTGAACGACCTTTAGACACCTGGGGCAGAGACTATTGGTGAAGTTATGATAGATGTACGGGCGATCATGACGGGCAGGGTAAACTCCCTCTATATTCTCTTCGAGTGGGGGAGGAACTTGAGGCTCCTGCCTCTGAGATTTACGACTGCGCATGGTCTCTTACTCCTTATTCTTACTGTTGAACGACATTAGCCTGAAGGGGGTCGCGAGATAATGACAATACACCCAATCGAGCCAACGACAAGGGAGATTGGAATGGACGTTAAAAGCCCATAGCCAATGTAACGCACTCTGGGAATTGCTATGCAAATCAGAGATGCAATGA
The DNA here is from genome assembly GCA_963702765.1 of uncultured Chloroflexia bacterium. Taxonomy (GTDB): domain Bacteria; phylum Chloroflexota; class Ktedonobacteria; order Ktedonobacterales; family Ktedonobacteraceae; genus DATMNR01. The sequence goes on from CAVPEB010000015.1 coordinate 49,199, forward strand.
GTACTGCAAGTAAAAGGACTAACGATACAATGATTAATGCAGATGCATTGGGTACGAAACCGATAAAGAAAAGCACGAGGGGAATAAAACCTATGCCAAGTCCCAGAAGAAATTGTCCTCTTCTCTCATTGCTGGCTGAAGGAGGCTGGCCAGGTGACGAAGTCGGTGCAACCTGTGGCTGAATTCCAGGGTACAGATTGCTCTTGTTTAACTTCACCTGGAGCTACTGGTTGCGTCTCCGATTCGGGGAGTTCTTCTTTGCCTTCATCTTCAGGTCCAGACTCTATCTCTGGTTCAGGTTGATTCTCTTGCCCCTCTCTCTCGTCTTCTTCCATAGAACTTCCTCCTACTTTTAATTTTTACCTGATATCAGCAGTCTGTCCCTGCGGTATTTTCCTTGTTTGACGGCTTTCACGAAACGACTTGATCAACTGGTAACCAAAGGCGATGATAGTGAAGAAGTAGAGAACCTGAACAAGCGTAAATCCGGGTATCACGCGTGGATCTGCGCGCGTGAAGTCTACCACGAAACGCAGGCTACAATAGCCAACGATGTAGAGCTTGAAGAGATCTCCCGGGCGAGGCATTTTGTCACGTAGGAGCATAATAATCATAAAGAGTAAAAGATCGAGCACAAGTTCGTAAAGCGCAGAGGGCTGACGACGAACACCATACTGGGTAATAGCCCATGGGAGGTTGCTAGGCAAGCCAAATGGATCACCTCCCATTAGATTGCCGAGTCGCCCGATGGCCTGAGCTAGAGGCAATGCGGGAGCGAAAATATCACCAGTAGAGTAGTTGATGTGGTTCATGCGTTTGACGATCAGAACGCCTGCATAGCCACCGAAGAAGGCTCCTGTCCACGCCTGGCCGCTATACCACAGATAAGGAAGATCTTTGATAAACGTGGCGGGTCCCAGGAAGATAAACATACTGAGTTTGGCGCCCAACACTCCACCTATTAAAGCGCCTATGGCCACGCGCAAAATGACCTCAGTAGCGCGGTGCTGGCGTTTCGCCTCATAATAGGTCATGATACCGCCGACTATGAAAGCACAGAGGAATAGAAGTGAGTACGTCGAGATAGTGATGGGTCCCAGATGTAGCCATGGATACATAAGCAAGCGTCCTTTCTTGCTTCCTTAAGCAACAATACTCGGCCGAGGATACCCCATCTATACTACGATATTATTAGCTGAACTATCACGTGAGTATGTGGAGTAGGGTAAGAAAAGTTGACAAATAAGCTTCTAAGAAAAATCTTTAACATTGGAATAATATAACCTTAATACGAATAGGATACACTACTGACAGAGAAATCCCTGAGCAATTGGAGTGAACCGGATATCTTTATTGGTATTTCCGGTGAAATGGATGCTTTCACTAGCAGACTTTTTTCAGCATCCTCACTTACAACCTCATCAAGTCACACGTACGTGATGGTAGTCGCCACCTCGACTGCTATCGCGCCTCGTTCTACAACGACGCTTTGCAACACATGGGGCAAAGCGCTCGTTCAAGGAGCGAGAGGTAGACTCCGAGCCTCTCGCTCGCCAAGGGTGATCGGAGGGATGCACTTCGTAAACCTAGGCGAGAGGCTGATTGCAGGCGTACTTTCCTTTCGCCGATTTTTCCATTTGACAGCAGAGATGACAGCAAAATGTTGGCGTGCCCCATACAAGAGATTATACCTTATGTATTCCACTTCATCTTGTCCAAGTATACCTCCTTTCCACTAGGCTTGATGTTGCTCCGCCATCTTTCACATGAACCTTGTAGGGCTTTGATGCTTCATAAAAGGGGAGGAAGTTCGTTCTGTAAGGAAGCACCCAAAAATGTGCATATCACCTGATTCAATTCTTCAGGAACGTCATCCTGAATTGAATGGCCAGCCTGCTCAAAGACATGCAGTTGGGCGTGAGGGATTTTTTGTGCTAACTCCTCTGCTCCACGTAGGGACATAATCCAATCGTAGCGGCCATGGAGTACCAGAGTAGGAACCATAATCTCAGCGAGTTGTGGTCGCACATCGTATTCTTTCGTGATTCTCTCCCCCATGTACCCGCCAATTTCTTCATTCACGATCATCCGACGGAATGATGTAGCCATCAGTTCTGGCTTTGGCGGATACATTAAAAGCGGCCACACTTCTTCGTTAAATCGTCGCATATCCTCTTCACTTGCCTGTCCTACGGCTTCACGGGCAGCGACCTCGCGCAGTTCCTTGCCGCCCAATTGCTCTAACAAATCCAGGTCTTGGTAATCGGTTCCCCGAGGAGAGGTAGAACACAAGATCAGGCCACCGAGCAGCTCTGGATGCCGTAGAGCAATGGTCAAGGCAACAAATCCCCCAAAGGAATGACCGAACACGACGGGTTTCTCAATACCCGACTCGGCACAAAAAGCCGCAACATCATCTGCCATGATGCCGAGCTGGTAGTAGTCCTTGTGGTGGCGTGCAGAACGTCCATGACCACGCAGATCGAGATAGATGACCTGTGCAACGTCCCCCAACGGATCCAGGGGACGCAAGTACGAATGATCCAATCCGGGGCCGCCATGGAGTGCGATTACGATCGGCTTGGGCTTCATCTCCTCCCCGGCTGGTTGCAGACTACTTCCCACCACATCGAAAAAGAGGCGCGTGCCATTGACTTTCACATACATCCCCTTTGCTCCTAACTTGTAGCGAACGGCGAGTGCGAATGATGCTTGCCCTGGCAAAACGACAATGAGAGGTGAACTTGAGTTCATTCTACCACAACAGTAAGTGGTGCAAGAGGCTTTGCGGTACTTCGACTTTTTCAACAAGCTGGGACGTTTTCGGGACAGAGCACCCCCATTAGTGATAGTGTTGGCGAATGCACAGAAGATGCTTCTGTGCATTCGCCAACACTATCTTAGTACAGTTCTACCAAATCCCACAAGTTTCCATACACATCTTCAAACACAGCAACAATACCATAGGGTGCAGTTTTTGGGTTTCTCACAAATTTGATCCCGAAGGAAAGCATTTCATGGTAATCTCTCCAAAAATCATCGGTTTTGAGAAAAAGAAAGACTCGACCACCAGTTTGATTTCCGATATACGCTTCTTGTTCAGTTGTAGAAGCTCTTGCTAGCAGTAAGGTTGTTTCAGCGGAACCTGGCGGAGCAATGAGGACCCATCGTTTCTCTTGCTCTGGTTGATACGTATCTTCTACCACGGTAAAGTGAAGCTTTTGGGTATAAAATGCAATCGCTTCGTCGTAATCTCGAACGAGCAATGCTACATGCACAAGTGACTGCTTCATATGGTAACTATACTATAACACAGCTGACAGAATTGGACTCGAATGGTCCCATCATTCCTTACCTAGAACTCATCGTCATTCGTGCAACAGAGACTTGTTTCAACAAACCACCGTTATCTGCAGGTGACATGTTGGTTTCCTGTGCATTACGTCGACTGGTGTCGATGGACAAGAGAAATGACCGAGGTCGGGAGATTATCCACACTGCCAGTGAGATCAGGCCATGCTTCAGAAATCACTCAGTGCTCTTGCCTCTTGATGAGCGAGCATCCCTACTCACACTCATACATGTCGTTCCCGCATCCAGGCTGCCAGGTCCCTCATGCATGCGAAGAAACGTTCGCTGTCCACCCCCGACACGAGAGGTAGTTGCGATAGATTGATGCACGCTATTCCATGGCTAGCATCAATCTTACAGGAGTGGTGTCGTTCGTCATGACTGAGCGCTCCCTACAGACCATTCTCAACCGAGTACTGTCCATCCACTATCGGTGAGTCGTTGCACGATGAAGATCGCTTCTCTGGCGAAGGCAAGGATCATGCGTTTCTTCTTGGATGTCTTATAGAAGGTTTTAGAGCGAAGCGTTGAGCCAGCACGCAGTTTAGAAAGGGAGACCTCCATACGACAGGAAGCAAAAGTACTCTCTTTGGATGGAACAAGGCGATCCAATTTCCAGACAACCAGGGTATCTCCTTCATTGAGATACTCCATGGCTGCTAGAAATGCCTCGCGGTCAAAGCGGACTCCGGTCTGCTTATCGGTGAAGACTATGACAACTCCTCGCTTTTTCAAGGCATCTAACTGGAGGGCGCGATGTTGTTCCGTTTTCGAGACACGTGCGTAGCCGATTTCTTGTGACATTGGGTTCTCCTTCTGCGAATGCATTCTCCTCTTCTGCTGCAAAGCGTCATAGAAAACGATAGAATGAACGAGGAGAGGAGACTGAGGCAATGATCTCTGTTTTACGTCTATCGAGACAACTGCTTGCTCATAGTAAGAAATGGACGTTTTTCAATGTGGCTCCGAACGAGTGTTTCTGGTTTCATCGACAGTAGAAGCACCTTTCCATCCTTTTATCGAATGATAAGGTATAATGGTGCGGAGATAATCAAATCTATTGGAGAGACCAGTCAGCCAGGAGTGTCTGGGGTGTGCTGAGCATCAGCAGAAGGAGGTGCTGCTTGCGTGAAATCCCGACCGGAACCATCACATTGCTCTTTACCGATATAGAGGGATCAACGCTCCTTCTCCATCAGTTAGGTGAACGCTATGCTGATCTTTTGGCGGAGTGCCGTCACCTCCTACGTAGCGCGTTCCATCAGTGGAACGGTCATGAAGTGGACACGCAGGGTGATTCCTTCTTCGTGGCCTTTGCGAGGGCCAGTGATGCCATCTCGGCTGCGGTCGCTGGCCAGCGTGCCCTTTCAACCCATGCTTGGCCCGAAGGTGTGACGATGCGCGTACGCATGGGTTTGCATACCGGTGAGCCGCACCTAGCATCCGAGGGCTATGTTGGCCTGGATGTCCACCGGGCTGCACGCATCATGAGCGCTGGTCATGGAGGGCAGGTCTTGCTCTCGCGGACAACATCTGACCTCGTGGAGCTTGCATTGCCAGAGGGTGTGAGCCTGCTGGACCTGGGAACGCATCGCCTCAAGGACTTACAGCAATCCAGCCAGCTCTTTCAACTCGTCATTACCGGTCTCGCTGCCGATTTCCCTCAGCTTAAAACGCTAGACAGCTATCCAAACAACCTGCCAATTCAGCCCACTTCGTTCATTGGACGGGAGAAGGAAGTGGTCGCTATCCAGCAGAAACTCCTGCGCAAGGACGTGCGCCTCGTCACACTGACTGGCCCGGGAGGCGTGGGCAAAACGCGCCTGGGGCTGCAAGTGTCAGCCGAACTCTCCGAGCACTTCGTCGATGGGACCTGGTTCGTGTCCATGGCTCCGCTTATCGACCCCGACCTGGTCATCCCAGCCATCACTCAGATGCTTGATGTGCGGGAAACGGGAGAGAGGCCGCTACTGGACCAACTCAAAGCGCATTTACGAGAGAGACAGGTGCTGTTGCTGCTAGACAACTTTGAGCAGGTAGCGAGTGCTGCCGCGCAGGTTGCCGATCTGCTGGGCGCATGTCCCCGCCTCACCGTACTGGCCACGAGTCGGGAGGCACTGCATGTGCGCGCCGAGCAGGAGTTCCCCGTGCCAGCACTGGCGCTGCCTGATCCCAAACACCTGCCTGACCTGGCGATTCTCTCGCAGTACGAGGCTGTCGCGATATTCATTGAGCGGGCGCAGGCGGTCCAACCAGATTTCCAGGTGACCAATGCCAACGCTCCAGCTGTGGCAGAGATCTGCGCGCGCCTGGATGGACTTCCCCTGGCCATCGAGTTGGCGGCAGCGCGCATCAAGCTCTTTCCTCCACAGGCACTCCTGACACGTTTGGAGTACCGACTGCCACTCTTGACCAGCAGTGCACGCGATGCCCCTGCACGCCAGCGAACTCTGCGCAGCACCATCCAGTGGAGCTATGACCTGCTCTCCGTGCAGGAACAACGTCTCTTCAGACGGCTTTCTGTTTTCGTGGGTGGCTGCACCTGGCAGGCGATCGAGGCTGTATCTGCGACTTTTGGGGACGATACGGCGCTCGTATTTGATACAGTTGCCTCTCTCATCGATAAGAATTTGCTACGGCAAACGGAGCGGGAGGGAGAAGACATCCGCATTACGATGCTCGAGACGATCCGTGAGTACGGACTAGAACGTCTGGCAGAGAAGGGGGAAGGGGAATCCGTCCAAGCAGTTCATGCCTCGTATTTCGTGCAGCTTGCGGAAAAGGTCGAGCCCGAACGCCGGGGACCGCAGCAAGCAGCCTGGTTCGCTTGGATAGAGCGCGAGCGCGGGAACCTTCGCGCAGTGATGCAGACCGTCTCTGAACTAGACGAGGGAGAACTGGCTCTGCGCCTGGGCACCGCGTTGTGGTGGTTCTGGTTTACACGAGGTCCAACTGATTGGAAAGAGGGGAGTGCTTTCCTGGATCGAGCGCTGGAGAAAAATGAAGGAGTTGGAGGTGCTGTGCGCGCGAAGGCGCTCATTTTTGTTGGACAACTCGCCAGTAGAATGGGCGACTTTAAGCGGGCTAAATCTCTCTGCCGCGAAAGTCTCGCGCTCTTCCAGGAGATTGGAGACAGGAGAGGGATGGGAGAGGCCTATTGGTATCTTGGATTCCTGATCATGCAGAAGGCAGAGTTTATCGTGGCGCGCCCGTTGCTCGAGGAAGCCCTGGCACTCTGCAGGGAGGTAGGAAACGGGCCGATCACTAGCTGGTCACTCCTCTGGTTAGGATGGGTGATCTTCTATCAAGGTGAGCACAGTCGTGGCCTCTTATTAGCCGAGGAGAGCCTGGCCCTCTTCCGAAAGGCTGGAAATGTGATCGCAGTGGACCAAGCTGTCCAGAATTTGGCGAGGATGTACCTCTCCTTTTCTAGCGACGTGGCGAAAGCGCGAGTTCTGGCCGAAGAGGGACTGGCGCTTGCCAGGGGGCTTGGGGATAAGATGACTGAATATGATGTGCTTTATCTCCTGAGTTCTATTGCCTTTCAACAGGGGAATACAGCGCTGGCGCGTTCACTTATTGAAGAATGCCGTCAGTCCTGGAAGGAGCTGGGTGACACCGCGGCTATGAGTAACATGGTTTGGAACCTGGCACGAGTGGAAGCTCGCGAGGGTGACCTGGCAGCAGCACGAGCGCACTTCGAGGAGTATTTGACCTTTGTGAATAATGGGAACATTGGATATAATCCGTGGGACATCGCTATCTGTATGGAAGGGTTGGCAAGCGTTGTGGCAACACAGGGCGAAACCATCCTGGCTGTAACCCTTTGGGGTGCGGCAGCGACCCTGAGGGAGGGATGTGGCATCACTTTGACGCCTTTAGAACGAGCTGATTATGAGCCAGCGGTTGCTGCTGTTCGCACTCGCTTGGGCGAGCAGGCATTTGAGGAAGCATGGGCCAAGGGACGGACGATGACGCTCAAGCAAGTACTCGCAGCGCTAGAGCGAACGGAGGCGGCTGTCCCAACCTCGGCAGAACAACAACCAACGACCACCGCTGTCAAGCCATCATCCGCCTATGCTGTTGATTTAACGACCCGCGAAGTGGAGGTACTACGTCTCGTGGCACGGGGACTGACGAATGAACAGGTGGCCGAACAGCTCGCAATCAGTCCACGTACGGTCAATTCACACCTCATCTCGATCTATGGCAAAATCGGAGTTTCCTCGCGCAGTGCTGCCACCCGCTACGCCCTGGAACATCAACTGGTCTGAGGTACCGTCTGACTTGCTGCTCGAGTTCTTTAGCTTTAGCTGCTCCTCTATCCCTGTCCACAAGAGTTCGGTTCCATCTCCTCCTGTAATGCTCAGCGAGCAACCATATCATCCACTTGAACAACGAAGACCTTGAGGAATGAACAGGGAATATTGATAGTGTTGCACAAACAAGGGAAGCAACTGTGCATGATACGAAGGAATGACAAACGACTGTTTTCTGCAGGTGGCGCTGGGTCGAAAGCCTCGGTTGTTGCCGCATGAGAGAGGGGGATGACGAACGGCGGTCTCATTGGTCGTCATGAGTGCTCATGCGCTACAATGGAAACGGGAAGGTGAGAGCCATGCCGAAAAGGAGTTCATCACAACACGTTCCCGGCCTGGGAGGAACAATGGAACGAAAAAAGTACGCTAAGGCCATGAACAATCTGCATTCCAATCAATAGACGCAAAGGAGCTGCTTTTTCAGGCCATTTTGTTCGTCACGGAGCGTCCCTCCTACTCCCATCGATCAGCCTAGGAAGGGGTTTCACAGCTAAGCATGAGTTTTCGTTCGGATGTTCCTCCCAGGCCAAACACAACTGAAAGGAAAAAGACATGCGTCAAAAGTCAGAACAAGAACAGGCTATTTCGGGTCACACCTCTGCATTCGCAGCTCCCTTGTCGGTGATTGTGCTTGGTTCAGGCGGTCCTGCTGCCGCTGGTCGTGCATCATCAGGCTATCTTGTCCTGGTGGATGGAGAGGCTCGTCTGCTGGTGGACGCTGGTTCTGGCATCTTCACACGCTTAGGTGAGGTGCAGGTCAATCTAGCAAGACTGGATACCATCTTCTTGACCCATCTGCACATCGATCATACCGCCGAACTGCCGTCTGTCTTCAAAGCGCGTGCGATGGTGAGCCAGGACCCGATCCATTTCTCCGTCTATGGTCCCCTTGGCCGTGGTGTGTATCCCAGCACCAGCCAGTTTGTCCACCTCCTCTTTGACGCTGAAGGTGCCTTCGCGTACCAGCAATCGTTCCAAACCACAGAAACGATTTCGGTGGTGGATTTGCCTATTGAGCTTGATGCACCAGTGCGTGAAGTCTACGGGCATGACAACCTGATCGTCCAGGCCATTGCCACCAGGCATGGTGATACTCCCGCCAATGCCTACCGCATCAATTATCAGGGAGCCAGCATCGTTTTCTCCGGTGACTTTGATCCCTCTTCGCTCCCTAACCTGACCAGGCTGGCTCACGGTGCAAATCTCTTCATCTGTACCTGCGACGTGCTTGATCCTCCTGGCTCGTCAGCCGTGCTGTATGCCCTGCACACAGCACCCCGGCAAATTGGTGAACTAGCAGCAGCAGCAGGCGTACAAGTGCTTCTCTTAAGTCACCTCTCGCCGCCCATCGCACAAGCCCAGGATCAGGTACGACGATCCATCCGTCGTGCGTATACAGGTGAAATCCACTTTGCCACCGATTTGATGCAGGTGAAAGCCAAATGACGCTCTTGTTGTTGTCTATCGAACTGCAACCGCAATATATGTCAAGAGATCGATGATCACGAGCAGAACTGCAACGAGGAGAGTCAGGCTTCCGGGAGTGGTAAATGACCCGGTTTTCGGGTCATTTACCACTCCCGGAAGCCTGCGGGCACATTAAGTGCGCCCAAAATCCTTCTCCATGGTCATGAAAGCGTATAATACGAAATCGTCCGCCTCTTCTGATGTGCCTAAAAGCTGCTCATTCGTCTGTATGGAGAACTTTTCTACTGACAGCAAACTTGACAGCAATACCAGTAAATGACAGCAATTTCTGGCGAACAGCAGCGAACGATCGACCCGCCTGACGAGCGCGGAGCGGACGCTGACGGACACTGGTGGACACGCGTGGCAGAGCCTCTCGCTCCCCGAGGAAGATCGGAGGCACATACCTCGTGAACTAAGATAGGAGGCTGATTGCGAGCGTGCCCCCCTCGAGTCGATTTCTCCCATTTGACAGCAAACCTGACAGCAAAAAGTTGGAGTGCCCCAGAAAATCCAGTCGATTATACCCTGCGTATTCCTTGTAAACGTGTCCGAGCATACCTCCTTTCCACCCAGCAGGCTGTCACTCTGCCTGTTTCACATGAGCCTTGCAAGGCTTCGGATGCTTTATAAAAGGGTAGATGTGTCACGTACATGAGACGATGATGTGTAAGACGAGTTTATAAGACGCCTGCCTATCGTTTGTTGAGTTAATATTGAGTTTTACTCATGGCGTTGCAAGAACTGGATGTTCTTTGGGACAAGATAGTTCAGAAACAGTCTGAAAAAGGTCGTGAAGCCGTTTTGCTGCCTCGTGGCAAGCGGCTTGCTAAGCACCTTTATCTTTTGCTTGAGCAACCTTTTTCAGACTGTTTCTGATGTACTCAGGAAGTACAAGAGGCCTTTACTTGACGCAGCGCTTATAATAGCGGTGGTATCGCCGCAGGTACCTTTCAAAGCAACTGTACCTTTGCGTCTTGCATGTGTCGTGTACCATGATCGCCGAGTACCCGACGCGAAGTTCCCAACAGGAGGTGCAGAGATGACCGACCGCGTTGGACAACACGTGGGCAACTACCGCTTACTGCGTCTGCTGGGGCACGGTGGCTTTGCTGATGTATACCTGGGAGAACACATCCACTTGCAGAGCCTGGCCGCACTCAAACTCCTGCATACCCGGCTCAGCGAGGAGGAGACGGCACGCTTCCTGACCGAGGCCCGCACCCTGGCCCGCCTCAACCATCCCCATATTATGCGTGTACTCGACTTCGCGCTCCACGAAGGCTTCCCATTCCTGGTGATGGAATATGCCCCCGGAGGCAGCTTGCGCCAGCGCCATCCTGCTGGCAGCCGCCTACCGCTCGCCACCATCGTGAGCTATGTGAACCAGGTCGCCTCCGCCTTGCAGTACGCACACGATCAGCGCCTCATCCACCGCGATGTCAAGCCTGAAAACATGCTGCTTGATGCACGAGACGAGGTGCTGCTGGCCGACTTTGGGCTGGTTGTGCTGACAGCTCAGAGCAGCACGGGGAGCACGCGAGCCATAGAACCATCGCTGGCCGGCACCACGCCCTACCTGGCTCCCGAACAACTGCAGGGCCAACCCCGCACTGCCAGCGATCAATACGCTCTGGGCGTGATGGCCTACGAGTGGCTGTGTGGTAGCAGACCCTTCAGTGGCCCTCCCATCCAGATTGCGATGCAGCAACTCTCCATCCCTCCAGCCTCCCTCTGTGAGCAAGTGCCCGATCTGTCGCCTGCGATCGAAGAAGTGGTGCTGCGCGCGCTGGCCATAGAACCAGGACAGCGCTTTGCCCGTGTGCAGGACTTTGCCAGTGCCTTGCAGCAGGTAGCCCCGCACGCCACGTCTGTTGGGGTACCCTCAGCCTCCACCGCAGGCGAGTCTCCTTCTGCTCGCGTCGACTTTGGACCTCCTGACACCGCAGCCCAGGAACTGGCCGTGATGACTCCTGGCGCTGCCTCGCAGACGGTAGATGAGGAGCAAGAGACTCCTGCTGACACGCCACCACCCACACCTCTGTGGAAGGTTCCCACCGTCTTAACACCCCTGGTGGGCCGCGAGCAGGACGTGGCGACAGTCTGCGCCCTCCTCGGCCGTCCAGAGCTGCGCTTGCTAACCCTGCTGGGTGCCGGTGGCATTGGCAAGACGCGCCTGGCCATCGAGGTTGCCCCCCAACTGCGGGAACGCTTCGTCGATGGCGTGTGCTTTGTGGCTCTAGCTTCTATTAGCGATCCTAGCCTCCTGCTCACCTCCATTGCACATGAGTTAGGACTGCAAGAAGGAGGAGCACAGCCGCTTGTGGAGACGGTGCAGGACTTCTTGCGAGACAAGCAGATCCTCTTGTTGCTCGACAACTTCGAGCAGCTCGTCAGCGCCGCTCCCTTGCTGGAGGAACTCCTGGCGACCTGCCCCAGGCTCGCCATCGTCGTCACCAGCCGGGCAGTGCTGCGCCTGCACGCTGAACAGCTCTTCCCGGTTCCCCCGCTGGCCCTGCCCGACCTGGCGCAGCTCCCCGAGCGGGAGGAGCTGGCAGGGTATGCGTCGGTGGCCCTCTTCCTGCAGCGTGCCCAGGCCATCAAACCAGACTTCCAACTCACGCCAGGCAATGGACGAGCAATTGCCGAAATCTGCATGCGGCTGGACGGCTTGCCGCTGGCGCTGGAACTGGCGGCGGCTCGCATTCGCGTGTTGCCACCGCAGGCGCTGCTCTCGCGCCTCACACAGCGCTTCCAGGTCCTCACCGGGGGGCCGCGGACCATGCCGGAGCGGCAACAGACGCTGCGCAACACTCTCCAATGGAGTTACGACCTCTTAGATGCCCAGGAGCAGCGTCTTTTCCGGCGGCTCTCGGTCTTCGTCGGTGGGTGGACACTGCAGGCAGTGGAAGCCGTGTGCTACCAGGCGCCGGAAGAGGCCTCTTCAGCACTAGACGAAGTGACCTCACTGTTGGATAAGAGCCTGCTGTTGCACGTCGAGCCAGCGGGAGGGGAAGCGCGCCTTCAGATGCTCATGACTGTGCGCGAATACGCGCTGGAATGCCTGCAAGCAAGCGGAGATGCCGAAACGATTTAACGCGCTCACGCCGCATACTACCTGGCATGGGTCCAGGAGGTGGAACCCCACCTCAAGGGAGCTCAGCAACTCGAGTGGTTAGCCCAGCTGGAGCAGGAGATGGCCAATGTGTTTGCTGCACTGGAAACCGCCTTCGAGCAGGGATTGCATGCGGAGCTGGTGCGAGGGGTGAAGGCCTTCACGCGCTTTCTGGAAATACGAGGAGCCTACGCGCAGGCGGAGATTCATCTGAAACGAGCGGAACAGGTTGCCAGGTCGTTGCAGGACCTGGCTGGTTTGACGATGGCGTTATGTTACCTGGGGGAGGTGGCAGATAAGCAGGGGAACTACGCACAAGCGGAAAGCTACTTGCGGGAGGGCCTGGCGCTGGCGCGCCAGAGCGGAGACCGCACATGGATCAGCGACCTGCTGCACTCCCTGAGCACAGTACTGCGCCGTCGTGGAGACTATGACCTGGGGGAATTGTATTTGCAGGAGGGGCTGGCACTGGCGCGCCAGGTCGGAGACCGCGAACGCATCTGTCGCACCTTGAGAAGCCTGGGCTCTGTAGAGAGCGAGAAAGGGAACTATCCCCAGGCCGAGGCCTATCTCCAGGAGGGGCTGGCATTGGCGCGCCAGGTCGGAGACCGCGAGCAGATCTGTGTGTTGCTGGTGAATTTGGGATATGTATCCATGAAGACTGGAAAGAATACCCAAGGGGAAGGGTATACACAGGAGGCGCTGGCATTGGCACGCCAGATCGGCTACCGCGAGGCGGAGGTGGTGCTGCTCGGCAATCTGGCAGAACTAATAGGCAAGCGAGGAGACTACGCCCAGGCGGAAACCTACTTCCGGGAGGCATTGGCGTTGGCCCGCCAGATCGGAGATCGCGAACGGATCGGGATCGACCTGGGGAATTTGGGCTGGGTGGCAGGAGAGCAGGGAAACGATGCCCAGGCGGAAGCGTATATCCAGGAAGGCGTCGCGCTGGCGCGTCAAATCAATTACCACTGGTTGCTCAGTGCTTTGCTGAATGAGCAGGGTGAACTGCATCTGAAGCAGCAGCGCTATGAGGCCGCAGGGAGAGACTTCCGCGAAATGCGGGACATTGCCTCAGAGGGAGATCCAGAATACCTCGGTCTGGCCTGCTATGGGTTGGCCCGTATTGAGGCGAGCCAGGGCAACCTCAGCGAAGCCCGCCGGCTGGGGCAGGAGAGCCTCGCCATCCTGGAGAAGATTGGTCACTTCAAGGCGCCCGAGGTCAAGGAATGGCTGAACATGCTGCCAGAACCAGCCCTTCCGCTCTCACCACCATCCGCTTCTCCAAAGCGGGCCAATGCGAATCCCGCCGGGTTGACCGCACGAGAAATGGAGGTGTTGCGCCTGGTGGCTCAGGGACTCACCGACGCCCAGGTGGCTGAACAACTGGTGATCAGTCCGCGCACGGTTAACTTTCACCTGACGTCGATCTACAGCAAGCTTCAGATCTCCTCGCGCAGTGCCGCGACCCGCTACGCCATTGAGCAGCACCTGGTTTAGCAGCTCCCTGGCTAATATGCGCTACTCCCCTGCTCTGGCGTGCCTCTGTACCCCTACTTGCACCCTGGTTATCCGCCCAGATAACGTTTCCTAATCAGCAGCACATCCGCTCAACTCGATGTGTCGTTGACATTTCCGTAACGCTCCCCAGTAATTCTACCAGGGTATCCACGCAATCGGTGCCTTCTCAGCCTGCCAAGACCAGTAGTACAGTCAGGTGATTTTACAGATGTGCGGCAGGCCTGAGCTGGATAGACTATGAGCAAAAGGTTGAAAACACGAAACAACGTTCGTTTCCAGTTGATGGAAGGAGACCGACATGAACAGCATAATGAATCATCGGAGTGTTATTGTCAGTACAGTCGTAATAGGTGTAGCGCTTCTCTGCATAGCGCTTTTCGTGGGCGTCCTTCTGATACATGAAGGCATGAATGGAGCTCATCTCGTCAGGCATGGCATCATGATTATCCAGCCCCACCGCATAGTTATGGGCATCCTCCCGCCTTGCTGTTTTGAATAATGGAAGCCATAGGGTATTACCTGAAAGTAGAGGGAAATTCACATGACCGAGATTGCAAGCACACAGCTGATTATAGAAGCTTTTACGCTCTTGTCTGATGGTTCGAGAGCAGCCGCCTCCAAAGCAAAACAAAACTACAGGAGTGTTGATGAGTGGCGTACTTCTCAAGGATGGCAGACAGCAATTGCTGGAGCTGGAGCAAGTATCATTCCAGGGATACATCTGGCTGCGGGCGTTGCGGAAACAGGCTATCTGCTCTATAAGATGGCCTGGTGCGCCTGGGGGATCGGCGGATTGCGGAATTGTGAGGTGGAAGGCAAAGACGATCTTCAATATATCATGGGGCTGTGGTCACATGCCATTTCCGAGAGCCAGATTTGAGAGATGTTCGATCTATGCCGAAAGGCGGCAATTCTGAAGGAAGCCTGCGAAAACAATGCCCAGATAAAAAGGGCTTTAGTGAGTGGAGCGACAGTCGGACAGGTGACCGCAACAGTAAGCACCGCTGGCATTCCAGTGACACTGGCCGCTTTGAGCCAGGTCGCAGTTGGCAGTACTACATTTGGACAAATCGTTGCCGCTACCTCACAGGCTATTCCTCATGTTGCTGCAATGGCAATTATGGGGACACCCCACGCTGTCTCCGTTGTAACCAGTAAAGGGATAGCGAAAGTGGCAGTGATGGCCGCTTTAGAGATGGCTCCAGAAGCAATCGCTCCACTAGCAGGCGTCTCATGGATTGCGAAGGATTTGATTGCGCATGAATTGGTTGCCCACCATTTTGCCTATCCACTCGGAGTTGCGATTTAACAGCACACTTCTGCCTTTATTAGCAAGGTTGCTCAAAAGGTAGCTGCCAAAATCACTAAGAAGGCGGCAAGCAAATTTGTTGTAGGATTTGTACCGTTTGTGGGGGCACTGGCCGTTGCTGGGATTAATGCCTGGATTCTGCAAGGGTTTGCTGATAGCGCGGATCTCGACCATCGCCTCAAAGCAGAGGCTGCGCAGAATTAGGTGATGAAGAAACTGTCTGAAAAAGGTTGCTCAAGCAAAAGATAAAAGTGCTTAGCAAGCCACTTGCCACGAGGCAGCACAACGGCTTCACGACCTTTTTCAGACAGTTTCTCAGATAATCGGCCTTTTTTTGCAGCAGTTGGAAATGGCTGGTAGGACTCCTTCATGATAGAGTTGGCGAATTGTTGCAAGCCAGATGGCTGACACTTGTTGAGCGGCAGCAACCAGCTTGGTGAAGCGAGAGGTTGGTGTAGTTGCATGGTTCGTCTTGCCATCCTCTCACGAGCGTGAAGCACGTTCTTGGCTCTAGCAGTCAGAACAAGGTCTCAGGCCACTTTCATTTTTGCAGTTCAAGAACGGGACGGAGTTCGTTCCCACAAGGAGTGAAGGTCTTTTGCAATTGATACATGGGGGGACAGCTTTGACAGAACAGAAGAATGAGTCCGGGTCTCTGAATGATGTGTAGACAGACAATGAGAACATTGCATATTCCATCAACTCCTGCTCCATTATGCCTTGCTCTTTACCTTGATCCTCGTTTTACCCTCGCTGCCTCAAACTCGTTCGCTTAGCCGCCAGCGCAGGTGATCCGCATTGCGGAGCATTCGCTCCATGATGGTGCGCCGCAAACGATAAATTTCTTGTACGTCACTCCACTCTTGCGGACAGAAACGCATTATCTCACTGGGACCCAGGCCACAGTGAAAGAGGAAGTAGGCTACTCGCTGTTCACGCGGATTGGCAAGGAGCAATTGTTGGCTTTCCCAGACCTCATCGTTCTCAGTGCTGTCTTCCACGAGTGGCTCCCCTGGCTCTCCTGGTCGCGCATTTGCCCGCAGCATATCAAGGATGGTTCCGTTCAAACTCGCACGAAGATACTGCAACGCAGCGGCAAGCGCACTGAATTCCACCTGTTGATTGAAGGCAGTCGCCTGCCAGAAACGCTCAAAGGTCAGCACTACATAGTACTCATCGCTCTCCAGTCGACACGCCACCTCTCGCTTAGGATGACGTCGCAGCCATCCTCGCACCATGCCACTGAAGCAGTGTTGCACCCACGCCCAGGCTTCCTGATTATCCTGGAAAGTGGCACGACGTAACAACTCAAGGCCATATATATCGACGCATGGCTCACCCCGGCGATACTTGCCGAGTTCCCTCAAGCACTGTGCTGCAAGTTCTGGGAGACTCATCTCACAGCACACGTGGTGTGACAGACAGGAGACAGGAGAGAACCTCTCGGCAGGGATACCTGCTACAATAGTGGATGGTTCTCCGTCCTCCACACAGGCAATATCCATTCGATCATAGACCATCGTTATGCTCCTCTCACAGCGACTGCTGCTTATTCCAGTATAATGGACTCAATTCATATGCTTTCCAGGCCAGTTATTGGCAAGACATAAGCAAAGTTTTCACAGGTTCGACCTCTCGTGGTAATCCCCACGGTGTACACTAGTAAGCAGTCTCATCCAGGAGAGAACTTGTGGCATTGTGGGAGGTAAGGCAAAGGCGTAGGGGACATCGTGATCGCCTCCTGCACCCAGTTCTACCTCTAATCGCCTCCTATCCAGCGAACTCATGGTACTCTCAAACAGGATGCCTGCTGCCTTGCTGCTCTCGTTCAACCGTGCGTTGGTGGTGACAGCGATGGATACCCTCACCTTGTTCTCCCGTACCTCATGTTCCCGACGCTCTGGCGTATACCCTATCACTTGTGTTGAACGCAGCATTCTCTCCTGGAGAAATTGTGTTGCCGTGACCGAATTTGACCCAAGTCCTGTGTTCTCTTGCGCGAACTGCTCCTTCAGACCCTCCTGTGAGGAGGACGAGAACACCCGCAAATGATCTTGCGGAAGAGCCTGATGGAGCCGAAGAAACTGAAACAAGGTATCCAGTGAACTAAGCACCGTTGATTTCCACTGCCAGAGAGGTGACGGTTCCATCTGAATAGCTACACGGTAATACATACTCTATTTCCTTCCGTACTCTCAATGCATTTCCCTAAAGCGAGGAATGTCACTTTGTTCACGACTGGGTATCAGACGGATACCCAGTGCCATCAAGAATGTCCCCAGTCTTACGGACATGTGTCGCATCCAATGGGATGAGTGCCCCGGTAACCCTCCTAGCATCTGCTCATGTTCCGCCTCGCGCTGTAACTGTTGACGATGCGCAAACACCATCTTCTCCAGGGTATATGGATTCGGGAACGATGATATTTCTCCTTCCAACGCACCTCGCGTGAGATGCTTAATATTCTCAGCTCAACTTATGAACTACTGCTTTGAATTTACCTGGGAAGAGGCGAAAACGCATCGTTACAATCGGCTAAATTACGAACATCATGTCAAGAAGCTTCTGAGCATCAGGGAGTTAGAATTAACTAGTCGGTTTGCTGAGAGAAGTCAAAGGAAGTGAATCAAGAGGCGAATAGGATAACAGCAGACACGAAGTTGGAAGCCGTTTACAAAGATGGTCTTTACACCAACTGGTGCTCAAAGGCATACCGCGTGGCAGCGCTGCGAGAGGAGACACCCAGCTTGCTATAAATGGTACGCAGATGCGCGTGAATGGTGTGCAGACTCAACACCAGTTGCTCGGCGATCTGTGCGTCAGTCAATCCTGTTGCGAGTAAGCGCAGTACCTCGAGCTCACGCATGGTCAGGTCACCAGGATAGGTTGATGTGATTGAAGCTTTTGCTGTATCTGGGACAGATTTTGCAATGGAGAGTGGCTCGTGCGTAAAGTCTTGTTCCTGCACAGCGAGAGCCTGCTCTATGGTCATCTCCTTCCCTCTCGCCCAGGCAGCCTGGAACGGCTTTTCGCCCAGTTGCACGCGCACACTTTCTACAGCGCGTTGGTAGTCTTTATAGAGGGCTGGATCGATTGCTTGCCCCAGGTTATACCAAGTCTCGCTGCCCCAAAGAGATGTCCAGCTGTCCAGGTTCTCCCTCGACCGCCGAACCCGGGCTAATCCTGCAAGGCTCCACGCTACCTTTACTTTGCTCCCTGCTTTCCTGGCAAGCGATAAACCATCGGTGTAGAGTGCCTTGGCCTGCTGAGGATCTCCGAGATACAGTTTGGCATCCCCAAGATGTCTAGCAAATCAGCAACGTTATACTTACTCCCTAGCTCTTGATAGAGATGGAGACTTTCTTCAAGCAGTGCTACTGCCTTGAGGGTGTGCCCCTGGGCAAGGTATTTTGACCTAATTCACTCAGTCCACGTGCAATACCCGATGTATTCCCCAATTCTCTGGCCAGTACCAGACCCTCCTGATCAAATCCCGCTGCTTGTTCATGCTCTTCCTGCAATGACGCATTCCATGCAAGGAGATACAGAGCGTCGATCATACCAGACTTGTCACCCAGTTCACTGGCGAAGGCCAGGCACTCCTGCACTAGAGCTGTGTTCGTTCAGACTTGCCTGGAAAGCTGTAGTTTGTCAAATCATTCAGTGTGGAATCATCTCTCGTTTATCTCCAACCTTTTGAAGAGTGCTGCGCTCTCACTCAGAAGGGGAAGTGCCCTGTCTGACGCATCCTGGAGACTGAAATACTATTTCTCATGTTGAAATGTAGAAAGCGACGTTCAGTTATCTGCTTGCCTCACGTGCGAACACAGACTTTCATTCAGCAGCGTGCTGTTGAAGACAGCTCAATTTTGCAGGTCTAATCCCAGCATGGCGAGTGACTCGGCGAAACCACACTTATCTCCCAATTTCCGATAGATAGCAATCTATCTTCAAGCAGAGCACGCCCCGCGAGCATTCTCCCAGCGAGAGAGCGAGTCTTCCAGCGCCGCAGAATGCTTTTGCGCTCACTGCTGTCCTCTCGATCTCTTGCGATAGCGCTAGTCCTTCTTTGAGCCAACGCAGTCCCTCGTCCAAAGGCCTCGTATGTACGAGAACCGCCAGAGCTATCCGCAGCAGCGTAGGGCTAGCTCATCTTCGTGCTCAAATAATCAGGCCAGTGCTGCCGCAGGCTCTCCTGCTCTCGGTGTAAACGTTCCAGCCACACCACTTGCTGCACACCCCTGAGATGTGGTTCTGCTTCCTCCGCAAGCGCGAGATAATAGAGGGCGTGTGCTCGTTGGCTCACTCGCGCCCTTCATTCTCACGCAGGCATTCGAGTCCATACACCGAATGGTTCCTAGCATCGTGAGGCGGGTGCCTTTCTTCCTGCTCGGCCTGCTGTAGAAAGCTTTTGTCCATCAGGGAGGCCACGCCATCCAACACACTATCGTTTTATTGCCATCATCAAGAGCAGTGAAATCGCTTCTATTGCTTCTAGGGATAGCTGCCAACGAAAACGGAGAGATGCCGGTAGAACTGTCGCTCTTGGGCATCAAAGAGGTGATAGCTCCACTCAATGAGATTGAGCAGCGTCTGTTGCCGCGCTGGCACGTTCGTGCTCCTCTCGTTTACACCGCCAAACTTTGACCCAGCCGGGCGAGGAGCGCCTGAGGGGACAACAGTTTGATGCGGGCTGCAGCCAACTCGATTGCCAGCGCAGTCCGTCCAATCGAATACAGATCTCTGCAACAGCGGGAGCGTTTGCTTCAGTCACACGAAATTGGGTTTGATCGCCGTGAACGCTGGTTGAAGAGCGCCACTGCCTCATACTGAGACAGTGTTGCAGGTCAGGCAAGTGTCGGGACTGGACTGCCAGAGGAGGGACAGGAAAGTCTTGCTGTCCTTGGAGATGCAACGTCATCCGGCCGGACCATTACTTTAATATTTGGGCAGGCTGCGAGAAGATCTGCCACATCCATGGCTGCATCGACGACCTGCTCAAAGTTGTCCAGCAGCAGTAAGAGGTGTTTCCAATGCAGTGTTGCTTTCAGCTGGTTGAGCAGGGATTGCCCTGCTATCTCTTTGACGTCGAGTGTCTGAGCTATCGTGAGCACGACTAGGTGAGGATCGCTGATGGGAGCCAGGTTCACAAAATACACCCCATCGGCGAAGAGGTCAATGAGTTCCGCAGCTACTTGCAAACCGAGGCGGGTTTCGCCCGTGCCACCGGGTCCGGTCAGGGTGAGCAACCGTACCTCTTAGTTGCAAGAGGTGTAACAAGGCCGCCACTTCCTTCTCGCGTCCGATCAGCGAAGGGGTTGGACTGGCAAGTTGTTGGGACGGCTAGAGAGTGTCTTGAGGGGTGGAAAACCAGTAGGTAAGCCCTCACGGACAAGTTGGTAGAGGTGGCTGGGCTGCTCTAAATCCCTGAGGGGATGGACTCCCAGGTCATAGAGGCTCACTGCGTCTGGCAGATCATGTCGACCAGATCGCAAGTTGTCTGGGAGAGCAAGATTGGCCACCGTGCCCAGCGCTCATGATACGAGCGGCACGGTGCACATCCAGGCCTACATAGCCTTCGGTAGTCAGTCGTGGCTCACCAAAATGCAAACCTATGCGTACACGTACGGTCACCCAACTGGCCAGGCAGGCGGGCCATAATACGTTGCATATCCACTACGGCGCAGACAGCATCGGTAGCTCGAGCGAAGGCCACAAAGACGGCATCCCTTTGCGTGTCCACTTCAAAGCCGTCGATCGCAGGAAGGCAGTACAAGGAGTCGGCGGTACGTTGCTCACGTTTCAGCATAGCGCTCGCCCAACTGCTGGAGCAGACGCGTAGACCCCTCGACGTCGGTGAAGAGTAATGTGACGGTTCCTGTCGGCAAGTCACGTGTATTGATTATCTTTTGCCCAACTTCGTTGGGAGACGCGAAAGGAGAACTCTCAGCCATCGGATCTTCCTCGATGAGGTAGCACACAATACGCAAGGAGTCATGCACACTGTAAAGTGTACCATGTCATTCGATTTGCTGTCGATGCTGTTTCAGCACACCAACTGGTGCTCAAAAGCATAGCGTGTGGCGGCGCTTCGCGAGGAGACACCCAGTTTGCTGTAAATGGTACGCAGGTGCGCGTGAATGGTGTGCAAACTCAACACCAGTTGCTCAGCGATCTGTGCGTCAGTAAAATGCTTGTGCCAGCAGGCGCAGAGCTTCAACTCACGGGTGGTCAACCCATCGGGATAGGTGGCTGCGGGCCTGGAGGATGAAGTTGGCGTGGGAAGTAGCGACTGGCCCTCGGCGGCAAGAGCCTGTTCTGGCGTCATTATGCGTCCCTCGGCCCATGTAGCGGCGAAGGCTTGCTCGCCAAGCTTGGCGCGTGTAGCAGCAACCGAACGCTCATACTCGGCACGAAAGACAGGTGAAATGGGAATACCCATGGTATCGCGCAAAGCCTCAGCGGCGCCCCAGAGCCGTGCTGCCCACGTTGGGTCTCCTTGCACTGCTACCCCACGTTCACAATCCTTCCAGGTAGATGGCAATGCTCAGGTTGTCACCCACTTCTCTCCCCATAGCCAGACTCTCCTCATAGAAGGCACGTGCTGCTACGTAATCGCCCTCGAGAGTACTGCTCCACTCTTCCTAAAATGGAGAGCAATTCGGCTATACCATGCCTGTACCCTATCTCCCTCGAGAGCGCCATACTCTCTTCCAGCAGCAAGCGTGCTTTGACTGTGTCGCCTTGCTGGAGGAACGATTCGCCCAAGTAACGGAGAGCTAAGACAATACCATCATCCTTATGTCCCATCTCCCTCAGAGAGTAAGACTCTCCTCGAGCAGAGTGTGTACTTTGGCCGGATCACCTTCGGATCTAAAGAGTATATCTGCCAAACCAAGGCGCGAAAAGGCCATGCCCTCGATGTTCCCCAACTCTTCGAAGAGTGCCAGGGCCTCCTCTTTGAGCGAGATGGCTCTAGCGTACTCCCCTTGCTGGCTGACTATATTCGCTAAGTTGTTGAGTGCCGAGGCAGTACCCTCCTTGTCCTCTACAGCTCTGAAGAGCGCCAGGCTCTCCTCTGTACGTGAGCATGCCACGACAAAGTTACACCTATTCCGGGCTATCATCCCCAATATACGGAGGGAAAGAGCAATACCTGCCGTGTCTCCCAGTTCCCTGCACCGTGCCAGGCACTCCTCGGACAGTGCTTCTGCCCGATCATTGTCGCTCCTGACAGAAGCCAGATGTGCTGCAGCCTTGAGAACTTTCATCTGAACCGGCCCCTCAACCCCCTTGCTTCCCGCGAGCGCCCGTTCCAGAAACGTCCCCCCCTCACTCCAATGGCTATGGTATTCCCAGAACCGCCGCGACCTTGTGATCTCCATACTCTGTCCGGCTTCTCCTTGTTCTAGGAACCACCACAACGCTGCTCGCAGGTTGTCATGCTCCTGCTCTAACCGCTCTAACCACACCGCTTGCTCTTGGCCTGCGAGTTCCGGCTCCGCCTCCTCCGCAAGTCGCGGATAGTACTCGGCATGGGCGTCTCGGGTGACCTCCATCCCCCCGGATGCCTCGACCGCTTCCAGCCCGTATTCGCGGAGTGTCTCGAGCATCTCCACCCGTGGTTCACCCTGTACCTGTTCTCGCTGCAGCAGCAGACTCTTGTCAAGGAGCGAAGCCACACCATCGAAGACGGATCCTGCTCCGTCTCCACCCCGCTGGACACGGCCTCGACCGCCTCCAGCGTGCACCCTCCAACGAAGATGGACAGCCGCTGGAAGAGCCGTTGTTCCTGGGTATGTAACGAGTCGTAGCTCCAGGCAATAGCGTTGCGCAACGTCTGTTGCCGCGCTGGAACATCCCGTGACGTGCTCGTCAAGAACGCCAAGCGCTGACTCAGCCGCGCGAGCAAGGCCTGAGGCGAGAGCAGTTTGATACGTGCTGCTGCTAGCTCAATGGCCAGTGGTAAGCCATCCAGCCGGGCACACAACTCAGCGATCGCATGGGCATTGGCGTTCGTCATCTGGAAATCGGGCTTGACAGCCTGAGTCTGCTGGAGGAAGAGCGCGACTGCCGCATATTGCGAGAGGGCGCAAGATCGGGCAGATGCATGGGGTCGGGAAATGCCAGTGGTGGCACCGGGAACTCGTGCTCGGCTCGCACATGCAGCACCTCCCGGCTCGTCACCAGCACCTTGAGCTGTGGGCAGGCGGTGAGCAAGGCCGCTACCTGCTCTGCGGCGCTCACCACCTGCTCGAAGTTATCCAGCAGCAGCAGCATCTGCTGCTGTCGCAGTACCTCCTGCAGTCGTTCCAGGAGCGATTGGCCAATTCCTTCCCGGAGGATCAGCGTCTCCGCGATGGTAGGCACAACCAATGCAGGATCGCTGATGGAGCCCGGTTAACGAAAAACACACCACTGGCGAACAAGTCGCTCAGGTCAGCAGCCACCTGCAATCCAAGGCGGGTTTTGCCCGTCCCACCGGGACCCGTCAGGGTAACGAGGCGCACACCCTCGCGACGCAGCAAACCCCCGATTACCGCCAATTCTTGCTCACGTCCAAGAAACGGTGTCGGTTGGACTGGCAGGTTGTTGAGACGGCAATCGAGCGTTTTGAGCGGTGGGAAGTCGGCAGGCAGGCCCACGATGACCAGTTGGTACAGATGAACTGGACGTAGTAAATCCTTGAGGCGGTGCTTTCCCAGATCTCTCAGGCTCACACCGAACGGCAGCTCATACTCAATCAGGTCGTGTGTTGTTTGAGACAGGAGTACCTGTCCACCATGCACAGCACGCATGATCCGTGCAGCGTAGTGTACGTCCAGTCCAACATAGCCTTCACCAAG
The DNA here is from genome assembly GCA_963702765.1 of uncultured Chloroflexia bacterium. Classification (GTDB taxonomy): domain Bacteria; phylum Chloroflexota; class Ktedonobacteria; order Ktedonobacterales; family Ktedonobacteraceae; genus DATMNR01. Next base: position 73,127 of record CAVPEB010000015.1, read on the forward strand.
CAGGGATGGTTCGCCGGTATGCAGAACCATACGCACTCGCACTACGACGCCTTCGGGCCAGGAATGGGCGTCGAGGGCACGCTGGGCAGCCACTGTTGCCAGGAGAGCATCTCTGGCACGAACAAAAACGACGAAGAAACCATCCCCCTGCGTATCGACCTCGTGACCATTATATTCTTTAAAAGTCGCGCGTAACAAACCGCGGTACTCGCTCAAGACATTGGAGTAGCGCTCGCCCAAGTGCTGGAGAAGGAGCGTAGATCCCTCGATATCATTGAAGAGCAGCGTGACGGTTCCCGTCGGCAGCTCACGTATTGTGGTACTCTTCTGCCCGGATTCTTTGGGAGACACGATTGGAGAGTCCTCAGCCATCGGATCATCCTCGATAATGTAGCATACAATACACAAGGAGTCGCATTCAGTGTAAAGTGTACCATGCCATTCAATATGCTGTCGATGCTGCGGTCTTCACACCAACTGGTGCTCAAAGGCATACCGTGTGGCAGCGCTGCGAGAGGAGACACCCAGCTTGCTGTAAATGGTACGCAGATGCGCGTGAATGGTATGCAGACTCAACACCAGGTGCTCAGCGATCTGCGCGTCAGTCAATCCTGTTGCGAGCAGACGTAGCACTTCGAGCTCGCGCGCCGACAAACCACCTCTCCTGGTGGTTGATGGTTTTGCTGAAAGACTCGATGAGGGTCCTACTGAGGGTGAATGAGGGAGCGTTACTGGTCCCGGAGCGGTGAGGGCTTGCTCCGGTGTCATCGTGCCGCCTTCGGCCCATGCGCTGGCAAAGATCTCGACTCCAAGCTGGGCACGTGCTGCATTCACTGAATGTTCATAGCTCACACGTTCGACAGGCGAGATGGGAGTGCCCATCGCTGCTCGTTGTGCCTCCGCCAGCCCCCAGAGACGTGCTGCCCAAGCCGGGTCTCCTTGTATCACAAACCTGTCCGCCAATCCTTCCAGGTAAGGGGGGAGCAGCATTGGCTCTATCTCTGAGGAGTAAGTCAAGCTTTCCTCATAGAATTCCCTCGCTGCCAGGTGGTCACCCTGGCAAGCAGCTATCCTCGCTAACACGATGAACGCCCAGGCCATATTCCGTTTCTCTATCTCCCTAGCGAGCGCCACGCTCTCCTCCAGCAGTGAACGAGCCTTGACGGCATCACCCTGCAGGAGGGCCACCTGGCCTAAAAGACCGAGTGCCCCGGCGATGCCCTCCTTGTGCCCACCCTCCCTACAGCGTGCAAGACTCTCCTCGAGTAGAGCGCGTCCTGTAGCAAGATCGCCTTGGGAGATAATTAGCAGAATTGCCAACCCATCGAGCAAAAAGGCGATGCCCTCAATGTTCCCTACTTCTCTGAAGAGCGCCAAGCTTTCCTCTCTCAGGGAGATGGCTCTGGCGTACTCGCCTTGCAGGCTGACCAAACCTGCTAAGTTTTGAAGCGACCAGCCAATCCCCTCCTTGTCACCCACCTCTTTGAAGAGCGCCAGGCTCTCCTCCGCCAGTGAGTACGCCACTCCAAAGTTGCTCTGCAATTCGGCTATCGCCCCCAGTATACGGAGGGAAAGGGCAATACCTGCCGTGTCTCCCAGTTCCCTGCACCGTGCCAGGCACTCCTGAGACAGCGCTTCTGCTCGATCAAAGTCACTCCGGACGAAAGCTATATGTGCAGCAGCCTTGAGAACCTTCATCTGAACCGGCCCCTCAACCCCCTTGCTTCCCGCGAGCGCCCGTTCCAGAAACGTCCCCCCCTCACTCCAATGGCTATGGTATTCCCAGAACCGCCATAACGCCGCTGCCAGGCGCAAGGCCATCTCCATACTCTGTCCGGCTTCTCCTCGTTCTAGGAACCACCCCAACGCTGCTCGCAGGTTGTCATGCTCCTGCTCTAGCCGCTCCAACCACACAACTTGCTCTTGGCCTGCGAGTTCCAGATCCGCCTCCTCCGCAAGTCGCAGATAGTAATCAGCATGCGCTCGCTGAGTCATTTCCTTCTCACCCTGAACGCTGAGAACCTCCAATCCATACTCGCGTATTGTTTCCAACATCACTAGACGTAGCTTGTTCCTTCCTTGTTCCATTTGTCGAAGCATGCTCTTGACAATGAGGGAGGTCACGCCATCCAATACCTGCAACGATGCGGATTCGGTGTCTAGTGTAGTACAGACCGCCTCTATCGCTTCCAGTGTACAACCGGCGACGAAGACCGAGAGCCGCCGGAAAAGCTGCTGTTCTTGGGTTGTTAGTAGACTGTAGCTCCAAGCAATCGTATTGCGTAGCGTTTGGTGCCGGGCAGGCGTATCACGTGGGCCGCCTGTCAACACCGCCAACCGCTGGCTCAGCCGAGTGAGGAGTGCCTGTGGTGGGAGCAGTTTGATGCGAGCGGCGGCCAACTCGATCGCCAATGGCAACCCATCCAGGCGGGCACAGATCTCAGCGATAATCGGGGCATTAGTATTGCTCAGCTGAAACTCAGACCTGACTGCCTGAGCTCGCGAGAGGAAGAGTTCCACTGCCTCGTATTGCGACAATGCAACGAGATCGGGTAAGTTCTTGGGATCTGGCACTGTCAGAGGAGGGACAGAAAACTCTTGCTCACTTCTAATATTCAACGTCATTCGGCTCGTCACAAGCACTTTAAGATTCGGGCAGGCCGCGAGAATATCTGCCACGTACACAGCTGCATAGATCACCTGCTCAAAGTTATCCAGAAGCAACAAGAGGTGCTTCCAATGCAGGGAAGCTTTCAGCAGATCAAGCAGGGTTTGCCCTGCGATTTCTTTGATGTCGAGTGTCTGAGCTAAAGCGGGCACGACCAAATCCGGATCGCTGATGGGAGCCAGGTTTACGAAATACACCCCATCTGCGAACAGGTCGCTGAGTTCTGCCGCCACCTGCAAACCCAAGCGGGTTTTGCCTGTGCCGCCAGGTCCTGTCAAGGTCATAAGGCGCACATCTTCGCGTAGTAAGAGATTTTGAACGGCTGCAAGTTCCTGCTCTCGACCAATGAGAGGAGTCAATTGGACCGGCAAGTTGTTAGGGCGGCTATCGAGGGTCTTGAGTGGTGGGAAGTCGGCAGGCAGACCCACGATGACTAGTTGGTACAGATGAGCTGGATGCTGTAAATCCTTGAGACGGTGCTTCCCCAGATCTCTCAGGCTCACACCAAACGGTAAGTTTTGATTCACCAGGTCGCGCGTCGTCTGGGAAAGGAGCACTTGCCCCCCATGCCCGGCACTCATAATCCGAGCAGCCTGATGGACATCTAGGCCACTATAGCCCTCAGCGGTCGTGTCGGCTCGCCCGTATGCAGACCAATGCACAGTGCTACTGCCGCTCCACTCGGCCAGTCATGGCTAGCAAGGGCATGTTGCATATCTATAACTGCCGAAATGGCATCACTAGTACGAGCAAAAACAACGAAGAAGGCATTCCCTTGCGTGTTCAACTCAACGCCGTTCCAGTGCTGGAAAGCAGTACGAAGGAGATGGCGACACGTTGCTAACATCTCAGCGTAGCGCTCACCCAACTGCTGGAGCAGAAGCGTAGATCCCTCGATATCCGTGAAGAGCAATGTGACGGTTCCCGTCGGCAGCTGAGACATGCAAAGCCCTCTTACACTTCAATATGGTGTGTCGCCATGCGTGAGTTCCTGTGCTCACGTCAAGCATGATAAGAAAACCTCTGTCATCCACCCCAAGCATTATATCTCATGGTTGAGATGAGTGTAAGAAGAGAGGACGAATACATGCACGGAGATGTCAATCAGGATGAAGTGTATGACAGGTGCTGGAATGAATGATGGACTGGATGACAACAAGTCAGGAAAGTAGAAAGCTTTCGAGAATACATCCGTTGAGTCTCAAATGAGATATATACCCAAAACGCACTTTTTGGGAAAGAGGTAAGCTTTCTCATTTAACCACTGTTTTTCAAGACAACACTACCTACAAGTTCAAGAAGCAATCCAACAGTATATTGTCGTCTCAGACTTTAGCATATGGTATTCATAATAGTCTCATCTCCCTGCCTTGCCAAGTTGTCTGTTTGGCGCATACTTCTCCATAAAAGTGTAGAATGAGGAATCACACATCACTTCAAATGTGCTTTTTGGCTGTTCATTCAAATGTATGGAGGGCTTTTTCGATGACAGCAAACCTGACAGCAAAGCCGACGATTGACAGCACTTTCTAGCGAACAGTGGCGAATAATCGATCCGCCTGACAAGCAGATCGCGAACGATGGCGAACACGAGCGAACGCCTATAACAGAGCCTCTCGCTCAGTGGGAAACAAAGGAGTGTGCTTCAAAGACCAGGATAGGAGGCTGATTGTGAGCGTGTCCCCTCGAGTCGATTTCTCCCATTTGACAGCAAAAAAAAAAAAAAAAAAAAAATAGGCGATACAGCATTACACAGATCTTCATGTTAGGCTGCTCTGTGAGAAGAGATGTGGAGATTCAGGGCAGAACCTATGGCAAATAGTTCTCACATAAGTGAGCAGCATCTTATTGAGAAGCCTGTGGGCGAGAGCGGGCCTACCTGAAGCGGGCTTTCACGAGTGCGGAAGGCGGCGGCAATGTCGGCTGGTGGCAGGGAAGTGGTGGGATAGGCGATACATGAGTGTCATTACACAGATCTTATGTTACCCATGGCTGCTCTGTGAGAAGAGATGAACCTGGAGTTAAGGACACTGGAAGATATTTAGGCACTGCTGAATAGTTCTCCGCCATTTTTCGGGCTTCAGTGGTTTTGGGACACGAGTCCATAGAAGGTCTATCAAACACATTTATCACAAGGAGTCTTCAGCGCTTCTGGCTCGATGTGCCTGCAGTCGTCCAGTTCGATGGCATCTGGCTCGAGCCGGGCAAGCGCAGCAAGAGGGCATTTCATTTCATAACTGAATATCTCGCGCTTGTCAACCTTGAAGAAATGCAGAACTTGATCGTGGCCATACGTGCGGTCTGGGAAAACTCAAAAAGGGGGAAGCTCAATACATGTCAAAGATCAACTTGAGAGAAGACCGGGGATATTCACTGCTCCTCTGTCATGATGTGTGAGGGGCAATAAGATTCCTCGTTTTTTCAAAAACCCTGAACATCGAGCTAAAAAGCTCTTTGTCTTCTTAATGCTTTCGATTCGCCTCTCTCTAGTGTTAGCGCTTTTTCATACTGATCGATTTAACCGAGGTGACGGTGTAGTGTTCGGGATTGTCTGGGTCAATCAGAACATCGATCGACTCTCCCAGTTTCACGTTTACAGTTTGAGGTACATAGCTGCGGAACTGGTACGTCGTATTGGTTCGGGGATCTGTCCACTCGGCAATGATGATCTTAGCAGTACCTGTGCCTGCTGCGAAGATGGAGTTGGTGACCCTTGCGATGATGCGGGTTCCGTGTTGTTTGAGCCAATGGGTCTTACTTCTAGTCTGTGTGAATAACCAAAGGCCAAGCCCTAGCATGGCTATGACGACGAGGAGGACGATGATAGAGGCCCACATCTGCTTCTGCCTTTCTTCATCTCGAAGCGGGTTCATGTCCTGAATTTCGGATCGAACTGACAATGTGCTGTATACGCTGATGCCGTCATTTGATCTTCGCACAGATAGTGTATGGAATACCTCCAAAAGTCCGGACTACGGAGCTTTGTATATATCGAGAAGCATCGACACTCCAGCATTTCAGCTTCCCGTCTTTGGTAAAGTGTTATTCACGATTTCGAACTGGACATTTGCCAGCCAGACCTCTCCGGGTCCTGCGAGAAGGATGCCAAAGAAGATGCCAGTACTCCCTTGCGGTACATCCAGCACTATCGCATACTGCTTCCAATCAAGCGTGCCACGAATGGGCCTATCCTGCATGTTGTCGAAGCTCAAAACATGATGGTTCGTGCCATCGACACGCATCCACAATCCAGCCCAATTCTGGACCGCCTGCGCTTTGGCAGTGGCAGTCATACGTACGCGCTTCCCGCGATATTGGCTCCCCTGAAAGGCTTGCATCAGTGTCCCGAAACATAAGGTTGAGCCATCTTCGACTTGAGAAGACCTTGTGGGCGACCAAGACGCTGAATCCGACGCATAATTCTTCGGGAGTGTCCCCATAAGAACAGCCTTTGTTCCGCTGAAAAATCCAGGTTAGTCGCCTCTTGTGGGAGGTCTTGATTGACTGGGTTACTTACCTGAGTGGACTGCAAGAAGTAATAGTGCCTGCTCCTACAGCTATACCACCCACTAATCCTATCAGACCCACTACAGCCTCACGACGCGAGAGCAGTTTACCTCTCTTGTGTTGCTTCGTTTCTCCTTGAGTTGTGGATGGGACGATCAGGACTGCCAATAACGGCGTAATCGCCTCCGTACCCCATAACTGGTGGCGTTGTAATACGATCTTTGAGAGATTCATCAAACTGCTGAGGCATGATACCCCTCCTCTCCGGCAATTACTACTGGCGATACTTGATAAGTATACGTAACATAGATGGCATCCCAAATTAGATAGACGATGGCAATACTGAATTTTAGCACAGCGAGTTTGTCCGGTCCCTGATAATCTGCAATCATCGGGACACTATGTCCCTATCTCTTTGATGAGTTTGGAAATAAAAACTCACTGACATTAATCATGTCATGAAAAACGATTGCCGCAAATACGCTTTATAGGGACTTCATCATGGAATCGCTCACAAAGATGGATAAGGAATGCCAGTTCGATTAAGAAGCCAGCAATGGTTGAGACGAAGGCATCGCAAGGAGAATGAGCGTTCAGCTCAGCCCGAATTGCCATTTAGTGCTCATCCGAATAGATTACAAGCAGTAGCTCGAGATAGAAAGTTGAGGCACACGAAAGTGGCAGTGATGCATCTCGCCATTGCCTTGCAATAAAGAAGGCCCTTGATCGAGTTGGCATCCAGTTTGAAACGCCATGAGCTCTGTGAAGAGTTGGCAATGACGTTGACTTCACGAGTGGGATGAGCAGAACGGGAAAGGAGGAACCGTATGCAACAAAACGGGTTACAGCAAGAGCAGCAAGCCTGTTTCTTACAAGATGGCAAGCAACAGTTCATCGAAGAGATTTCCGCATTGCGATCCCTGGCATCAGTAGCGGGAGTGGCTGACAATCTCTTAGCAGAGCTCGAGGTGTTCAAGCACGAGGCCGAACACCTTGATGCGAGTGCCTGGGAACGAAAAGAGGTGAGAGTCCTGAAGCGCAATGAACTCGTAGGCCTCTCCTTAGCGGTGCTCCGAGCATTCAACTCGCGGTCAGGTTGAGTGGAACAGGTGGCAGCGGAGTCTTGTTCGGCTGCCCTGCCGTTGGCGCATTGGTTGCCCAATGGTGTTTCAACGAGAGGTAGACCCCAGCGGCCATTCCGAAGAAAGGCAAAGCGCATGAGAAAAAGCATCCCCTTGTTCCGGGCTCTGTATAGAGTACCAAGCATAAGGCCGATCGAGGAAAAGTAGAAAGATGAACGACAGCCAGGGAGCGACTCTCATGGGAGACGAGATTGCCCGCAAGGGAGCCTTTGGAGAGGAGGCGATAGTTGGAACACAAGGAGGATGAACACTATGGAAGTTGAAAGCGTTACGCCCGTTAGCAACGGGGGAGAACCACTGGCTGCCCTGCAGGGTCTTCCTCCTGCGAAAGCGTCTCTGGTATGTGCCGAGGAATACGTGGCGGAGTGCACGCTGAGCGTCTCGGACCTTATAGAGCAGTGCCAAAAAGAGATCCAGGCCTATTGCCGCGGCGAGGCCTCCACCGAGGCCTATGGCCTCGAGTTGTTGCGCCGTGCAAGAATGCAAGGCGACCAAGCTGCATGGGCAGGAGTCCAGCAGTGTTTCGGCGAGCCCGTGCGAGGCTGGCTGCATGGCCATCCTCGGCGAGAGGCGGCCTTCCAGCTTGAGAGCGAAGAGACCTATGTGACGCTGACCTTCGAGCGGTTCTGGCAGGCCAACATCCAGCAACAGGTCAGATATAGGTTGCTCGGTGGAGCATTGCTGATCCTGCGTGCCAGTTTGCACGGGACCATTCTGGACACATTGCGGACCTGCTCGCGGCCAAGAGAAGTCGCACGACCTATGTCAGGTGAGCTACCCTTGGAAGATCAGGCTGCGATCTTTGAGGTCGGGAAGCTCCTACGTAGAATATTGTCCAGCGACCGTGAGAGACGACTAGCCTACCTACTCTTTCCCTATGGTCTAGTTCAATGCACTGCGATTTTCCTTCCAAAGAGTTTCAAGATGAACGTGAAATATCCCGTTTGCGCTGCTTCATCGTTGAGCGCCTTCTGCACCAAATGGATCATTTTCCTGGATGGCCAGAGACCGTCGAGGAGACGAGCAATGCTGTAAGGAGCGTTGAGGAGAGGGATGGAGAGGAGGAGACATACTCTTTCAGGCAAGACCTGATAAGTTCCTTTTAGCAGGTCGATTTGCCAGCAAATTCCTTTGCCTGATAACGTACCATTCTCATCTGGGAAGCCTTTTGTTAGCCTTCGGAACCAAAAATCGAACCCATAACCTCCGGATAACTGGAGTCGAAATATTAGGAGAATGAAATGCTCAGGTCACAACAACTGCAGCGTAAAATACAAGCAATCCAGCATAAATTACAACAGCTTAGCACTCTGGACATCTGTAATATACTGCTTGCTTTTCGGTCTAGGACTCCTCATCATTGGGAGGTTCGAAAGACTGAGTTATGAGCCCTTCTCGTTGGATTAGCTACAAGTATGTGTGGTTACATTATCTTGCTTGTTGGGGTTGCAGTCTTCGTTGCTATTGCAAGATCGGTGCTGGAATACTGAAGAGAACCAGATCACTCTAAAAACTTCAGCTCATCTGTGCATACAAAACGAAGACTTCGGTAACAATCGCTTCAACTGTTCGTACAGAGTTGGCTATGGAGGAGAGTAATATATCGAGCCTTGGTTGCCCATCACTTGAATCTTGACATGTCTGGAGTGAACTGGAGGTTGCCTCTGCCATACCAACTACGTGCAAACACTGTACTCCCCTTTGAAGGCCGAAATTGACTGGATCACTGGGTTTTACTGCTCTACCACGGCTCCTAAAGGACCACTTCCTGGGCCGCCAATTCCAATACTTATAACCTTTCTGACCCAAATGTAAGTGTTGGATATGTCACTGCTCGTACAAATATAAAGCTCCCGATCGTGCCTGCACCGGCGACCATTCTGATTACTTGCGTCCTGGTTGTGAAGGTGCAGGGTTCACAAGAGATGTAATGTGGTGCGACAAGAGCTGAAATATCCGATTAACAGCTATCCCCGCCGCAGCTACCTGCAAACAAATCAGGGAGGCTCATTGAGGTAATAGTCGCGTATAATAGTAGTCGAACCCCTATCTATGAAGTAGGTAGAGATGATTGAAAGAGTCAGAGTCACCTCAAGGAGGGTATAAGGTATGGCAACTGAGGAGGTTGAAATCTCCTGAGCGGCATCTCTCTGCTCATTGGTGGCCTACTTACTTTTGTGTGTACAGCCATACTTTTCCAGATCATCAGGATGAACCCATACGCGAATACAGCTCAGCAATTGCCAAGCCTTTATTCGCAAATTTGGCTAATCCTAAACCTGGTGGTGGCGCTGGGGTCGTTGTTGATAATAATCGCACTTCCAGCAGTGTCTGCACGTCTACCTAAACGGGCACGTTGGTTAGGGCTTGTTGGACTCATCCTGACACTGGCTGCGATACTGATGACGGGTGTGTTCGGTTTTGTATTCAACGTCATAAGCGTACAACCTCTCGACATGAGTGTGATGAGCCTGCTTACTGCAGGGCGGGAACGCCAGCCAGGGACGTGGTCTTCATGGTAGATAATCTCTTGTTCAGCGTGGGAACCATCCTGTTTGGCTTTGCATCGGTACGTGCGGGCTCCGCCAGTGGATTACTGGGTGCGGGTTGGATGTTTATCATGGCTGGGCTCTTCAATGTTGTCCATTTGGTGTCAATCCCTGATTCTTATTGGGAATACTTCTTCTTGGGGTCGGGCGAAATATTGTCAATACTAACATTCTATTTCGGACTGGCTGCATATGGTTTCGTTCTGGTATCACTATCGGGACCAGGGCAGATCGTCAGACGGCCATTGCTCTATGGCATGCTCTCTATGAGCGTGATTATGAGTTATGTAGTCGTGGTAGGCTCAATCGGTGTGCTGATACAACAGACCGGTGTCGCGCTCATTGTCTCACTCTTAGCAATTGGTCTCGCTGCCATTCTTATCCAACCTTTACGTAACTACCTCCAACAAGCCGTGAACCGCCTGATCTATGGCGAGCGAGATAATCCTCACGCTGTGCTCTCGCAACTGGGTAAGCATATGGAGGCCACCCTAGCACCAGAGAGAGTCCTTCCCACGATTGTGGAGACGATCGCCAGATCGCTCAAGTTGCCATATGCCGCGATTGCCTTAAAGCAAGATGACGATCTCACAGTCGCTGCTGCTTACGGGTCTCCAATGGAACCACAACAGCACTTTCCCCTCGTCTATCAAGCGGAACAGCTTGGTGAACTCGTCCTCTCACCACGTTCGTCTGGAGAGTCCTTGACTCCTGCCGACCAGCGCCTCCTACACGATCTGGCTCCTCAGATTGGCGTGGCAGTCAACGCGGTACGCCTTACAGGCGACTTGCAACGCTCCCGTGAACGTCTGGTGACAGCACGCGAGGAAGAACGCCGTCGTCTACGACGCGACTTGCATGATGGCCTTGGCCCTCAACTAGCCAGCCAGACGCTAACCCTGACTGCTGCTCGAAGGTTGTTGCGTGTCGATCCCGACGCAGCAGAGGCACTACTCGCTGATGCCACCTTTCACGTCCAGGAGGCCATAACCGATATCCGCCGTCTTGTGTATGCTTTGCGTCCACCTGCACTCGATGACTTAGGGCTGCTCGCGGCACTGCGCGAATAAATTGCCCACTATCATGCCAGCGGTATATTGTTTGCCCTTGATGCCCCTGAGAAACTGCCAGATCTTGCTGCAGCCATCGAGGTGGCATGTTACCGTATCGCACAGGAGGCACTGACCAATGTCGTACGTCACTCCCGAGCGCGTACCTGTACGATACGCATCACGCTGGACGAGGTACTCGACCTGGAAATTACCGATGATGGTATCGGTCTCATGCCATCATACCAACCAGGCGTAGGCTTAAGTTCTATGCGTGAACGAGCTGAGGAGCTTGGTGGAAGTTGTGTTATTGAGTCCAGAGCTACAGGTGGCACTCGCGTATATGCTCAATTACCACTACGATAAATGTCGCTATGTATTGCCCGACAAGGTAAAGGATGATGTAAATGGAGAGATAGTTGGAAACGACGCCCATGGATCATCCGAATGAAAGGATTGTAGCATGGACCACATTCGCATCCTGATTGCTGATGACCATCCCGTCTTTCGCTACGGCTTGCGTGCGCTGCTTTTAGCAGAGCCGACCACCTCGGTGGTCGGCGAGGCCACGACAGGCGCGGAAGCTATTGAGAAAGCCTTATCTCTCCAACCAGATGTGATCCTCATGGATCTCAATATGCCTGGTGTCAACGGCATTGAGGCGACGCGCCGTATCCTTGCACAGACCCCTCATGTGAGCATCCTCGTCCTGACGATGTTTGATGACGATGACTCGGTCTTTGCAGCGATGCGGGCCGGAGCACGAGGCTACCTGCTGAAGGGAGCAGAAGGAGAGGAAACCGTGCGTGCGATCCAGGTGGTACATGGTGGCGAAGCGATCTTTAGCCCGTCCATCGCGCAGCGGTTGATACAATACTTCGGCACATCGTCCACCGACTGCTCCACCCCAATTGTTTCCCGATTTGACCGAGCGCGAGCGTGAAATTCTCGCGCTCATTGCACAAGGCTACACCAACCCCTCAATTGCTGAGAAACTGGTACTTAGTCCAAAGACAGTGCGCAACCACGTCTCGAATATCTTCAGCAAGCTACAGGTTGCCGGTCGAGCTGAGGCAATCATCCGTGCACGCGATGCTGGATTGACCCAGTGATTGGCCGATTACAAACTTAATACAGCTAATATCATGAATTAAGGAAGAGGTGTGGCAATTGTCGAAGAATCACAAGCTGTCGAGTAAAAATCTGGAAAGTTAAAAACAGAGGAGTCAGCAGATTGGTTTCATCTGGTCACCTTTCCAAACAGTCCTGCTAACACCGATTTTAATTGTCCATTCGGCCCTTACGTCTACATAAAAGTGTACAATGCGGAATTGCATTTCGCTTCTGATGTGCCTTGAGGATGCTCATGCATATGTTTTGAGAGCTTTTCCAATGACAGCAAAACTGGTTCTCCCGCAACTTTCGTGAATCAGGAAGCCTGAAGCACACGTTGACGCAACAGATCAAACTGAGCCCGGCCATACATGCTGCGTTTGATCAATTTGAGCCGATTGATGTGTCCCTCGACTGGCCCATTGCTGTAGGGCAGACTCAGACCGGCTTGCACTGCCGCTTTATCGCGTTGGATCCCTGCGGCGAAGTGCTGCAATTCCGGTAAGTCACTGCTGCTGACTTCTTGCAGCCAGCCATCTAGCCGTTCTTGTCCCTGCCGCAGTCGCAGCATGCCCCGAAAGCTTTGCGCCAGTTGGTAGGCCTTCGCGATCTGTGGACTAGCCTGACAGATACGAACCAGTTCTTGCCGTTGTTGCTCATTGAGTTCCTCTGGCTGCCGGATCAACAGCCACACAGCTTGTTTCGCTGAGAACGGTTGCTGCACAGCAGCCGCACTGGTTGTCGTTTGCCCTGCTGGCAGCAGCGTTGCTTGCAAGAAGGTCAGGTAGCGATAGACAGCCCGCTCGGAGCCACGATAGCCCAAGGCTTTGAGCTCCTGGCACACCTGTGAGCCCTTGCGAACTCCTTCTTGCCACCGTTTGAGCACATAGGCTTTGTAGGGATCGATCACACTGCGACCACGAGAGTGATGACGACGATGGGGAGCGGCTCCACGGGCCAGCCAGCGGTATATCGTGCGTTCGCTGAGACCCACGCGCAAGGCGATCTGCTCTGGAGGGAATCCGTGCTGGTGCAGCGCATGAATGTGGGCATACTGATCCTGCCGTTGGGCAAGCGAAGCTGAAATGGCTAGGGGATGCGAGGCCTCGATGATCGCTACTTTTCTTCCCGTCTTCTGCTTCGGCTGGCACCATGCTGACATGATTGCGATTGCGCGCTAACAGATGAGTCAAAGCTTCAACCAAATTCTGCAGTAGATGCCAGCGATCAGCCACTTAAATCGCTTGTGGAGCGCCTATCTGCGCAGCTGTGGCGTACTCACTCCAGCGGTCGCGACTGATCACTTCCACTTCGGGATGCTGCTCGAGCCACGTACACACGGTTTGCACCGAACGATCGGGAAGGAGGTCAACTGGTCTTCTCGTCTCCAGATCACAAATCAAGGTGCCATAGCGTAAGCGGCGTTTATAGGCCCAATTATCAATGCCAATGATCTTCACCGGTGGCTGTACAGGGGGCTCGACCTCCCGCACAAGCCTCAACAAGCTATCAGGGCTGATTGACACACCGAGCTGGTTGCTCAGACGCGCTCCCGCTTCCCCTCCTAAGGCCAAGCCGAGCTGCGTTGCAGGACGTCCTGCAAACGCACCGTGCGTTGGGCATGAGGACGGAGAAGTGAAGGCATACGTTCGGCAAAGGTTTTGCATGGACAGCATGCATGGTCGCAGAAGAAGCGACGTACCTCAATTCCTAAGCGCACAGGCCGACCACTGACTGGGAGATCACTTGGCTTGCGCTGGTAGCGGCTGTGGACGCGCTTGGTTTCGTGTCCACACGTTGGACACATAGCCGTGAGCACCTCCTAACGAAGGGTCACGGTCACACCATTGTCGACTGCAACCTGTTCAATACTCAGGTTGACATTCTCTGGAAGTAAAATCATATGGGTAAAGGTCTATCCTTGAAAGAGTTAGAAGAGGAAAAGGTATACTTCATTATAGCACTTTTATCACGAAAGTTGCGGGAGAACCCAAACCTGACAGCAAAACCAGCAATTGACAGCAATTACTGGCGAACAGTGGCGAATAATCGATCCGCTTGACAAGCATATCGCGAACGATGGCGAACACGAGCGAACGCCCAGGACAGAGCCTCTCGCTCAGTGGGAATCCGAAGAATATGATTCGTTAACCAAGGTGGGATGCTGATTAAATCTATTTCTCCAGCGCTCTTTATCCCATTTGACAGCAAACTGGAAACGACTGTCGTGTAAGTTACGAACATCAGACGAGATGTCCAATCTTGGCATTCTTTCCATAAGGATCAGCAACTTCAACTTCGATAAACCAGAGAGTATGGTCCGCCCCAAACGTGATACTTGTTGGGCCGTTACCAGATGTAGGCAGCGTAAAGTCGCTGATCTTCCCTTCTGTTGTTATTCGTCCAATTTTGCCTGTCCCACCATATTGGAATTCACTAAACCAGAGATTACCATCGGGTCCTTTTGTGATGCTGCCAAGGATGGAATGGGACAACGTGAACTCATGAATTTTGCCCTGTGGAGTGATCACTCCGATCTCGCTGGGTCCATTGTTGGTGCCTATTACGGTAAACCAGAGGTTGCCATCTGGCCCCGCTGTGATACTGGAAGGGAAGGTATTTGCTGAGGGTAAGAGGAACTCAGTGATTGTGCCTGATGTGGTGATGCGCCCAATAGAGGACCCAGCGTGCCCAATTTCGGTGAACCAGAGATTGCCATCCGGTCCAGCGGTGATGGCGAGAGGTTCGCCCTGGGCAGAGCCAGCTGGCTCCTTTGTTGGATCAGTACCTGCTGGGTACTGATGGGAAGGAAGTGAGAACTCGCTGACCTTGCCAGTCAGTGTCATACGTCCAATCTGGCCCTGCTGCTCAGTAAACCAGAGGTTGCCATCTGGCCCTGATGTGATAGCTGAAGGGAACGTATTTGTTGAGGGCAATGAGAACTCGCTGATCTTCCCCACGGGAGTAATACGCGCAATCTTATTCCCTTCGATAAACCAGAGGTTGCCATCTGGCCCTGTTATGATATCGTTAGCCAAAGTATTTGCTGAGGGCAATGAGAACTCAGTCAATGTACCTGTTGGTGTGATTCGTTCAATCTTGCCCGCCTGAACAGACCCGTTCTGCATTATTTCGGTGAACCAGAGATTGCCATCTGGCCCTGCCGTGATAGTGCCTGGTACAAACTGTGAAGGAGGGAGTGCGTACTCATGAAAGATGCCTCTAATCCCCTGGGTAGAAGTTGGTGTTGGGGAAGAGCCTGATGTGGATGATGAGCCACACGCACTGACTAAACCAGCAAGAAAGAGCAGTGGCAGCAACATAAGCACACTGTGAAGGGGTTCGCGACGAGGGCAGTAGTTCGAGATCATGAACATATCTCCTTTATCATCGAAGAGCTGTTTGATAATCGAGGCTCCAGTTTCTTCTGGCCGGAATTATAATGACAATTTCTGCTTTAGGAGCGTCGTCAGTTCGTTAAGGCATTTTATTTACATAACTTTTATTTCAACACTTCAGCTCTTATTCACAAACTTTCTACAAAAACTATACATTAATAACGAGGAAGAAGACAGATGTCATATGACCTATAGCTGCGCGCGCAAACGAGCAACAGTCGCTCTCAATTGCTGGAGAAACCGTTATATCAAAATATACGGCCTCATATTCACAAATTCATCACAAGCATCCAACCTTTCGGCACAAAACTATCACAAAGAGTTTAAATATCTTTATACCCAAAACTCACGAATTGTTGTGACCTCTTTGTGTTGAAGAACCCTCGCAATGTGAGGTGATTGTGAGAGTCCTCTGATATCTCTTGAGTATCGGATGATATGTTCTCTCACATCAGAAGTAAGGTAAGGCTGACCATGAACTCTGTGTGGACTGCTGCTATGTGAGTACTCACTGTTCGAAAGGAACATCAGATGGATATCTTGGGCTTTCAACCCCATACTCTTATTGAGCCATTTCGTGTCAAAACCGTTACCCCCATTCAAATGACCAGTCAAGAGCAGCGCATTGCTGCCCTGGCTGCCGCACACTACAATCTCTTTTTGTTACGCGCCGAAAATGTCTTGATCGATTTACTCACAGACTCCGGTACAGGAGCCATGAGCGCTGCCCAATGGGGCGGTATGATGCAAGGCGACGAAAGCTACGCGGGCAGTAGCTCATTTTACAAGTTTGAGCAAAGTGTGCAGGAGATCACCGGGTTCAAACACATCATTCCGACCCACCAGGGTCGTGCAGCTGAACATATCCTGTTTAGCACAATGTGCAAGTCTGGCGATGTTATTCCCAACAATTTCCACTTCGATACGACGCGAGCAAACATCGAAGCCAATGGGGCTGAAGCGCGCAACCTCGTGATTGCAGAAGCCTATCAACCCGATTTCTTGCATCCTTTCAAAGGGAATATGGACGTGGATCGTCTTCAGAGGACTATTGCTGATGTTGGGCCTGAACGAATTCCGCTCGTAATGTTGACTGTCACCAACAATGGTGTGGGCGGACAACCAGTGAGTCTCGCCAATATTCGAGCTGTCAGTGAGATTTGTCACTCATATGGCATACCTCTCTTCCTGGACGCCTGCCGCTTTGCAGAAAATGCGTGGTTGATTAAACAACGCGAAGCAGGTTACGCCGACCACAGCCCCTTAAAGATTGCGAGGGAAATGTTTCGTTATGTCGATGGATGCACCATGAGCGCGAAGAAAGATGGATTGGCCAATATTGGGGGTTTTCTGGCATTCAACAACGACGAATGGGCGGAACGCTGCAAGCTCAAGCTTATCCTGATAGAAGGCTTTCCTACCTATGGGGGACTTGCGGGCTATGATATGGAAGCGATTGCCATCGGGCTGCAGGAAGTACTCCAGGAAGACTATCTGCGTTATCGGATTCAATCCACTGCATATCTGGGTGACAAACTGATGCAGGCTGGTATTCCGATTGTGCTTCCAACAGGCGGACATGCTATCTTTATTGATGCAGGTGCATTCTTGCCGCATCTGCCTCAGAATCAGTTTCCTGCACAGGCATTGAGCATTGCACTTTACCAGGCTGCTGGGATTCGTGCATGCGAACTGGGCAGTGTAGTCTTCGGGAGACGTCTCGCAGACGGCACTGAGGAGCCAGCATCTTTAGAGTTAGTGCGACTGGCACTTCCTCGCCGTGTATACACGCAGAGCCATCTGGACTACACGGTTGAGGCATTGGCCTATCTCGCACACGTTAAGGACCAGATTCGAGGAGTCCAGCTTACCTGGCAGGCGCCTCAACTACGACATTTCACAGCCCGTTTTGCCCTCATGTGAGGGACAAGGAATTTCTTACCTGAAGATGCGCCTGTAGTGTTCAGCAACGAGTTCAGGAGGGAAGAAACGGAACAGTGTCACGATGGCAATGGCAAAGGCCAACCAATCGAAACTTGCATCGAGTGGGATGCCCAGCACAGAACCGGCGAGAGGCAGAACTGTACTCATAATAGTTTCATTGAGTAGATCAGGAAAGAGCAAGAGGAAGAGCAATCCACCTATTGCGCTGAAAAAGAATGCCTTACGCCAGAGAGACACACGCCGATCAAACAATAAGGCTTTAACAAGTCTCCCCGTTTTGAATAGGTGAAAGAAGATTTCGAATCGTCCTGGGCGAGCGGGCTGCTGCATATAATAATCCTGAGACCCTCCTTGCAAAGATCCTTCTACCACCTGCGAATTATAGTAATTATTGCTATTTTGTTGTATCGAACTTGAAGAATTCACAAATTACCTCCTTTATATAGCATTATTATATACGCAAAAGGAGCATCCAGGTTTCAAAAGGTGGGTGATGAGAATGTGCCATTTGTAGCATTTGTAGCGTTTGTCGCACATGTTGCGGTTGTAACGTTTGTTATCGAGAAAAATAGGCTCAATTTATCTCGCTCTGCTGGGTAGAGGAATCTGTCGATCTTGACGTCTGGCTGCTCTCCAGAGCAGAAACATACTTATTTGACTGCAAGCCCTTCATCAACAAATTAGGGGCATAACCGAAGACGGCAGCAGCAATCAAGTAATCAAGCCGATTTATATTAAAGATGGATATTAATGAGACCGACGAACCAGGAATGACCTGAAGAATAAGCATGCTATAGAGGAATGCTCCCCCAATTCCAGCCAGCCCTGAAATCAAGGGCGTGCTTATCAGGCGAACGAGCGAGAGTCCATAATCATCACCACCAGCACTTGCTTTCGACTGGCTGTAAATCCTACCAAAAAGACCGGCCATTGCACCAACAATGTAAAACACTACGGCAGCCAGGATAGCAGTCCGCTCAGGTTGTCCAGCGTTGTTCGCATGCACAATTGCAAGAACAGCCGTACACAGCAACGCATAGGTAACGAAGCCTGTGACAAAGATGCTGGCCATTAACTGATTGCGAATGGATACAATACCCAAACGTTGATTATCGCGAAATTCATTGAGCGCTCGCCGAATCTCGTGCAAAGTTACTCGTGCATTGGCTTCCGCGTCGGGGGTAGATGAGGTAATCTTTTCAGCGTTTGTAGCCTGGTCATCACTATCGCTCAGTTGAACGCCAAGCTTTGTCGCAATCTGATGCACACCCTGCTCAATCTTGTTGACGCCCTGTTCAATTTCTCCGAGTACCTCAGATTCACCAGAAGACAGGCTACTGGCTGCAAAAACGCTTGCAAACTTGGGATCGAGCTTTTTTGTTGCATCGGTCAGATTTGTCAGTAAATCTTGACTATTATCCATTTTGGAGTTGGATATTGCCATATAATCGTGATACGCGCCACTCACAACCATTTCGATAGGCTCGATTTCAATCAAGGCTTCTTCGGTACGATGAAGCCAGTTCCAGGCATTGACATATCCCATGGCAAGCACCCAGGGCAACCTCGAGGTAGAACTGTACATCAAATGATGCAGTTTAGAGAGATTATCATACGCTTCTTCGAGCGCAACTTGCTGATATTGTTTTAACTGTTTTTCAGAGGTAGTGTTTTGTATGACGAAGAAGCGCGTTTCTAATCGACTCAAACGGTTTTCGATGAGTCCGTAATTATGTGGATTGGCTGCTCTGGCAGAGGTAAGTGCGGAAAGGGGAAGGGAAAGCACTAACCAAACAATACCGGACACAATAAAACCCCAGAGCACAAGTTGCCAACCTGGAACATTCGATGAAGCAAAATAGAATATAGCGGTGAATATGGTTGCGATACTGGGAACAATTGCATAGCTCTCTACAAGGGCGGCGCCATATGCTTGCACATGCGGCCATAGACGCGCAAAAAAGCTATTGTTCCGCCTGGTGGCGGGCCTGGCACGGGATTTTTCACGATCAGTAGAATTCTGTGCTATCAGTCCAGGTGACGTAGTAATTTCGTCAGTATGAACAGTAATTTGATCACCCATAATCATTACTCCCAGGTGTATATTTCCGCTGGCGAGCTACCCCCACAATGCAAAACTCGCAATCTCTACAAGCAACATTGTACACTACTTTTGTGATTCTTTATATATATCAGCTTAGATATTGTACAAATGTATTGCAGTTCAGGGCAGGCAGGAGATAAGCGCACCATTGCTCGTCAGTTAAATCTGGTTTAAGTGTATACTAGTATTACGTAGAGTGTAGTTGCTTTGCGAAAGGTGAACTTGAACCATGATGAATGCATTGAGACGGCGCTTCTGGCTTGAAACAGCTGTGGCAATTGTTACAGGTATTGTATTCGTGATCACTTTGGTGCGCAATGATTGGATTGAAGTCGTCTTCGGTGTCGACCCCGATAGCAACAATGGAAGCCTTGAGAGGCTCATCGTTGTAGCGCTTCTGGTTGTGACCATTACGCTCTTCGCTCTTGCAAGCTACGAGTGGCGCAAAGCCCGCACTGCTATTTCCTGATGCATCTCAAACTCTGATCTCGGCCGATTGGAGTTGAATTGTAAGAGCTTATACGGTACGAACGTGTCTCACATGTCAATAGAGCCATCCCACGCTGATGGATTGGGAGCATTTCGGGCTTGATAGGAGGCTCTATCTGGGATTTTGCCCTTGAAATCCAGTGAAGTTGCAATTCTGCCAAAAAGCGAGCGGCTTGTGCTATACTGCTCATGGTATTCCTTGCACATATGAAGCAAAGATACAACGAACGTATGAAGGAGACAAGCCGTGTATTGCGTCCATTGTGGAGCCGAGAATCCTGGCAATGCCACTTTCTGTCAGAAATGTGGCAAGCAGTTGCCTACCACTGATCAGGATGAGCCTACTGTTAGTTCTATTCCCTCTTCTCTTTCAACACTCTATGGCAATACTCCTTACTCGAATACGCCTTCTGCATCAGCAGAAACAGTATATGCTCCGCCCCCACCATCATCATCATATGTTTCCAACACAGAGGTGAAAGCGAGCCCGCCTGGACTTCCACCTGCTCAAAAACCAAAGAGACGCCGGGGCCTTGTTCTCTCTCTGGTCATCATGGCGCTTGTTGTTATCATTGCAGTGGGAGCGTATGTCTATCTAAATCGCTCGACGCCCGACAAAACTATCACGACATACTATTCCGCTCTCGTACATAATGATTTCCAGACCGCCTATAGTCAATTCTCAACAGCGGCACAGAACAGCATATCTGAACAACAGTTTGTTAACTTCTGGCAGAGGCTTGAAGGGGTTAAAGCCTGGACGCTCGTTTCTACGCAGGAGCAGGGCTCAACCGCCACTTCTACGGTTACTGTCACGTTTGGTAATGGCCAAACAAGGCTAGCTACTATCATATTGGTCGATGAAAATGGGACGTGGAAGATTCGACAAGATAAGATTATAATCAGTTAAAGAGTAGCAAAGAGTCAATTTAAGACCGGGCTAATATGGATGTATAAGGTTGATAGCTTACATTCTATTAATTATGCAGTACCAATTATGATGCTAGGTATAACCCGAATCTCGCAGTATGGACAGCATGGAGCATTCAAAAAGAGAACAATATTGCGTTCTAGCTGATGCGAGAAAGTCGATAGGCATGTTGAACAATTTGGGCAATACAGACTTATCACCACAGATACCCCCTGTGCAGATTCGTTGTAGCCGTCAGTATATGCTTGAAAGACGTTATCAGCGTCGAACAGGCCATTATCGTACATCGCACTCATTTTCTACCTACCTTTCTTTCTATACAAATATGCTTCAACACATATCCAATTTTCTATATCATCTTTCCTGGCACTAAGCATGCTTCCTGGGTTAAATGTTACAAGTTATGCCAAACTGACCTTTGAGACACCCTAAGAAGAGAGCCTTCCTGAAACAGTCGTGTAACCAGGCACACCAGCCAAATACACAAATAACATTCCCTTCTGAATTAGAGCCACACCGCTGTGGCATTTGCAGCGTTAACGTTGGTAGACTGATTTTGATATCAACTTTGCTTTCACCACTTGATTCTCCTTTTGTCACAAACATATTCGGTCTCGTAGAGTAAATGGTCGAGAGCACCAGGTGGAAAATATATGATCACTTTTTCTATACTTTGTTCCATAACAGATAGAGAACGATCTGAAGGCACTCGTGAGTTCACTGAGATGTAGAGAGACCAAAGATGCTTCAGTAGAGATGACGTGAGGGCTTGGGTATTCAAACTCGGCTGTGGACTGTATGAAAGCAACATGCGTTGTGAGTGTCACATGTCCACTACTCATAAGTTGGACATATTGTTTGACCGTAATCGTTTGAGTAACTGGCAACCTGAGTCCCATTTGGAGCGTACGGTAAGGCACATTACACTTGAGTAATATATCGCTTAATTGTCCTAGTCCAGTCCAGTTACGCTGAATGTCAGTAACATAGGGACTTTGTCCACCTTCTGTCACAATTTTGAGAAGTCCAGAACATGGGCCACTCGACGAAAAGAGCCAATAGCTAGTATGAGAATGATTAGTGATCGACAGGTCCACTTCCAGCAACTCATTTAGAAAATAAGGACCAGGTGTGATCTTCAAGCTCATTTCGAAACCATTGATCGTACCAGTATATATCTTCACAGATGCACCAACTGGCCCTATGGAAGGAGCCGTACCAGAGCGATCACTCTGGAAAGGAGGCCAGGAACCGAAGATTAGGAAAGTAGTGCCAATAAGTGCTACAACAACCAGGACAGCCGCGAATACATTGAGCAAAAGCTTGAGTCTCATGCTCCTATACCTCTTATCTATTCGTGCGTCTGGCCTACTCAGAAGAGAAGCAAGTTCTCGCGTTGCAAGCGTTTCCTCAGTGAAGGAGGTTTCAGAGTCTACTTGCAACAGGCGCCTTCTCGCCCGCGAAAGGACTTCTGTTCTCTTTGTCGGATCGACAGCAAAAGGACTGAGGTTGACCTGTTTAAGAAAAGTAATCAACTCCCTATTCTGTGGGTCTTGCTCCTCTGGAAGCATATCATCAAGGGGTTTCATTGCTGCTTACCTCCCTCTATTTGTCGATAGATCCCCCGAAGCTGTTGGAGAGTCCGTGTACACAATTTACTCACAGCGCCCTCGGATTTCTCGAGGATAACCGCGATTTCACAAAATCGCAGACTCTTTTGCATAACGTAACCGTAGCAGATCTCGCTGAACTGGTGAAAGTTGCTCAACCGCACGATAGAGTCGTTTATAAGACTCTTGTCGTTCTGCATATTGTTCTGGTGTTGGTGCTTCATCTTCTATTTCTCTAGCCAGTTCTATCGGAACAAGGGTAAGTAGAGCTAGATGTCGATGGCGATCAACGACCTTGTTTCTGGCTACACGCAATAACCATGCCAATTGACGCTCAGCAGGAAAACTGGAAATTGCTTCGTTTTTGAAAGCGGCCAGAAAAATCTCCACCAACAGGTCTTCAGCATCCTGCTCATTTGATATCTGCTGACAGAGGTAGGTAAAGATGGTTGGAGCAAAACGATCATAGAGCGTGTCCTCAACTTTATCCCGCGTTGCTTCCTCATCCATGCGTTGCATACACTCTCCTATTGATGTTTTATCCCTCATTTAATAAGTCGTATGAAGAAGCAAAATAAGACACAATTGTTCAAGCATCTGTCACAACACTAATGAAGATTTCCGGAGCAGTTTGTAGTGGAAGAGTAAACCCAATATGTCGGGGTATTGATTATTTTCGATATTTGAATATAAGCTCATCCTCAAATTAAGTGAGCCTTTTCAGTTATCAGAAACATCGATTGCCGTTATTTCCTTCAAGATATGTATATTATTAAATGCAGATTTAGAAATCATCTCTGTCTATTACTGTTCTACACATCAAGCACGTCTTCGTTCGTCTGATTAGAAGTATGAGAGAAAGATTGTAAGGAATCTGAACAACGCCATTCAAGGACAAGAATTGTTACAAAACTCAGGAATATAAAGCACTTCAAGCAGAATGGAGTCGTAACTGGTACAAGCGGAATAAGGTACGCGTTATTGCCAACAATATCGCAAGGAAAAAGAGACACGCGAATGGTACTATCAGCTTGGGCAAGGGCTATTCTGCGCAGATTGCGGTCAAACACACGCTGCCACCTTGCATTTCCATCACCGTGATCCCAGAGAAAGAGTTCTCGGTTGCCACTGCTGTAAGAAATGGCAAAAATATCAAAGCAATAGAGAAAGAGATCAAAAAGTGCATTGTTTTGTGTGCCAACTGCCACGCCATCCGACACTATGACTACCATCGCGGTATCTTGCTTGATCTGGGAGTAGCAGGGCAATTCGAACAGATTGAAGCTGCGCTACACATAACTGAGGAAGAAGAGCCTATCCACCTTAAATATTTCAATAATGGCACAGAGTAATTAAACCTTAGTGAAAAAGTAGCGGCGACAGGAATTGAACCTGTGACACAGGGCTTATGAGTCCCTTGCTCTACCAACTGAGCTACGCCGCCAAGTGAACTCGTTCTACAGAGCCTTTTAAAAGGATGAAGGTCATCTACACTCCTGGAGAATCTCTTGCTCTTGAGGTCTGTAACTCTTGCTCTACTTTTCTATATTATCACGGCTCGTCAAGAGGTAAAGAGGGGCTTTATATGGGCTATAAAGGATTCTAGAAG
Source organism: uncultured Chloroflexia bacterium (assembly GCA_963702765.1). Classification (GTDB taxonomy): domain Bacteria; phylum Chloroflexota; class Ktedonobacteria; order Ktedonobacterales; family Ktedonobacteraceae; genus DATMNR01. The sequence continues at coordinate 97,240 of CAVPEB010000015.1, forward strand.
CGGTGGATAAGTATGTGGATAACATATGCTATTGGTGGATAAACAGTTCAATCAATTTGATTGCTTTTTCACAAACACATAGAAAAATTTAAATCTTTTCACTAATCTTGCCTGTGAGAACGTACGAGCCGAGTCAGTTGAGGAACCACTTTTGCAAGCCCTGACTAAGAGATCTTAAGTTGACTCGTACGTTTGTTAGCAGTAGTATTTGAAACACGAACAGCCAGTTGGGGAAAGACAAAGTGACTCCTCATTTCCTCACACGAGCTTTAGGAGATTTAACGGAGGGAAATGCGTATGCCTAAATATACACCTCATCCACACCAACCACGGAACGTCAATAAATTGCACAAAGAAGAGCTAGTAGCAGCGGGAGTCAACTCAAGGATCGCCGTTGGTCTAACTAAACGCGTTGGCACAATGTGGACAGCCTATTCATTTGCTGTGCTGGCAATCATTGGTCTATTCGCCATCCTCGGACTGCTAACTCCCATAGTCGCTTTACTCGTAGCCTGGCTATCACAAACATTTATCCAATTGGTCCTATTGCCTATCATTATGGTAGGGCAGAACGTATTGGGGCGTCACGCAGAACTTATAGCCGAGGAACAGTATAATACCACTAAGAAGACCTACGCGGATATCGAATTGATAATGAAGCACCTCGATGATCAAGATGCTCTCATTCTGAAGATCATCCAAAATTTGGAGACACAGGGTGCACTCATTCCGAAAATCGTAGAAAAGTTAGAGACCATGGAGAACAAAAACACAGCTTAACGAAGTTATTTGGAGACTGAGCTATGTAAAGAGGGAAGTAGCGGG
>CAVPEB010000016.1:0-87494 GCA_963702765.1 uncultured Chloroflexia bacterium
ATTAATAGGGAGGGATAATGGCTGTAGCTGAAGCGCTTGCTTTCGATATGTATGGTACTCTGGTTGATCCAATTCGCATCTGGAAGCAACTAGAACACCATATTCCTGATAACGCGCAGCGTATCGCGGAGATATGGCGACAGAAGCAGCTTGAGTTCACCTTCCGTCTCACCGCCATGGAACGGTACGAAGATTTCGAGCAGGCCACTCGCAAAGCCCTTGATTACGCACTTTCCGCTACCGGACATTCCTTGGATGTACAACAAAAAAACTCACTCATGGATCAATATAACGACCTCGAATGCTTTGCAGATGTACAACCGGGGCTGCAACGCTTGAAAGATGCGGGATATATAATGGTGGTGTTCTCCAATGGAAGTCCTTCGATGCTAACAGGTATCATGAATGCATCACATCTTACCCCGTATTTTAGGGGATTTGTGAGTGTCGACGAGGTGAAGGTGTTTAAGCCCTCACCTGTCGTCTACAAACATGTGGCAAATCGTCTTGGCCGGCCGATTAACGAGACTCGCCTCGTGTCCTCAAATCCCTTTGACGTGATTGGAGCTGAGGCAGCAGGCATGCAGGCTACGTGGATCAATCGATCCGGCGGTATGTTTGATACACTTGCATCGATGCCACAGATGGTTGTCAAGTCTCTGGTTGAGCTTGCAAACATGTTGACACCACATTAAAAGCCCGCGTTTACTTTTCAACCGACCTTTGGGTAAGCCTCCGTGCCCACCTCAACGGTGTCATCAAACGATAGAGTACCGTGCGGATGGACGCATTTTGCCAGATATTCCAAAATTGTTCGCCAGCGAAATCTACAAATCTACAAATTTTGTTGATTATTGCCAATGAAATGATTTAAATCGCCAAATTACTTGACAATATTACACTTTAATGTTAATATCTCTATAAAATTAGCAATAATTATCAGTCAGTTAATGATAAATTCTATGTGACTGTTGATTACATTGGTAGGAGGAACAGAGCATGCATCCTATAATTACAAGGGACCCTGTCAGTGGAAACGAGCTGATCGTCACTCGGCTTGAGAGTCCCCAGAGTGGTATCGTCATTGAAGGCCAGTTTAGCCTGGGTTGGATTGGCCGTCTAACGCGCGAGCAGCTAGATTTTGTCGAGTTGTTGGTCAAGAATCGGGGAAACATTCAAAAACTTGCGCAGGATCTTGATATAGCCTATAACACCGCTCGCAGTCGCCTTGATGAAATTGTGATGGCTCTGGGTGGTGCACCCGAGGGCGATGGACGTGCAGATCGTCGTCTAGTACTAGACCGCCTGGCGGCTAAAGAGATCAGCGTTGAGGAAGCAATGCGGATGCTGAAGGGTTAACACAATGACAACTTCAACGGATGAACGCAACCGTATTCTGAACATGATCGAAACAGGCCAGATTACCGCTGCCCAGGCAGCAGAACTGTTAGATACCATATCGCCAGAATATGAGCGGCCCAGCGGGCAGATTGAGAATCGAACTGTGCGTATCTGGATGACAGACATGTCCACTGATCGTAGGAAGATGAACATGACCGCGACAATACCAGTATACCTGGTCAGCATGAGCCTGCGCTTGCTAGCTCGCCTGGTATCGCAACTCAATGACAGCACAATTCATCAAGTGATACGTGCTATAGAAAGAGGTACTACTGGTCGCCTTTTAGATTTGCAAGATTTGGAAGAAGGCAAACGATTAGAGATTTTTGTTGAGAAATGATTGTTTGAGTTAAGAATTGGAGGGCGATTCAATGCAACAAACATTTCCTGTTGGCAGTGAGCCAAAGGTTATAATTACACAAGTACGTGGAGATCTAAACGTGAGCGTATGGGATCAACCGACTATTGCCATTGATGCAGACGGCCGTGTGGCTCAGCTTTACCAGGAAGGCGATGCTCTCATGATTAGGGAGAGTAGTGGAGATCTTGAGTTACATGTCCCAGCCGATGCTGAGATACACGTTACAAACCTGAAAGGCGATGTTTCGATAGGTGGTGTGAGACGGGTTGAACTGGTCGATATTGGCGGAGATGTAACATTGCATGACATCGGAATTGGTGTGGATATTGAGAAAATCGGCGAGGCGGTCGCATTAAAAGACCTTCGAGGTGATGTGAGAGTCATCAATGTGACTGCGCTGCGTTCTCGTGGTTCCATTGGCAATGATGCTTTCCTTTCTCATGTCGCACTAGTTGAGATGGAGACTGTAGGGAACGATTTAACCTTAGAAAACGTTGAAACAGCCGTAGTTGGAAATGTTGGTGATGATCTGCATGTAGATGAAATTGCTGACGCTTTGAGCTGTGGAAATATTGGTAATGACTGTACGGTAAGAAGCGGGACTCCCTACGAGATCGCGGTTGGCAATGTAGGCGGTGATTTAAAGGTAAGCAATGCAGCGACTGTGCATATCGGCAGCATTGGAAGTGACGGTGAGTTAAGTGATGTGCAGGGGATTGTCGAGGTTGGTAATGTTGGGGGAGATGCCGCTTTAAAGGCGTAGGTGGAGACCTTCAAGTAGGAAGTATTGGTGGAGATGGAGTTTTGTTAGGTCTGAATGCCGCCTTGGAAGTTGGAAGCGTAGGTGGAGATCTTGAATTGCAAGCCACGTTCCCTGCTGGTAGTCATACCCGATTGAATGTGGGAGGAGATGCCAGTATAGAGTTGCCGGAAAATGCTAATTTGAGCATACGTGCCGCAGTAGGAGGGGATGTCACAGGTCAGTCTGTAGCATTCGAAGGCGGTAACATGATCAGTCTTGTGTATGGTGATGGAGCCGCAGATCTCGAATTGAGTGTAGGCGGTGATCTTGAACTACGGGGCGCTGGTGATCCTCGCAGTAGTACGAGCAGTAGCTCGTGGGGAGACTTTGGCAAGGAGATGTCGGAGCTAGGGCGTGAAATGGGTAGATTAGGCCAGGAGTTGGGTCTTGAGATAGCCGCAGCATTCCAGGAAGCAGGCTGGTCGCAAGGTTCCGAATGGTCAAAGGATCTAAAACGCAAGATGGATGAGCAGGCACGACGTGCGCAAAGACAGGCTGAAGAAAGCGCACGAAAAGCTCAAAAACAGGCTGAGGAGGCTGCCCGTCATGGTGGTGAGCATGCATCGCGCGTGCGAGTGCGAGTGAATGATCGCGAGTGGCGTATGGACCCTGAGCGTTTAGAACGGCTGAAGGATCAGGCACGTAGAGCAGCTACAGAAGGAATTGTGGGGGCGCTTGAGGCGGTAGAGCAGGCCATCGGCAATTTGGGTTTTCCCAAATCGCCTAAACCGCCAGTGCCTCCAACACCTCCATCGAGTCCACCACCACCTGCTGCCGGGCAAACGTCGCGCACAGAAAACGAAGGATTGCACAGAGCGAGACATCCGCTCAACAAGCTGCCACCAGTGAAGAGGCCAGCATCAACAATGCTTCACAGCCTGATCTCGAACAGGAGCGTGAAGCAATCCTGCGCATGATTGCCGAGGGACGTATCTCACCAGAGGAGGGCGATATGTTGTTGGAGGGGTTGGGAGGATAAGAGTCGTTGCTGACAACTATTCAGCAAGTGTTTTAAGGGGGCTTGTTGAATAGTTGTCAGCTTACAAAACAAATAAGAACAGTCCAACCATGAAAATGAGGAGGCCGCAAAGATTATATTCTCTGTGTCTTTTGCTCATGCTTCATGAACTACGAGATCGCTTCATCCACTGAACTCTCCATTCGCAAGATGGTTTCGTTGGGCTGAAGTTTCACCAATTTGGCACTGGTCACCCATAGTTCCTCCGCTTCTTGCCGGTTGTAGGACTCCTCAGAAGAGGCTTGTTCTCTCGTCCCTTCAAAGTACTTCCCCGAGATACTTTCCAATGTGGGATCAAGCACCAGTTGAGCGAGCGCTTTACCGGAGGCGTTTGGGCTATGCGTATTTGGTAGGGCGAAGCGCAGAACTGGTAAGATCACGTTCCACGCGAAGCGCTCAAAAGCGCCATGGTCTCGAGCCAGTTTTGTGCCAGGCATAAGCCCTGGGTCAAACGCGTTGACTGTGATAGGATGCTCCGGGGTGCTGAACCCCTCCGACTGGAGCCGACGAGAGAGTTCGTAGGCATAGAAGAGGTCGCACAACTTGGAAGTGCTGTAGCGGCGAAAGCCCACGGTCTGAGGCGTCTCGTTTCGCTCCGCGGCATCAGGATACTTCTCAGGCCAGGCTAATGCTTTCGCGTCGCGGTAGCGTGGTGGTGTGACTCCCGTCAACCGGCTCATGACATCCTGGGAACCAGGATAGTGGACACCACTACTCACAAAGACAATTTGTGATGGAGCGACCAGGTGGCGTAGCAACAAGTTCACCAGCAAATAGTGCCCGAGACAATTGACCCCGAAGGTAGTCTCGAAGCCATCCTGTGTGTAGGTGGTCCCTGAAACGACTTGAATGCCCGCGTTGCAGATCACCGCATGCAAAGGGGGCAGTTTCCGGTCGGCAAAATCCTGAGCAAACGCGCGTACCGAGGCCAAGGATGCCAAATCGAGCGGCATTCGCTCGATGTGCTGGTTACCGGTTTCATGCTGCAATGTGGTGACGGCTTGCGCAGCTTGCTGCTGGTTGCGGCTGGCAATGACTACGTGCCAATTCGGATGAGACGCAGCGATTGTTCGAGCGCAACCATACCCCAACCCAGTATTGCCTCCTGTGATGATAGCCGTCTGAGGGAGAACAGACGAACGAAGAGTCATCGGGTAATCTCCTTTCGAGTTATGCTCATCTATGGGTAGTGAACAAGCACTTTATAATGAGAGCACATGAGTAAATGCGTTTACACACATTGACCAATGGAGCTAAAAACTACTCTACGTTTACAATGTCTCAGATGAGGTGGAACGTTCAATTTTATCGGCCAGGGCACGCAAGGCTGTAACAATCCGCTGGCTATCGATCCAGTAATAGACCGCCTGCCCGCTCTTCTCACTCCGCACAATACCGGCGTCTTTTAGCACTTTGAGGTGATGCGAGATAGCAGGACGGCTGATGTGAAACTGACGAGCAATCTCCCCGACATTGAGCCGATCATGCTCGGTCAGCAGAAACACCATTTGCATCCGCATAGGCTCACTCACTGCATCCAACAAACGCGTCAGATCATCATTGTTAAACATTGGGCTTTGCTTCTATTCGTAAATACGTTTAAACTTGTTAACTAACATACAAGAAAAAAAGGGCAGTTGTCAAGGATGAAACAGAGCGTAAAAAGCCTCCTGCAACAATACAGGAGGCTTTTTTGCAAAATCTATTGGCGTACTTAAAAAGCTGTATTTCGAACAAGCGGTGTAGGATGAGCAAAGATTTCATGCTCAGTAGTTGCCTGGTCTGTTCCGCCAGCAATTGTCAGGCCAGTTGTCTCAGTGAACAATGCCTCATTGAATTGAGTACCGTTGGGAGCAGAGGCTGCAATGAACAATGGGAACGCCTTGCCATCTGAGAAAGAAGTTGAGATGTAGTCTCCAACCATATATCCATCAGTTGTGTTCGCTAACCATGTCAAATTCATAGCCGAAGAGGTAAGTGTAGTGCTTGCCGACCAGCTATTGCCACCATCAACGGATGAAACGAAACCAACTTCTAACTGGCATGTCGCTGTCGTACAGTTCGCATTTGGATAAAATAGTAAGCAAGAGCGAGATGAGTGGAACTCCCAGATGTTGAAGAGTCAACGGCCAGGCCAGGAATAAAATGATCTACGCCGCTACCAACTGCATCAGTAGGAATGCGCTGCACAGCAGACCAGGTATTGCCATCAGTCGACGTACTCATCACGATATCGTTCGCGCTACAGCCACTTTCAAATCGACAGTCTTGCCAGGCGACATAGACTTTGCCGGCGCTATCTATCTCAGCGGTTGGAAGTGGCTCAGTGCGTATGCTGACTACCTGGTGATCGGTTTGAGCTGCGATTGACACACTGCTGTTCCAACTCGATACCACCATTGGTGGAAGTGAAAGCTGAAATGCTCGATGTGGAGCCCAAAGCTCCTGAACTCAGGAAAGGGACAACCACGGTGCCATTCGGCTGCACAAGAGGTTGGCCTCCCAGGCCAGTAGCATTATCTGCTGTTGCCTGCCCCGCGCTCCATGTTTTCCCCCCATCGCTCGATGTACTCATTTGTACCAGGTCATTATTGGATGCGATATCCCATTCATCATAACAGTGGCCATAGAACTGGCTGGTGGCAGTGTTATCACACACAATCCAATCCTTATCAAAAAAGCCACTGTTCGCGTTCGCAATCGTCACGGGGGCGTTCCAGGTAAGCCCTCCATCAGCCGAGATATTAACAATTACTGCTGCTCCAACCGGGGTACCAGATGCATTCGAGATAGCAAGCGAGGAAATCATCCAGAGTTTATGCGCGGCATCATAGGTCACCGAGGGATCGCTGACTCGATCAAACGTGCCAGCTGGTGTCGCATAGACTGTGGTATTTGGCAGGAAGCCGCCATGCCAGGTGGCTCCATTATCAGTGGAAGTCGCCCATCCTATATTGGAGGCGCCTCCATCGTTGAAGCGACCAACCTGGGTTGCTGAGACAATAGTTGAGCCATTCGAGTAGCTATCAGGCTCAACTTCAGTCTGGTGCTGGCTTGTTGAGTTCGTGTAAGGATCGCTGCTTATCTGAAACAGTGATTGCGCTGTCACAGATGCAAATGCTGTCGATGAAAAGGTGAAGATAAAAACGAAGGATAAGAGGGATGCTACAAAAGCGTGGTAGCGGAAGCGAGAAAAAATAATCATACAGACAACTCCTTGTAACAATATTCCTTAAAAAGAACGCCTGTCCCCTGCCTTCTAGCATGTTCCCTTTAAACGTAATGTCATCTTTAATCCTGGAAAGAACGTGTTACATAGGAATACAAGTTAACGTGGATTTACAAAGGAGTAATCAATGGATCAGATATCGGATGCTCCCACAAAACAAATGAATGGGACTCCTACAAAGAAACATACATCACCTGCTCATCGAGTTTTTTGGATAACTCTATGGGTAATTGGCCTCATTATCCTGGGGGTGGCTGCCTTCTTCGTCCATAATCACACAAATCCCTGGCCGCTTGAGTTGGCTTTTACCAAGGATATTCAAGGTCCTCATCCTCTTCCCTGCCCTATACCTATACAACCTCATTCCTGGTTCCAGGCTGCTCTTTTTGATGTAAGCCAGCTGAATAACCCTATACCCTCAGTCATTAGTGCTGCTATCGTGGTAGGTGCCTTGCTCCTGTTGCGCTGGTGGCGGCAAGCCCTGTTTTTTGTGGCAGCTGTAGCCACCGCGGGAGGTCTTTTTCTTTTCCTCACGCCACTTGTGGCCCGTCCACGTCCAAGTGTAAAATATGGCATTTGTGTCCATGACGTCTATTCCTATTATAGCTTTCCTTCAGGTCATGTAACGCACGATGTTGTATGTTACGGTTTTCTCCTCTACCTGACTTTCACGAAACCTGCGCGTGAATGGCGTTATCGCTGGGTATTGATTCCATTTCAACTGTTTTTTATCTGCGATCTGCTCTTTATTGGCTTTTCGCGCGTGATGGAGGGTGATCACTGGTTGTTTGATGTACTTGGAGGCTACCTCACAGGAGCGCTCTGGTTGTTGCTTTTCATCTTTCTGTATAGATGGGCAACCAATCGATGGATGCAGTATCGTCACAATAAAATAGCTGAAAATAGAGTATAAAACATGAAAATAAATAGTGGGTCGCAAGCAGATTATATCGATCAAGTTAGAGCGAGCAATAGTACTTCATTTTTAGAACAGCATGCTTCTAGTGAGCTTGCACGTCTTGACTTTGCTCCTTCGCAGTTAGAATTACATACACAAAAAAATGGAAGGGAAGGTTATTTCCCAAATTGGAGCGAGAGTACAGATAATCCACTCTATCTCGTCACAATGTATAAAGGCATTGGTGATGCTGTATTAGTAGGGTTAAGCTTTGTTGATCAAATCATCCAAGAGGACCCGCAAGCTTTTGGTAGGATAGATGTTCTGTGCAATAGTGTCCAGGCTGAACTTTTTGAACATGATCCACGCGTAAATCGCATAGTTCTAACGAATAATAGCCTCTTTTCTCCATCTGAGATGACAATGTGGCTTAACGGAATTAAGTTAGATGCAAAAACGGCAGCGTTAACCCAATTTTTACGGGATAGGCGTTATGCTGCGGTTTTCGCCTTTATGTTCGCGCCCGGCTTCTATATGAGGTTGCGCTCCACAATCGTCTATCCAAATGTATTACAACTGGGTAAAGATTTTTGGTCTCTCTCTCGCCAGGTGGATGTGCCTATGAGTAAAATTACGAGGCGCATGGTGAGCAATTACTTTGGCAATAAAAGAGCTATGGCCGATATCTGTAGCACTATTCCTCTGTATGTGAGTTCCGAACAGCTAAAGAATGCTGGCGCAATTGTAAGAAACATTAAAGAGAGATCAAACGTTTCTCCTGATGCAAGCAGATTAATAGTCATAGCGTCGGATTCAACGTCCATCATTACAAGACCTCCTGTTGATTTGCTTGCCACATCCATAACTGAGTCTTTAAGGAAATGTCGTGAACTCATCGTCTGTATTCTGCAAGGATACACCGATGCAAGCGCCGCCCAGAAGCTATTTGAGATTCTGACTGTCGAGTTCGAAGGTCGCATCTTTCTGATGCCAGCAGAGCCGAAAGCAAAACTTCTGGATGTAGCGGCATTCATAGATCAATCGGATATGTTTATTACAGGTGATACAGGCTTGATGCATCTGGCGGCTGCTGCGAAGAAATTACGGGATGACGATAATGCAACATGTTGTCCCAAGAATACGGTAAAAATTATTGCATTGTTTGGTGGAACAAATCCAAGCTTTTACGGCTATAGTGAGCGAACAATCATAGTAGGAAAAGGTCGAAAAGAACAGATGGCTTTTATCCCTGGCATCGCGAAGGAATCGTATGATCCCAAAGGCAAAAATCTCTTTGATCACATTTCACCACATCAATTAACTGAAGCAATACTAAGCCAGTTGAAATAGAGGAGTTCTTCGGGAAAGGAACTGTGGAGCGATGGTCCAGGTGAAAGAAACTCCTAAACAGGACCTTCAGGCGGAGCAGGAAATCACAAAAACTTGGTCCTTTTCTCTGTTGGGCAGTAGTCTTCGCGGATATTGGTACCTCAATTTATTATGTTCCCGGCATTCTTTATGGTACGGTTGGAAAACTGGCAGGCTTCTTTGTTTTTTTAACGATGACCGTATTTATTCTACTGACGTTCAAATATGTCGAAGTGACGTATCGTTTTCCCCAGGGTGGCGGTGTCGTAACGGTTGCTGCAAAAGCGCTGAATAATTGGTTTGGCGCATTAGGTGGGATGTTCATTCTTGTAGATTACTTTCTTACAGCAGCCATCAGTTGCCTCTCAGGAATGCTTTATTTGAGTGTAGTCATTCCCATGCTTGGTCCGCAGTCGATGTTTCTCGGGCTCAGTGTGACTGTATGGATTACTCTCCTTATCCTGGTGCTACTGGGTATTCTTAACTGGGTAGGTGTGAGTGAAAGCGCCAAAGTGAGCATGGTAGGCGCAATAATCGCCTTCGTGAGTGACCTTGCTATCCTGGTGACTGTCTTCATCCATATCTCATTCTCGCAGTTTCTTGCACTTTTCCCTCAAATGTTCAGTGGTAAGGCTTTGACACCCATTACGCTGCTCGTTGGTTTTGCGGGATCATTTCTGGCATTTTCGGGTCTGGAAAGTATTTCACAACTCTCTCCTGTCATGAAACTTCCTCGAAGGAAAGTTGGGAAGATGGCACTTTTCCTGGTCATTCTAACAGTTGGATTAACCAGCCCGCTACTCACGATGCTATCCACACTATTACTGCCTCAAGCAGCATCTGATCCCGTGCTTTCTAGCCAGATCATATCCCTGTTAGGAGGCCATTGGGGGAGTATGGTATTGCAAACAGAGGTTGCGATCAGTGCAAGTGCGCTGTTAGTGTTTGCCAGCAACACTGCCATCATTGGTTCATATCATGTCTTTCTAGCTCTGTCTCGAATGGAATTCTTCCCACAATTTATCTTGAAGCGTAATGCGTTGCGTGGCACTCCTCACTATTCAATTGCACTCGCTACAATTATTCCTATTATCGTGCTTGTAGCGGTACGAGGCGATATCAATATTCTTGGTGATATGTATGCCTTTGGCCTGTTAGGGGCTTTCAGTTTAACCTGCCTGGGTATGGATATCGTGCGCTATCGAGCTCGCAAGTTTAGAAAATTGCAAGCCGCGAAATCAACTTTGAATGCTGACTCTCATTCTCGTGCGCGTCACGATATATCCTCAACATCGACTTCTTCTCAAGCCAGCCCGCGAGATTCAAATGCTGCAAACAAACGTGAGGAGGCCATAGGCGAAGAAATGACTGGGGAAGAGCGAACAAATCCGTCTCTTTGGCCAGAGGCAGAGGGGCGTTGGACAAAATCAACTTTCAATTTCTCATTGGGCATACTAACGACAATGCTTGTCTTGATGGCATGGACAACTAACCTTATCGCAAAACCACTGGCAACTGCTTTCGGCGGATCCGTCTCTCTGCTTGGCATGGCAATAGCGTTTACGAGTTATACTATGCACAAAAGAAAGGGTAGAATACCTGTCGTGGTAACTGGGGTTGAGAAAAATTTTCCTGGTGCTATTCTGGGTATTCTTTCTGCTGGAAGTTCATATAATGATGCAGTCATGAAATCAGCGCTTAATAATCCTGGTAAGAAACCGGTGATATTTCTATACCTGGGAGAGAGTACATCGAAGCGCAAACCAGAACTGTTCAGACTATTTGAACCACATTTGAACGATACGTTAGCGAGAAGAGACCTGGGTAGGGCAAACTATTTAGCGCAAGAGGCTAACATCGAGTGCCGCTTTATTTACAGGCATCGAGAGCCTGGTGCGATCATGCGTGTCTGGCAGGAGATACATCCCCAGACAACCGTCGTTGATAGAGATCACATGTCGGAGTTGTTGCAAACAAAGCCAAAACGCATCTTTGAGCAAGCTACTCCATCCGGGCGAGTAGTGTATATCCTGAGCTAGAGCGTTTGACTTTGCTAGTGAATGAAATTCCTGTTTGAATTGTGCGGTAGTTTTATGCGAAACGATGAGTGGAATAAGCGAACAAAGCGAAAGTGTTCTTGATAAAAGAGAGGTGGCTTATTTCCACTGTACCCCACTTGGATGTGGGAGTTTATTTGTATCAATGGGCGTCTCCCCCCATGATGCACTAGCTAGATTAGGATAAAGACCTTGCTTGATTTTACTTCTGTAAAGAACAAAACTGTGTCATTCTCAGACCTGGCGCGGGATCTCACGAAGACAGATCTGCGCAATTTGACGAACGAGATGATCGATACCATGCTGTCAATTGTCTCGGATGCCACCGATGAGGATGTGGTATTTGTGCCACAAGATCCCAACGCTGACGACCCCTTTGGTATTCCCGAGGAAAAGGATCTCGTCTGGACACTGGGTCATGTTGCTGTCCATACGACTGCTTCATCTGAAGAATCAGCTGCACTTGCGCTAACGCTTGCTCGTGGGCTTGTCCCCGAAGGCCGTTCACGCTACGAAGTACCCTGGAGAACAGTGCACACTATTGAACAGGTTCGCCATCGCTTCGAAGAAAGTCGACGTATGCGCCTGGCAATGCTTGATGCCTGGCCCGACGAACCGCATCTTGACGTGACATACGCACCTTCACCCCGATTTGGATCGTACAATGCTATTTCACGCTTTATCATGGGATTGTACCATGATGATGATCACCTGGGACAGCTTCGTGAGATTATGCGGCAGGCTCGTGAAGTACGCTCCTCGAACACAGTTCCCAAATTTAACACCTTTGGTGGCTTGATCAGATAAAGCACTTTCAAACTGTAACCTTATCAATGTCATCCTGGGTATATTTGTGTCATCCTGAGCGATAGCGAAGGATCTCGTAACCCAACGCGTGATATCCTTCACTATCGCTCAGGATGACAGGATGAGTCAGGGTGACCGATTTATCGCGCCCATCGCCGATAAATCGGCCCTCGGCAGGTTTTCTTGTACTCCGATATAAAAGATAAACTGTATCACGAAGATTGCCTGATCCCTATAATACTGGCGTACTGGGCAACAGGTTGTACTGAATCTTCAAAGCAATGATGCGTGCAACCGACTCGTCGATACGAGCCATCGACAGACTGCCATTAGCGATTGCCTGCTTGAGAGCTGCGACGGATTCAGCCAGAACTGTCGAATCTCTCACTCCCAGGATCATGTCATTACCCGCCTCAATCGCGAGTACCACAGCCTGTGGGAGATTCCATTTATTAGCAATCCCAAGCATATAGAGGGCATCAGTGAGAACGACACCGTCATAACCAAGCTGATTACGCAGAATACCTGTCACGATGGTATGCGAAAGTTCAGCAGGCATAGTCGGATCAAGTGCTGGCATCAACACATCAGTCGTCATAATCATGCCGGGGTTGTCCAGCTTGTTCTGTGATTGCACAAAATATTTGTATGGAGCAAGCTCCGTAGAATAGAGTTGATCTTGCGATCTTTTGACAACTGGTAGATTCTCGTGTGCATCTGTTGTAGCAGCGCCGAGTCCCGGAAAATGCTTGAGGCAAGCAATCTCGCCGTCTCCTTGAATAGTGCGCAGGTAGGTCCCTCCCCAGTTAATCACCTCTTGCGGTGTATATCCCCAGGTACGCATATACTGATCCGGACCTTGAACCACCGGCACATCCACATCGGGTGCCAGGTCGGTATTGATGCCAATCGCCTGCAAGTCATGCGCAGTGCTATTTCCCAATTTAACCGCGTTCTGGATATTTCCTGTCTGATATGTTTCCAGAGCGCCTGGACGATCCCCAAAGATATTCATAATACGTTGCACATAACCTCCCTCCTCGTCAGTGGAGATCAGCAGCGGCATCCAGGCTTTCTCCTGCATACGTGCAATATCATTTTTCGTCTGATTGAATGTATTCATCTGAGCGCCATACATAATGACGCCACCAGCATATTGATCATGGATCATAGTCTCCAGGTCGCTCGAGTAGGAGTAGCCCCAATATTGGACCATAAAGAGTTGACCTAACTTTTGATCAAGTGTCATATGTGAAAGATACATATTTGCCAGGGTTTTATCATTGTAATACTGTGAAAGATGATGCAATTGATTTATTTCGTCCGAGTTAAGCGGCACCTGGATGAGGGGACCTGTATTTGCTATAACCTTGGGGGTTGTCGTAGTCGAATTTGTGAGTATATGTCTGATGTCACTTCCAAGGAATACAACCATGAAGACCAGTAAAAGCAAAATGAGTGCCTTTGCCCACGCAGAATGAGTGCGCCTGCGTGATTTATTTGATATCTGTCCTTCCCCCTGGTGCGGGGTAGGAGGCGTTTCTGGCTGCTCAGTATGTATTGACATAAAAACTCCCCATAATGCTTCTTATAGTCAGAATAGTTCAGGCATACACGAATATATTAATTTCGTGGTAAAGTAGTTGGCAATAGATGGTATTGCATCTTGAGAGCGATGATGCGTGTCACCGCCTCGTTTACACGCGCCATCGAAAGCAGGCCATTCTGGAGCGCTTGCCTGAGAGCTTCGATCACAGCAGCTGTACGCGCGCTTCCCATAGGACTCAGGATCATGTCATTGCCAGCCTCGATTGCCAGGACTGCCGCTTCCGGCTCGCTCCATCGATCTGAGATCCCACCCATATAAAGAGCATCGGTGATAGCCACACCGTCGAAGCCAAATTGATTCCGAAGGATATCGGTCATAAATTTGTGCGAAAGTTCTGCTGGCATTGTCGGATCAATGGCTGGCATAAGCACGTCTGTCGACATGATCATCGCGGGTCGCATCAAAGGATTGGGTGAGTTAATGAAGGTCTCGTATGGTGCGAGTTCTGTTGCATAGATCTGTGCTAGCGAGCGATTATCGGTTGGAAGGATGTCATGTGCATCGTATGGAGTATCACCCAGGCCGCCAGGGTAGTGTTTTAAGCATGCAATCAGTCCGTGACTCTGCATGGCTTCAATGTAAGGCCCGGCATATTTGATCACCGCGGCAGCCGTCGTTCCGAAAGTGCGATCCTCAGTGTCGTAACCTGGAATGATCGATACATCCACGTCAGGCGCTAGATCAGTATTAAGCCCAAGTGTCAGCAAATCATGTGCCAACTTTACACCCTGTTGCTGATCATACACCAGGCTTCCTGTTTGGCTTATCTCCGTTGGGCCAGGTCGCGCTCCATAGATCTTCTCCAGGCGATGGACATACAACCCTCCCTCTTCATCAACCGAAATCAGAAGCGGAATCTTAGCATTCTGTTGTGACAGGCTGATTGTTGTTCTGGCCTGGCTTGCGGTCTGCAGATGTAATTCGTACATAATCATGCCGCCGACGTGCAACTGGGTAATCATATAGTTCAGGTCGTCTGAATAGTCGTTCTGTTCGCTCTCGGTCATGATCATCTGCCCAGCTTCTCATCGAGCGACATATGTGCCACGTAAAGGCTGGCCAGCTCTTTGTAATTCATGCGATCGACCAGATGCGTGAGAGCATTCAATTGAGATGAGTTATATGGAGCGGTGATAAGTGCGCTTGATTGCTCAAGAGCGTCGGTGGCTTGCTTGCTTTGAACTGGCTGTGTGACTGAGCCAAAATGCAGATACAAGCCAGTCACGACTACAAGTATTGCCAGTATGACAAGTGCAAGTGATACCAGTAAACTGATCCTGCGTCTTTTTGGACGTGGACCGTGAAGTGCCGGGTTTTGTTCCAACTCCCCCTTGATCTCACTCTCAGGTGGCAGGATTATTGGCGAGCGTTCTGCATCTTTAGGCATAAGGCTTCCTGGCTATTATTGATCTTGGTACTACTATACCAAATCATCTATCTAGTAGCAACTAAAAGATTCCTAATTGTTCACTTTGTCAATATAGAGCAAAGATGTTATAGTGCTCACAGCCTCATCTATCGACAAGAAGTGTAAGGATATCGACGATGGCAATACACAGCAAGAAGGATAAGGCGGAGAACGAATATCAGAAGGCCTTCAAACAGAGTGAAGAACGATTTCGTGCTCTGATTCAATTCAGTGCTGATGCGATCCAATTAATTAGTGCTGGGGGACATGTCCTGTATTCCAGCGATTCTGTCGAACACGTCTTAGGCTACAAACCTGAAGAGCTTCAGGGTGTAAGTCCCGAAGGCTTTATCCATCCCGACGATCTCCCTTTCTTTATGGAGCAATTCCTGTCTCTGATACAGAAACCAGGAGATCAAGTGACCCTGGAGTATCGCGTCAAACATAAAAATGGCTCCTGGGTCTGGATTGAAGCCACTGGCACAAACTATCTGCATGATCCGCAGATTCAGGCGATTGTCGGCAACTTTCGCAATATTACGGAGCGAAAACATCGAGAGGGACGGCAGTTGTTACTCAACGCAGTCAGTGAGAAACTGGCTTCTTCTCTTGATCAACAATTAACGCTTCAAGAAATCGCGCAGTTGATTGTGCCGGCAATGGCGGATTATTGTCGTATTGCCGTTCTTGATGAACAGCATCACATCAGAGAAATCGTTGCCAACCACATTGAACCAGAAAAAATTGCCCTCGTGCGCGAACTATACGAGCAATATAAAGATCGAGTCAGCAGCACATATGGTCTACAACAATTGTTGGAGACCGGTCAACCCGAACTCATACCTGTTGTGACACCAGAGCTAGTTGCCCCACTTATTCAAGAGAATTCAGCGGTAATTCCCATTATCCATGCTCTTGGTCTTACCTCCTATATGGGAATACCACTGATTGCTCGAGATAAGGTGATTGGTGCCATTACCTTTTCTTCTACACAACCACAGCGTCACTACACTCAAGAGGATCTTGCCTTTGCTCAGGAGTTAGCTCGACGGATTGCCTTAACCCTCGACAATGTCGCCTGTATGCTGAAGCGCAACAGGCTATTACCCTTCGAGATGATTTTATTTCTATTGCTGCTCACATGAGTTACGAACGCCGGTAACATCGCTCAAGCTGTATATCCAGGTGTTACAGAAACAGTTTAGCGGACGAGGCGAAGAAAGTTTGGCTCGTTCCTTTGCCAAATTGGATACGCAACTGAATAAACTGACGCTGCTCATCGAGGATCTACTCAATGTATCCAGAATTGAGCATGGCAAACTCGACTTTCAGGATGACTGGTTTGATCTGAACGAGGTCGTGAAAGACACAGTGGAACAGATACAATCCACCACCAGCAAACATCGCATTCGGATTGAAGGTAGAATTCGTAAGCTTCGTGTGGGGAGATAAAGACCGCATCGGCCAGGTACTCACCAATCTCCTGACAAATGCTGTCAAATATTCGCCCATGTCAGATACGATCATCGTCGGGTTAACCGCAGCGCAAGATGCAGTCGTGGTGAGCGTCCAGGACTTTGGCATTGGAATAGAGAAAGAGCATCTTAATCACATTTTTGAACGCTTTCATCGCGTCAGTGATCCAGAAGAGAAAACCTACCCTGGCCTTGGGATTGGATTGTACATCGCGCGCGAAATCATTCAGCGGCATAATGGAACGCTGACAGTTGAGAGCGAAAAAGGGAAAGGTTCTCTGTTTGCCTTTTCCTTGCCAGATACATCCAGTACTTCGCCATTGAGCAAAGAATGAAGACAAGTGGAGAGGATAATCGAAATGCAGCAAGCGGCAAAAAAGATTCTCGTGGTAGATGATGATCCAGATATTTTAGATGCTCTTCAGTCTCTACTAGAATTTGCTGGATATGAGGTGAAGACAACAGAAAAAGGTGAATACGCGGAGAATCTGCGTGATACGAATGGTGGGTTGCCCAATGTAATTATTCTTGATGTGTTACTTTCCGGCAAAGATGGGCGACTCATCTGCCAAAAGTTAAAAAGCCGGGAAGAGACGAAGCATATCCCCATTATTATGATTTCTGCCCACCACAATGCAAGACATTCTGTCACGGCAGTTGGTGCTGACGACTTTGTAGCAAAACCATTCGATGCGGATGAGTTGTTAGCCATAGTAGCGAAATACTGCTGACCTCTATTTAAGCACTTGTATGTTCAGGTAATGATTGAGCAATCTGCTTCTCTGTAGCCTCATTCGGCATCGTGAATGGATGCGGATAGCGCCACATGCGATAGATAATGTAGATGGGGAAGAGTAGCCAGGGCAGATTGGCGAGCAAAACAATAGGAAGATGTGGCGTGGCATGCGTGCCTGCTATCTCCTCACCAAGTATCACCAGCACAACAGTCAGTAATGTCGAGGCATAAATAATACTGGGAATGCGAATCCATTCTTTCCCCTTGATATAAGCGTAGATTGCAATGATGTAGAATGGCCCAAAGAACAAAGCGTCAATCCAGATAGTAACCTTCCACCATGCAGGCCGGGCTAACAGTACCGGATCGAAAGTGCGTCCCCACCAGTGAATAGCATCTACAGCGATAGGAGGAGGCCAGAGAGGGTAAGTGAAATGGGCAGGATCAGCGATAACGAGCTGTTCGAGATCAACAATGTAGGTAATAAAGAGGATATTGATCAGAAAAAATGCGAGTATCGCCATATCCCCAGGTCTTTTTGATAGTGGAATGATTTGTCTGTTCATATCCCTCCTCTTAAGAGTCTCAACGAGAGCATTCCACACTGGAACCACGCACAGAGCAGTTGATTATATGCTGCTTTACTATATCATGAAATCATGCCGAGCTTGTAATACTCTATTTTCGAGTGCTATGATCAAAAAGTCAGTAGAAATAACGAGAGACCGAGGTATTCCAAATGCAGATAGGAGTCACTTTCCCACAGACCGAAATTGGTGCAGACCCAGTAGTAATACGCGACTATGCACAAACGATAGAAGGATTGGGCTATAAACACGTGGTAATATTTGATCATGTCCTGGGCGCTGATCCCACGAACCGTCCGGGCTGGCGAGGGTATACCCAGCGGGATATGTTTCACGAGCCTTTTGTACTCTTCGGCTATCTTGCCGCACTAACGCAGCTTGAGATGGTTCCGGCAGTCATCATTCTGCCTCAGCGACAGACCGCACTCGTTGCTAAACAATCGGCGGAAGTGAATATCCTGACTGGTGGAAAGCTGCGCCTTGGTGTTGGAGTAGGCTGGAATCCCGTTGAGTACGAGGCGCTGGGCATGAACTTTAACACGCGTGGGCGCATGATTGAGGAGCAAGTTGAGGTGATGCGACTTTTATGGAGTCAGGATGTTGTTAGCTATAAAGGCCGTTTCCATACCATCACAGAAGCCGGACTTAATCCACTCCCTATAGGACATTCCATTCCTATATGGATGGGTGGTGACGCAGATGTACTCTTACGTCGAGTCGCGCGTCTGGGTGATGGTTGGTTTCCCCAGGGACAACCAGACGACAGGATGCGTGAAACTATCGAACGCCTGCTTAAGTATGCCGAGGAAGCTGGTCGTGATCCTGGCACAATAGGCCTTGAAGCGCGTATGAACGCTCGCGAGGGTAATCTTGACGATTGGGTGCGCCAGACAGAAGGATGGAGAGAATTGGGAGCAACACATATCTCCATTAACACGATGGGCGCAGGCTTCAAGTCGCTCCAGGATCACATTGATGCTATCCGTCGATATAAAGAAGCTATTGGCTGAATATTCTTCTGGCTCATTTTGTCTATTCACGTACTATTGAACCAGATAGCAAGCTCTTACACCAAAACCATCGTTTTGAGCAAATGCTCAAGAGCCGCTTCCGGGTTTTCACACACCCCTTCGTGTGTTGGAGAGATCTGAACGATGGTGCTGCGTGGAGAAACTAACCAGTGAAATCGCTCGGATTGAGACATCTTTCCCAGGAGACCTGCTTCAGGTCCGCCCTCGCAAATGAGCATGAATTGTGTCAAGGTGCTGTTGAACCGCTGCGAGATCAAGATCGGGCGACAATGCTAGCGAACGTGTCTTGTTCAAGTATATGCGCGCGCCAAGATAATCTAATGTTCGACAAAAAAGGATGACGCCAATATTGAGGCATTCACCTCGTTCCACACTGGGTACAAGCCGTATAAGCGCGTAATCATAGGAGTTGGGCGCGTGCATTTTTGGCCTCCTCCACAAAGTATCGCGAGGCTGCCAGGCGATCCAGCAGGTATGCCAGATATGCCTCGCGATGCGCGTCACGGTCTGCGAAAAATGGGTCAGAGTTCAGCCAGTTCCCCGGGATCAAATTGACCGTTTGCTCCAGATTTTCTGGCGACAAAGCCTTCGTCATAAGAGCATCGGCCTCATCGAGAGCGCTGGCCACGGGAAGTAATACATGATCTTTAATAGGCGGGAATGGGCTGCGGCTGCGCGAGAGAAAATCACCCGTATTATGATGAAAGTAAAGCGAAGAACCGTGATCGATAAGTATCAGTCGTCTATGCCAGAAAAGCATGTTGGTGTTGCGCGGAGTGCGATCTACATTTGTGACATACGCATCGAACCACACAATCGAAGATGCCAGTAACGGATCAAGTCTAGTTGCGTCAAGTGGACTGAATTCGAGCGCTCCGGGCAAGTAATCCAGAGCCAGATTCAAACCCTCACTTGCCTTGATCAAAGATCGGATCTCATAATCAGGTTCAGAACGACCCAATACGGGATCCAGTTCCATGAACACGATTTCAGGAACAGGAAGCCCTAGCACTCGACCAAGTTCTCCTGCTATTAACTCGGCAATGAGCGCTTTTATTCCTTGACCTGCGCCACGAAACTTCAGCACATAAAGGCCATCGTCATTCGCCTCGACGATGGCTGGCAACGATCCACCCTCCCTCAATGGGGTGACATAGCGAGTAACTGTTACTGTTCTAAGCATGGCCTTATTGTAGCACAATGGAATAGCCATCTGAATATGATACACTAGAAGAATACACATGATATTTTCAAGGAAACGTTGGCATATGGCGCACAAGCAATATCGATGGATGGAAGAAAGAGACGATCATTGGAATTCTATCCAGATTGTGCATCAAGGTGAAGTGTTCCCATTGCTTCACCTGTCGAAAAACGGAACAACCACGCGTATAGATGATAATGGATTATTCGGAGGTATCGCATCACGTATCCGATTGCAAGACGGGGCTGTTCGATACCTTGAACATCTCAATCGCAGCTGCACCGTATGTGCTGCAAAAAGGGGCGGTTGTAGCTCCCTTTGAGCGGTATAAAGGCTATCCTCTCGATCAAGAGGATTTTTCATTACAGAGCAGGATCAAAAAAATTGCTCGCTTGAAAAACGAACTGGTTGAAAGTGTCGAGGGTCTGGGTCTGGTTGTTTTTGCCGCCTATGATGATTTGCCGTTGCATAGTAAAATGCGCTTGAACTCGGACAGCACTTCTACTTTCCTCAATCCAGAAATAGCCGCCTTGCTTGAGCGTATATTCCTTACGCTGACATTTCCTGGAGGCTCATCTTTTTCTGCTCGCGCAATATATACAACTGGCAGACTTTTTCTACTTTTCCGCACGTTTTTCCCCACCGATACAGGGCCTCTACCCGTGCCAAAAACTGTGCCTGAAGAAGTGGAGAACGTGAGTATAGAAGAGGGATTTCGTATTCTGCTGCCTTTTGAGGTCGAGCAGGTACAGACAATACGTGCGAAGTTTTTATTGCTGCCTGGCTCCGATGAATGATAACAGCGCCTTTATGTTGATTAACGGGCTAATGCTGACACCTGTAGGGGCCGATTTATCGCGCCCATCGCCAATTCATCGGCCTTCGTTGTCATAATCACGGATTCTAAATTTCAGGTGGGAATATTACATCCTCATAGACTTCTCTGACCGCAAAATGCACACCAAGATTGGCGAGTTCTACTTCTTCATCTATTCGATAGGCACGTAATAACCAGAGATCATGTCGTTCTCGTCGATACACTTCTAACATTGGACGCTGCGCATCGATGAGTAAGAATTCCTGGATGGTTGGGCATTCACGATAAAAACCAAATTTTCGCCCGCGATCGTAACCCTCAGTACTGGGAGAAAGAACCTCGACAACCAATCGAGGTGACCGCACGTTATCGTTCTGCCCCCGATCATTCTCATCGCAACTTACCGAGGCATCTGGATACACGAAACGCATATTGGAAAGACGCACGCGGGCATCTGAAGTGAAGACACGGCAAGGACTACCGCGCAGCGAGCGACGCAGGATACTGATGATATTTGCGCTGATTGTTGCATGATCGAGTGTTCCTCCAGCTAACATCGTTACATACCCATCAATGTATTCATATCGTCTTTCGATGCTATTTCGATCAAGCTGAAGATACTCTTCAACACTCATCGTTGGATCATGAGATAAAGCCATCATCAGCCTCGCTTCATTCGCATTTGCTTCAATGATTGGATAGAAAAATTCTGCCTCTATCTGAAAGTATAACAGAGGAGCAGGTAACGTACAACATTCCTTGCGACCAGGCAACCAGTATTGTTCTCTCGCTATAGCGTCCGGGTTACTTTCTGTAATCCCCGTGGAACATCCGGGTTCAATCCCTTTGTGAGCGCCAGATTCAAGGCAAAAAGTTGTCCAGGAATAATTGTGACAAGAGGAGTAAGCCACTCTGGAACATCGGGACAGATTGGAAGAGCTGTCCTGGCCAGTGAGAGCGCCTGTTTAGAATCCGAAATAATCAGTAGCTCAGCTTCTCGACGGTTAAGTTCGATTGCGAGGTCGTAGCATATCATCATAGGTAGCGCCTGCTGGCATGAAGAGAAAGACTGGTAAACCGCTTTCGATAGTTGCGATAGGGCCATGCCGGAAATCCGCAGAAGAGTAAGCTGACACCATAATGTAGGTCAATTCTTTCAACTTAAGCGCAAGCTCAAAAGCAGTTGCATAATTATAACCGCGTCCAATGACAATGCAACGATCCATATAGCGATAACGTTCAACATCCTGGGCAAGTTTCGAGTTCAGTTGTAACGTTTCCTCTATTGCTAAGGGTATTTGCTGGAGAGCGTTCAGATGTTGTGTATTACCGCTCAAAGTAGCGGCAAATATGGCCATCACAGTAAGTTGGGCTGTATACGTTTTTGTGGCTGCTACACTTTGCTCTGGCCCGGCATGTAGCTCGATGACATGATCGGCCATGGATGCCAATGGCGATGAACCATCATTGGTAATTGCCAGCGTGGGCCGCCCCTGTCGCTTGCCCTCTTCCAAAACCGCAATAATATCGGGTGATTGGCCAGATTGCGAAATTCCTACAACCAGGGCACCTGCAAGGCGCACCTGGGCCTTATACATTGTAAGTAGTGATGGTGCTGCAAGCGCGACCGGATATCCAGCAAGCGTTGTCCATGCGTATTTCGCATACGTCGCTGCATGGTCGGATGAGCCGCGAGCCGCAATCAGAGCATAGTCGAATGTAGGAAGTTGTGCGACGATTTTTTTGATGCGCTCTGTCTCATCGTTCAGAATTCGTTGAATTACTTCTGATTGGCTTGCGATTTCTTGCTCGAGTAAAGAGGCCATATATACTCCATTCACATTTTTTTTACTTCGATGATACGACATCTTGACTGCATAAGGCCATAACGTATCCCTGCGTAAAACCGAATTATTGATTATTTCCTCACCATATTCACCATTGTATGATGTACAATGAAAGTGAATTGAGACGTTGATGAACTGATATTTGTTGACTGCTGAAGCTGATTAGCAGGATGCACTATGGAGATGAGTAGGAGGTCTGATGCGCCTTATCGTAGTTCGTCATGGAGAAACATATTATAACGCGCAGAGACGCCTCACAGGTCAATCCGATGTTCCGCTTAATCCAATAGGTGAGAGGCAGGCTGCTGCTTTAGGCGAGTGCCTGGCAACGGAACACCTGGATGTCATAGTTACCTCTGACGTAGAGCGTACACGTGATACTGCGAGGGCAATTGCAAGCAAACATGACCTTCCTATTCAAGAGGATAGTGATTTACGCGAACTGGCATTTGGTGAATGGGAGGGATATACCTTTGAAGATGTTCTGGCCAAAGATGCCAATCGGGTCGCTCAGTGGCGAGCTGATCCATCCATATATGCTCCTCCCGGGGGAGAAACCATCGCCCAGGTTCGTGATCGCTGTGCGCGAGCGTTGAAACGTTGGCAAACGCAGTATCCGAAATCCAGTGTCGTTTGGGTAACCCATGGTGGCCTGATCGGTGTGTTACTGTGTCATGTATTAGACATAGATCTTAAACGTCGTTGGCAGTTTAGCCACGATAATGCGTCGATTAGCGAGATACGTTTTAGAGATGATCGTGTGTTCATCGAGCGCCTGAATGAAACTGCTCACATTCGCGCATTACAGATCATGATAATAGAATATTGACGCTGATAAACAGAGGAACGAGGGAGTATCATATGGCTCAAATGCAGAGTATTAACTGGCAGGATGTAGGAAATGAAACAATTACCAATTTACGGGGCCTTCTCCGTCTTGATACACGCAATCCACCTGGCAACGAGATCCGAGCAGCCGAATACCTCCGCTCTCTCCTTGAGGCCGAAGGCATCTTTGGAGAAATAGTTGGACCGAGCAGCGATCGTGGCACCTTCATTGCCAGGCTCAAGGGCGATGGATCAGAGCCTCCACTGCTGTTGATGTCCCATACCGATGTCGTCGCAGTAGAACCTGAGAAGTGGACGCACGACCCCTTTTCTGGAGATGTAGCCGATGGCTTTATATATGGACGTGGTGCGCTCGACATGAAGCAAATGGTCACCATGGAAGCAATGACCATGTTACTACTCAAACGCAGCGGCGTGCGCCTGAAGCGAGACGTCATATTTATGGCTGCTGCTGATGAGGAAGTCGGAGGAAACCAGGGCGCAGGTTGGGTTGTAGAGAATCGTCCTGAATTGATTCAAGCAGAATATGCGCTCAATGAAGGCGGAGGAAGCGGGTTTGAGATCAATGGTCAACGTTACTATCCAGTTCAGACGGCGGAGAAAGGCACCGTTCGCTTCCGTATTCGTACCTATGGTAAACCCGGCCATGGTTCAGTGCCTCATTACGAGAATCCTATTCTCGAGCTGGCGTCAATCCTGACAAAATTCACTCCTCAACTCCTCCCTGCTCATTTTACAGATACATTTCGCGGATATATTGCCGATATTGCAGAAGAACAACCTGATGATATTGCTCAGAGCCTGCATGCAGTGCTGGCTGACGAAACAACAGCCGATGCGGCAATCGATAGGCTTCCTCTTGATGTAGCGCTGAAGCTGCGCATGCATGCCATGTTGCGTAATACGGTCACTCCAACAATCCTCGATGCTGGTTCGCAGATCAATGTTATCCCATCGCAGGCCGAGGCATCAATCGATGGACGCAACTTGCCTGGATGGACACCCGAAATGTTTCTTGAAGAATTACGCGCTGCCCTCAGTCATGAACCGGAAATCACATTGCTGGACCCTTCGACGCCGCTTGAAGCTGATCTTCATTCTCCCCTCTTCAACACGATCATGGGTGTTCTGAAAGCACATGACCCTGAAGCAACTGCTGTGCCTTTCTTGTTGACAGGTGGAACCGATGCAAAGCATGTCACAAAACTGGGTACCAGGGTATATGGCTTTGTGCCAGGCCTCTATGTTGGGACAAACGAGGGAAGGCGTGTTCATAGTCACGATGAGCGTGTGAGTATCCGCTCTTTACAATGGGGAGTGCGAGTGCTGTATGAAGTTGTCGAACAATTTGCTAGCGGTACATAGCACTTGCAAGAAAGATCAGAACCATGAGCAGCGAAGCAAAAAATTATGCTATCTATGATCGAAATAGGGATCAAGTTGTATCAAGTATCAGTCCAGAAGGAGAAGTTCTCAGTGGAGGAAATCCGGAAGTCGAAGCCTTATTGAAATCACTCATGCAGGAGGAAATCATGATCCGTGAGCATCAAATCGACTATGATGCTCAAACGGCAGACGAAGACTTTGATGCCTATCCAGCAGAGAGCATGTGTTATTTCAATATGATTACGCTTCAGCCTGGCGATCCATCCTATCTTAAGGCTTTCCTGACTCGCCTACCATACATCACCCATTACGAGGCTCGCCTTTCTGAAATGTGATCCATCTGTATGAACCGATAATGCTGAATGAAAAACACTCGTAGGTGCCGATTTATCGGGCACATCGCCGATTCATCGGCCAAAGACTCTTCGATGGGCTTTCAAGGCCGATAAATCGGCAATGCGCCAATGAATTGTGCGCCTACAAGATATTATTGAATTTAGTTGTTACAATTCATTTTCGACTAGCTCCTCTTTTCAGGTGCTTCTATTAATTGCTCAAGGGGTTCCATGAATATACGCCTGAGCCTTATCCCAAACTACCGCTGCTACCTGCCGTCCCATCGCTCTTCCCATCAAGTCGCCCTGTTCAAAATGTATGCCGCCATAGCGACGAGACATTCCAGCCTGGTCTGCTGCATTACTAAATGTAGCCCATGAAAGCGTAATATCATTCGCTGGAACTTGCCCGAGTTCGAAAGGTGCTGTACCTGCTTTGATGAGCTGCGAAGCGCCAAATGTATCACTACCCGTAAAGCGCTTGAATATCTCTGCCGCGCTCGCGCTGAAGGTGCTGTGTCCGGAGAGAAATTCAGGAAATGCCGGTGTCACGATCGTTGCGATCTGGTAGGGTCTCCAATTCTGGCCTTGTATGATTTGTGCGCCTTGATAAGGCCCTCCCCAAGCTCTGACCTGTTTGCCTGCAAAAAGAAAGTGTATAGCGGTGATAGGACGTTCAGAATTGTAGACGCGTTTGGTTTCCCATGCTGCAATACCAGCATCAAAAACGGCATTCGTCATGATAAAGAAGAGCTTCACCTGGGCATCCAGGTCAAGATTGTCGCGCTGAGAGACAAATTGAGCAAATGTATTCCAATGGCCAGGTGGCTGCACACTGCCAGGCCCATCCGCCCAATACTCGACGATCACTTTCTGCTCATCGGTGAGATTGGCGCTGTAGTCAAGTACCTGCTGTGCTTGCTGCGTATACTCTGGTGAGGGATAGACCGCTGGCCCAGAAGGACGAAATTGCGACGCCGAACCGAGGGCAAAGGGTGTCATCATCCCGCAGAAAGCAGTCACATATTGTTGGGTAACATAGATGCCCCTTGCAGTTGAGACGCGCAACGGTTGCCACGCATTTGGGTCTGTAATCTGAAAGGGAGTATTCTTCGGCACATAACCCGAGTAGTCAGAGTAAGCTCCAGGATGTAGATTTCCTAGCTGATTCGAGCCGTCGTTATGCCTGAATTTCAGGACGGCCAGTGCTGCTACATTACCCACTCCGGGAGGTGTGCTGCTATCTGTCGAAGTATCGGATGGATTATACCCCAGGTGATTCATCAACGTATTGAAATAGGCAACCTGGTCAGGATAGAGATCGACCAGCGCGCGATATGCAGCATAACTGATTGCTTTTTCCTTGTTCGCTTGAGTGCGTTCAGGAGTGGGACGCCGCAGCGTGCTGCCCAGGCGCGTGTCAACTGCCACCTCGTCGTAAGCTGCCCAGGCATCATACATACAGGTATGAACTACCGCGAGCACGCGTGCAACGATTGGGGGGCCGAGATGGCCATTCTTGATCATTTGTAAGGCAGCATTGTTCCACTGCATTACCACTGAAGGAGGGCCGCTGCCATGTGTTGGTGTTACATGCGTTGTGGTAGTATTTCCCGTGCAAGCATCCAGCACCAGGCCTGCTCCTGCCAGCGCTGCCACTACACCCAATCCCTTACCAATCGCTTGCCTTCGACTTATTGACTGGTTGTTGAATTGCACCATGCAACGTTCCAGTTGCGTCTCGTCTTGCATTACTAAAACCTTTTTTGTCCCATTTGTTTGCAGGTTGTATTCTAACGCCTGACGCTCAGTTGGTCAACGTTTTGCATATAAATACTGCAATGTAATACGAATCTGGGAACGTAATTCGGAGTAATTGTAGGTGCCGATTTATCGGGCACATCGCCAATTCATCGGCCTTTGGTGCAGGTTCTCATACCTGCATTCTATACGTAATGTGCATCTACCTGGCCACTTCAAGGTCTGTCATCCTGAGCGTCAGCGAAGGATCTCACTGCCCATCCTGACGAAATGCTTCGCTAAATGTGCTTTCATTGATCAGCAGGTGCCGTTGCTGCTTGACCTGGCGCGACAAGTACCTGCTCCAGCGTCATAGTCCGTCCCTCGGCCCATGCTGCATCAAATGCCTGTGCGCCAAGTTGCGTGCGTGCAGCCGCGACCGCTGGCTTGTAATCAACACGTTCTAGTCGTGTAAGAGGGATGCCGCAACGCTCCCGCCACGACTCTGCCGCACCCCAGAGGTGTGCTGCCCACACTTCCTTTCTCTGTGTCGCCACGACACTGGCCCATCCTTCCAGACAGAAAGCAATAAGCCAGAAGTCTTTCAACTCACGGGCTCTTGCCAGACTCTCCTCGTGAAAGGCGAGTGCTGCGGCGAAATCACCTTGGTATGCCTTGATCCTACCTAAAATAGCGAGCGACCAGAAGACACGCCATCGGTCCCCTATATCCTGCCAATGAGCCAGGCTCTGCACCTCCAGGTCATAGGCAGAGGCTGCATCACCCTGGCTGAGCGCTATCCAGCCCGCGAGCCAGGAGTAGAAAGCCATTCCATCCTTGTTGCCAAGTTCCCTGGAGATCGTCAGGCTTTCTTCGAGCCGAATGCGTACTCTCGCCTGATCGCCTTGTGCACAGAAGAGCCACAGTGCTGACTGTCTTAGGCAATAAGCAATTCCTCGTTGATTCCCTAGTTCTTTAAAGGTCGTCAGGCTTTCCTCGAACAAAGCCTGTCCTCTATTGTACTCTCCTTGTACACTGACAACGTCCGCCAGGTTCTCAAGCAACCACGCGGTGGCCTCCTTGTCGCCAAACCCCCGGTAGAGCTCGAGGCTCTCTTCCAACAACAAACGTGCTGTTACGATATTGTTCCCTTTCGTCTGTGCAACCCACCCCAGTCCCTGGAGAGTAGAAGCGACGCCACGCGTGTCTCCGAGTTGGCGGTACAGAACGAGACTCTTCAGCAACAATGCCTCTCCTTGATCAAAATCACCCTGGACGTTTGCGTAGCCCGCCGCAGCGTTCAACGCCCTGGCTCGATCCGAAGCTGCAACTCCTTCTCCGCTCGTCAGCGCCTGCTCCAGAAAGGCTCGCCCCTCACTGTAGAGACCACGCACATCCCAAAACACCTCCATTGCTTCGCAAAGACGCAAAGCCATCTTAATGCCTGGCTCTGCTTGCGCAGGATCGAGTGACCACTCCATCGCTGTTCGTAGGTTGTCATGTTCTCCCTCGATCCGCTCCAACCACTCAGCTTGTTGTCGGCCCTTGAACCCCCGTGTGGCTTCCTCAGCCAGCGCGAGGTAGTAAGCCGCATGCGCCTCATGGGTCGTGTCCATCTCTCGACTTGCAGCCAGACACTCCTGACCATACTCGCGGATCGTCTCCAACATCGTGAGACGGAGTTCTTCTCCCTCGGATACGGTTTGCCGTAGCAAGTTCTTATCGATGAGTGAGGCCACCGTCTCAAATACAAGCGCTGTGTCGTCCCCGAAGGTCGCAGATACTGCCTCGATCGCCTGCCAGGTGCAACCACCCACGAAGACAGAAAGCCGTCGGAAGAGGCGCTGCTCTTGTGCAGAGAGCAGGTCATAGCTCCACTGGATGGTGCTGCGCAGAGTTCGCTGGCGTGCTGGAGTATCTCGTACACTACTGGTCAAGAGCGGCAAACGCTGCTCCAGGCGTGTTAGCAGTGCCTGTGGGGGGAACAACTTGATGCGTGCTGCTGCTAACTCGATGGCTAGGGGAAGCCCATCTAAGCGCGCGCAGATCTCTGCCACAGCAGGAGCGTTGGCATTGGTCACCTGGAAATCTGGCTGAACCGCCTGTGTTCGCTCGATGAAGATCGCGACGGCCTCGTACTGCGAGAGCGTCGCCAGGTCTGGCAAGTGTTTGGGATCAGGCAGTGCCAGTGCTGGCACGGGGAACTCTTGCTCAGCTCGTACATGCAGCGCCTCCCGACTCGTTACCAGCACGTTGAGGTGGGGACAAGCGCCCAGCAGATCTGCGAGAGCGGATGCCGCCTGCACTACTTGCTCGAAGTTGTCCAATAGCAACAGCACATGCTTCTCGCGTAAAGACGCCTTGAGTTGGTCCAGCAGCGACCTCTCTCCCGTTTCCCGCATGTCAAGCGTCTGAGCGATGGCCGGGATCACCAGGTCGGGGTCGGTAAGCGGAGCCAGGGACACGAACCATGTCCCATCGATGAAGTGCTCGCTCACCTCGGCAGCCACTTGCAGCCCCAGGCGCGTCTTGCCCACACCTCCCGGGCCAGTCAGCGTGACGAGGCGCACGTCCTGGCGCAGGAGTTTCTGCTGGATGGCGACCACTTCCTTCTCCCGTCCGATGAACGGGGTCGGTTGAAGAGGCAGATTGTTGGGATAGCTGTCTAATGTCTTCAACTGCGGGAAATCAGTAAGTAAACCCGCAATGACCAGTTGGAAGAGCTGGCTCGGTTGCTGTAAGTCCTTGAGGCGATATGCTCCCAGGTCAAGCAGACTTACACCTTCTGGCAAGGCGTGTACAACCAACTCACGTGTCGTCTGGGAGAGTAAGACCTGTCCACCATGACCAGCGCTCATGATGCGCGCAGCCCGATGGACATCCAGACCCACATAGCCCTCGGATGCCAGGTGTGGCTCTCCTGTATGCAACCCCATGCGTACTCGCACGGTCACACCATCGAGCCAGGGGTGGTTGGCGAGTGCGCGTTGACCATCTACAGCTGCCGCAACGGCATCGCTGGCCCTCGCAAAAGCCACAAAGAAGGCATCCCCTTGCGTATCCACTTCATAGCCTTGCCATTGGTGAAACGCGCTACGCAAGAGGTGACGGCACTCTGCTAATACATCAGCGTAGTGCTCGCCCAACTGCTGGAGCAGGCGTGTAGACCCCTCGATATCAGTGAAGAGCAGCGTGACGGTTCCTGCCGGGAGGTGCTGCATGGTGTTCCTCCTCAGATTCTAATCGGCGCGTATTATCTCAGTTCGTTCTAATTATGTCTTCTAAAGCTACTATCTAGTTCTCTGCTGAGAAGAAGGCATTTGTTTACTAATGACAAGTGCCTTGCATATGGCCTATCCTGCAATGCTCTAGTATTGGAAGTATATCACCACTGAGAAACTCAAGCAAAAGTAGGATGAGCAGGAGAAACTGTGATATACTGACACGGAAATTGTCGCTCGACAGCAGGTATTTTGGCGCGATCTGTGACATATCTGTTCGCCCGTGACATGGGGGTTCGCGATGCAGTTTCATCCAACAGGAACCGTCACCTTGCTCTTCACCGATATCGAGGGCTCGACCAATCTGCTCCGGCACGCTTTTCATGTCTTCAATGGTCACGAGGTTGACACCCAGGGTGATGCCTTCTTCGTCGCCTTTGCCCGCGCTACTGATGCCGTCTCGGCTGCGGTGGCCGCCCAGCGCTCCCTTTTCTCCCATACCTGGCCAGAAGGCGTGACTGTGCGGGTACGAATGGGCCTGCATACAGGAGAACCAGTTCGTGCTACTGAAGGCTATGTAGGTCTGGATGTCCACCGGGCTGCCCGTATCATGAGCGCTGGTCATGGCGGACAGGTCTTACTCTCCCAGACGACACGTGAGTTGGTTGTACAGGCTCTCCCGGAGGGTGTAACACTGCGTGACTTGGGCGACCATCGCCTCAAGGATTTGCAACGCGCTAGCCAGCTCTTTCAACTCGTCATTGCAGACTTACCCGCAGGCTTTCCTCCTCTGAGAACGCTCAATGCGCATCCCAATAACCTGCCCATCCAGCCAACACCACTCATCGGGCGAGAAAAAGAAGTTGCTGCAGTCGCAAAGTTGCTTCGTCGCGAGGATGTGCGCCTGCTCACCTTGACTGGACCTGGCGGCACCGGCAAAACGCGCTTGGTTCTGCAGGTAGCCGCCGAACTGAGCGACAGATTCGCAGATGGCGTCTTCTTCGTCAACCTTGCTCCCCTGAGTGATCCCGAATTGGTTATCCCTGCCGCTGCTCAATCGCTCGATCTTCAAGAGAGAGCAGATCAACCCATACTTGAACTCCTGAAAGCGTCTCTGAGAGAGAAGCACCTACTGCTCCTGTTGGATAACTTTGAGCAGGTGGTGAGCGCAGCCTTGCAGGTGGCAGAACTTCTCGCTGTCTGCCCGAAACTGAAGATCCTGGTGACGAGCCGGATGGCCTTGCATGTTCGTGCTGAACAGGAGTTTGCCGTGCCCCCTCTGGCACTCCCCGACCCCAAACACCTGCCCGATCTCGTCGTACTCTCGCAATATGAGGCGGTTGCTCTTTTCATCCAGCGAGCCAGGGCGGTGAAGTCAGACTTCCAGGTGACCAATGCCACCGCCCCAGCGGTCGCAGAGATGTGTGTGCGTTTGGATGGGTTGCCGCTTGCGATTGAATTGGCAGCAGCTCGTATCAAACTGTTCCCGCCTCAGGCATTGCTCGCGCGGTTGGGTCAGCGCCTGTCCGTATTGACGGGAGGAGCGCTTGATGCTCCTGCTCGCCAGCAGACCCTGCGTCAGACCATTCAATGGAGCTATGATCTGCTCATCGCCCATGAACAGCGTCTTTTCCGGCTGCTTTCTATCTTCGTTGGTGGTTGCACATTCGAAGCGATAGAAGCTGTTTGCGCTGAGCTTGGGTACGTAATACCATCGGTGCTAGATGGGGTAGCTTCCCTTATCGATAAGAACCTGCTTCAGCAAACAACTCAGGAGGGAGAGATTCCTCGCCTCATGATGCTGGAGACGATCCGCGAGTATGGACTGGAGGTGCTCTCAACGAGCGAAGAGATGGAAGCGACCAGACAGGCACATGCCACCTATTATGTCATGCTGGTAGAGGAAGCGGTACAAGGATTAAAGAGTACGCAACAAGCCGAGTGGTTGGAGCGGCTGGAGCAAGAGCATGACAACCTGCGAGCAACGCTCGCGTGGATGCTCGAACCTGCGCAAGCAGGGCCAGGCATTGAAAAGGCATTACAGTTTGTCGTGGCACTCCATGCATTTTGGGAAGTGCGTGGCCACTATAGAGAGGCGCTATCTTTCCTAGAGCAGGTCCTGGCAAGTAGCGGTGGTGTTGTGAATCCCATGCGTGCAAAGGCGTTGTGGCCGGGGGCGGACTTCGCCGCGTATCAGGGCGATTATGATCGTGCGGAGGCGCTGTGCCAGGAGAGTCTCTTCCTGTCTCGCGAACTTGAGGATATTCGAGGTATCGCCGACTCCGGTTCTACCCAAAACCCAGGGTTGCAAAAAAAGAGAGAAACTCCTATTGTGAAAGGAAAAGAACATCTACTCACTCACAGAAGGAGAATTCTCTCATGCATGTACAAGTATCGCTCAAACTGGAGCTAGCGGCAACCGCTAGCCTCACCCAGATGGAACAGCAGATTTAGGAGGCAGGTCAGCAGGCCATGCGAGAGGCTTTGAAACAAGCCATCAGACACTGGGAGGACCGGAACACGATGTGCCCACAGTGTGGCCACCAGCAACGAAGATTGGAGGGAACCGTGCGCCGGGCGATAGCAACCGTCTTTGGGCGTGTGCAGGTGCAGCGACGACGTTTTCGGTGCCAGCACTGCCAACATCGCTGGTGTCCAGCCAACGGGGTGTTCGCCGAGCTGAAAGGAGGAACGATCAGTGTGCCCCTACAAGAGGCGGCGATGCTCGCAGGGTGTTCCTGGCCCTATCGCGTGGCGTGCAGCACGCTCAAGAGGCTCAGTGGCGCCCACATCAGTGTGGAAGAGATCCGTCTGCTGACCAATCGCCACGGCAAGCAGCGAGCCCTGCAACAGCAAGCGGAGGCAGAACAGGCCTGTTCCTCTCGAACCGAGGAGGCCCCATCAGCGCAGAACGCAGAGCAACCGATGCTCGTGGGATTGGATGGAGGCTGGGTGTGTAGTCGGGAACAGCGGGGAGGGATGGAAGGGAAAGTAGCAGTCGTCTGTTCCCAGATGGAAGAGCTGCCGATGCATACCTCCTCCACCACGTTTTCCTGGAGCGAGCGGGGTGTGCCGAGATATCCACCGAGACAACGACATCGCCTGGTTCAGCGGCGCTATGTGGCGACGTTTGGACCATCGCGACAGCTTGGATCACAGGCGAAAGCTGCAGCACAGCTGCTTTGTGACGACCCGTCACGCCCGGTGGTGGTCATAGCAGACGGGGCCAATTGGATCAAGAAGGAACAAGGGCGGCATTTCCCTCAGGCTACCTGTATTCTGGATTGGGCACACCTCTGGCGTGAGGTGAGCCATGCCATTCGAGTGGCTGCGCGCGCCAAGCCCCTCTCAGCGCAACAACGAGACTACCAGTTGTACTTGCACCGCTACTGGCTCTGGCATGGTGGCGTCGATCAAGCCCTACAAGGCTTGCGCGACTTGGGAAAGGCACTGCCAGTTGAGCCGAGTGACGCCATCGAGAAGGCGATCACGTATCTGGAGCACCAACGGAGTTGGATTGGTTCCTATGAGCACTGGCGCAAACGTGGCTATCCGGTTGGCAGTGGCATGATCGAGCGAGCTGTCGCCTTGGTGATCAACCGTCGTATGAAGAAGCGCGGGATGCGTTGGAAACGGTCTAATGCGACTGCCGTGGTCGCCTTGCGGACGGATCTGCTCAACGATGATTGGGTGACACCTCAGCGGTTGCGCGCTTTCCCTTGATGCAACCCTGGGTTTTGGGTAGAACCTGCATTAATAATGATGAAGAAAGGAGCCAATATCGCAACAACACGTCCGCTGTTGGAAGAGAGCCTCGCGCTTTTGAGAGAATTTGGTGACAAGGAGGCCATCGCCTGGTCACTCCACTTCTTAGCTGACACTGTCAGCCACCAAGGAGAGTACAGCAGAGGACAAACATTGTTCGAGGAGAGCCTGGCTCTGTTCAGGGAACTGGGAAATAAGCGAGGTATAGCTGCCACCCTCCAGCAGTCGACCCTATGGTTGTTTTTTTCCGGAGGTGATCACGCTACCGTACGCGTAGGGCTTGAGGAGATCCTGAGGCTCCACAGCGAACTCGGCAACAAGAATGGGATGGTTTTCTACTTCTGGATTTCGGGCTGGGTAGCGCTCAGTCGGGGCGATACAATCACTGCCTATGCCCTGGTCGAGCAGGGCCTGACACTCGCTCGGGAGATGGGGGACCAGTGGCTTGTCATTTGGGTGCTTGCCTTCTTAGGGAGAGTAAAGGCACATCAGGGCGACTTCAGCGCGGCTCGTACGCTTCATGAGGAGAGCCTGGTTGTGGCCCTTGAACTTGGCTCATCCCTGGCCAACAGCCTTCTGCCTGGAAGGAATGGCGGCAGTCGTAGCGGCACAGGGAGAGAGCGTATGGGCAGCACACCTCTGGGGTGTGGCAGAGTCATTGCGCGAGCGTTGCGGTATCCTCATTACGCCAGCTGAACGTGTTGACTACGAGTCAGCAGTCGCTGCTACACGCACACAACTTGGCGCAAAAGCATTTGAGGCTGCATGGGCTGAGGGACGCAACATGACGCTTGAGCAAGTGCTCATCACGCCAGGACGAGCGGAGTTGTCCACCCCGACCTTGAAGGACTTTGAGGCGAATGACATTCCTGGTTGAAGAGTGCTCAACTTCAGCCTCTTTCCCGATAATCCGTGATGGTGTTCTACCCTCTCTCATAGCTCGGGGCATTCGTGTATAGTAGGGACATCCCCTTGGGTGTCCTGGGGCTGTGTCGGGTCCCTGGCGGGTGTCCTCGTGGCTGTGTCGGATACCCTCGCTCGCGGGTTTGCAGTATTTCTCGCATTCGCCAGCAGAGTCTTGAGAGGGCAACCCTCGACAAACACTGGGAAGCTATCACCTCACTATCCTGCTGGAATGGAAGGTTGATATAGAGCTTCTCTTCATAGAAGAGTATAGAGTATAATGAGCGTTAGAATACATAAGGGGAATATCAACATTATCGATGCTCGTTGCGTCTCTTTTGAGTAGAGTATTCTTTTTACTCAGGCTCGTGGTTTATTTGTCGGTACGCTTCCCACAGGAGATACAGCATGGCCGAGAGCGTAAGCCAGGAATTCGGAGACTCTCGCTTCTCCCAACCCTTGGGACAGGACGGCCTGGCTGAGACCTCTACTGGCGCTCTTCCTGTACAGCACACGTTGCTGGTCGGGCGCGAACAGGAGGTTGCTGCTGTATGCGCCCTCTTGCGAAGACCAGAGATACGCTTGTTGACTCTCACCGGCACTGGCGGTGTTGGGAAAACTCGCCTGGGTTTGCAGGCAGCAACCGAGTTGATCGCAGACTTTCCCGACGGAGTTTGCTTCGCCCCTCTGGCTCCTCTCAGCGACTCCGATTTGGTCGTTCCAACTATAGCTCAGGCCGTCGGCCTTTGGGAAGCTGAAGATCGACTTCTTCCGAGCCTCTTGAAAGCCTATTTGCGCAACAAGCGCCTGCTTTTGATCCTGGATAACTTCGAGCAGGTGATTGACGCGGCCTTACAGGTGATGGACCTGCTGGACGCTTGTCCGAATCTCAAGGTGCTGGTGACGAGCCGAGTCGTGCTCCATGTACGAGCCGAGCATGAGTTTGCCGTACCCCCACTGTCACTGCCAGATCCCAGGCGCCTCCCAGATTTCAGCACACTCTCGCAATACGAGGCGGTGGCGCTCTTCATCCAGCGGGCCCAAGCGGTCCAACCTGATTTTCAGGTGACCAGTACTAATGCCCCGGCAGTGGCAGAAATCTGTGCCCGCCTGGATGGGTTACCTTTGGCAATCGAATTAGCGGCAGCCCGCATCAAGCTGTTGTCACCAGAGGCGCTACTCGCGCGGCTGGGTCGGCGTTTGCCGGTATTGACGAGCATGGCGCGAGATGTACCGGCGCGTCAGCAGACGCTGCGGAATACGATTGCGTGGAGCTACCACCTGTTAGATGCACAGGAACAACGCCTCTTCCGGCGTCTCTCCGTTTTTACTGGGGACTGTCCGCTGGTGGCAGTCGAGGCGCTTTACACTGCACTAGGTGATGGCGAGGCATCCGTCCTGGATAGCGTGGCATCGCTCCTCGACAAGAGCCTGCTGCAACGGCTTGAACGGCAAGGGGGAGAACTACGGCTGTGGCTCCTGGAGACGGTCCGCGAGTATGGGCTGGATGCGCTTGCTGCAAGTGGGGAGATGGAGGCGACGCAGCATGCGCATGCGACCTATTATCTGCGACTGGCAGAAGAGGCCGAACGAGAGCTTGAAGGCCCACAGCAAGTTGTATGGTTGGAGCGGCTAGAGCACGACTTCGATAATCTACGTGCAGCCACGCGCTGGTCTTTGGAGCAAGCGAAAGCGGAGGAGGCTGCGAGCAGTTCCGGGAATGGAGGAGAGTTGGCCCTGCGCTTCGGTGGGGCTTTGCAGCAGTTCTGGGTCATACGCGGTCATGTGACTGAAGGGCGAACCTTTCTGGAGGAGGCGCTGGCGAGCAGCAAGGCAATCAAAACACCTGGACGCGCAAAAGCGCTCAAGGCAGTGGCAAGGCTGGCTCTCGTGCAGGGTGACTATCAGCGGGGAGAGGTGCAATGCGAGGAGAGCCTGGCTCTTTTCCGTGAACTCGGAGACACCACAGGCGAGGCGTTCTCCCTCTATCTACTAGGGATTGTTGCCTGGAGGAAGGGCAATAGTGCCATTGCGCGCGAGCTATCTGAGGAGGCGCTCTTACTCTCCAAATCGGTGAATGACAGGGAACTTGTCGCCTCGTCGCTCTTCCAACTGGCATACATGGCCAGCTATCAAGGTAAATACGCAAGCGCGGGTGATCTGTTCGCAGAGAACCTTGCCCTGAACAGAGAGCTGGGGAACAAGAGGGGAATCGTCCAGTCGCTCTTCTCCCTGGCACAGGTGCTTTTGGTTTCGCAGAGCAACCAGGAGACCGTACCTGATCTACTTGAGGAAGGCCTGGCACTCTCAAGGGAGTTGGACTTCAAGGAAGGGATTGCCACATGGTTTAGCCTTTCTGGACAAGTCACTCTCAGTTCGGGAGATGCTCTTGCAGCACGATCACTGATCGAGGAAAGCCTGACTCTCTATAAAGAAATCGGACATCGGCATGGTACTGCCGCATCACTCGCTCTTTTAGCAAAGGTGGCTGCTCACCAGGGTGAGTTCAGAGCAGCAGGTGCTCTCTACAGGAGGAGCCTGGCGATTACAAGGGAGATAGGTGATCAGCTGAACGCAGCTTCTTGCCTGGAGGGATTGGCAGGAGTGGCTGTTGCACAGGGAAATCTCGTCTGGGCGGCACGCCTCTTAGGCGCGGCCGAAGTCCTGCGCGATACTATTGGTACTGCCATCCCACCGGTCGAACGTCGCAATGTATGAGCAATCAGTTGCTACCATACGCGCTCAGCTCGGTGATAATGTAGCAGCTGGATCGAAGGGCGTAGCATGACGCCGGAGCGGGCTGTAGCAGCACAAGGTTTGGCGACGCTGCTCTACATCTACTTTGAAGGGGCAACCATCGATGATCGATGCGAAGCCTTCACCCCGTTATCCGGCTGGATTGACTACCCGTGAAGTGGAGGTCTTGCGCCTGGTAGCACATGGACTGACAGACGTCCAGGTGGCTGAGCAACTGGTGATCAGCCCCCGCACAGTCAATACGCATTTGACTTCCATCTACAATAAGCTGGGCGTCGATTCTCGAACTGCGGCCACGCGCTTCGCTGTGGAACACCGGCTCGTTTAACCTGGCGTTCTAGCAATTTCAATACAAACTCCCTCCGCGTTTGATCGTTCCACTTCGACTACTTCACCGCACCGATCGCTCTCCCTGTATCATATGCTTATCTCCTACTCTCCTCTACGTTGTTTCACAACTTTCCTACGTACTCGATTGCTTTCAGAAATACGTAATGGCCCACGTTATTTTACGGATATACGATAGCTTCCCGCAGGGTAAACTTCCTACAATGAATGGTTCAAATGTGAACCACACGCTCGAGATCGGTACCTACTGATCTGACCGC
Source organism: uncultured Chloroflexia bacterium (assembly GCA_963702765.1). Taxonomy (GTDB): domain Bacteria; phylum Chloroflexota; class Ktedonobacteria; order Ktedonobacterales; family Ktedonobacteraceae; genus DATMNR01. The sequence goes on from CAVPEB010000016.1 coordinate 38,220, forward strand.
TTTCAAGTGAAAGGTAGAAAAGAGGGGATGCAAGGGGCAGCAGCCCCTTGACTGGTGTCTGGGGCAGTGCCCCAGGTTTCCCTTCCCCCGCCGCCGTAGGCGGCGAGTTGTCACATCAAGGTGGTCAGACCATTAGGGAGAAGGCACATCACAGAGAACATAGTTAATCTCGGTGAGAGGAGAAGAAGTATCATGCAGAACTATTACCTCCAGGAGAAGTTGGCTGAGGGACATTGCCAGGAACTCCTTCGTGAAGCAGCACAGCGGCGCATGGTTGCGCATGCAACTGAGCAGCCTTACAGTTTGACACAACGTAGTCTTGGAAAGTTGAGCCAGTACTTCCTGATGTTCGGCACGCGTTTGAAAGAGCTTAAACCCAGCAGAGAGCATGCAATGCAACAGTTGTAGTATAGCCAGCGGTCGCAAAACCTGTGCATCAAGGAGATCAGCAGTTGAGAGGGGATCAACACTATGCTACACGCTATATTCCCGTCAGGTAGCGATGGAATAAACACCTCGGGTGACTTCCGCTCTAACGAGTTTGATGACGTTCAGACAAACAATCTTGCTGCGGATATAGCTATATCAGGCTCAACTGAAGTAGAACTTTCAATTGTGTTTGCGTTTGACGTGCATACTATGCCAAAGTCACAGAGTTTTCCTCTAAGCATTATGAGCACAGATGAGCTTCTTAACCATTGTGTGAATGAGATTAGTCTCTCCATCAAGGAGAGCTTCAGGATGATACGTGTTGCGTTGAACTGTTTCGCCGTGCTACCTTGCAGAAAGATCAGAATGCCTGGAGAGCCGTACAGCAGTGCCTTAGCGAAACGGTACGTGGCTGGCTGGATGGCCATCCTCATAAACAGACGGCGTGTAGCATGAACAGGGAAGAACACTACGTGACACAGGCATTTGAGCGATTCTTCCAGGCGACTGTTCATCAGCAAATAACTTTCAGCACCCTGGCTGATGCGCTGCTCTCCTTGCGTACGTACCTCAATAGCGCCTTACTCGATGCTTTGCGAGCCTCCTCACGATCAGGCGAGATCATGTTACCGAGGCGCAGTGAGACAGAACAGTCAGGAGTCAGAGGCTCAAAGCAGAGCGAGGTCTGGGAAATGCTCAGAAACATGCTTCCCGACATGCGTGAACAGCGATTAGTCTATCTGCTCTTTCACTGCGGCCTCAAACCAAAGGACATTGTTCGTACCTATCCACAAGAGTTTCCAGACGTGGAGGAAATCTCTTGTCTCCGCCTCAGGCTCATCCAGCGCTTGCTCGACAGGGAAGATCAACTCGATGTCTACATTTGAACGCTCTCTCTTTTGCAATCAGATGATTAGTATTGCCTCTGAACAGGCTACTATGATTGTTTTCTATGACAAGGTTCACATGAACATGACAGTTTTTCATCAACAGACAGATCCAGATTTGTCATCCTGAGCGGCAGCGAAGGATCTCATTGCCCCTCGTACGAGACCCTTCGCTTCACTCAGGGTGACACAGTATGACCCTTCAAACTTGTCAAGAATTATTCTTTCTAATTGAACCTTGCTTATCAGAAACAACGAATGTTAGCACGTCTTAGATAAGCCTGTAATTGTCCCGCGATATGAGTAAAGTCCATTAATAGCGGTTGAAGGTGACTGGCGCGCAAACCAGTTGTAAAACGCTATATCCTGCAGATGATCGCTTGGAAAAGTAGTTAGTGTAAAGACAACTCCAACCAGGGGATCACCTACCTCTAAGGCATTGTTGCAACCATACTGAGGAGCAATCGGAGAAATCCAGTTAGGAACCGTATTGGTGGTAAACGGATCATTGAATCCATTCAAGCATTTCATGACTAAGTGCGCTCACATCTTCACCAAAGCCTCCCTGAACAGTCGAATCTGCCTCGGTAGACCAGATGTAGGTCTGCAGTCCGGCCGTATCTCTGATTGCATTGTGATATCCGCCAATGCAGCAGTTATTGAGATTTGCAGCGCCCTGGGAAAGGTAGACATTATGGGAAAGGAAAATCGGTAGCATATTGGGAGTAAAACCCAGTGATGTCAGCAATGTTTGAAGTTGGGGATCAAACCAGTTTATGTTTATAATCCCAATGGTTTTGCCGCTTGACGGGTCTACAACCGTTGTACCATCAGCCGATGGGATGCTTATGGTCAACGTCTTCGCGATCGTAGGACTGCTAACCAGTACATGATAATTGGGGCTTTTGGTTGAGACACTCTTCCAGTACTCCGCGCGCTGAATCGCATCTCCATACTGAGTTGTACCGCTGCTGAATTGCGCATTTTGAAATAGAGGGGAACTTGTTGTGCTCGATACCTGTGGAGTGCCATCGAAGCTCTTCCCGTTAGAAAACTTCAGGAGCAGAGGTACAATGGATACGGGGACAGTTGTGGTAGCAGAACCAAGAGAAGGATTTGTGCCTACCATGCTGTACTTCCATTTCGTTCCCTCGGCGGTGAAGCTTGAGGTCCAGTGTTGTAAGTGCGTTGTTGCCAAAGCTGTATCAGTAAAGTTGGCATGAAAATGAACATAACGTGGTTTACTCTTGATTGTTGCTTTTGACGCAGTGTGCGCGGATGCATTTACTGATGCTGCACGCGCGGGCGCATTCACCGTAGCAAATATACCGAAAGTTACTGCTCCCACAATCACGATACTCATAACTGCGAATAGTCGTGCCAGGAACTTTGAATGAATCATGAGAGTTGATCCTTTCATGAACTGTTAAATATGAACTTGCCGTCTATAGCGTAGAGTATTTGGCATAAACTGCGTCAATTATGCAGGAGAGATTGTCGGCCTGGAAGGGTAGAAAGGTTAAGATGTGGTTGAGATATGGTTGGAATGATTATTATATTCTTTCAAAATATCCCGGCTCAGTTTCATGCTACGCCGGAGTTAGTCCAGCAAATGATAAAGGAGCTATGACAATTGCTCTAATGGGTCCACAATTGAGCTTGAGATGAACCAACATTTTATAGATTTAAAAGGGTGTTTCTTGTGTAAGAAGAAAGAAATGTTACAATGTGATAAAAGAAACGGAATTTCAAGGTAAAATCAGCTGCAGGAGGTGTTCTATGATTCGTGTGCGTCCTTACGATCCTGCCGACCGAGAGTTCGTTCTTAGTCTGGTTCCCCGTCTGGCTATTGGCATACCACCCTGGCGAGATCCCCAGAAGATGATCGTGACAGCCCAGGGCTGGATTACAGAAAGCATCGAACAACATGGAACAAAAAGCAGGGTCTTTGTAGCAGAGGATGAGCAAGGAGAACGACTTGGTTTCGCAACTGTCTCGCACAACACCCACTTTACTGGCGAGGGACAGGCATACATTGGCGAATTGGTGACCAACGAAAAGGTGGAGGGGCGCGGTGTTGGTAAAGCTCTGACACAAGCTTGTGAGCAATGGGCGCGCGATCAAGGCTATCGGTTGGTCTCCCTGACAACTGGCGCTGCCAATGAGCAGGCACTCGGTTTCTACCGGCATATTGGCTATCTAGACGAGGATGTCACTTTGGTCAAGCTACTGTAAAAGCCAGGCACTCAATGGATAATAAAACACGGCACTTGCCATCCGCTCCTTTGGAATGTTAGGAGGCAAGTGCTATTCTAGAGAATGTGTTAGACAATCAAAGAGAGAAATGAAAGAATATAATCCTCAATGTGTCACTTTTGTAAGGAACGTTTTAAGAGTCTTTACCACCAGTTCATGATCCTCTTCCTGTGGTAGACCTGAGACTGTGATCGTGCCAACTACCCCAACACCTCTTATGATGAGTGGAAATGCGCCACCATGAGCTGCAAACTCGCTTGATGAAATCAAATACTTCTCTTCAATCGTTTGCCCCTTACTCTTTAAGGAAATACCCATATAAAATGAGCTATGCCCAAAGCGATTGACCACATTGTTTTTGCGCTGGACCCATACATCATTGTCGCGAGACGTTCCCTGCATAGCAAAATGGAAGAGCTGTTGGCCATTGCGCGCAATATCTATTGTTACCCCTTTGCCTTTGCTCCTAGCAGCTTCCAATAGGGCTGATCCAACTGCAAACGCCATGCCATTTTCAAAGCTAGTGAACTGAATCTCCTCCTCTTGTTGCAACAACTCTTTGAGTAGTTCTGTATATTCGCTTGTCATGTGTAGGTTCCCTTCTTATACTTCACCAATCGTTGTCTCATTCTACACACAAAAATTCAAACTGACAAAGTGAGTCGGAGGTAGAAGCATTCCACCTTCGACTCATGTTTGTGTTTAGCAGCAGTTATGCTGGCAGAGCGGTCATTTTATCTCTCAGGAACTCACCTCGACTTGAAACCCTTGCTTGCTCCATTCATTGAAGCCACCAGCCATACTCACCACATTGGTATAACCCATCGACTGAAGTGTCTGAGCCGCCAGGAGCGAACGCCCACCAGAGGCACATGCTATTATGATGTGCTCATGCCGCTTCGTCGTGAGTTCTGGTTTGGCATAGGGTGTTGTCGAGTCCGCATGCCATTCGAGCATACCTCGGGGAGCCAGAACCGCACCTGGAATATGGCCTTTCTCCCATTCAGCCGGTTCTCTGACATCAAGCAGCAAGCTTGCTTGCCTTTGCTCGAGTTCTTCCCTGGCCTGTGATACAGGAATTTCCGGGATGGTTTGACGTGCTTCACTAACGATCTGGCTTGCGCTCAGTTCTTGTTGACTATTCTGAGTTTGCATCAATGTTTTCCTTTCTTCTCGGCCTGACACTCAGCCGAATTCTTTAAGTATGTTCACAATAAAATAAGACAGAGGTACTTCGCTGCTTATTTCACCTTTTCAGCAATGAATGTGTACTTGATCAAGTTTATCATTGCCACCGCCTTTTTAAGCATAATTGGAAAAAGGGGCAGAGTCACCATTCGAAAGAATGGTAAAAAGGATGGAAAACTATGTCGAAGCAAAGATAAGTTTTCTGGACAGGCCAGAAGGGATGGAGTAGAATATTTTTGTGCTTAACAATACATTTACATCTCTCCTCATTCTTCGGAAATGGACGGATACATGAAAGAGAAGGCAATGTCGGCGTTGCCACTGAACGAACGCGAGCAGAAGATATTGAAGCATCTGGCCGCGGGTTCATCGGATCAGCAGATTGCCGACGAGCTTTTCCTGAGTCTGAATACCGTCAAATGGTACAATCGCCAGATTTACAGCAAATTGGGGGTCGGAAGCAGGACACAGGCTATTGCACGTGCAAAAGATTTCGCCTTACCAGATAGAGCTACGAACTCCGCTATAGAAACGCTGCTGGTGTCAGGGTACTCGCTTCCTTTACAAACACACCTCTTTATCGGGCGCAATAGTGAAAAAGCTGAAGTGAAACAATTGCTACATGTATCGCGTCTGCTGACGCTCACTGGCCCTGGTGGAATCGGCAAAACGCAACTGGCACTACAGGTAGCGGCGGATGTCGCTGAAAACTTCACGGATGGTGTCTACTTTGTTGACCTTGTCCCACTCACAGATCACACTCTGGTGGCAAAAGCCATTGCCGGCGCACTTGGTGTGTTTGAACTTAATCCAGACCCCTTACCAGAGACGCTGAAACGAGTATTCGCTCAAAGAGAGCTACTGCTTTTGCTTGATAACTTCGAGCATGTGATTAAGGAGGCCCCACTGATATCCATGTTACTGGCTGCTTCTTCACGTTTGAAGGTACTCGTCACGAGCCGGGAGCCATTGCATCTTGCTATAGAGCAAGAATACCAGGTTCCGCCCCTCTCATTGCCCGCTACGGAGTCCCCCTCAGTTGAACGCCTCAGGGCATCCGATGCAGGATTGTTCTTCGTACGGCGTGCGCAGATGTCATTGCCGCGCTTTGAGGTGAGTGAGAGTACCGCCCCAGTAATTGGGCAAATTTGTACCCGCCTGAATGGATTACCTCTTGCTATTGAACTGGCCGCGGCGCGATGTAAATTGTTCAGTCCTCAGGCGCTGCTGGAGCGGTTGGAGGGGAGTGACGACAACGAGCCGTTACGTCTGCTTGCAGGTGCGTCCCGCGAAGCACCTGCTCGACAGCGCACTTTGTGTGACTCCATTCAATGGAGCTATAACCTGCTTGATGAAAATGAGAAAATACTCCTGGCGCGGCTGGCGGTCTTTCGTGGAGGCTGTTCATTAGAAGCCATCGAGAATGTTTGCTCTGAAGGTCTGTCCATTGACGTATTAGATGGAATGACATCTCTAGTAGATAAAAATCTCGTGCAGCAGAAGAATTCAATGGATGGTGAACCGCGTTTTGTAATGCTGGAAATGATATATGAGTTCGCACGTGAGCAACTTAATGCGAGCGGTGAAGAGGCACCATCAATGCGACGACGGCTAGCCGAGTATGTTGCCTTGTTGGTAGAACGAGCTGAGCCGGAGTTCCGGCTGGCAGGATATGAGTATTGGTCTACGCGGCTCGAAATCGACCTGGAGAATATACGTTCTGTGCTGGATTGGTCGTTAAAAGGCGGAGATGTTGTACTAGGGATACGAATAGCCTCAGCTCTCTGCCTGTTCTGGTATGGCAGTGGGTACCATATTGAAGGCTTCCAATGGACGCAACGGTTCTTAGAGAGGCTCGACGAAGTGCCTCTGATGTATCATCCTAAATTCCTGTTCAGTGCCGGGCACATGGCTTTTTTGCGCGATCTCGATACAGGAAAACAGATGTTTTTGAGAATGTTAGATATCTCTCGCGCTCTTGGGGACCGGCAACAAGAGGCATGGGCCTTAGCTTTGCTGGGCTATACTGAGTTGCGAGAACCCCAAGCCTCCCTTCCAATCGTTGAGGAAAGTCTGGAACTGTTCCGCGAACTGAATGAACAACCTGGGATTTCGCAGGCGCTAAATATAATTGGTGAAATAGCACGTTTCAGTGGCGATGATGAATACGCCAGGCACGCTTATGAGCAATGCCTTGCCGTATCCCAACAGACAGGAGAAACACGCCGGATCATCTTTATGTACAATAATCTTACCTTCATCGCCCTGCATGAAGGTGAGGCTGAGCGTGCCAGAGACCTCGGACGCCAGGGTCTACAGTTAGCACGTGTAATGAACAACAGGCTCCAAATGGCAACGGATCTGGCTCTATTAGCAGGGGCTATTGGTATGCTTGGCGAAGCACAGCGTACTGCACGCTTGCTTGGTGCTTCGGAAATGGCTCTTGAGAGGTTAGGAGCTTTCCACCAACTGAATGACAAATCGGAAGTTGATACAATTATCACCACTGTGCGTGCCCAACTCGATGAGGTGACTTTCCAGTCTTCCTGGGCTAAGGGACGCGAACTGACACTAGAACAGGCTGTAGCCCTTGCGCTTGATGGGTGAGACCTACCACACGATGCCATCTTCTTCCTGCCCAAACGCATTTCTCCAATTACATCAACCATCAGATGCCAGATGCTCTGCTGTCCTGATGGCTCTCACAGGTTGACGTGAGATGTATTCACAATCACGCCATTCTGATTTTCTACATTCCCAGGGCTTTCCAATGCTCGCCAAAAAAGGGATGGTAAAGGGCGGCTAGCCCTGTGCCGGAGCGCGGGGCCGCGCATCTGGGGGATGCAAGAGCGGGTCCTCGCACCATCCTCTTCTCCTAGCCGCCGCAGGTCCCAAAAGGATGAATTGTAAGCCCTGTCAACATTCCATCAAAACTTGTGAATGAGAAGCATCGTAGCGTACACTGAAAGAACTAGCAGAAAGGACATATCGATGAGCACGACCATTGTTGAGACACAATATGGAAAGGTGCAGGGAACTACCAGCGGCCCCGTCTATGTCTGGAAGGGCATTCCCTATGCACAACCTCCACTTGGAGATCTACGCTTTCGCGCGCCTCGAGCACCGCACTCCTGGTCTGGTGTGCGTGATGCGACTGCTTACGGACTTACCTCAGTTCAATCAGCTCGCATGATGCAGAGTGTATTTTCTGCAAATCCAGAACCGTCAGGTGAAGATTGCCTCTACCTCAATATCTGGTCACCAGGAGCCGATGACAAACGCAGGCCAGTATTGTTCTGGATTCATGGCGGAGGCTTCACCATGGGTTCGGGTTCAACACCCTGGTATGATGGAACTTCTTTCGCTAGCAATGGTGATGTTGTAGTTGTAACCATCAATTACAGGCTGGGAGCGCTGGGCTTCTTACATCTTGCTGATCTTGGAGGCAAGGAGAAAGATCTATCGAGCAACTGTGGACTGCTTGACCAGATAGCTGCCCTGAAATGGGTGCGCGATAATATTGCTGCATTCGGAGGAGATTCCAATAACATCACCGTTTTTGGAGAGTCGGCAGGTGCTATGAGCATTGGTACCCTACTTGCTATGCCCGCAGCGAAAGGCCTCTTTCAGAAAGCCATTCTTCAAAGTGGGGCCAGCCATACCATACTGGATAGCGCTCGCGCTTCACGCATTGCAACTAAACTTATGGATACGCTGGGCATTCACAACGTAACCGATCTTCTAGATGTTTCAAGTGAACAATTGTTAGCTGCTCAGAACAAGATCTCTGGCGAGGGCGGAAGACTTGCTTTCCAACCCGTTGTTGATGGCGCCTCACTTCCACAACAACCCATCGAGGCTATTGCCAGTGGCTCTGCGCTTGGCGTCTCGCTTTTGGTAGGTACCAATCGCGATGAGATGAGGCTCTTTACAATGATGGATCCTACCCAGGCTACTCCAGATAGGTCCATTCTTGAGCATCTTTTTGGGGCGAGGGCAAACGATGTAGCTGCAATCTACGAAGCTCATCAGCCAGAAAACTCATCTTCAGATGCATGGATAGATTTTCTGACCGATCGCACGTTTCGCATTCCTGCCATTCGTCTCGCAGAAAAACAGTTAGCTCATGGAGCGAACGTGTGGATGTATCGCTTCGACTGGCCCACTCCCGCCTTCGGGGGACGCCTGAAAGCATGCCATGGCCTTGAAATCCCTTTCGTATGGAATAACCTTGATAAATATGGAGTGAATCTTTTAACTGGCGATGACCCCGCACGCCAAAAAGTAGCGGATGCCATGCACCAGTCCTGGATTATGTTTGCGCGCAATGGCAATCCCAATGCTTCTGGCTTATCTACATGGCCAGCTTACGATACAGCACATAGAGCTACCATGTTCTTCAACGAAGAATGTCAGGTAGTGAACGATCCACAGGCAACCGAACGACAAGCGTGGGAAGGTGTGCTTTGAGCGAGTAATGGTTTCGCCAAAAAATAGTGCTCATTTTGAGCGCTAATTGAGCGATGTTTTCGATAAAAAAGAAAAACAACCAATAATAGTGGTGATCTATCTGTAGAGTTACTTGAAACGAAAGTGTCAAACGCAAAGGAGAAAGAAATGCTTGCACTTGTGAATACTCCATCAGCTCCAATAGCAGTCGAACTTAACGAAGTTCCTGAACCTGTGCCGATGCCTGATGAGGCGATTATGGAAGTCCACGCGTTTTCCTTAAATCGAGGGGAGCTTGCTTTACTTGCAAATAGGCCCGAAGGATGGCGGCCAGGTCAGGATGTGGCTGGTGTCATCGTACAACCAGCCGCCGATGGCAGCGGCCCAGAAAAAGGAACTCGTGTTGTCGCGCTAGTCGATGGCGCAGGTTGGTCACAACGTGTCGCAGCGCCAACTGCACGCATGGCTGTATTACCAGACAATGTTAGTTTTGCAAGCGCTGCGACACTTCCCGTTGCTGGACTGACAGCGCTGAGAACCCTGCGCCAGGGTGGTTCTCTGCTAGGGCAGAAAGTGCTGATCACCGGAGCTGCGGGTGGTGTCGGTCGCTTTGCTGTGCAACTGGCAGCTCTTGGCGGCGCGGAAGTGGTAGGAGTGGTTGGCCAATCGGATCGTGCCTCTGGCTTATCAGAGCTGGGCGCTAATGCCATCGTGACAAATGTGCGAGAGGCAGAAGGGCTTTTTGACCTGATTTTAGAATCAGTTGGTGGAGCATCACTTTCTGGAGCAATCAGTAAAATAGCTCCAGGAGGAACCATCGTCATGTTTGGCAATTCCTCAAGAGAACAAACACCAATCAGTTTTCCCGACTTCGCTGGCCATGCTTTTGCGCGCTTGCTACCATTCTTTGTCTACCTGTCAGGTACCCCTGCTTCGATGGGCGAAGATCTGGCAAAGCTTGTCTCGATGGTAGCATCAGGAAAGCTGAAGCCCGAAATTGGCTTTGAGGATAGCTGGCATAACGTCTACAAGGCTGCTGCTGCCTTACGAGACCGCAAGGTCAATGGGAAAGCGATATTCCACATCGCATAAAGCAAACCAGGGCGATCCTCGCGATCGCCCTGGTTTGCTTTATGCGGTAAACACCTTTTCAACTGTTACAGGGATGCCATTCAGAACCGCATTACCCGAAAGTGGATCGACTTCCACTTCATCGCTCAAGATGTTCGTGTTCACTCCCGCGTGTTCTGAAGCAATGCGCGTTTTCGTCATCGATAATGAATGACCCCATCCGTGCGGTATGCTGACAACACCCGGCATGATTGCATCGGTGATCTCAATCGGAATCTCGACTGAACCGGTGCGCGAAGCAACACTGGCCACAGTTCCATTAGCCATCTCAAGATGAGCGGCATCATCGGGATGTATATGAAGCGTGCAGCGTTCTTTACCCTTTGTGAGTACATGTAGATTATGCATCCATGAATTATTCGAGCGCAGGTCACGCCGACCTATCAGAAGCATGTGCCCATTGCCCAAAGCCAGACTTTGTTCGAAAGAGGTGCGCAATCGCTCGACATCCTCTACTATTGGTTGAGGTGCAAGCTCGATTTTACCAGATGGCGTGCGCAAAACTTCTGGAATGCGCGGCTGAAGAGGGCCAAGATCGACGCCGTGTGGGTGAGCTTCCAGCGTTTGCAGGCTAATCCCTGCATGTATGCCAAATGCATCACCATATGGGCCGCTGCGCAATAAAAAGTCCAGCATGCGTTCAGGGCCGCGGCGAGGTGTAAGAGCCTCAAGCAATTCACTCACATCGCGATTCTCAATATTGGAACCCTCCTGTGCGACCTCCCGTTGGATAAGTGTCGTTATAACAAAGTCATCGAGCATGGAAAGATTAGCCTTAGAACCTTGTCCCGCCAGTATTCCAGTCAGGCGCAGAAAGAGTTCCCATTCATCTAATGCTCCCGTTTCACGCTCGATGACTGGTGCGGAATAGTTCGCAACATTGTGAACTGCGAGCTGATAAAGCGCGAGATCATAGTGAGTTCGGGCGAGCACAGGTGGTGGAGGTAAGATTACGTTGGCATGCCGTGTTGTCTCATTAAGATAAATATCGATGCTGACCATAAATTTCAGCGTGCTGAGCGCTCGTTGCAAACGATCACTGTTGGGAGTGCTGAGCGCGGGATTTCCTGCCAGTGTAATTAGCGCCTTGACCTGCCCCTCTCCGGGAGTATCGATCTCTTCGGCCAGGCAAGCAGCAGGAAGTTCGCCATAGATTTCAGGTAAACCGCGTAATCGGCTCTTCCAACGTCCGAAACGCACGCCTCGTCCATGGCCGGGCGTACCTGTGGTATTGCGTGCCCCTGCAGCCGCTTTGGGGAACATCGCTCCCCCTTCTCGATCAAGGTTTCCAGTCAGTACATTCAGCACGTCGACAAGCCAGCTACTGAGCGTGCCAAACTCCTGGGTGCAGGTGCCTATGCGACCATATACGGCTGCTCGTGGAGCAGCAGCTAGCTCTCTAGCGATAGAGCGAATCGTAGATGCGTCTATGCCACAGATTATAGCTACTCGTTCGGGCGTGAAAAGCTCTGCCAGTTCGCGTACCTGTTCAAGACCCGCGATGTGTTCGACGAGCTTGCCCGGAGCCACCAATCCCTCAGCAAAAAGCGTGTGAACCAGCGCAAACAAGAAATACGCATCACACCCTGGTTTGATGAAATGATGTTCGTCAGACTCCTGCGCGGTACGTGTGCGGTAAGGATCAATCACCACGATTTTACCTCCGCGCTGTCGTAGACGCCGCAGGCGACCTCGCATATCTGGTGCGGTCATAAGGCTTCCATTTGACACGAGCGGGTTTGCGCCGAGCAACAACAGGTATTCAGTGCGTTCCAGATCTGGCACAGGAATAGAAAATAATGTTCCGAACATCAATCCTGCCGCAACGTGTTTGGGCATCTGATCGACAGTTGAAGCGGAGAAAAAGTTATGAGTTTTTGCAGTCTGAAGTAAAGCGGGTAAATAGAGCAGGCTCGCGATATTATGTGCATTTGGATTGCCGACATAAACGGCGAGCGCATCGCGCCCATATTCATCGAGGATAGGCATCAATCCACGTTCGATTTCAGCAAATGCGTCATCCCAACTCACGTTGATCCACGTATCATTCCTGCGCACCATAGGTTCCCGAATGCAATCAGGGTCAGCATGTAATTCCTTGAGACTGTAAGCCTTCGGGCAGATATAGCCATGGCTGAAAACGTCCTGAGCATCTCCCCGAATGGAAATAATCTCACGATCACGAGTTTCGATCTCCAATCCGCAAGTCGCTTCACAAAGGGGACAGGTTGCATAGCTGATTTTTGTTGCAGTCATCCAGCTAATTCCTTTCATACTAATTGAACGTAGTTAGATGCGAAGCATCGTTGTCAGGATGCTATAGAGAGTAATTCCTTACAGACTCTAGATACGGCAGCTATCCCATAAATATGATATCATCCTTCTTGTTATTTCTATATCTTTCAATGCATCTTCAGTGAGCCACTCTGGAAGCTCTAAAGGATGCTTCATCTCGGGTGGGAGTGGAGAGACATACGGTCGTTCCCTGACACGTCGTTCAAAGTCAGCGCGAGCTGCCTGGCGTAACTCGGCATCGGTCATAATATCGAAACCAGTCCATGCCAGCACCCTTGCTGCTTGAATAGCGCCCTTCAATCCGATGCTCATGCCGTGGCATGCTGTCGCAGCCCAGGTATGTACTGAAACTCCAAGTGGCATCGTTGGCATTCCGCAGCCCATAGTAGGCACATTCCAACTGACATCACCAACATCTGTCGAAAAGCCCATTGAAATGTTGTCATCACCCAATGGCATCGTTTCTAAAGCCATGCCTTCTGGCTCTACGCCATAGTTCCGTTGTATCTCGCGTGCAAAGGCTTGTTCTTCAGTGGTGAAGGTAGGTGCACCTACCCTTTCAAGGTTGACTTGCATGCGTTCAGCCAGGGGGCTGTTTGGCAGGAGATCATAGAGGCCTGTGTAGACGAGGACTTTAGCGGTGGTTTGAGTCGCCAGCGCAGCACCATCGGCTATCTGCTTCACCCAGGCGGTAGTTGCCTCGACATGAGCGCGATCGCAATCTCGCACATATAGGCAAAGTCTGGCATAATCAGGCACAACATTCGGCGCTAAACCGGCGTTCTCATAGATATAATGCAACCTGGCAGTGGGTTCCACATGTTCGCGCATCAGGTTGATGCCATGAGCGAAGAGTTCAGCAGCATGCACGGCGCTCCGTCCAAGCCAGGGAGTTCCTCCAGCATGCGCCCCTTTTCCAAAGAACTCGATTTTTAACTGATTGATAGCCGCTGAACGGTAGTTGCTCACTTCGGCAGAAGGACTTGGGTGCCAATGTAAAGCCGCGTCAAGATCTTTGAATAATCCCTCGCGAGCCATGTAGACTTTAGCTCCCTCAGTTTCTTCTGCGGCACACCCATATACACGAATGGTTCCTGAAAGCTTTTCTTCGAGCAATACGTTCTTTAATGCAATGGCCGCACCGATACTGCCTGCACCCAGGAGGTTATGACCACAACCATGGCCACTTGTGACCTGGTCTTTACGCGGCTGTCGATACGGCACAGGTTCGTTCCCGAGACCTGGTAAAGCATCATATTCAACTAGAAAGCCTACTGTCGGAGATCCATCACCATACTCCGCGATAAACGCGGTAGGCACGCCAGCAGTGCCTCTGCTTGTGATGGTAAAACCTTGCTCTTGCAGAATGTGAATGATTAGTTGTGCCGATTTTATCTCTTGAAGTGATAATTCTGAAAACTGCCATACTTCTTTAGCAATACGTTGAATGATCGGTGTAGCTTGCTCGACGGCCAGGTCGACGTGTTCGTACAATCGTGTAGTCACAACGAGAATCCCTTCACTGTTCAGAAAGATCTCTTTGAAGTGTACAACAATTTACTTATCTCTTGTTTAAGACTCTTATGCCATAAACTTATGTGCTGTTTCGTAATGCTGAAAATGCCGAAAAAACACTTTTTAGTTGTTCCTGCTTTTTACGTCAAATATAACAGGATGAGCAATCATTCAGCCAGGGCTTCCAAGAGTGCCGCTAAGGCTCCTTAGCGAGGTACGGGTGTTCTCGCTCATCGTAGCAGGCGTTGTAAAAGGAAAAAGGCTAGAGTAGATACAAAGATAAGTTGTGGTGTTCGTGATTGTAGCTTTGTGTTATACTTGCCAGCGCAGTTCAACCAGGTATACGTGGCAAGAGTATCGTAAAAAAGGAGCATTCCTATGTTCGATTTTGATTACCCCAAAGTTAAACATTCGCTAGCACGAACAGCTCCTGCAAGATCCTTATCCCGCCTGATATATCGATACCCAGGGAGTTATTCGTGGCGCGAATCTCATGGCTTTCTGGATATCGGAATGTGCTTAAACCCACTCGAGCCAATTCACCCGCTGCTTTACTTGGAAGAAGTATTTTTAGCATTTTTTCGAATAGCTTTCAGCGCATTCCCATCGAACAAGAACAGTGAATTCTACTCAAAGAAATCGTCGATGGTAAAGCGTATGAAAGCCAATGCGAATGTGGAATCGCTTATCTATGATCAATTTCATTGCTGCAATGAAGATAGATCCGCTACTTGAGAAAATTTACGAGCAAGCACTTGCTACTATCCGATTATGAATGGGAACACCCACTTAATATATGCCTCCAGGACACATAGGCAGCCAACCGATTGCTGGAATTTCAGGATACTATCTATCGTCTTGAAAGGGATAGCTGGATTTCTTTCCATGTATATTCCGACTCGCTCAACTTTGCCAGAAATTGAAAAGCAGTACGGGTTGCTCATCGAAGAATATGGTGGCAATGCTTATATTCAACTTGATGACCCGAACCAGGATGCGATAGAAAGCAATCAAATTCCTATTGAATTTTGGAACCCACTTTCGCGCTTATTATCCCTCTTTGATCCAGGATCCGCTCTGGTATATTATGGGAGAAAACAAGGCGCACCAACTATTGATAGGTAGTTCGGTTGTCGGGGCGCATTTCTTCGACTTGTTCTTTGCTCCCCAACTTCATGAATGGATGGGACCGATACAGGAGACAACGGCTCCTCGCGCGATCAAATACTTTACTGAATTTACTTCCTCATTTCTGAATGAAGAACATGAATTTCATGATCAATATGAACAAACAATGGCGAGATTGATGCAACTGCCAGATTTCAGATACATGCTCGAGGTATCGCGAAAATTACCTATCCGTCTTTATATACCAGATAATATTGAAGCACCTTTCTACACCTGTAGAGTAATTCTCCCATGGTCAATTTCCTCTCAGATCGCATTACAGTTCAGATCTATGGCGAGGATAATACACAGGAATCGAATGGTTCATACCGATATTCGCGATTACCAGGTGATCCTGGTGCCGGAAAACTATGAAACGGAAGTGGCTCTCATTCTGTTGCACCTCCAATCTGCCTCGCAGAATCATTATGCAGAGCGCCCTGGTTTTATGACTTCGTTGCCTCAGTTCTTATGGCTATTGAGCGTGATGAGGACAGTCAATGAAGGACTCGCGGGAGTGGACGAAGATACGACATGGGAACCAGAGTCAGCTCTTGGGCGCATAAATGATAAGGTAACTTCCCAGTATAGCGAGCAAGCTACTAACGATGTAAGCGAGATTATTAATGAGTTCAGAGATATCATTGAGACGTTGGATAGCAAAGAGATAGTGGCTAAAGAAAATGTGCTGGCTATGCTTTACGGTTTCACAAGTAAAATGGAATTGATGGATCAGCTAAGTGAATTTCTCCTAGTCGAATTAGAGCGATATAAAAATATTCAGACAATGTGAGATACATTGCCTGATCTTCTCAATCAACTAGCATTGTCACCTTTACTCTCTAAAGGTATACAAGTACGCTATAATCGCCAGGCTCAAAACTGGTCTAAACAATACAGTGTATCCCTTTTCATAGCTACCCCCACATTCTTTTTGACGGACTATTTGATCCTTTTTATCTCGAAGAATACTGCTTCCCTTGCGATCTCTACGAGGTGATGTGCATAAAAAAGAAAACTTTGCTATAGTATATAAGAAGAAAATCGTTGACTAAGTTAGTTAATTAAATATAAATGGATGGTGCTTTATGGATGAAATATCTCATCTTTTGCAATCTGATGAAACCTATGATGAGAACGACCGTGATTACGTGCAGTTGACCTCCATTGCTTACGCTTTGGATGATTGGTATACACGTCTGGGACGACAATTTGGCCCTCTTTCACGCCCACAACGGCGCATGCTTCGCCTCCTGAGCATAGAATCTCCGGTACGAGTCGGTGACCTCGGTGTGCAACTGGGGCTGACCACAGCGGGAACGACACGTATGCTCGATAAGCTTGAGGCAATGGGTTACGCGAAACGGTCGCGTACCGATCAACGTGATCAGCGCCAGGTCTATGTGTCATTGACACTTCCAGGTGCAATTGCATTACGTGATGCGGAGGGTGTATTCCTGGAACGAATACAGGCTAGTTTGAAAAATCTTAGTCCAATAGAGCAAGAAACGCTTGCTCAACTTCTACACACGCTCAACGAAAATGAACAAGCATCAATGCCTGGACTGGTAAATGATGTGTAACAGGCATAAATGAATGCTCATATCAGTGAAGATTGTTGCAGAACACTAGGAGGAGAGGAACACGAAATGGCTTATTCTGGTGGAGGTCGGTTTGGAGGTATGGGCGGCGGTATGGGTGGAGGGATGGCAACACTTTGGAATCAACAGCGCTCGCTGAGGTACCTAAGCGATGGAAAGCCTGATATCTCGCATACACTGGCTCTTGTTTGGAAGTCTTTAAGCGTATATCGCTGGAAACTTATACTTGGGACATTGGTGATGATTTTGGGCGTTGCCGTAGGGTTAATTCCACCATTACTTATACGCGAAATGATAGACGTTGCAATTCCAGAGCATCAAATTCGACTCATTCTCTTACTTGGAATTGGCCTTGTGCTTTTTCCTATTGGAAGCGCACTACTCGGGATGGGTCAGAACTATTTGAGCATCGTCATTGCTCAGGGAATGATCGCTGATCTGCGTGATCGCCTCTATCGACATGTGCAATCGCTCGGCCTGGACTTTTTTACATGGTCACGGGCAGGGGAAATTCATACCCGCTTTCTCAATGATGCTGGAGGTCTGCAAAACGTTCTGACACAATCGTTTCTCGGCACCTTTGCAAATTTGATCACTCTGGTTGGTACATTGGCGATCATGATTGTTATCAACTGGAAGCTGGCTCTGGTCACAGCTGTCGCTTTGCCAGCTTTTGCTTTTCCGATCCTGCATTTCGGACAACGTCGCTACAAAGCCATGGAACGCGCTCAGATAGCGCTTGGTGAACTCTCAGTGGTTTTGGAGGAAACGCTCAGCCTTTCAGGAGCTATCGTTGTCAAAAGCTTTGGGACGGAGGAACGCGAGACTCAGCGCTTCGACACTGTGAATTCAAGTGTACGCACAGAGCAGGTATCGCAACTGCTGGTAGGGCAATGGCTCTCTGTTGTAGTGCAGAGCCTGGCGGCGATTGGTCCTGCTCTGCTATATACCTATGGGGCATTTCTCATCATCACACACCAGATAGCTCTGGGAACAATTGTTGCTTTTGCCACTTACCTGACCCAACTCTATGCTCCGGCTTCTTCTTTAGCAGGGGCCAATGCCACCCTACTTGGCGGATTGGCTCTGTTTGACAGGGTCTTTCAATACCTGGAAATTCCTGTGAGTGTGCCAGAACCGGCAACACCACACGTTTTGCCTCCATTGCCAAAGGAAGGAATCGTCTTCGATCGTGTTAGTTTCAGTTATCCAGGAAAAGCCATCCATAAAGAAGTGCTGCATGAAATATCTTTTACCGCACCGCTTGGTCAACTCACTGCACTGGTTGGTCCCAGTGGCGCGGGCAAATCCACCATTCTTTCGTTGGCTGCGCGCTTCTATGATCCTACGATCGGTAGCGTTTGGCTTGATGGTGTCGAATTACAAGACATTGCGCAGCACGACCTGCGCCATCGTCTGGCGGTTGTTACCCAGGAACTTTTCCTCTTCCATGCAAGTTTGCATGACAATATCTGTTATGGAGTTCCTGACGCATCCAGGTCTGAGGTAGAGGCAGTCGTGGAGGCAGCACAGTTGCAGGATCTACTAGAACGACTTCCTGAGGGACTTGGACACGATTGTTGGTGAACGTGGTTATCGACTCTCAGGAGGTGAGAAACAACGAGTGGCGATTGCGCGGGCTTTGTTATGCCAGGCGCCCTATCTGCTGTTGGATGAAGCCACCAGTTCGCTCGATTCGCAAGTGGAAAGACGAATTCAGGCAGCACTGGAGAAACTGGTTGAGGGGAGGACTGTGATCGCCATTGCCCACCGGCTTTCGACAGTGCAACGAGCCGATCAGATTCTGGTTATACAGCAGGGAAGTATTGTCGAGCAAGGAACTCACGAAAATTTGTTACATCAATCGGGGCTATACAAACGTCTCTATATTGCACAATTTGCCCCGGAGAAGTGATGCCAGCACAACTAGTTTGTTGATTGACAGGCAAGGTGCTATGCGACAAAATTGAAAGAGGCATAAAGAAGCAAGTAACGCTTGCACGGAATATGCCAGTTCATTGCAAAATAGAGACGAAAGCAAATAGTGATGATCGAAACCTTTGAGCAAACTCAGATTAACACAAGTGGAGCCATTATCAATCTTGTCAAAGGAGGGAATGGATTTCCATTACTGCTACTACATGGCTATCCTGAAACCCATTTGATGTGGCATAAAATTGCTCCTCGTCTTGCTCAAGAATTCACCGTAGTCGTATCCGACCTGCGTGGCTATGGTGACAGCTCAAAGCCGCAAGGTGATCTCGACCACTATAATTATTCGAAAAGAGCTATGGCTCAAGACATGGTAGAAGTGATGACCCAGTTGGGTTTTGAAGAATTCTTTGTAGTTGGCCATGATCGAGGCGCGCGTGTCGGACATCGCATGGCTCTTGACCATGTTCAGCGTGTTAAGAAGTTGGCTGTGCTTGATATTGCTCCTACCTATAAAATGTACATGACAGCAGATAAAACCTTTGCAACTGTCTATTACCACTGGTTCTTTCTGATCCAGCCATATGACTTACCTGAGCGTTTGATTGGGTCTCAACCCGAGTACTATCTTCGTTCATTTTTAGTAAGAGGGAGTGCAGATGCTGCTGCTTTTACTCCTGAAGTGGTGGAAGAATATGTGCGCTGCTTTAGTGATCCGGCGACCATTCACGCCACGTGTGAAGATTATCGCGCATCTGCCACTGTTGATCTGCAGCATGACGAAGCTGATATGAGCCAGAAAGTGATCTGTCCTTTGCTCGCCCTGTGGAGTGAGAAGGGATTTGTAGGCCACAAATACGATGTCCTGGAGACATGGCGTGAGCGAGCGAGTAATGTGCGAGGAGGTACTCTCCCTGGCGGGCATTTTATTCCTGAAGAATCGCCAGATGAGACATATCGTGCCTTACGAGAGTTTCTGGTGTAGAGTAATTACGGTGTGGATTTGTGGTTTAATAGAGAGTGTTTTTTCTATCTACACAGCCAAAGAAAGGTTTTCCAATGAGTGTTTCTCAACCTGTTCGTCTCACCGAACTTGCCAGTTGTGCAGGGTGTGCTGCAAAAATTGGCGCTGATATATTGGCCCAGGTAGTCAGTCCGCTTCGACAGAGTAATGTTCCTTCACAGTTGTTGATTGGTCTGGATGCAATCGATGATGCGGCCGTCTATCGTGTAAACGACCAGCAAGCTATTATCAGTACTGCTGATTTTTTCCCTCCCGTTGTGGATGATCCATATACATTTGGCGCGATTGCTGCCACTAACGCTATGAGCGATGTGTATGCTATGGGCGGTCAGGTACTGATGGCAATTAATCTTGTTGCCTGGCCTGAGAATCTGGATACAGCTATTCTCAGTGAAGTGCTGCGTGGAGGAATGGAGGCTGTTGAGAGGGCGGGTGGTGTGATTGCGGGAGGGCATTCCATATCCGATGACGAGCCGAAGTATGGACTCGCTGTGACAGGTATGGTACATCCGGATCATATATTGACAAAAGGGGGCGCAAAACCGGGCGATATACTCGTTCTCAGTAAGCCGTTAGGAACGGGTCTCATGACGACGGCACAAAAGCAAGGGAAGGTGCGCGAGGAGGACATGGCGGCCGCGATCCAATCAATGACATGGCTTAATCGCAGAGCAAGCGAGCTTCTTGTTCAGGCAGGAGCAGGTATTCATGCGGCTACTGACATTACCGGATTTGGAATTCTTGGGCATGCCTGGGAGATGGCTGCTCAGAGTTTAACCAGCATGCACTTTGACTACAATTCGCTGCCACTGCTGCCGAATGCCCGTCATTATGCCGAGCTTGGATGTATTCCTGGCGGAACAGGGCGTAATAAGCGTTCGGTTCAGGCTCACGTTCACTTTGGTGATCATCTGGATGAAATTGATCAAGCGATCCTCTATGATCCTCAAACCTCGGGAGGTCTTTTCGCAGCCATCGATCCTTCACTCTGGTCGGAACTTTCACAGCAGAAAGACGTTACATTCTGGCGTATAGGAGAGGTGACCGAATTTGTAAGCAATCCGGATCGCATCGTCTTAGCTGTCGAGTAATCAAAGAAAGAGCGGGTTCATGGTCTGTCAAAGTGTCATGGACCCACTCTTACATTTAATCCTCTTTACGTATCTGAAGGACACGCACACCGCGCATATCAAGCCAGTAGCGGCCTTTTGCCTGTACCACGCGGATGAGGACATTATCGCAGGATGGGCAGCGTATGACCGTTCCCATACCATGCTTATAGACTGCAAGTTCACCTATCGCATGAATTACTCCACAGCCCGAACAGGTTGATTGAACGAGCGTCATTTCAAAGGGAAATATCTCCTGTAGGATGCCTCCGGCAGCATTGCCGTCAAGTTTGTTTTCCATTACGTTCCTCCTGTTGGACCAAAACGCTCGGTCTTGATGCGTGCTGGCTCATATCCGAGTGAAAGCAATCCAGCCGCTGCCGTCTCGACGAACGATGTAGGTCCACAAATGAATGCCAGGGGTCGTTGTTCGGATGGCCATGCACTCTCACCCAGCAACGTCGGCATCTATCCGGCGATGATATCCTGTCCATCCTGGTGGTTGAGTGCGGGTAAGGGTATGCACCACTTCTAACATTCGATCTTCACTGGCAAGGCGGTCCAGCTCGTCACGGTAGATAATATCCTCGTAGTTACGTGATGAATAAATCAAGCGAGTAGCAACTTGATTACCTACCCTTTGGCGATGGCGAATCATCGCCATTAATGGCACAATGCCTGAACCCCCCGCTACGAGCAAAAGAGGGCCTCCCATCTGCGCTTCCCAGACAAAGTAGCCACCAATTGGGCCTCGCAATTCAAGCTTATCCCCGACGCGTAATTCATCCACTAGATAAGGTGAAACTTCCCCATCCTCCAATCGTTCAACTGTAAGCGCGATATGTCCTGTTTCCTCTGGAGGAGAGGCGATTGAGTAACTTCGCTCTGCCTGATAGCCATCATCAGCGGTGAGTCTAACATCTACATGTTGGCCAGCTTGATGACCAATCCAATCGGGGAGTGCCAGCACTAAACTCTTCGCCTGTGCTGTTTCCACCTGGATGTCAATCACCTTCCCGAGTTGCCAATTCAGTCGCCCCAATACCGTTCTTCCTTCCATGGATCACCATGATTGTTGTAGCCAAGAGACTCCCAGAAGCCCGGTTCATCATGATCGGACAATCTGAGGCTGCGTACCCACTTGGCGCTTTTCCAGAAGTACAGGTGGGGGACAAGCAATCGTGCGGGCCCGCCGTGTTCAGGCGCGATAGGCTCTCCCTGGTAGGCATAAACTATCCAGGCTTTTCCACCCATAATTTCATCTAGAGGGAGATTGGTTGTGTATCCTCCATCAGAGGTGGCAATCATGTAGTTGGCGTCGAAGACAACCTGGTCTAACAAGGTATCAAGAGAAACACCTTCCCATTGGGTATCCAGTTTCGACCATTTAGTTACACAGTGGATATCTACAGTCACAGTCTCGTGAGGCAGTGTCTGAAATTCGGCCCACGTCCACCGTTTTGGTTGATCGACCTCTCCTACAATGGAGAAATCCCATTTCTCTAAAGGGGTATGCTGGGTTGGGCCTGCTGTTAGAACCGGAAAACCTCGCTCGAGATACTGTCCTGGCGGGATTCTGCCACTAACATCGTTCTGCCGATTACGGCAATGGAATCCTCGCGAGATAAATCCTTCACTCATGCGGTCACCTCTCTCTCTATGCTTAAGGCATGCATTTCATGACGCAATCCTTCACTGTACTATTAAAACACATTTTGCGTGAAATCTCTTTAACAAACTGTATAGGTAATGCCCCAAACGTTACATTTTAGTTGACAACACCCCATAAAAAGTGGCTCAATAATGAATGATATTACATGATCAAACATTTCTCCTCTCATGATCTGCCCTGATCTTCAGATCTTTGCCAGTAAACTCGATCATTCAGAAATATGGCCGTTCTTAGAGAAAGTATCATAAGAGCAGAAGAAGAAATTACCGCATGTAAAGTCCTTACAACAATCCTATTGTTTCAAAGTTCAGATGAAGTATTTTCAATGTATGATAATCCCGGAATGGGTAAATAGGAAGACGGCAGATTTAATAACTGTCTCGAGAGGAGTGGTGTTTCATGACCTACACACGACGAAATAGTGCAATTGAGCAACAAGAGGCCTACCTGAAAGCCACACAGGTCACAACGATATGCGAACAGCTTCATATCAAGCTTGATCCCATTGACTGGCAACAGTACGGATTGTTGGCCCCTGTGAAAGTGAATTCTATCGAGATTGCTTCACTTTTGGAACTGGGAAAACGTGATAGCGACGATATTCTACGTCAAGTTCAAATCAAGTTATTCGCGCATGCTGCTCTTGAAACCTTTCACTCTCGAAATGGCATCAAAGCCTTAATGTGGAGCCCTGTCGAAGTCGTACAGCCACAAGAGTTTATAAGCCTCTGGATCGTCACACTTGAGACAGATGAACGAATTCCTATCGTTGAAACCATCGAAAATGGGCAGCGTGTCTACGAACACTATCAGTTTGATGGAGACGATGGACAGCAGCTCGCTACGCTCTTCGGGCCGGTGTGTGAAGGGGAGCATCAACTGGGTGATATTGTAACAATAAAGGAGCGTGATCGTGAATATACCGGTGAGATTATATATATCATCCCTTCAAGCAAAGTATTCACTAATCGCAAATATGCATCACGAGGAAATCGCACCACTCCTGAAACTGCCACTTCGAATAATGTAGTGCTATCAAAATATATCGTGGATTGTAACGATGGCTTCCCCCATATTGTCTATCAATCGCAAGTGATTCAAGAACCAGAGTCTTCGCAAAGTTGAAGCTGATCGGGGAAAAATCTCTGTTAAAACTTATTATGGAGCAGAAGAAACAGAGCTCATTTCTGCTTCCTCAGAAAAGTCTGTAACTCCATTATATAGCTTCTGATAGAGGGAAAGCGTTTTGTGTGCTGACTTGGACCAGGTATACTTTTGTACCTGAACATAACCTTTCTGACGTAGGTTTTCCCGCAAATGTTCATCCCCAAGTAGACGAGAGATTGCATTCGCCAGTGCCAGTGTATCATGTGGGTTGATGTGAATTGCCGCGTCACCCGTAACCTCTGGCAAAGAGGATGTATTTGAAGTGATGACCGGAGCGCCACAGGCCATAGCTTCTAAGGGCGGGATGCCAAATCCTTCAAAAAACGAAGGAAAGGCGAATACATCGGCAAGACTGTATAATAAAATCAGTTCAAGATCACTCACACGACCCAGAAAACGAACCTTGTCTTCCAGTTTGAGTTCTTTCACCGTATTCAATGTCTCTTCGTATAGCCATCCTTCGCCTCCTGCAATTGCGAGTATCGCCGAATTCTCTTTGCTCTGCTGCACCTCGTAGAAGGCTTTGATAAGACCAAGGTGGTTTTTACGTGGTTCTAGAGTGCCAACACTCAGAACGAAAGGATGTTTTAGCCCAAATTTGTGCCGCGTTGCCTCCAGAAGGATAGGATCTGTGATGCGTTTGAAATAGGGCGCGATTCCGCAGGGAATGACTGTAATCTTCTCTGCTGGAGTCTGATAGTGTTCAATGAGCGCTTGCTTCGTTGTGTGTGAAATCGCGGCAACAACATCGGCTTTCGCTACGGACTCTGGTACCACTTTGTTTAGATATGCAGCTAATGAAGGAATTGCGGTCTCTGGATGTTGCAAGAAAGCCAGGTCATGTACTGTAACAACCTTGCGAGCCTTGCCAAGGAGTGGAGGAATGACAAAGTCCAGGCCATGATAGATATCTGCTGGTCCAGTGAAGAAATTTGCATAGAGCGGAACCCTCCAGCGATACCACAGAATGTTAAGGTAGCGATCAGGGATAAATATACTGCGGCCTCGAACATTGCTGGCTGTAGGAAATGTATGTTCCTTTGTGGGTCGTCCGCTTGTTATCAGCGTGTATTCATTTTTTTTATCTTCTGCAAGCATGGCATTCACCAGATTTCGTGCATATACACCGATGCCTGCTGGCTGTCTGATGCCTGCTGTATAGTCTAGAGCAATTCGCATGAAAAGAAAATGTCCTTATACCTCTTTTTAATCTCAAGAGTGAACCATCCTGATTCAGAGTGTCCACATAAGTATAGCAGGATTGGAAACGGCGTCAACTGAATGCCGTCGATTGCCAGGGCTTTCCAATGCTCGCCACAAAGGGGATTGCGAAGGCCAGCTAGCCCCGTGCCGGAGCGCGAGGTGTCCTCGCACCTTCCTCTTCACCCAGCCGCCGCAGGCGGCAAAAGGGAGAAATGGAAAGTTCTGCGTCGATTGCACAAGATAATACAGACATTAGCTCAGGAATAGACGAAAGTACCGTTTCTTTGACTGCTTTTCGGTCAGAAACTCACAATATGCTACACTATGACACGTTGAAGAACAAAAAAGTGAAAAGCGAAAAGCGGAAAGGGTTATTACTTGAGAGAGAAAAAGTATTGGCTACTGCTAAGTCTCTCACTGGTTGTTTTACTGGCAGCATGCGGATCTACGAAGGTCAACACATCATCGTTATCGTCTAAAAACGTCACAAGCAATTCGCTGAGCAATAGCCGTGTGCAACAATCCCCTACTCCTTTTCCAACTTCGATCTTCCAGCTCTCCATTCCCAGTCAGAGATCAACGCCTGTTCCGACTCAGGTTCCTCGCCCTCGCGTTACCTCTTCCAGTACAAGTACCCCACAACCAGTCTCGAACTGTGTCATATATAGTAATGCTACGACCCAGGTTCCCGGGCAGAATGGTGGACTGGCAGCTCCTTATGGACCCTCGCCTATCTCATCTGAGGCACAACAGCTTACCCAACAACTCTTCCAATTGATCAACCAGGAACGCGCTGCCTGTGGACTTGCGCCTTTCGCCTGGAACAATACTCTGGCGTCCGGCGCACTTCTTCATAGCTGGAACATGGATCATTGCGGATTTAGTCACTATTGTCCTGATGGGAGCACGCCTTACCAGCGTATCGCCAATGAAGGTTTTGCGGGTCTAAGCGACTGCGGAGAAAGTATCGGCCTTGCAGGACCCTATCCAACTCCCTGGGCTGGTGTGTACTCTGTGCAGGTGAGCATGGCAAACGAGCCGCTGGGGGGCTGGCACCGCATTCACCTTTTTAGCACAACCTTGCACCGTATCGGCATCGGCATCTATGTCAATTCAGGTGGATGGATCTATTTCACCGAGGATATGGCAAGCTAAGCATCAAGAAAGCAGCTACCTATCTCTACCATGGTGACCTCTCCGAAAATATCCTACAAGTACAGGAATGGTTGTATGAGTTACGAACATAGTAACCCAAGGTGTTACCCTACATCGTAGCCGTCGTGAAAAATTGGTACTTCACTGGAAGTGTCATCATGGCTCGCTTGCTGGGCTACGATGTAAGGACTTAGGAAAGATCACGATGATGGTGACTCATACACTCAGGTATTAGAGATTGTCTATTTGAGAGAATAGACTTTCACTAAGGTTGTTTTTGCAACGTATGCGTTTGTAAGTTCAGCGTGAAGGAATCTACGAGTTGAGCCGGCGCATTCCAGGAATCTTGCGGACGTGGAACTGAGTAATACTGGCCCTTGAGTGTTTGCCCATCAACTTCCATAAGCATATATCCATGGTAGTTGTCGCAGTAACTTTCCAGTGTCAAATCTTCTCCTGGAATTTGGTATGGAGTCTGGATAGCCGCGCCATTCACTTTTTGCATATAATGCAAATTCCAATAGCCACCCGCTCCAGCCACAATATATGGAACTTCGCGCCCATTGAGTGAATGGGTGAAACGTTGATAGTTGTGAACATGCCCGGCGAAAACGGCATCTGGCGTGCGTCCGCTGGCCTGAATGGCTTGATCGAGAATATTTCGCATATACAAACTGCCACTGTGGTAGATATCCAACGAGTAAATCGGATGATGCATTGAAACGATCAGTGCTTTGTCTTGTGGAGCGCTGCTTAGTTCAGATTGTAACCATGCGATCTGGTTGTTATCCATCCAACCACCCTCTGGGACATTTGAATACAAACCAATGAATGTGATAAAGGGCGTTTCGAGCGTCCAATAGACATTGGGCTGAGTCATCGCATCGCGCCCGCTATCTCCTGCTTCACTCGAAAGGTGCGGATCTGTTGCGCAGAAATTTTCAACGAAAGCAGTAAGCGAAGGGACTGACGGATTTGATGGGTCAATGTCACCATCATGATTACCTGGAAATGCGAAAATAGGAGCATCGTAATGCATGTACGGTTCGTAGAATTGCGAGTAATAGTCGCCTGCTTGGCCATAGTAATAGACAACATCTCCCAGGCAGTAAAAAAAGACTGGCCGGGCGCTTAAATCAGGAACCGACAGGTCTTGTATCATATGCATTGCAACGATTTCTTGAGATTGTGGGGCTTTGACGCCACCGACATCTCCAACGATGTGAAATACGAGGCGTCCGGCTGTTTGAATATTTTGCATGGTTGCAGCAGGAAGTACCTGGTCAAGCGAAAGATGATATGGAGATGATCCAGTTGGTGTGGGTAATGGCTGTGGTGGCTGTTTTGTTGTGCCGGTAAATTGGTGATGGAGAATCGGTTGTCCTGTAGTAGGAACTACTTTGCCAAAACTCCGTTGAGAGCCTTTAGGTGCAGTTTGCATAATCGTCTCCTTATTATTTATTGAAGCGCATGAATAATAATAGTAGTATATCATGGCTATGAAGATGGGTTTGCAAAAGTTTCTAATCAACCTGTGGCCCAAAAGATTCGGGCAAGTCTAGCGCCTGGACCGGAGTCAAATTGCTTCCTTTGGCCTGGGTCTGTTTGAACGCCCGCTCGCCTAATTGGCGACGTACCATAGCTACCGCGCGATCATTGAAAATCGAATATAAGCAATCGGATTGCTGATACAAGCCTCTCAAGAATTTACGCAAATAGTTATATTCGACCTCTCATGAAGATGATGCCCCTTTCTTTTGGCTTGAAATCAGACCTGTTCAACTGATGCAATCAATTTGCATAATCGAGGTCTTCAAAATAGAGCCCATCTTCTAGAGCTTCGTCCTGGAGAAAGCAGTAATGGCTTTATACAGTACTCGATCGAATACAACAGATGAAACTTCGTGTTGCAGGTTACAAACTCAGAGGTTTTTATTGTGAAAGTATATTGGACAGTGAAAACTCATTCATTGGAATTGTATAATAACAAATGACAAGATCGACAACTCGAAAGGAGAAACAGTATGCAGCTTGCATGGAAGGTTGATAAAGGTAGCAAAGTCAAATTGAGGAATTACGATCCAGATTTTATTGATCCTTATACCGATCGTGCATTGGCATCAGCAGAGTTAGAAAAGCTCAGCGAAGAACTTGGCGAGTTACAACAGTTGCTAGCGGCGGCTCAGCATCACTCCTTGCTCATAGTTCTGCAAGGCATGGATACAAGCGGCAAAGATGGCACAATTCGCAATGTTATGGCGCAAGTCAATCCGCTAGGATGTGAGGTGCGTTCGTTTAAGGGGCCTACATCCAGGGAACTGGTGCATGATTTTCTCTGGCGTGTGCATCGGGTTGTCCCAGGCAGAGGCATGATTAGTATTTTCAATCGCTCACACTATGAAGATGTGCTAGTGGTGCGTGTACACGATCTTGTGCCAGAAAAGGTGTGGCAACGGAGATATTCAGCCATAAACAATTTTGAAGAACTGCTCGCTCACAATGACATGATTATTCTGAAATTCTATTTGCATATTAGCTACGAGGAGCAGGAAAAGCGCTTGCTAGCTCGTCAGGAAGATAGAACCAAAGCCTGGAAACTTTCGTCAGCCGACTGGGCGGAGCGCAAGTACTGGAACGATTATCAACAAGCCTATGAGGATGCTCTTTCCAGGTGCAGCACGCCTAATGCGCCCTGGTATATCGTGCCAGCTAATCGTAAATGGTATCGCAATTTGCTCGTAGCACGCACGCTCGTTTCAACCCTGCGTCCTTATAAAAAGGAATGGCAGGCCTATGCAGTCAAGCGAGGAGAACAGGAACACGTGCGTATAGAGAAATTGCAGCAGGCGGGAGACAATCCTGTAGAAGCTCGGTTGTTATTAAGTAACGAAGGTTCTCTGAGCGTGTGATTTCGAGAAAGGAGTAGAAAGATGCAGGCGGCATGGAAAGTTGAATCAGGTAGCAACGTCAAGTTGCAAGACTATGATCCCAACTTCGTTGATGAGCATACGGACCCTGCTCTGGCAAAAGCAGAATTGGAACAACTTGGCAAAGAACTTGGCGAGCTACAAGAGTTGTTGGCAGCAGCTCACCATCATAGCCTGCTAGTTGTGTTGCAAGGCATGGATACCAGCGGCAAAGCTGATACGATTCACCAGGTTCTCTCCCGCATCAATCCTCAGGGATGCGAAGTGCGCTCTTTTAAAGTCCCTACATCACGAGAACTGGACCATGACTTCCTCTGGCGTGTGCATCGGGTCACTCCTGGTAGAGGTGTCTTTGGCATTTTCAATCGCTCGCATTATGAGGAAGTGCTGGTGGTGCGTGTGCATAACATGGTGCCACAAGAAGCCTGGAGTCGCCGCTATGCAGCCATCAACGACTTTGAGCGCTTGCTGGCTCAGAATGACATGATTATTCTGAAACTCTACTTGCATATGAGCAAAGACGAACAGGAGAGGCGCCTGCTAGCCCAACAGAAGAACCAGACGGATGCCTGGAAGGTCACAACTGCTGATTGGGCTGAACGTAAATACTGGGACGATTATCAAGAGGCCTACGAGGAGGCTCTTTCCAGGTGTAGCACTGATGAAGCGCCCTGGTATATCGTGCCTGCTAACCTGAAGTGGTATCGCAATCTACTTGTGGCACGCACGCTCGTCTATACCTTGCGTCAGTATAAGGATGAATGGGAAGCGCAATTAGTGGAACGTGGAGAACGAGAGCTTGCGATTCTAGCACAGCAAGGACATCTAGCTCAGACTGGAAGCCGCGAGAATAAACGTTCAAAGAAAGCTTAGAAAGCTCACAATGCCACAAAGCTAGCACATTCTGTTTCTATGAACTAGCCCTAATTAATGAATTTGCGTTATCTTAAAAGAGGTCATCTCTCTTTTGATTTTAAACAGTCGGAGAGGGTTCGCCATGGCCCTCTATACATTCCTCCAAGGAGAGACGTCGTAACGATTGGCTTCAACCATCGGGTGGTTCATAAAAAATTGGTATATCGCTTCACTTGCATTCGGGCCCTGAGGATCGGTGTGGGAACCATTAGTGCTCCCACCCGACCAGGCATGTCCCAACCCGTGGATTTTCCAGTACGTCTGGACTTCTTTTCCCCTGGAATCTTTCCATGAATACACGGTATAGGCATACCCTTCCGGAACCTGTCCAGAAGTCGTAGTGGTTGGATTTTTAAAGTCAGCAAGATATAAACCGTGAGATGCCAGGTGATTTGTATGCATCCATTGCTGCACAACCTGGTCACCGCTGATAGGCGGAACGACTTTGTCACGTGTGCCCTGAAAAACAATCATAGGCACCACTCGTTTGTAAATTCCCATAGCCTCATATGCTCTCTGCCCTTGTAGGGCTGGGTCTGGTCCTCCATGTCGCATCACCTTGAAAGCACCAATGATGTTCGTTATCGCTTGATACTCTATCCCTGAGTGCACGCCAATAGCCGCAAAGATGTCGGGGTAGGTCGCTCCCAGGATGATAGCCATTGCTGCTCCGGCAGAGGCACCGACGACGTAAATCTGGTTGCTATCAATTGTCCATTGCGATGTATCCTGCCTGATTGTCTGGACAATGTGGGCAATCATCGCCGGTTCTCCCCGATTACGAAGTTGATGTGCAGACCTAAACCAATTCCAACAGAGTGTTTGGTTAGCTTTGCGGGTCTGCTGCGGATACACAACAATGAATCCATGTTGCTCTGCAAGTTGATTCATACGTGTCCCGGTTGCGAAATCCTCCGCCGTCTGCGTACATCCATGTAACATGACAATCAGAGGAACTTCAGTTCCCCTTCGGTAGATTGTCGGTGTATACACAAAATACGGATGACTGCTACTTGAGTCTTGATATGTATATTGTTGCCACATAATCCACGGAACTCATAGGAAGTTTGGGACTTTCATTTTATTCGACTTGACTAACATAAATCGAAAGTTACATGTAAATTGCATTTATATTACTATTACATTTAGTGTCTTTATGTCAAGCTTTGGGTTTCTGAAAAATTTCGTCTTCTCTATGGTTGAAAATAAGGCTCATCTCTAATTGTCTCTATGCACTCATCCACTGTCAGTTCTGTGTACATTTGTATCCATTGGCCTGTATAACACTTATACGAGAGGTGAAAACGTTGGTTTCCGGCATATTGCATGCGCGCAAATTTCACCTCAAAGCTCGACTCAACTTAGTTCACTGAACCCTAAGATCTTCTATTCCCTGAACATCCTATGCAGTGTGGTCGTGCTTTCTTCTTCCTAATTTCAATCTCGACATCTTGCAGTTTTGGTGAGTATCCATCACTTCCCCCAAAATTAAGATACGATTGCCCTGGATAGAGAGCGTCATCTCTTGAAAATGAGTTCAGATTATGGTAGTATTTCAGCAGGAAAAGTGGTATGCTTTTCTTATTCTCCTGAGGAATATCCTTTGTAGCCCACATTTTTGAGCGCGAAACCAGCATGTCGTGACATCGACGTTATGAGAGTAATTCATGCTGAACAAGTATAAGCGTGAGCGGATACGACGAGCTTACTGAAGAAAAGTATCTACCGGATCGCTAAGAAGAGGAAAGCTGTCATCAGGCCAGCGCAAAGGCTTTCCTCGATCCGATCCACTATCTGTCCTTGTTTGAACGCCATTAGATCTAGTGCTCTGAGATTCATTCCTGCCGATCTATTCGCTATGAACAATTATTGAGCCAGGAGGTGGATGCCATAGAACCCCTCAATCAACGCTCAATACGGACTAACACGGTCATCAAGCGATGCTCGAGGCGTATCTGCTAACTCTCAAACTTCCCATGTTTTCGACGAGCGTTTGTTGTTCTTTCACGCGTTCTTGGTCTAACACAAGACCGAGAAGAAAGGATAAGAGATGGTGTCAACATAGAACCTTGATCATCGGAGAGTATTAATGCAATATACACCAAAGTCGTGGGGCATATTATTTTACACATAGGAGGTAATCAATACATGGCGAATGAAGAAGAGGGAACTCTCGTCTCCGAATCACAGATCGCTGTTCACTGGCGGGAGGAGGAGAACTTTCACCCCTTCCAAAGTTTATTGGACAGGCAAATGCAAGCGATCCGAGTATCTTTGAACGTTTCAATGAGGAACACTTTCCTGAATGCTTCAAGGAATACGCAGATCTGCTCACCTGGGACCACTACTGGCACACAATGCTGGACACCGACAACCCGCCGTTTTGGAAGTGGTTTGTCGGTGGTCGGCTCAACGCTTGTTACAACTGCGTCGATCGCCACCTGGAAACCAGTCACAACAAGGCGGCTTTGATCTGGGTACCCGAGCCGGAAACAGAAGAGACCAAAGCCATCACCTATCAGGAACTCTACGTCAGGGTCAATGAGTTCGCCGCACTGCTCCGCGATTTTGGCGGAGTTCAGACAGGCGACCGTGTCACCTTCCACCTGCCTATGGTCCCTGAGTTGCCTGTTTCTATGCTCGCCTGTGCGCGCCTTGGCGTTATCCATTCGGAGGTTTTTGGCGGTTTCAGCGGTGCAGCTTGTGGAGGTCGCATTGCCGACTCGGGAAGTCATATCCTGGTGACGATCGATGGCTACTACCGCAATGGAGAGTTGGTCGACCACAAGGCCAAGGCCGACGAGGCGGTGAAAACGGCCCATGACCAGGGTGTCGAAGTGGAAAAAGTCCTGGTCTGGCGGCGCTATCCCGGTCAGTACGTCTCCAAGACTCCGATGGTCGAAGGTCGGGATTTCTTCGTCGACGAACTGCTCGCGAACTACCACAGGAAAATCGTCGAGCCAGTTTCCATGCCAGCCGAAGCCCCACTGTTTCTCATGTACACCAGCGGAACGACTGGTAGACCCAAAGGGTGCCAGCATAGTACCGGAGGATATCTGGCGTACGTCGCTGGCACGTCCAAGTACTACCAGGATATCCACCCCGATGACACCTACTGGTGCTTCGCCGACATCGGGTGGATCACTGGGCACTCCTACATCGTTTACGGCCCCCTATCACTTGGGACGACGAGTGTGATGTACGAAGGGGTGCCTACGTATCCCGATCCCGGTCGTGCCTGGCGAATCGCAGAGCAACTCGGTGTGACCATCTTCCACACCGCTCCGACGACCATTCGCATGCTCCGCAAGGTTGGCCCCAACGAGCCGAAGAAATACAATTACCATTTCAAGCACATGACAACCGTGGGAGAGCCGATTGAGCCAGATGTCTGGCGCTGGTATTACCACTCCATCGGAAAGGATGAAGCTGCCATCGTCGATACCTGGTGGCAGACCGAGAACTGGCGGCTTCCTATGCAGTACCCTGCCTGCCTTACAGTCGATGAAGCCTGGCAGTTGTGGCCCGGGAGTCCTTGGGATCTATCCGGTGATCTACGATGAAATGGGCGAGTGTAGTCGAAGCCGGAAGTGGAAGGGCCGGCAACATTTGTATCCGCAACCCCTGGCCAGGCATCTTTCAGACAATCTGGGGCCAGCCGGAGCGCTTTGTGCAGACCTACTATGAGAAGTACTGCCGGAACAAAGAGAGCACAGACTGGCATGACTGGCCGTACTTCGCCGGTGACGGTGCAGTGCTGGCAGCCGATGGCTATTTCCGTATCCTGGGTCGTGTCGATGACGTGATCAATGTGGCCGGACACCGACTCGGTACGAAAGAGCTTGAGTCGGCGTGCCTCACCGTCGAAGAGGTTGCTGAGGCTGCCGCAGTCCCGATGATGGATGAACTGCGCGGTCGCGTCGTTGAGATGTACGTAGCGCTGAAGCCAGGGTACAAGCCAGGTAAGGATATCGAGGAGAAGATAGCACAGGCGATTGAGAGGGAGATCGGGAAGATCGCGCGACCGAAGAACATCTGGATCGTCTCTGATATGCCTAAGACCCGCTCTGGTAAGATCATGCGCAGGGTTCTCGCTTCGATCACCAACTTCGCTCCTGTGGGAGACGTTACGACGCTTGCCAACCCGGAGATCGTCGATAGTACGCGCCGTCACGTCCAGAGCCAGAAAATTGAACGTGGCGAGACTCCACGTGAACTCTCGGAAACGGAGCTTTCTGAGCTCAAGGAGTTCGGTAGCGCAGAGTAACTGATGCTCGCTCGCCTATAAGGAGCAAGCCGTGCGGTGATTCTTAAGTAAGTGGCACTCCTTGAGGAAACAGAGTCGCTCGACGCGCAGAGGGATCAGATCTCTCTGCGTGTCGAGTGGTCGAACGAACGTGCGTATATGATCCTTTATCTGTTCCGTCTTCTTCATGCGTGTCCCAGAGACCTCTGATAGGGAGGGAAAAAGCGATGGACAGATCAGCGAGATTCTTGCGAGTCGAACTACAAACATTCCAGATAGCAGAGTGTTCCCGCCGCAATGTCATTCAGGCCATTGAACCGGAGGCAGAACACGTATTAGTGGAAGCGGGTGGGAAAGTATGGAGACAGCGGGAAGGCTATATATACGAAGACTACTGGAATTATCCCTGGCCGACCCTGATCATCTATTGGCCGCCCAACACTCGGTCAGTTTATCTAGCGCCCACCGGACAAGAAGATAGCATGGCGATTTTCATAGCCATGCTCTTGCCAAGGTCGAGAGCAGAACTGCACCTTACCTATGATTACCGCCTCTTTTTCCCTTTTTGCCCGCTCGAGGAATTTTTTACACTTCGGGTAGCTCGGATGCGAATCTTTGCTGAGGACAGTTTTCCCCGAATATTACACTGAAATCCACCACATCAATAGCGTGTTATATCCATAGTCACAAGTTGCTGGATTTGCATGGCGATAGCGATCACGCCCTTCTCTGCTCTACTGGTATCAGGGATCGATACCTCCATGAAGAACTCTTGTCGCTAACGAGTACATTTCATCGCGCAGGTCTATTCCCTCAGCGAGCATCAGTTGCGAGTTATTCAGAGTGACCAGTTTCCTGGTGTCCTGGTGTATCTGCTCTAACCAGGAATTGATAACATCGAGTTCCATACTGATTGCATCGGCCTTTGTCACCTGTTCCCCAGAGACTCCCGGTGATTGAACCATAGCACCCAGATGATTATGAGTATGCGATAGAAAGCCGGTAATATTCGGGGTTAATGAGCGATTCAGCAAGGGAATCGCGGCGACTTTCGTGAGCGTCTCGTCATCAAGCGTATTTCCCCTGTCAGGTGGAGCTGGTAGTATATCCTGCTCAATACAGCTCGTACCATCGAGAATATACAGCATATCGACAGTTTTGTGACGTATGACAACAGGGTCATTACCTTCAGCGATCTCTCCGGCCCACTGCTGAAGGTCTTTTACATTGTTCAGAAACCAGTAGTTCAATCCGCCTGGGGGTTGACCTCCGCCAACTCGGGATCTCCGGAGAGCAGGTGTCGAAGGTGGCAGAGAGCGTTCAGCTGATTGATTGCGGCTAGGCAGTTTTGAACAGCAGGATTTTGCGGAATCTTAGCATAATAGCGCCACGTTCCTTTATCCAGAGATGGATCCAGGGGAGATGGGCTCGTGGGCTCTTCGGTCACCAGAAAACGACTGAAAGAGGCGAGCAGGTTGTCATGCAGCGGATCAATGTAGGGGGATGACAATGTGGCTGTGCCGTTGGAAATCACCAGCATTCCCAGCGCACAAGAGTTGGCCTCGCTCTGATCCTGATCCGGAAAAAGCCAGGCATAATAACCTTTCCCTGCTTGAGGTGGTGGAATATTGGAGAGACTTACCTGAAATCACTGTTTTGGGGGTAGTAATACTATGACTTCGTGCAATAGTAGAAGTAGTGATCCAAATACGCCAGATACAGGTACAAGCTCACAGTGACAATCGCTGCGTATCCGAGATAACTTGACCAACCCTGTGCCATATGTGCAGAGATAGCAGCCCAAACGAGCAACGCGAGGTTGAGCAGCAGTACAGGGATAGCGTACACATTCAGAAAGGTGGGACCTTTCTTGGCCACAAACACCTTTCGCTCTGAGGTCGGTGCTGTAGCTTTGTAAACCATAGTTAAATCACAGTTGTTTCTCAAGGTGGATTTTACCCTTCTCTCAGGAAGTTTAAACTCCGCGCTAATATTCTGTTTAGCCATCATTCACCTTCTTTTGCGTGACTATTCATAAAGCTTTTCTCATTTTCGACTTCGCTACCAGTATCTACATTGCTTCTTAATAACCTATTTGCTTGCTTGCTCAATGGTGTCAAACTCCTCCTGGCTGAGTTTGATCGTCGCTCCAACCACGTTCTCTTCGAGGTGCTTTACCGTGGAAGTACCAGGAATAGGTAGCATGGTACTTGAGCGTTTGAGTAGCCAGGCGAGCCCAATTTGACTGGGCTGGGCATTGTGCAGCTTAGCAAACTGGTCAATAGCGCTCCCAGAACGAGCCAGTTCTCCAAAAGCCAGGGGTGACCAGGGGATAAAGCCGATACCCTGGTGAGCGCAAAGATCGATCATCTCCTCGGACTCTGCGGCCGTCATATGTTCGGACTCACGCATCGCTAGATTATAGTGGTTCTGCACAGTCACAATGGGCACGATTTTTTGGGCACGAGCCAGTTGATCAATGGTGACATTCGAGAGTCCAATATGGCGAATCTTCCCCTCCTCCTTCATCTTCGCCAGGGCACCAACGGAGTCTTCAAATGGAACTTTGGGATCTGGGCGATGGAATTGATAGATCTCAATGTTATCGACGCGTAGACGCTGCAGGCTTTTTTCCAACGCAACTCGCAAATGTTCGGGGCGTCCATCTGTAGGCCACTGGCCAGGACCTGTACGTAAGAGACCTCCTTTGGTTGCGATGACCAGATCTTTTGGATAGGGGAAAAGCGCTTCTGCAATAAGCGACTCACTCACTTCTGGTCCATAGGAGTCAGCGGTATCTATCAGATTTATCCCCAGTTCAAGGGCTCGGTGCAGGACAGCGATGGCTTCTCGTTTATCCGCTGGTGGTCCCCAGATGCCAGGGCCTGTAAGGCGCATGGCTCCGAAGCCGAGACGATACACTGTCAAATCTCCGCCAATGGTAAATTGTCCACTGGCTGTCGCGGGTCGTTGAGTTATTTGTTGCATAGTGTTTTCTCCTTTTATGCTCCTTGAGGAGCGCTTGTCTCACTAGCACCTCGTAGGGCGAGAGAGGATAGTTTCTCTCTCCTCTTCGTGTCTCTCTGGATGTTCTCTCAATGGTTGGAAAGGTGCTCCTCATTGGAGATACCTGCCAATTGCTCCATGAACTAAATCATAATGGAAAAATCCGCGTTCCTACCTTTTGCCGTGGCAGCGGTATACATTTGCTGGGCAGCTGCGGTAGCCGGCATTGACACGGCCAAATCATAGGCCTGGCTCAACACCAAACTAAAATCTTTATGCATCAGCGAGAGGGCAAAGTTGGTTGGATACTCCTCTCGCTTGACATTTTCAAGCTTGGACTTCTGACCAGGAGTGAGAACGGTTGTCTGCCCCAAGACGTCGAGCAGCAATCCTTTCTCTACTCCCGCCTTTTCACCCAGAGCGATCGCTTCGGCCAGAGCCTGCATCCCCAGACCTAGCAGGGTGTTGACTACTAGCTTCATGGTGGTTCCCATGCCACTTGAGCCCATATAGAAACTGCTTTGTCCCAGAATATCCAGAATAGGTTTGCACTGCTGATAGGTCTCTTGCTCGCCACCGACGAAGATTACCAGGCTACCCTGTTTCACTTGTGGCACGCTTCCCGATACTGCCGCATCGATCATCGCAACGCTCTTCTCTCTGGCCGCTTGGAAGAGTCGGCGTGAGGTGTGTGGGGAAACGGTGCTCATGTCGATGATGACAGAGCCGGCACGTGTACCGGCAAGGACGCCATCCGGGCCAAACATGACCTCTTCCAGCGCGGGGTCATTGGTCACGATGGAAATGACTATGTCGCTTTGAGCGGCTGCATCTTCAGGAGTCTCGGCAACGGTAGCGCCTGCGATGGCCTGTGCTTTCTCTTTTGTGCGATCATACACCTTAAGATGATACCCGGCACTTATCAGCCGAGAGGCCATGTGACTACCCATATGGCCCATGCCGATGAAGCCAATCGTTGGTTTAGGTTGTTCTTGTATGGTCATGATACTACTCTCCTTACGTACTTTCTTTTTTCTTTGTAACTGATTTCTCACATTTCACGTTATCAGTCCACCTGCGTCCAGCGTGCTTACACTTGTTCGGTAGGGCGAATAAGCATTTCACTGATGCTGATGTGTTCAGGCTGGGTGACAGCAAAGACGATCGCAGCAGCGATATCCTCGCCTCGCAGTGGTGTGATGCTGTGCTCGGCCTCCTGCTGGGCCTTCCTCACCTCAGGATCGGTGATGTGCTGCCGCAGTTCGGTCGCCACCATCCCCGGCTCGATCACGGTCACACGGATATGCTGCTTGGTGACCTCCTGTCGCAGGGACTCGGAGAACGCGCCCAGAGCCCACTTGGAAGCATTGTACCCGCTGTAGCCCGCCTTGACCTGCCGACCAGCCACCGAAGAGATGTTCACAATATGGCCACCACCTTGCGCCTTCATGATCGGCAGGATCTCATGGCAGGCCAGCATGACTGCCAGCACGTTGATATCGAGCATCTGCCGCCATTCCCCGGTATCTACGCCTTCGATCTGGTGCAGCAGCATCACACCCGCGTTGTTCACCAGGATGTCGATGCGCCCAAAGGTCTCTTTCGCCCTGCGAATCGCCGTGTGCAACTGGACTTCGTTTGTCACATCGGCAACAAGCAGTATCGCCTCACCGTCTGCATCCTTGATCCGCTTGACGACCTGTTCCAGGCGGTCCGCGCGCCGCGCCAGCACTGCTAGATGCGCGCCCTCCTCTGCCAGGGCGACTGCCGTCGCCTCCCCAATACCGGACGAAGCCCCCGTCACAAACGCAACTTTCCCAGCTAAGTTCTTTGTCATTGTATCCTCCTTACATTCCTTCCGGAGCAGGTCCTCCAATAGGAACTGCCTCGCGCATAATGCGCTCGATCTCGCGCAGTGTTGCTTGAGTAAGATGAATCTCGCCTGACGGGGCGGTTTGTTCGAGCTGTTCAGGGTTGCGTGCCCCCACAATGGCAACATCAATTGCTGGCTGGGCCAGCACCCACGCGATAGCTAGTTGCGCTACTGTCATTCCCTCTTGCTCTGCCAGTTGCTTCAATTGCTCTACAACTGCGAGATTGCGCTGAAAAATCTTGCCGTGGAAGATCTCGCTCTTATTCCGCCAGTCATCTGCTGCGAAGCTCGTCTGTGGCGTAAACGTTCCAGCGAGCAATCCATCGTAAATCCTCCTTTTTGTGTCTGCTCACGCTTTACTCTTTCTTTACTAAGCAGTATAGCTGCCAGTATGAGTGAAGTCATGACACCAGGGTGTGATTATGCTGCGTTTCGTTTGTCACACTTTCGTGGGATGGATGTGCAGGTCCTCTTTCGCCAGGGTATCCTACTTTCATAGGATGGCAGTGCTCGTGAGTATGCACCACCGATTTTTCGAAATGCGTCGGAGGCATTTGGTCATACAAGTCGTGGATGAAGGTACGTTATTTTTCGTCGCTACAATAATCATCGCTAATTCTTGATGGTGTCCACTTATGAATTATCGGAGAGCAAGCCTAGAGCGCGGGCCCGTGCTACCGCCTGGACTCGGTTATGCACCCCTAGTTTCTCGAAGATATGAGTCACATGGCGTTTGACAGTATCAAGAGCAATTACTAACACCTCAGCAATCTCCTGGTTCGAGTAGCCACTTGCAAGCAGATGAAGCACTTCTAGTTCGCGTTCGCTTAAGGGTTCCACGAGTGGTTGCTCCGTGTTACGCCCTTTTGACTGATCCAACTGCCTGGGAGGCTCGTGTATTGTGCTCCCAGGTGAGAATGCCGCTAGCAGCGTATCAAGGTACGGCGTTGGTCCTTTCCTCCGTTCCTGCACTCGCAGCCGATAAAGCAGAGTTTCCATCGCGGTGTCTTCGTCCACAAAGGTGCGTATGAAGCCCTCTGGTTCGGCTAGATGCACCGCCTGTGCTAAAACAGTCAATGCTTTTTGATCTTCGTTGCGAATAGAATGAGCTAGAGCCTGCAAGACCTTCATCTCGATGACATGACTCCAGCGCTCTTGCTTCTCCGCATTGACAAGGTGAGGCTTCAGGAGTGAAATGGCCTCGGTAGGCAACTGCTGTATCAGCAAAATGCGTGCTCGTGCTACATCCTCGCGTTCGTGTGCCAATGTGGAATGTTCATGCATCGGTGAGGAATGGTTGCTTGAGTGCTGTGCGATTTCCTGAACCCAGTTCATAGCACGTTCCAATTCTCCACTTGCCAACCAGTACTGTACCCAGTGCACAATGAGGTAGGCATCGCGACGATATGGGCTGTAGGTTTTCTTCAGAGCCTCTTCTGCATGTTGGAAAGCATATCGCGCTTCGTCCATCTCTCCACGTGCCAGGTAAATTCGCATCAGGACGGTATAGCCTAAATATAAAGCAACGATGGTTTCTGTTTGCTCACTCAGCTGGACTCCCTGTAATGCCAGATCCAGGGCCTCATCAAGTCGGTTCCACTGTCGCAATGCGTCCGAGTGGAAGATATATGCCCAGCACATCATTGCGTGTGGTAGTCCAGATGATGTTGTTGCCATACGTGCAACTTGACCTGTAAGTTGCTCTACTTCATGGAGTTTTCCATGCAATAACAACGAATAGGCCATTCTGCACATATAAATGATGGTTGAAGAAGTGTTTCCCGCGGCTTGGGCGAGCGCAGCAGCCTCCTTTGTACTCTGGATTGCTGCCACGATGTCACCAAACGAATAATAAGCCAGAGATTGTGCATAGGCGACTTCTGCTCGAGCTGATAAATTCTGTTCTGACAGATGAGTCAGGGCCTCCTGGCAGAAAGCCAGGGTGGAATGACCCTCACCGAGATAGTAGCCTATAATAATAGCCCGATAGGCAGCAACTTCTCCAAAAAGGTTATCAAGCGCTTGTTGTTCGGTTGATAGAGGTACTCCTGCTTCAGTAGTCTCATTTGCCGACGCTGGTGAAGTGGCTCGCAAGGCCATTTCTGCATCTTGCAGCCAGCGTTCCATCGTCGAGTAAGGGTCGACCATGAACAGTGTCTTGGCATAAGCCAGGCATAAACGAGGCCGCGAGCGCATAACCTCGGTAGGGAGATTCTCAAGCCAGCGTCTCAGCATCGCATGTTCATTGTCTCCCCAGATGAGTGCATAGACTTGCTCGATCAGGTCAGCAGTCCACTGCCATTGCTTTGCTGTGATGGCATGAGATATCGCCTCGTTCAGGCGACCGTGCTGGGCATACCACTGGCTGGCTCGGTAATGTAAGACAGGTATCATTGTGGGCTGCGTTTGCTCCAGCCAGTGATACAATGCCTGGGCAAAGAGAGCATGAAAGCGATACCAGCGGCGTTGCCTATCCAGGGACACAATAAATAAATTGGCTCGTTCCAGTTGCTCTAATATCCGCTGACTCCCGTTCTGTTCCAGGATGGCGTCGCATAAGGAAGCGGAGAGCCGTTTCAGGATCGAGGTATATAGCAGGAACGTTTGCACTGATGCGCTCTGGCTCTGGAACACCTCCTCGATCAGGTAATCGAAGATGTAACGTTGACTTCCACTCACTTCTTCCAGAAAATCGCCAGAATCTGCATGTCCATTCAGCGAGAGGCCAAGCAATTGCAAACCCACCAGCCAGCCTTCTGTTCGAGTAGTTACTGCCTTGATCATGTCTTGAGAGAGCTTGACGCTCGCCGACTTCTCAAGGAAAGCCACTACCTCATCTGGATTACAGCGTAACTCGTCAGTGCGCACCTCTAGAAGACGTCCACGTGCCCGTAGCAATGAGATTGGAAGCGGTGGGTCTGCACGAGTTGCCAGGATAAGATGGAGTTGAGGTGGAATATGCTCAACCAGGTAAGCGAGGTTTGTGTGAATCGCTTGCTCGGTGATCAGATGGTAGTCGTCCAGGATCAGGAGGAACGACTCAAGTTGCTCAGCAATACGATTGATGAGCATCTGCAAAACAGAACGCAGTGGTGGTACCTGTTGTGTTTGCAGATATGTTATAAGCTGCGTGCAAAGCCCAGGTTGCTGGCCATCCAGTGCTGTAAGCACATACATCCAGAACAGCACTGGCTCATTGTCTCCTTCATCCAGAGACACCCAGGCTATCTGCGGATGCTCTGGTTGGAGCGACAGAATCCAGGTCGAAAGAAGCGTGGTTTTACCGAAACCAGAAGGGGCCGAAACCAGTGTCAGTGGGTACTCTAAGCTCAAATTGAGCAACTCAATCAAGCGTGGACGGGAGATCAGCGCTTGCGACGAAGATGGAATAAAGAACTTCGTTGATAGAAGCTGGTCTTGGAACAGTGGTGACTCGCCCATGATAGTGTCCCTCGCATACTTGCTCAACTACTATCCTCTACGTTCCTCCATCCTCATCTTTCACTCATATTTTAAGATATACCGACCCTTTTAGGCAATTGAGTTCTCTTTTGCAGCCAACCTTTACTTTGCTTTCGTAGCTATTTTCTCATTGCCTCGCGCCAGTGCGGTGAAAATGCCAAATGCTGCGAAAGTAGCACACACGAGCAGGGCTATGTGGAAGCTATTCACAAATGTATTTTGCAGTCCGATGATACTCGTGAGAGGGAGATTGTGTGTCTGTAACGATGACAATAGTGTACCTGCTGCTGCACCTCCTAAAGCCGCAAAAACTGTACCAGTAAGAGCCACACTCATACTTTGCCCGATGACGCGCCCTGTGGCCAGCAACCCGGATGCTTCACCTTGAGCATTGCTTGGGGCCGCTCCCATCATGGTACGGGTATTTGGTGATTGGAAAAGGCCCTGGCCAATGCCAATAATAGCTAGACGCCAGATAATATCCCAACTAGAACTTTGCGCGTTGAGCTGACTCACCAGGAATAATCCGAAGCAGGCAATAGCCAACCCTACAGGAGACAGCCAGCGTGATCCCCAACGATCCGCAAGCGAGCCGCTCAACGGTGCAACTATGGCAAGCATCAAGCGGCAAGGGAGTCATCATCAGACCAGTCTGGATGATAGAGAAACCTCGCAGTTGCTCGAAGTAGAAAGGCAAAAGAAATCCCGGTGCAAACAAGGCCATCATACAGAGTATGAAGCTGATATTGGCAAAAGCGAAGACCCAATTCGTGATTAATCCAAGATTGACGATAGGATCTTCAACATGCTTTTCCACATATACACCGACACTGAGCATCAACAGGCTGATCCCGAGAGCAGTGAGTGTGCCTGTAGAAAGCCATCCCCACTCCTGACCAAAAGAGAGGCCAAGCGTGAGAGCAGCCAGTCCAATAGCCAGCACCGTTGCTCCAATCAAATCGAATCGCTCATGCAGGTTTCGTTGCGGCTTTTGTTCGCTATAAAAGTAAAATGCGGCACAGAGGAGGAGTATGCAGATTGGCACGTTGACATAGAAAATCCAGCGCCATGTCAGAAATTGCGTAATGAATCCTCCAATAGTCGGACCTGCGGCCACGCCAAGTGAGATCACTACCGTATTCAAGCCCAGTGCTAATCCTCGTTCACGGCTCGGAAATGTACTGGTAATCATCGCCACATTGACCGAAAATATGAGTGCGCCCCCGATGCCCTGAAAAAGGCGAGCGAGGATGAGGAGCGGAAGTGAAGGAGCAAGGCCAGAAAGGGCTGATCCTAGAATAAAAACAATCAATCCCGTCAAAAAAATCGGCTTCCGGCCGATCATATCGGCAAGACGTCCAAACGTGAGAAGAACGGCGGCAATCACTACAAGATAGCCAATAATGATCCACTCGGTTGCCCCGCTTATCCCCACGTGAAATGTGCTTGCAATGCTCGGTAGGCCGATATTGACGATAGAGCCGTCCAGCGTGGTCATAAAGCTGGCAGTAGCTGAAAGCGCCAGCATCATCCACTTGTTCATCTGCCCGTGAAGTTCAACGGTTTTTCTAGAGGGAGGATTGACTATGTGGTGAATTGCGCGAACTGGAGCGGTAAGAGCATGTGTTGCTCCATGCATAGCGGCTGTTTCAAAAGTCCCATACGTATCATGTCTGATCTCTTTATCCATTATATCCTCAATAAATGATTCCAATAACTGTGGTGTTTTTTGGAAAATGCTATATATCTCTTTATCATTTTTTTAAGACCAATCTACATATCCCATCCCTTACCAAAAGTATAAAGTCATTACTCTTGCATGTCCAATACATAATTACTAAGATATTAA
This sequence comes from uncultured Chloroflexia bacterium, assembly GCA_963702765.1. GTDB lineage: Bacteria > Chloroflexota > Ktedonobacteria > Ktedonobacterales > Ktedonobacteraceae > DATMNR01. The sequence goes on from CAVPEB010000016.1 coordinate 82,678, forward strand.
TAGATACGACCTATTAATATAGGCTTACAACGTCGCCAAGTTCCGACTACAGCCTGGTAGTCAGCAGGCTTAAGAGGTAGGTTGTATGAAAGGAGCAATCAAAGGATGGAACTACGCCATTTACGTTACTTTGTCACTGTTGCGGAGGAACTGCACTTTGGAAGGGCAGCAACACGCCTTTCGATTGTGCAACCTTCGCTGAGCCAGCAGATTCAGCAACTTGAGAAAGAGCTAGGCTTTCCCCTCTTGTATCGAACGAAACGCTTTGTGGAACTGACAGATGCAGGAAAGGTGTTTTTGTTGGAGGCAAAGCATGTTCTAGCTCAAGTCCAGGAGGCGAAACGCGCAGCTCAACGGGCCTATCGCGGTGAGATGGGGCGGTTGGTGGTGGGCTATATTAGCTCAAGCACTTACGACCTGCTTCCTCTGATGCTGCGCGTCTATCGTGAGCGTTTTCCTGAAGTCGAGGTTGCTTTAAGAGAATTGACGACGCAAGAACAGTTACGAGCATTGGAAGAAGAATACATCCAGGTTGGGCTTCTCCGCCTTCCTATTAGCGCTCCAATGGTCAATGTCGAGGTAGTTCGTCGGGAACCGATTGTGTGTGTGCTCCCAGAGGAGCATCCACTTGCCGGGCGTAAACGGATAGCCGTGTCTCTGTTGGCAGATGAGCCTTTTGTACTCCAATCGAGCCATCGAGGTGGGGGCTACTACGTTCAGTTGATGAAGCTGTGTCTGGCCGCTGGCTTCAGTCCCAATGTGATCCAGGAGGTAACAGAGATGCATACGATTGTGAGCCTGGTCGCTGCCGATATGGGTGTCTCTCTGGTACCTCTCTCAATCCGCAACATTCGCAGTCAGGGGGTGGTGTATCGAGAGCTGGAAGGAACGGCTACACTTACTGAGATGGCAGTAGCCTGGCTACGAAATTCACGCTCGGCGCTTGTGCAAAACTTTCTGGCTGTGGCAAGGGAAACCGCCACAAGTTTGATGTGATAAATTAGACTACAACCGCGGGAACACTTTTAAAATATCGACACCCCATCTCCAATTGCTTACACCGTACGCCCAATCAGGTGTCAGACCTATCTCAATGAACGAGCCAGAATAGCCTAAAAGCTGGCCTTTGGCCACGTGTTCACCCACGCGGACACTGCTTGTGTTGATTTGTACGTACATATATGGCGATCCGCCTGCCTGGTTGGGATTGTCGAGCTTCCAGGTGATGTCCATGACGCATTCTCCATCCCAACATTCCTCTTGGCTATAGGTGATCGTACCGGATAGCAGAGCCTTAATCGGCAAGCCCTGTGTCCACAAATCGACGCCATGTTCATAGTTTTGTCCATAGCGTTGAGTGACTGGGCAATGATCCCACTCAGAGCAAGCACTGGCATGCGCCCTAAAGAGCGTTATACCGGTGAAGAGCATAGCGAGTAGCACAGCGAGCATGACGAACATACGAAAACGCATCAAAGCCGCAAATAGTTTGTTCAAATTCACTTCTTTCTGTTTCAATGTGTGTCATAGTAACTCATATATTTGTACCATAGGTGCTTGTAGTGATACGCTTGTGAGCATCAATTTTGGGAGAGATGGGCTATAGTGTGGTGAAGAAAAGTTTTTTGGGAAATAGTATTAGTGATGCAAACACAATCCTTGAAGCATCAAGGAGTAGTTGAAATGCACATCGCTTGCCTGGAACGCAAGTGGAAAGGAAGGATCATTGAAAAAAATCCGCTCTTACCTGGTTGCCATCGCGTTGATCATCTCGCTGAGTGGTTTCACATTCCTGAGCATAGGAGCAGGATCGATTGCAAATGTTGCTTCTAGCCAGCATGTGAATGCTTCAGCGGTGGTCGCAAAGTCAACGAGGTCTGTTGCCTTCATACCAAAACCATGGTGTCCCACATTTGGTATCGCGTGCTAGGCTAAAACGGCCACTTTGACCAACTCAACTCGAAATGGGAGCGGGATGGTGATTACCATCCTGCTCCTCCTCTATTTTGTTCACGATCCTGCTTAAGTGTTCACGATAGGTGATCGTATCGGGATGCTCAGGCCCAAGTATTTTCTCTGAGATGCTAATCGCTCTCTGGCAAAAGATCTTTGCTTTTGTATACAGACCCTGAGCATTATAAAGTGTAGCCAGATCGTTGAGTCTTTCAGCGCAAGCTGGATGATCAGATCCAAAAGCTTTCTCAAGGATAGCGAGGGATTGCTTCCAGAGCTGCTCTGCGTGCTCATAGTTTCCTTGCTCATAGGAAAGTCTTGCCAACAGATTGAGGTTGTGGGCAATGAAGGGATGTCCAGGCTCTAAGATGCGCTCGCTGGTTGTCAGCGCCCGTTTCAAAAGCAGCTCGGCCTGCTCGTATTTATGCTGTTCTGAGTAGAGTTTAGCCAGGTTGATGACATAATTCAGGGTATCAAGATGTTCAGATCCCTGTAAACGCTCGCTGATGCTGAGCGCCTGCTGCAAAAGCAACTCGGCCTGCTCATACTTGCCTTGATTACGGTATGACACGCCCAGATTATTACGACTGCGAGTGGTATCAGGATTGTCAGGTCCAAGCGTCTTTTCACGGATATCCAGAGCTTGCTGGTAGAACCGTTCTTCTTGTTCGAAGTCTCCCATAATATTTTCGAGTAGAGCCAGAGCGGTGAGACTTTCGGCGATAGTGGGATGCTCGGATCCATATACGAGCTTGCGGATGTCCAGGGCCTGCTGGTGAAAAGCTTGGGATTGATGATAGAAACCATGGGCATACAGAAAAGCTCCAGCCTGATAAAGGAGGTGGGATGCCTCCTGAGAGTGGAGATGGTATTGGGCGATAAGAGTTGCGCACACCTGGACATGAGGTAGGTAATATTGTAAGAAATATTGTTGCTTTTCGCCGATACCTGAACTTGTCTCTGGAAAGACAGCGTTGATGGTCTGTACTGTACACTCTGCCCAGGTTCGTTGTGTCTCTTGATCCATGTCATCCTTGAGTACGGTTTGCACAAGCCGGTGGATGCTCAGCACATGCGTGTTCTCTTCTCGCTGTACAAGCGAGTACCTGATCAACACTCCCAGGGCTTCGTTGAGTTTGAATAGATCGCCAGCTGCGGTAGCAGAGTCAGCACCCGCTTCGGTCACGCCTCGCATAAGCAACTCTTCTGGTATGGCATCAGGGGCAAGAAAGGCGCAGAGGCGCAGCAGGTCGGCGGCAGCGGGGCTCTGCTGCTCGATTTGCTGGAATGAGAGTGACCAGGTGGTGGCAACTGTTTTAGGATAATCGAGCATGAGACGACTGTGCCGCGCCAGCAGTTCTTTGTGGTGCGTCTCGTAGAGGTTGAGATAATCCTCCAGGGTACATGCGGTCTCAACTATGTAAGCCCCGGCCTGGACAAGGGCAAGCGGTAGTCCGTCCATCTCCTCCACTATGCGTTCGGCAGCGGCACGATCTTTGTCGAGTAATTTTTCCTTATCCAGGCGGTTGCTCCAGCGCAGCAGCAGCAGTGTGCCATCCTGCAGAGACAATTTCTCGACTTGGACGCTGGCGGCGATCATACCTGCGGCTTGATCACGAGTCGTGAATAAGATATATCCATTATGGCTGGAAGGCAGGAACTCCCGCGCCATAGGTAGGTCGTCGGCATTATCCATGATGAGCAGCCAGCTCTCGTTAGCAGCCAGCCAGCGATTGACAGCAGCCATGATCAGTGTCTGATCCTGCTCGTCTTTTTCAGGAAGATCGAGAAGTTGCGCCAGCTTCACGAAGTCAGCGTCGAGGGTCTCCCGGGTGGCAGACCATATCCAAAACACATGGGCATAATCATCACCGTAGCGAAAAGCGTATTCGGCAGCGGTCTGCGTTTTGCCAATGCCGCCGAGTCCATAAAGGGCCTGAGCCTGGGTCAGCGCAGCCATTCTGGTGGTCGAGAGGCGCTCATGGAGTAATGTCAGGAGTGATTTGCGTCCAGTGAAGAATGGATTGCGTAGAAAGGGAACGGTCCATATCCTGTTAGCCTGTGAACGTGGTGGTATTAGACCAAGTTCAGCAGGTGTTTTGCCAAAAACATGGCAGAGTTTCTGGCGATAATAAGGAGTGGGAAAATTCGAGCCGTTTTCCCAGCGACTGATATTGACGAATGTCGTACCAACCAGTTCAGCCAGGTCCTGCTGCGACCATCCGCGTTCTAAACGCGCATCATGCAAGCGAGAATTGAGGGGAGATTTCTTATCTTTCTTCACCGCTACCTTCCTTAGATACTTTTGTGGTTTCTGCAAAATGGCATAAGAAATAATGGGTATAGAGCCGTAACGTCAACTATATCAATTTGTTAAGCATTTGTAAAGGATGTTATTCCCTTCCAGAAGTATCTCCGGTTATAATTTCTGTAGAGGATGGTATGTCTATCAAACTTCTTGTGCAAATAATGCATTATTTATCAACGTAACATTTACATCTCATCAAGATGACAAAGATCAGATGGTAAAAAAGTTGATGATATTTTGATGGTTTTTTTGAGCAATCGCAATATTTTGCTTCCCAAAGTCTGAAAGAGCCATCACGATAATATCTACATGCATTTACAGTTATGCATGAAAAGGAATTTCTAAGCAAGGCAAGGAGAGGGTCATGTGCGTCATTCACATTTGCGTCCAATGTTCTGAACAGTTCTCTGAGTTACTGGTAAATGATGTAAAGGACTCAGAGCTTACCGTCGAGAGTATTGTAGGCACAGCTTTATTGGAAATTTTCGATACAGTGTATGTTGAAGATGTAAAGCTCTTTACAGCCCAGAGCGCGACGTTAAGTATGGAGGAAGAG
>CAVPEB010000017.1:0-14393 GCA_963702765.1 uncultured Chloroflexia bacterium
TTTGATCTTGACAAATGTTCTTATCGCCCGGTATACTTTTATTGCAAATAGTGTCGTGATTATTATTTGTATCTGTTCCTGCAGCTGGTAGATATAGAACTTATGTTCTATATAAATGCTAGAACATAGTTGAGTCATCAGTGCCAGATCAACGCAAGAAAACCGATAGACATGTAGCAATTGGGGTGGAAATAACTCGAAATAGAGCTACTATCGGGTTGGTAGATCAGCATGGCAAGATACACCATCGTTTCCATGTGAAAACTCTGAGAGAGCGTCCGGCTACTGCTACGCTTGAACCATATTTGCGTACAATTGAGCAAGCGCTTTTATACGCGAAAGCTGAACACTTACGAGTGACTGGTTTGGGCATATCTATTCCAGGTAGTCTCGACTTGACTGCTCGTCGCCCACATACAATTCCAGCTCTTCCTTCGTTAAATAAATTTCCTCTTTGTGATCTTCTTGAGGCACGTTATAATCTACCTGCCCAGCTACATGTAGATGTAGATGCAGCATTATTAAGTGAATATCATTTCGGTGCAGGTAAAGTTTTTCGTCGTTTGCTCTTCTTGAATGTGGATACCGTGGTTGGAGCCGCAGTTTTTATAGATGGAAACCTTGAAAGATCTGAACAGGCATATGTAGGTCACGCATGTCATATAGCCATTTCTATGAATGGTCCGCGTTGTAGTTGTGGTAAGTATGGTTGCATTAATACACTCATCTCATTGGAGGCAATGCAAAAAATGGTGCAACGCGCCCTGCGCCGGGGTGAGCAAACCAACCTCGTACGGCGTTTGAGCAATCGAGAACATTTTAGCCCTCAATTGTTGGCTGAAGAAGCGTTGCGTGGAGATTCAATTGCATTGCAAGTGTATTGTGAGGTGGGGCGTAGGGTAAGTGCTGCAACTACCAAATACATCGATATATATAAGCCTGAAGTTCTCATTTTGGGTGGTGAGGTTTTGTGCGCGAAAGAACTCTTGATTGCCAATGTTCGGGATTCGCTTATGGTACGGCTACCTGCGAAGGATGCAAATCTGCTTGAGATTGTCCCTTCCTATCTTGGTTCTGACGCTGCTTTGATTGGTGCAGTAATCTCTTATTTTCAAAAATGATCTTAGGGGATGCTGAGTAAGATTTAATTGTCTTGTATCTCAAGTAACAGCCCTACGATTTTTTGCCTATGTAACACCATCTATCACTAATTCAGGGAATATGAACTATTCAACAGAACGTGCCATCGATTATTATATGCGCTTATCCCCCTGGAAGAGTGTGGACTGCACTGATACAATGAAGGATGTATCGAAACAAAATGTAAGGCCATCTTGTGCATAAAGACATGGAGGTAAGACGAGTGCCACTGACCGCACTGGGATTACTATTGGTGGCTGCGATGATGCATACGACCTGGAACTTGTTCGTCAAGCGCGCGAAAGAAAAGCAGGTCTTTATCTGGTGCTCATTAATTGCTGGCGTCATTATTTTTTCTCCATTGTTATTCTCAAGTTCGTTATCGCTCACCTCTACATGGCCCTTTATTATCAGTAGCGCTCTGGTAGAAGCGATATATTACATCACTTTGATACGCGCTTACGAGAATGGTGATTTTTCACTTGTCTATCCTATGGCTCGTGGAGCTGCTCCGGCTTTTCTACTTATCTGGGCAACAGTCTTTCTTGGCGAGCGTCCTCGGTTGTTTGGCCTTATTGGTATTGCTCTTCTCGTATTTGGTTTAATCATTGTTGGCGGAAAGACATGGTGGAGTTTACGTAAAACATCAGGGCTAAATAAGAGTGCTCTTGCGTTGGCTATAGGTGTTGCCTTTTGTATTTCAGTTTACACTGCTATTGATGGTGCTGCTGTACGTCATGTATCACCTCTACCGTATACTGTTCTGGTGATTGCGCTAACAGTAGTATTCATTACACCAGCAGTTGTGATGCGTTATGGGAATACTGCCATTGTTGATGAGTGGAGAGCAAACTGGATACGTATTACCATTGTTGGCCTCTTTACCCTCCTGGCTTACATTCTTGCATTGAAAGCTTATACGATTGCGCGAGTGAGCTATGCTGGATCTGTCAGGGAGATAAGCGTTGTCTTTGCTACGTTTGTGGGATGGCGCTGGCTAGGAGAAAGTTTTGGAGCTATACGCCTGGTTGGGGCAATGTTCATTTTTGCCGGTATTCTTGTGATTGCTTTTGCTGGATAAAGGGACGTGTTGCTATCTCTACACAGATGTGTTATATTATATATAGATAGTTGCATGGCTGTACAGGTATTCATTGAATGATTGGACGGTTTGCATGGTAACACATTCAGTAGAGACAACGCAGAGTGTTGCTTATATGGGGGATCAAGGTGAAGCTACAGTTGAGGTCGTAAATCGTGGACGCTCAATCCATGAAGAACATATGCTTGCGGTCAGGCGTAATGTATTAACTACTAATACTGCAATGCGCATCGCTTCACTTTTCGCTGTGCTTAGTGATCCCACACGCTTGCAGGTTGTGTACGCATTGCTTCGTGCGGAATCAGGAGAATTGTGTGTTGGTGATCTGGCTACAGGTTTAGGTAGGGATGATACAACCATTTCGCATCAACTTCGTGTTTTGCGTAATCAGCAAATTGTAGCAATGCGCAAAGTCGGTAGGATAGTCTATTATCGATTGGTTGATGAGCATATTCGGCTTTTGCTTGAACTTGGCATGACTCACATAAATGAAACATCTACCTCCTCCAAAGAAACGGAGGCGCTGGCATGAGCGATGGACATAGCCACAGTGGACACAATCACACTCATGGGCTGGCCAGAAATAGCTTGCGTTTGGCATTCTTCCTGACTTTAATTATATTGCTTGCAGAGATAGTAGGCGGATTGTTAGCAAATTCGCTTGCTTTGCTTTCTGATGCCGGGCATGTTGTAACCGATATCTTTGCGCTAGGCCTGGCATGGTTTGCCACAGTGCAGGCAGAAAGGCCTCCAAACGCACGTAAAACCTTTGGTTATCACCGCGTTGGCATTCTGGCAGCAATGGTAAATGCCGTGACTCTGATTGTGATTGCCTTTGCCATCTTATTGGAAGCTGTACAACGTTTCCAACATCCAGAAAAAGTACAGCCACAAATTATGTTCCTGGCTGCGGGAGTTGGGATTGTTATCAATCTCATTATCGGCTTTGGTCTGTTTAAGGAAGCCAGTAATCTGAACGTACGTGCTGCAATGCTACATGTTTTTGGAGATGTTGCCGCATCTGCAGGTGTAATTGTTGCTGGTGTGATCATCTTGTTTACGGGCTGGACATTCGTAGATCCTCTTCTGTCTATTGGTATTGCTGTTCTCATTGCTATAGGTGCCTGGCGTATATTACATGAAACGACTGACATACTTCTTGAATCTGTACCTAAAGGTGTTTCAATGCCAGGTCTGGTAAAAGATATGAAGAGTGTGAAGGGAATAGAGGATGTGCATGACTTGCATGTCTGGAGCATTACCAGTAATATGTATGCCCTCTCATGTCATGCGCTCATTGCAGATTTACCTCCAAGTGATAGCTCAGTTATTTTGCAGTCTTTGAACACGATGCTTAGCGAGAAGTATCACATTGGTCACGTTACAATTCAGTTTGAATGTAATCCTCATCAAGAATCATACTGCGCAGTAAATGGTTTATACTGCCATATGGAGATGGGAGAAAATTGTAATCATAATCATTCTGAACAATCCATAGTTTCCCTAGAAAAAGGAAATCATGTAGCCGCGGAATAAGAAGGATTTTGATGATGGTCCGACAGTTTGGAGTAGAAGATCATGCGGCACAAATGCATCTTCAGTCTCGTCAAAGACAATTACATTTGGGTATCTGGATTGAACTTATAGCCCTGTTTTGGATGGTTATAGAGGCAAGTATCGCACTAACAACAGGTTTTGCAACGCGTAGTGTTTCCCTCGAGGGTTTTGGAATCGATAGTATCATTGAACTCGTCGCTGGCAGCATTTTATTGTGGCGATTGTTGGTTGAAAAGCGTGGCGGTTCAATTGAAGTAGTTAGCCATGCTGAGCGTCGAGCATCATGGATCACAGGTATTAGTTTATTTGGACTTGCGCTGTATATTGTAGCTGACAGCGCTTTTGCTTTTTTGACACAAAGCCGCCCCGAGGTATCGTGGTGGGGAATAGGATTAGCAATTGCCGCAGCCATAATCATGCTCTCTTATGGCGAGGTAAACTGCGAGTAGCAAACCACATTGGAAGCGCTGCGCTGAGAGCCGATGCAATTTGTAGTGTTACATGCGCCTACATGTCCTTTACTTTGTTGTTTGGCATTGTTGCTTAACAAATATTTTGGCTTCTGGTGGGCAGACGCATTAGCTGCGCTAGCACTTGTCTATTTCATAGTTCGAGAAGGTCGTGAAGCCATTCATGAAGCTCGTACTGGCGAAAAGTGTAATTGTAGCGATGATGAATGTAATTAATATACACCCTCTTTAAGAACCTCAACGATACATTCTCCTTGACAATTTTCTGACTTTCTTGTAAAATAATGACTCATTAGTCATTTGGAATACAAGTCAGTCAAAAATTGTTTTCATTGTCAGAGAATAATTTGACAGTCATTTTTCGTGGAGGTGCAATGATGCAACCAATAACTGCTCCTCGTTCCTTAAAAGAAAAGCAGCGCCAGGAACGTGAGGTACTTATACTTCAGGCAGCTGAAGAAGTTTTGATGGAGAGGGGATATCACGAGACATCTATCGATGAAATTGCTACTCGTGTTGGCATTGCAAAGGGTACCGTTTATCTTCACTTTCCAAGTAAAGAGGAACTGGTTGTAGCAATCTTTGAACACGATATGCAACAGTTATTGCAATATATTGATTTAACCATGGACTCAACCTTAACGGCTCGAGAAAAAATAGAGGCTATTTTCGATTTGATGCATGTTGGGATTATGAGTAAGCGCATGCAGCTACTCTTTTCGGTAAGTAATAGTGCTGCGTTGAAGCATCTGTTGGTCGAGAAAAAAGGGTGCTTGCGTGAAATATGGGATCAACTTTCGGAGCGCCTGAACTCACTTTTTGAGGAAGGAAAAGCTGCTGGAGATTTTGATTTTACATTGCCGACAATGGTAATGCTAAGCGCATTCTATAGTTTATTATCACCAAAGAGTTATGATCGCTTAATGACCGAGGGACAAATGTCAGGAGAAGAAGTTGCGAAGAATCTTAAGCGAATATACTTCAAAGGAATTAGTGCTAATTAAAGGATTATGTAATGAAAACGATATCAGCTCAGTCTGATGTTGCTGTTTTAACATCAGATCATTCAAGTACAGTAGTGGAGGATTACGAGCAACCGCGCTTTTCACAGCGAGAAACCCTCTTAACCATGTTTGGTGTGCTTATGGTTATGTTGCTTGCTTCACTGGATCAAACAATTGTCTCAACAGCTATGCCACGAGTTATTGCTGATCTGCATGGGTTTGATCGTTATACCTGGGTTTCAACTGCATACTTACTCACATCTACTGTAATGGTACCAATATATGGGAAACTCTCCGATCTTTTTGGAAGAAAACCTATCTTCCTATTTGGCGTTGTGGTCTTCTTGATTGGGTCAGCCTTGTCGGGTGCTTCGCAATCGATGAATCAATTGATAGCGTTCCGAGCTTTGCAGGGAATTGGAGCAGGCGCGTTAATGCCTATTGCTATCGCGATTGTCGGTGATTTGTTTACGCCACGTGAGCGCGGTAAATGGCAGGGTGTTACCGGTGGTGTTTGGGGAATCTCAGCTATCATTGGCCCTACATTGGGTGGATGGATTACTCAGAACGCCTCATGGCGTTGGGTTTTCTATGTAAACTTGCCAATCGGTATTGCAGCATTGCTCGTTTTAATTTTTCTGATGCCAACGCTACGTGGAAGAGCTAAAGAAATCTCAATTGACTATGTTGGCGCGGCTCTACTTGTGTTGGGAACGGTTCCTTTGCTGCTTGGATTCACGTGGGCAGGAAGCCAGTACGACTGGTTATCACCACAAATCTTTAGCTTATTCAGTATAGCGTTCATCTCGCTTGCGTCGTTTATCGTTTACGAAGCCTGGCTTGAGAGGCGTGGCGGACAACCGATTATCGAACCTAGTCTGTTTAAAAACAGCATTTTTAGTGTTTCTACATTGATAACAACCATCTTTGGTATGGCTCTGTTCGGCGGTATCTTCTTTATACCGCTTTACGTGCAAGGTGTAGTTGGTTCATCTGCTACGAGTAGCGGACTTATACTGACGCCGTTGATGTTGACTTCAGTCGCTGGTAGCATCGTTTCAGGCCAGTTGGTATCACGCCTGGGTAGGTATAAGTGGATTGCAATTCTGGGTATGCTGGTGAGTGTTGCAGGGGTAGTATTACTGGCGCGTCTGAATGTCAATTCGACAAACAATGACGTATTGGTAGCCATGCTGGTGCTTGGTCTTGGTTTGGGTATTGGAATGTCGCTCTACACATTGATTGTGCAGAATGCATTGCCAACCAAGATTGGCCAGTCAACAGCAACTCTGACATTCTTCCGCCAGATTGGTGGCACGATTGCCCTTGCAGCGATGGGTTCAGTTATGACTGCTGCATATCTGCCCGCCTTCCATAGTGCGTTACCGGTTGCTATACTGCATGCTGTTCCAGCACAGTACCTGGCTGCATTTAACAACCCGCAGATCCTACTCTCGCCGGCTACGCTGGCGCAGATAGAGTCACATGCTGCTGCTATGGGACCACAGTCTGTAGCAATGCTACATCAAATTATCGAAGCTGTAAAAATAGGTCTGGCACAGGGTATTCATAATGTCTTCGTATTAAGTCTCGGATTGATGATTGTTGGCCTGATTGCGGTGTTTTTCCTGAAAGAGATCCCGTTAAAGGGCGGCCGTCTTACCGAAAAGGGAGACGTTGAGGATGAAGTTGAAAGTAGCCTGGCTGTAATGATTTAATCAGGTACATCTGGAAAGAAACCTGGCATCCACGAAAGGATGCCAGGTTTCTTTTTTAGAACCAGTATTTTTACATCCCATTTGAACGTAATTTGAAGACTTTGATGGCGACTTGAAGTGTGAGCCAGTTACTGCGATCTTGTATGTCAATATCACATAGCGATTGCAGACGCTCCAGGCGCTGAATGAGTGTATTGCGATGCACAAATAACCGTTCAGAGGTTTTGGTAAGGTTGCCTGCGCATTCCAGATATGTCTCTAGTGTGTCAAGCAAATCGGTTCCTTTGCGTCGATCATATGTAGCAATGCGTGCTACTTGATCCTGATACATATCTCTCAGATCATCCATACGCGCAATCTTGTAGAGGTAACGGTAAACGCCAAGGTCATTAAAATGCGTCACACTACCATCGTGGTTAAGGCTTTGTCCCATTTGAAGAGCTTCACTTGCCTCAGCGAATCCTCGACGATAATCGTTGATGCTTTGACACTGGTTCCCAATGCCTATTGAAAGTCGAATGCCATGCTCTGTACGCATCTGGCGTCCAAGATCACCTAGCCACGTTTTTAAACGAGCCGCTGTAGGATCTTTGCTGAGGCAAATGATGCACGAGAGCAAATTCTCGCGCTCATAAACAACTGATCCAGGGTAATTGTCCTGAATGCGGCGTCGAATTTGTCCGCTTATACGTTTATGTATCAGATGACGATCTTCTTCAGATTGGAACGTATCGGCAGTGAGTCTGTTGGAAGAATTTGTGCCTGTGCGTTCATGTTCTCCATTATTGCTTTCGTCCAGGTGCGAAACTTCAATAATAGCAATAGTATGTGGTTTTGTTAGATCACATCCAATAAAATTTGCTCGTTGCCGAAGGGAGTCTTCAGAGTCATACTCTCCGTACATTAGATCGTCAAAGAACCCTTTAACCAGATTCTTTTGGGCAAGCATATCTGCCAGGTGACTATTTTTAATTGCCAACGCTATCTGGTTTGCAATTGTGCTTAGCAACGTTTGATTCTCAGATGTATTGCGGCGAGCTTTACTAAAATAACAATTAATTAAGCCAAGATGTTCGGTACCGGCAATTAAAGGGGCTGAAAGCAACGTTTTAAATTGAGAATCCTTCAATGGATTCAATCGCTCTAATGTGTGTGCGCTCAATTCAGATGGTTGACCACGTAAGTTGAGTTCTCTCAATTGCTCCCAGACATTTCGATCGATGTCAATAGGTTGTAGGCTTAACGCTCTGTCATTTAGATTAGGAGAAGAGGCGCGAACTATAAGACGCCCTTTCGCTTGATCCATCAACATAATGACACAGAGATCGGCTTCGATAATGTGTAGGGTAAGAGTTGCAAGTGAACGCAACATTTCATCGAGGTACAATCCAGAACTGATAGTCTGGCTCATAACCGAGAGTGTCGTCAAAACATTGAGTTTGTGTTGCGTATTCTCATAAAGTTGGGCATTTTCAATTGCGCCTGCCACAAGTGCGGCTGTATTGATGAGAAATGTCTTCTGTTGTTCTAAAAATTCATAGGGAGCGACCGTGTGGAGAGTAATGACACCTATGAGATGACGATCTTTGGAAAGGATAGGAACAGTCATAGTAGACTGAAACTTCTCTTCCTCTAACTCGGGAAAGTAACGGAAACGAGGATCGTTCAAGGCACCTTCTTTTAGAATTACAGGCTGGAGATGCATACCAACCCAGCCTGTAATTCCTTCTCCCAGGGCCATTTCAATCTTTCCTACAAGCTTCTTATATTGATGATTTGTGCTTGCAAGAGTCAGTCGCTCCTTATCTTTATCAAAGAGATAGAAGAAAGCGGCATGGCAGGGTATAGCACGGACGACAATATCTACCAGATGCCCCAGGACTTCATCAAGTTTAAGAGTTGAACCGACAGTGGATATGACTTCATTGAGCAACATATTCTCCTGAGTGCGAGCCTCAAGAGCTGCTCTCAGTTGATTATTCAATAAACTAAGTTGCTCATTTGTATGCTCAGTCATGTTCATTTCATTTGATCCCATAACAGTTGGCAAGCCTCGTCGTTAGTTTGTGGAGCACATCATCGCGCATGCAGGTAATACGGTAATGGAGTCGTGCCATCTGTCGACGCGCTTTCTCCCGGTTCTTTGATCCGAGCTTCCTGCGATGCAGTCGCTTATTGGCTTGACGCAATTTTTTGAGCGCCGTTTTGAGAAATGCTTGGTTCTCGTATCCCTCAGAGGTGCTCAAGGTGGCGAGCCTGTTCAAGCCCACATCAACACCGACCGCAGCCGGTCGTTTCTGCGCGACTTCATCTGGCACTTCAACCGTAATGGAGATGAACCACCACTCAGCCGTTCGGGTGATGCGCGCGCCCGTTACCTTGCCTGTGAAACGGAGATTCTCTGCCATATTGACCCATCCGAGCTTGGGAATCCACACCTGGTGGTCTTTCAACTCGAATTGATCGTTCGCAAGGTAGAAGCTCGGCTTGTTTCGCTTCTTGCTCTTGAAGCGCGGACGATGAGCTTTGCCCTCGAAGAATGCGGTAAAGGCTTTGCCCAGGTCCAGAAAGGGTTGATCTGAAGCATTCTTGGTGACTTCCCACGTCCAGGGGTACTGCTGCCGTCTGATTGCGTTGAACTGCTTCTTGAGCTTGAACGCCGTGGGTTTCTCGCCTGCTTCATACTGCCTCTGCCACTCGGCCAGTGCCCAGTTCCACACGAAGCGGCTGGTGCCTGCGGCTTTCGCAAAGTAGTTGACTTGTGCAGGCGTGGGATGCAGGCGAATCTTATGCGCTCGAATCATGAACGGTCCTTCATACATGTACACTATACTCACTGCTCCTCGCCTATTTTAGAACATTTCTTCTTCACATGCAAGCAGAAAAAAAGTACTCGTGTTGCCAATGAGTGCCTACGTTCTCCACTCTTTTTGTGAACAGTCATTTCTCTTTCGATGAAACTACCTTGGAAGACATCCCTACCTCCTGCTCAAGTTGCTAAGGAGAAACATCCATCAGCGTGGGAAGTTGTCAAGAAATATGTTACTGTTATCATAATATGTGCTGTCCGTATGTATATAACAACCATTGTACATATTTTCGGATACCACGTTTAGAGTTTTAACGATGATTTTACTAATCTTTGATAAACTCATTGAAATTGATACGGAATACGGTAGTATTTCAAGATAAAATTGACTTGTTCGTAATATTTCTAGGAAAAAGATACATATTTCGAGAATTCGAATTGTCATATGCAGATGAATAAAAATGAAAGGTGCAAACTTCTACAACAAAAACAGTCGTTTTACACTTTGTTAGAAACAATTACCTGCTTGAATGGTTAAGCTGAACTTTTCCGTTCAGAGAAATTCGCTAGCTACTTTTTGCCTCTTCTGGTATACTTCATGTATATCATCCTCCCTGGCTGGATTTTGTACGTTTAGCATTCGTACAATAATATTGTCATATGCCAGATGAAAAAGACTGTTCTACGTCGTTCTTCAGAAGAGTGGAGAACTTCTGAGAGCCTGGTATCTCTGATGAGATGTGGTTCGACCGGCAAGTACCAACTAAAGGTGGTTTTACCGAATATTCGATAGTTTTTTTCTTAGGAGAAGAACGAATGGCTACTGATATTATTACTATACCAGAAGAACAGGGGTTAGAAACACATGGAATAGAACGTGTTTCACCCAAAACGCGCACGCACGTGCGCATCCGCGACAACTTCACTATGTGGCTATCCGCCAATCTAGTAATTTCAACAATCGCTCTTGGAGCGATAGCTAACCTCGCATTTGGACTCGGTTTTTGGGATGGCCTGGCTGTTATTATTATCTTCAATATACTCGGTGTTTTACCCGTTGCCTTTTTCTCGACTCTTGGTCCAAAACTGGGTTTACGCCAGATGACCATCACGCGTTTTGCTTTCGGTTGGGTAGGTGGAATTATCATGGCGCTGTTCAATGTGGCTGCCTGTATTGGTTGGTCGACTGTCAACGTCATAATTGGTGGTCAATTGGTCAATTCGTTGACCAATGGCGCTGTTCCAGTATGGATAGGAATTCTTGTCATCGCGATTCTTACCACCGTGGTGAGTATTTATGGTTATAGATACGTCCATCGTTATGAGCGCTGGGCGTGGATTCCCATGGCCATAATCTTTCTAATCCTGCTGGTTGTAGCAGTACCGCATATGAAAATTATTCCTACACCCGCATTTGGAGCGGCTGAAATTGCAGGGTTCATCTCATTTGGTGGCGCTATCTTTGGCTTTGCTACAGGATGGAGTTCCTACGCTGCTGACTATAATGTCAATCAACCTGAGGACACATCGGCTGCACGTGTCTTCTGGCTGACCTTTCTTGGTGTTTTTATTCCGTGTGTGATATTAGAAACGATGGGTATGGCATTTACCAGTTGGATCCCTAAAGGTGGAGGCGATTTACTGGCTGGTGTTGCTGCCCCGCTAGGCGGCTTTGGAACTTTTCTCGTTGCTTTACTCGCTCTCAGCACAGTCGCAAACAATATTCCCAACGATTACAGTCTTGGGCTCTCTATGCAGGTGCTTGGGAAGTGGTTTATGCATGTCCCGCGCTTTATATGGACGCTCATCGGAGCTGTTGTGTATATCGCTATTGCGATTACTCTTGTTGCAATAGGCGGCAACTTCAATGATACACTGAACAGTTTTATGCTGCTCGTAGCCTATTGGCTTGGTCCATACTCTACCATTCTCATCATCGAACACTTTGTGTACCGTCGAGGTCGCTACAATGTCGATGATTGGAATACGCGCAGTCGACTTCCAGCGGGCTGGGCTGCGATAGTTTCTATGGTGTTTGGTTTGTTTGGTGCGTATCTTGGTTTTGCCCAGGTATTCACATATAATGGGAACACGACACCTATCACTGGACCTATCGGTGGCCTGGTCAATTCACCCTATGGGATGGACGTTGGCTTCGAACTTGCGATCATTTTCGCTGGTATTGCCTACTTAATCCTGCGGCGTATCGAGATTAACACTAGCAAACGAGCTGAGGGGAGTTCTACTGAAGAGAGTTCTGCTGCCGAGTAGCATCATCATTTATACCATTTAACTGAGGCAGGCGGCGTGTTCCGCCTGCTTTCCGTTTGCAACATCTATATTTGGCACTATCAATGTAATACGAGAGGAACATAGTATGCAATACGATCTCATTATTCGCCATGCTCGCCTGCATCGACGTGACGGTCTGGTTGATATTGCCGTAAAGGGCGGCCAATTTGCCAGAATCGCCAATGACATTTCCTCTGATAGCTCTATTCACGAGATAGATGCTGCTGGGAGACTTGTTTCACCTCCATTTATTGACGCCCATGTTCACCTGGATGCAGTGCTCACAGTAGGACAGCCACGTTACAATTCATCAGGCACACTCCTTGAAGGAATTCAAATCTGGAGTGAGCGCAAACCGAGTTTGACGCGTGAGGATGTAAAAAGTCGAGTTTTGGAAGAGGTTCGCTGGGAGGTAGCGCAAGGTACGCTGCACATTCGTAGCCATGTAGATGTGTGTGATCCAGAATTAACCGCGTTGCGTACCCTCATTGAGGTACGTGAAGAGATACGTGATATATGCGACTTGCAGCTTGTTGCCTTTCCACAGGATGGTATCATGTCTTTCCCAAATGGCCGTGAGTTGATGCGTAAGGCTTTAGAGTTGGGTTGCGATCTCGTGGGAGGTATTCCACATTTTGAATGGACCCGCGATATGGGTGTGGAGGAAGTTCACTACACCTTCGAATTAGCGAAAGAGTTTAACCGGGATATTGATGTTCATTGCGATGAGACTGATGATCCACACTCTCGTTTTACTGAAGTAATGGCAGCGGATACACTTCAGCAAGGATGGCAAGGACGAGTAACAGCAAGCCATTGTACAGCCATGCACTCTTACGATAACGCTTATGCATTTAAACTTATTCGCCTTTTGGCGCGTGCTCAAATGAATGTCGTTGCGAATCCATTTGATAACGTTGTGCTGCAAGGTCGTTTTGATACGTATCCAAAACGGCGAGGCATTACTCGTGTCAAAGAATTGCTGGCAAGTGGCGTCAATGTTGCGCTTGGTCACGACTCGATTATGGATCCCTGGTTTCCACTTGGTAAAGGTGATATGCTTGCGGCTGCGCAACTGGCGCTTTTTCTTTGCCATATGAGTGGTTATGAAGAGATTAATGACGTGTTTGACTTGATCACGACGAATGCTGCAAGGGCTCTACGTATTCAAGACTCATACGGTATCGAGGAGGGTAAATCGGCCGATTTCCTGATACTCGATGCACCCTCAGCTTTCGAGGCACTGCGTCTTGTTCCTACTCGACTGCATGTTTTTAAACAGGGGCGAGAGGTGGCTCATACCTTGCCAGGGAGAAGCGTGGTTAAAAGGGATGGGGATGATGAAGGGAAGGAAGTTACTTTCCGCATAGATTAAGAGTGAGAGAACTAGAAAGAAGTTTCATAGAATTTCGCAAGATATGATACAATTGAGATACTAAACTCTTGTATCAGCGCTTAGAAGTTGGTATCATTACATTAAGGAATTACTGGCGAGTTCAAGGAAGAGAACTAGAATGCCAAATAAATACGAGCGCGAAATTGAAGAAATCTTACGTAATATGGAGCGAACCGAGCCTAAGCCAGGTCTTGGTCAGAAATTAGGCGGGAGAATACGCCGTAAATCTGATTCGCGTTCAAATGTACGTAAACGTGCTGATCTATCTTTACATTTTGGCGTCTCGGAGTGGTGTCTTGTAATTGCGGTGTGTGCTTCGCTCTTCGCTGGCGGTTGGGCTTTTGCGCATGGTAGCCCAGATATTTTCACTGGTGTGATAGCTGTTATTGGTGCTGCCTGCCTTGCGATAGTGATAATTCTGCCATTCATGTCAAGGTCCCGCTATCCAGCGCAATCGGGAGCGTCTGAGAAGGTAACGCCAATACGGCGTAATCCCTTGAATAGTATCTCAACTCGTTGGAATCTCTTCATGCTCAAACTTCGCTACCGTCGAAAAAAGGACCACTAATACTTGACATATCGCTAGAAGCGTGCTATATTGCGCGTGCGTTCAAGTTGTAGCGTGTTAGCGGGGTGTGGCGCAGTTGGTAGCGCGCATGGTTTGGGACCATGAGGTCCGCGGTTCAAGTCCGCGCACCCCGACCTGAAGTAATAGATATACTCTTTTGTGTTAGAAAATGCGGGAGTAACTCAGTGGTAGAGTTCCTGCCTTCCAAGCAGGCTGTCGCGGGTTCGAGCCCCGTCTCCCGCTCCACGCTGTAAACCGTCTCTGTGAAAGCCCTTCTGGAGCCAGTTGGTGGCAACCAAACGGTGAAGGAAAAAGCAAGGGCGGTTTTGTTTTGTGC
>CAVPEB010000018.1:0-36085 GCA_963702765.1 uncultured Chloroflexia bacterium
ATAAACTTCCTGGAAGGAGCATATCAGGATTGAAAGGAAGGGTAAATGCCAGAAACCGAGAACACAATCGGCGACTCACAGAACCAAGATTCAGAACAAGCAGGAGCAATCCCATACACGCCATTGACAGAGGAACAAATACGCGCCGCCCAGGTTGGTGAGTTAGTACCACTCGTCGCACCAATCCAGATTGTCGACTACGATCCCGAGTGGCCACGACTCTACGAACGTGAGGCAACGCGAGTCCAGTCCATCCTCGGCGAACGAGTCCTGTTGAGCGAACATGTCGGCTCGACCTCAGTCCCAGGCCTTGCTGCCAAACCCAAAATCGACATGCTGCTCGTTGTCGCGAACACAGCCGATGAACCAGCCTACGTTCCAGACATGGAAACTGCTGGCTACGTTTTGACTATCCGCGAGCCAGATTGGTACGAACACCGTATGTTCAAAGGACCCGGCATTGACATCAACCTTCATGTCTTCTCATTAGGCTGCACCGAAATCGACCTCATGCTGCTCTTCCGCAACTGGTTGCGCAGCAACGAATCCGATCGACTCTTCTACGAGCGCACTAAGCGGCAACTTGCCAGCAACAACTGGAAGTACATGCAGAACTACGCTGATGCCAAGACAGTAGTAGTCAATGAAATCCTCACTCGAGCACAAAAGAACACCGAGACCGACCTCAAGGCTAGCGAAGAATAGCGAAACAGAAATGTCTTCCACAAATATCAATCATCGTCCTCAAAATTACCGCGCATTTTGAGCGCTAAATGAGCGGTATTTTCGATAATAAAAAGAGCACTTCACAAATAGAAGTGAATAAAAGGGCAAGAGCAATGTAGGTGGAGACATGTGCCTCCACCTACATTGCTCTTGCCCCTATATAATCCCCTCGCTCTTATACCTTTCTACCCAATTCACTCTGTAAGTGCTTTCCTCTCATCGCCCGCTTCGGTAGATGCTTCTCTACTCTTGGGGTCAGCAACAGTTTGAATGAATTTCTCTCCACATGCGTGGCAAAAGTAGCCCCCTTCATTGTGTCTTTTCCCGCCAATGACTGTCAGTTGTTCCACGGCGGGCTTGCCGCACCATTCACAGACGCTACCTTCAGGCGCAAAATCCATTGCAACTGACTGGCCAAATTCATTACCTAACATGAGGTGTTCCCTCCTTCGTATTTGATACTACATTTGCCTACCCATTCAATAATAGGACCTGAATATCACCACGCACTCTCAAAAATGCCTTGCTTCCTCACATAATTATCACAGTCATTCTCAATGGATTAGCAATATCGGGTCAGGAAAATGTTAAGGGATTGTGATCATTCAGAGATATTTATGCTCAGAGCTGTGACTGGTTTGTGATGCTCAAATGCTAGTATAAAGAAAACAGGAATGGGAACAGGACTCCAAATATGTTCCCTCCTATATGCCGTATGGATAAATGCTTCTAGTGGTGCACCCCACATCCCGGCAGCCATGATAACCGGGTTGCTGGATATTCTCCAAGGGTGATCTTATAAAGTTGCCTTTTAGCAACCGGGGGTAACCTATGTCTACACCTCATGTCATAGTTATTGGTGCTGGGTCTACTGGCTCGGCAACTGCGCACGACCTGGCGTTACGTGGCTTGCGTGTCACCGTCATCGAGCGCGGAGAAGTGGCATCAGGGACGACCGGGCGTAATCATTGCCTGCTCCACTCTGGTGGTCGCTATTGTATGACGGATCAGGAATCCGCTATCGAATGTATTGAAGAGAACATGACCTTACGCAAGATCATGCCAGATCTATTGGAATTGAACGATGGCCTCTTCGTCGCTGTCACGGAAGAAGACCTAACCTTCAAAGAACGATTTTTGGAAGCATGCGCCGCTAGTCACATCCCCGCACGCGATATACCGGTCAAGCATGCACTTGAAATGGAACCTTTTCTTAATCCCAAAACACTCGCCGCAGTACAAATACCGGATGGTGTGTTTGAGCCTTTCCGCTTTTGTCTTGCTTTCCTTGCAACGGCGCGTCTACATGGCGCTGTCGTACGAAGGTATGAGCTGGTAACCGAGATCATCACTTCGGGCAAAAGTGTGACAGGCGTGAAAGTCAGAGACTATCGAACAGGTAAGACCGAAACTCTGGGTGCCGATCTCGTCATCAATGCAGCAGGGCCCTGGGCAGAAGATGTAGCCGCGATGGCTGGTGTGAGGGTGCCTGTACAGCCTACTCCAGGGGTCATGGTTACGCTTGATTGTCGCCTCAACAACATGGTCTTGAATCGCCTGAATAAACCAGCCGACGGCAATATTGTAGTGCCGCAGCGCGCGACCTGTACTATAGGCACCACGTCATGGAAAGTCAAAGACCCTGACTTGATCACGATCCCTCCTGAACACATCGAAAAGATGATCGTTCAGGGTGAACAACTGATGCCTATCGTTCGCAAGATACCAATGCGTGCGAGAATGGCCGTTGCGCGCCCGCTGATTGTGAAAGATGCTACGGATGAGCGCAATGTGAGCCGTACCTTTGAGTGTTTTGATCACGCATACGACGGTGTCGATGGTTTCGTTACGATCTCAGGAGGCAAGACTACTACCTCAAGGGCGATGGCCGAACGTGTTACCGATATCGTCTGCAACAAGCTTGGCATCGAGGCTGAGTGCCGCACGCGCGAGGTTCTGCTTGCTTCGTATCGTTTGTTCTATCAAGGAGGTCAACAATGAAGTTGCTCGATATAACCCTTCAAATCTACCGCTACAAATCAGGTGAGCAGCCTCATTACGATATGTTCACCGTTCAGGTAGAGGACACGGCACATGTGATCGATGCCATCGATAAAGTCTGGGCTGAGCATGACCATACACTTACGTTCCGCCGTGCCTGCCACCATTCCTCGTGTGGTTCTTGCGCCCTGCGCATTAATGGTGTTGAAAAGCTCCCTTGTATTACACGTTTTAGTGAGGTGGGTGATGGAAAAATTCCTCTGCGCATTGAACCACTGCGAAATTTTCCAATTGTCAGTGATCTCGTCGTCGATGTGAGTGGCTTTTTCCAGCGCATGTCGGCATCGGACATGTCGATTACGCGCGACGCCGAATCAACATTACCGCTCAGTGTTGACGACCTGAGTTCCATCGTGCAACCCAAAGCGGTCCAACTACCAGACAACCTGACTCACTTCAATCGCTTTGAAAACTGTATCGAATGTGGCATTTGTATGAGTGCTTGCCCAACAATGGCTGTTGATAATAAGTTTATGGGCCCTGCTGGACTGGCAGCGATGTATAGTGCGCTTCAAAAAACCGATGATCCTGACGAAAAAGCGCATTTGCTGGCGCTGGCGGATGGCGAGCATGGCATCTGGCGCTGTCATAGCGCCTTCGAGTGTACGGAGGCCTGTCCGCAAGCCGTTGATCCGGCTGGCAAGATTATGGCATTGCGTCGCGAGGTCACGGCGAATCGCTTCAAAAAAGTAGGAAGGAGATAAAGATGGCAACTCTAGAGCAACCCAAATTGCGCCGAGCAGGACGCTGGTTCGATGTGCGGCACCGCAAACTGGGTATGTGGGCTTACGCCCTCAATCGCATCACAGGTATTGGTCTGGTGGTGTATCTGTATCTCCACCTGGTCGTTTTGAGTACATTGACTCGAGGGCCGGGCTCCTGGGATGCCTTCGTCTCTCTGGCACGTCAGCCGTACTTCCTGCTACTCGACGTCATTTTGCTCGCGGGTATACTCATTCATGGTTTGAATGGCTTGCGTATAGCACTTACCAGTTTCGACGTAGGTGTGAAGAGACAAAAAGCTCTCTTCAGCGTGTTGATGCTGGTGGCCCTCGTCGCTTTGAGTGCTGCAGCATTGAAGATCTTTGGAGGCTAAGACAATGGAAAATCGACTGACACAGGAAATGATGGAAAACCCATTTGCAGAGGAGCCAAAAAGATCCTCGACCTGGTACTGGCAAATTTTCACCGGTGTAGCCCTGGTACTATTGCTTGGCCTCCACTTCATCGCGAACCACTTCATCGCAACAGGCGGCATACGTGATTTCGCGGATGTGGTATCATACTTGCGCAACCCTATAGTCCTTGTACTGGAAGTATTGTTTCTGATCGTCGTTGCAACCCATGCAATGCTCGGTGTGCGCGCAATTGTAATGGATTTTGGGATTTCCAGTCAGGCAGAAAAGCGCCTGAGCCAGGCCCTCACTGTAATAGGAGTGCTTACCGTAGGTTATGGCCTGTGGCTGACGTGGGCCATCATTCACTGAAACCTAAATAAAAAGAGAAAGCCAATACATGTACTGGCTTTCTCTTAATTTACTAATCAACCATGCTCAAATCACTTTTCAACATTTCTGCTTACTCAAATAACCGAGCATTGATACTTACTTAGTATCCTCTACTCGAATAACCGCCTCGGTCGCTACTGCGTGAGCCGCCACGTCCGCTTCCGCCTCTGCTATTATTATAGCCGCCACCTCTGTTGCCGCCGCCATACGAATTGTCGCGTTTCTCACGGGCCTCGTTCACAATGATCTGGCGACTACCCAGGGTAGTACCGTTCAATTGATCAATTGCCTTGCGAGCCTCGTCATCGTTACTCATTTCTACAAAACCAAAACCCTTACTGCGACCCGAATCACGATCAGTAATCACAGTAGCTGAAACAACCTGTCCAACTTGCCCAAAGAGATCAGCAAGCTCTTGCTCCGTCGTCTGATAAGACAGGCTTCCTACATAAAGTCTCAAAGCGATATGCTCCCACATCGACGCCAACAAACTTATTGCGTTCGGTGGAAACACATTCTTCCCACATAAGCGAAACAACAACATCTGACGTCATACATCTAGTATAACATACTTTACAACTCCTTTATTCCTCTTTTCCTGTTTCGCCATTCTGAACTGAGCCATCAGTATGTTAGAATAACAAAGATGCTTGTATCCCATAAAGGAGGTAATACACCATGGATCTAAGATCAATTCAAAAGCCATATAAAGAGAAATACCGAAGCGATCCCGGTACGGCACACATAACACTCAAAGCACAAGGATCTCAAACCGAAACCCCAATGTCCTGTTCTGTCGATATCGGACGTGCTCTCTATCGAGCTCAGGCCCACAGTGGAGTTGGTGGAGCAGGAACCTCGGCTTGCTCTGGGGATTTGCTCCTTGGAGCCCTGGCTGCCTGTGCGCAGATTACCTGTCAGATGGTCGCTACATCTATGGGGATTCCAACAAATCATATTGAGGTTAAAGTGGAGGGAGACCTGGATCTTCGGGGTACACTGGGCATATCAAAGGAGGCGACCATAGGTTTTGAAACGATACGTGTCGCCTTTGAGATAGATGCACCCGATGCAACAGCAGAACAGCTGGAAAAATTGCGTGAGAAAACTGAACAATATTGCGTAGTTATGCAAACCCTGGCTCATCCACCTGTAATTCAGGTAAACTGGCAAGACTGACTGGTGAGCAAAAGCATGGATATGGAAGCTGAAGACGCTCAAGAAGCCTATGCCAGTCCATATGACTCAAACAGGCAGCCAGGCGTTTGCATCACATTGCGATACTAACCTGGCTGCTATGTCAATCACGAACTCGTCTTTGCTCAAGATGGGAGCTTTGTGGTCTATTACTCCCGCATTCCCACTCTCATAATTTATACAATCACATCTTCTATCTGGCGTCCCATATATCCCTCATAATCAGGTCGCTGGCTTCGGTAGACTCCAAACATTAATGGTGATGAAATCATAAAATCAGCGGAGGCCCGGTTACATGCAACCGGAATATTCCAGACAACTGCAATACGTAGGAGGGCTTTCACATCAGTATCATGTGGCTGTTGTGTGAGCGGATCCCAGAAGAAAATCAGTAAGTCAAGCTCATGCTCTGAAATCTTTGCCCCGATTTGCTGGTCGCCACCAAGAGGCCCACTCTGCAATTTATGAACCTTAACACCAAGTTGCTGTTCTAGCAGTTTACCTGTTGTTCCCGTAGCATACAGCTCGTGCATTGCGAGTAGACTTTTGTTATATTCGGCCCACTCTAAGAGATCACGCTTTTTATTATCATGTGCCACAAGGGCAATTCTTTTCTTTTGTTCGATCATTAAGGTGTACCTTTCGTATTCCTTCTATGCTCTTTTCAGGCATAGGAAAATCGTAAATTTCCTGGTATTCATAACTGGGTATCTCATATACTCTATCCGCTCAGCGCACAAGGAAATCTCGTTCTCGGGCGCTCTTACTTCGTAAGCATTTGAGAAGTGCAACATAGCACAATGAGCGGTAATCAATCAGGAGATGATGCAATCCACAGCTATGTGGAAAGTAAAGGAGCGTACACATAATGGAAGGCTACTCTTGCCTTCACTCAATCTATACCTGTCGGCGGTATGTTTCCTGAGAGCTTTATTCTTCTTTTAACAATACGTATTATATCACAACAACTTTTTTGCCTGATATCATCCATTGTATGCGAGGGTTGTATACTATTATTGAATGATATCTAGCGAGGCAAAATGTTGTGCGCCAACTTCCAACTGGTACTTTGACCCTACTCTTCACCGATATTGAGGGATCCACACATCTACTACAGCAACTCGGTAGCCGATACGCTGAAATGCTACGTGAGTGTAGAAGATTGCTACGTGCAGCTTTTCAAGAGTGGCATGGTTATGAGGTCGATACCCAGGGTGACGCCTTCTTTGTTGTCTTTGAACGAGCTACTGACGCAATTATGGCGGCTGCCGCCTCTCAACAAGCTCTGAAAAGCGCTGTCTGGCCCGATGAAGCAATTGTGCGCGTTCGCATGGGAATCCACACTGGTGAACTACAAACTACGGAAGAGGGATATATTGGTTTGGATGTCCATCGAGCTGCGCGTATAATGAGCGTAGCACATGGAGCACAGGTGCTGCTTTCCGAGGCAACGAGTGAGCTGGTCGTCACCGAATTGCCTGAAGATCTAGGCCTGAAAGATCTCGGAGAATATCGTCTCAAAGACATTGCTGGAATTACCAGGCTCTTCCAACTGGTGATTCCAGGTTTACCCGCTGAATTCCCGCCTCTTGCGACTTCAGGCCAACAGCGTCCGCGCCTTAATATCCCATCTCTTTCAACTTCGTTTGTAGGTCGCGAGCGAGAAATAAACACAATTTCTACTCAACTACGTCGATCAGATGTACGCTTGCTCACCTTAATTGGCACTGCAGGGGTTGGAAAAACGCGTCTGGCTTTGCAGGTGGCAACAACATTCACCAATTACTTCGAGGATGGTATTTGTTTTGTAGCTCTTGAGCGGTATAACGATGCTGATGAGGTCGTAATTGCCATTGCTCAGACACTTGGAGTCCAACAGGAAAAGGGAGGCTCCCTTATTGAGCAAGTGAAAGAGACACTGCGAGGATTATCGATCCTACTCGTGCTGGATAATTTTGAACAGGTACTTCCGGCTAGAGTGAAGTTAACTGATCTGTTAGCTAGCTGCCCCAGCCTGAAGGTACTGGTTACTAGCCGCGAAATGTTGCATCTTCAGGCAGAGCAGATATTCGAAGTATCTCCATTACCACTCCCAGCTTCGGGGCACCCTTTCGATCTTCAAACATTGTCAAAGAATGCTTCGGTCTCGCTCTTTTTGCAACGCGCACAGGCAGTCTCACCAGATTTTCGACTGACTCCTGGCAACGCTAAATATGTAGCGGGAATTTGTACTCGTCTTGATGGTATTCCACTCGCTATTGAACTGGCAGCCGCTCGCACAAGGCATTTCTCACCGCAAATTCTGCTTACACAACTTGAGAAAGGACTGACTGTCCTATCTGGAAAAACCATGGATGCTCCTACACGACAGCAGACCCTGCATGGAGCCATCGCATGGAGTTATGATCTGCTAGATTTTGAAGAGCAGAGGGTATTTCGAAGGCTTGCGGTCTTTGTAAATGGAGCAACCCCGGCTGCAATTGAGTCTGTATGCATGCCAGCCGGATCGCCTGCTAAAAACGTCCTGCAGGTTCTAGAGGATCTCATAGATAAAAGCATGTTGCACCAGGGCCGAGAGAATGATGAGCCACGCTACTGGCTGTTGCAAACACTACGTGAGTTCGGACTAGAGTGCCTATCTGAAGCAGGGGAACTGGAAGCAACGAAGACAGCACACGCAACATATTTTTTCTCGTGGGTGGAACGAATTGCTCCTATGCTCTTAGGAGCAGAACAGGCAGATTGGTTGGATGGGTTGGATCGGGAGTATGAAAATGTGCGCGTAGCTCTTGAATGGATGCTGGATGAAGCCAGTATAGGGACGGGGCGAGCAGAGCAGGCTCTCCAACTATGTATAGCACTGATGGGATTTTGGGAAATCCGTGGATTCATTGCTGAAGGGTTAGCCTTTATAGAACGTGCGCTGGCTCTCGCCAGGAATGCTGAGCCATCTAAACGAGCTATGGCACTGCACTATGCAGGATTTTTAGCGCTTATGCAGGATGATAGCATGCGGGCAGAGGAATTCTTACGTGAAAGCCAACTCCAATTTCGTGAAAGCGGTGACAAAGTTGGAATGGCGAATATCCTGCGTTTGCAAGGTAATCTTGCCATGATGAAAAATAATTATAAGATTGCCCGTCGCTTGCTTGAAGAAACTCTACATATCTATGAAACGCTTGGAGACATCCAAAAAACAATCGGGACACGCAACACTCTGGCTCAAGTAGCAATCTCACAAGGCGACTATTCTAAAGCTCGTTCCTTTCTTGAGGAAAATCTGGCTTCCTATAGAATACTAGGTGAGAAGTATCGTACTGCCTACCCACTCTATCATATGGCTCTGGCACTCTTTCTTTCTAGAGAAGACCGTGCGAAAGCGCGCGAACTGGCGGAAGAAAGTCTCATCTTGTTTCGAGCGGTAGGAAATAGACGACTCATAGGGTACACGCTCATCCTGTTGGGTGAAATTCTACTTGTTGAGCGTGAAGACGAAAAAGCGCAATCGATGTTGGAGGAAAGTCTGGCTATCTTCGAAGGAATAGGTGAACGTTTTGGAACCGCTTTGGCTCTCATCACTTTTGCTCGCATGTTAGCTTACGGGGGTAAACACGAGGCCGCACAAGCTTGCTACAAGAAGAGTTGGGAACTATTGAGGGCGAATGGAGACAAAGAACTTGCTGCTGCTTGCCTGGAAGGCTGCGGGGAGGTGCTGGTGGAGCAGGGAGAAGCGAAATGGGCTGTACAGCTTTGGGGGCTAGCCGCTACTATCCGAGCTGAAATTGTGGCTCCTATGCCACCAATCTACCGCACTGATTATATACAAGCAGTCGCATCTGCACGTGAAAGCCTGGATGAAGAAACTTTCCAGACGGCGTGGAAAGCAGGTAACCAGAAATCCCTGTCACAAGTACTTTTGACTCCTTAACATGATACTAGCGGCTAATCTACTCTTGAACATCTTATGTTTCCCGATGTATATTTACTATGTAAAAGTAAGTTACTGATGAGTTCCACAAATAATATTGCGTTAGGAGAAACACACATCATGCGACTTGGATTACAAGTCCCAAACTTCACCTGGCCCAATGGCCAGGAAAATCTCGGTGACACCTTTGGACTTATTGCCCAGCGAGCCGATCGTGCGGGCTTCTACAGTTTGTGGGTCATGGATCACTTCTTTCAGATTCGAAATGTAGGCCCGGCCGAGAATGAAATGCTCGAAGGCTATAGTGCGCTTGCATTTGCTGCTGGTCGCACAAACCGCATCAAACTCGGCACAATGGTTACTGGTGTTACCTATCGCCATCCAGGCCTTCTGGTCAAGACGGTTACCAGCCTGGATGTTCTATCACATGGGCGTGCTTATTTGGGAATAGGTGCAGCCTGGAATGAAGAAGAACATAACGGCTTAGGCGTTCCATTTCCATCCGTGTCTGAACGTTTCGAACGGCTGGAAGAGACACTCCAGATTGCACATCAGATGTGGACTGGCAATGTAGAGCCCTTTGAAGGCAAACATTACCAGCTTGCACGACCACTAAATTCACCACGACCAGTTCAAAAGCCTCATCCTCCCATACTCATCGGCGGTACAGGCGAGCGCAAAACGCTTCGTATGGTTGCGCAGTACGCTGATGGCTGTAACCTCTTTGCTCGCCTTGGAGATGATGAGCTTAAGCGTAAACTAAATGTCCTGCGTGATCATTGCCAATCAATTAGTCGCCCATACGAAGACATTGAGAAAACTACCCTCAATGTTATGCAGTTTAGCCGTGATGGACGTAATGGGACAATATCTCCATCAGCCGCTATTGATCATTTCGCGAACCTTGCATCCATGGGCATTGATCAAGCCATCTTTAGCATGCCAAACGTCTATGACCTCGAACCGTTTGATATACTTGCCACTGAGATCATCCCGGCAGTAGAGGAAATTCAGGTAGCGGGTCGTTAACATTAACCAGTAGCAGTCAATTCTACCTCACTACCTCTACAGAGTGTTTCGCGTAAGCATTGCGCGAAACACTCTGTATTTTCATATTACGGTGGATTGAAATCCTTTTATGAAGGTGTCAAGAACGTTCACGCTTGATCTCTTAGATATAATAAGTACTGGCTGACTGTTATGTAATACACAATAAAGGATAAGGTTAGAGATGAAAAATATCGTTGGCATCTCCGAAATCGTACTTTGGACAGTAGATAAAGAGAAGGCCCTTCAATTCTATCGCGACCTCCTGGGTCTGGAAGTAATTTCGCCTCCAACACTGGCCAACGTTTTTCTCAAAGCTGGTGATGGCAACGCTGGTATCCCACAAATGATCGTCCTTGTACCCAAAAATGAGGAAGTTAAGACCAAACCCTCTGGTTATCAATTGCATCATATGGCCTTCGAATTGCCTGAAGAAGCCTTTGATACCCAGCACAAAGCATTAGTCACCGCAGGATACGAACCTCGCGGTGGTATTCATCCCGTCCTCTCAAGCCGAACTATGTATATAGATGATCCTGATGGTAACGAGGTTGAATTCATCTGTCGTGCCCCCGCCAGCTAGAAAGAGTAATGAAGAGTATGAGTATTGTGAAAACCCTTCCACATTGGGATATGACCCCTATCTATCCTGGCATGGATTCGCCAGAGTTCTCTAATGGTTTTTCCAACATCGTTCAAGATATCGAAAATCTCACAAAACTTTTCGATGACTATCATATCATGAAGCTATCCACTGAGCCTGCCCTGGATCAAGATAAGATACAGGCATTTGAAACTGTGATCGCGCAATATAATACTGTTTTGGAAGCCACTGAAACATTAGCTGTCTACATTATGTGTTTTGTTACCACAAATTCGTATGATACTCTGGCCCAGGCAAAATTAAGTGAGTTACAGCAATCTATGCTAATCCTTTCTC
This sequence comes from uncultured Chloroflexia bacterium, assembly GCA_963702765.1. GTDB lineage: Bacteria > Chloroflexota > Ktedonobacteria > Ktedonobacterales > Ktedonobacteraceae > DATMNR01. The sequence continues at coordinate 11,408 of CAVPEB010000018.1, forward strand.
AGTTGGGTATCCGTCTCACTGCCTGGATTGGTTCTTTGAACGTAGAAGTTTTAATCGAAAATTCTTCCGTCGCGAGTGAACATGCTTTCATGCTCAGAAAGGCCAAAATAAGTGCTGAACACTTAATGACACCAGACGAGGAGAATCTGGCTTCAGAATTGAATTTGAGTGCTGGCACTGCCTGGGAAAAATTGCATAGCGATGTCACCTCCCAGTTGATGGTTTCACTTGAACTCTCTGAACAGAAACAGGAGCTTCCAATGAGCATGGTACGCAATCTCGCTTCCGACCCTGATCGTGAGGTGCGGCGTAGTGCCTATGAAGCTGAGCTTGAAGGTTGGAAACGAGTTGCGCTTCCACTTGCAGCTGCTATGAATAGCATCAAAGGAGAGGTCAATGTGCTTGCAAGACGGCGTGGCTGGTCTTCTCCTCTGGATGCTTCGTTGTTAGATAATAATATCGATCGTGTAACATTTGATGCTATGCTTGCCGCCGCCTATGAATCATTTCTGGACTTTCGGCGTTATTTGAATGCTAAAGCTCGTGTGCTGGGTTTGCCTCGACTCGCTTGGTACGATATATTTGCGCCAGTTAGCAGTACTGAAAAGTTTTGGGAATATTCGGAAGCGTCTACATTTATCATCGAACAATTTGGTTCGTTCTCACCAAGATTGTCCAGTTTCGCGGCACGTGCATTCAGAGAGAACTGGATCGATGCTGAGCCGCGGGAAGGTAAGGTAGATGGGGCATACTGCACCCCTTTACGCGGAGATGAATCGCGTGTATTTGCAAACTACAAAGCTTCTTATGATGGTGTGAGTACGCTAGCTCACGAATTGGGACACGGATATCATAATCTGAATTTGGCGCAGCGTACAATACTTCAACGCTCGACTCCTATGACCTTAGCCGAGACTGCAAGTATCTTTTGTGAAACGATCATCCGTAATGCCGCAATGCAGAATGCAGGACGTCAGGAGCAAATAGCTATCCTGGAAGCATCACTTCAGGGTGTCCTGCCAGGTTGTCGTGGACATCACCAGCCGTTTTCTTTTTGAACAGCGCGTCTTTGATCAGCGTGTAAAACGAGAGCTATCCATAGATGAGCTGAACAATTTGATGCTTGAAGCCCAACGTGAAACCTACGGTGATGGATTGGATGAGAATGTGCTACACCCGTACATGTGGGCTATGAAGCCCCATTATTACAGCAGTAGTTTTTCTTTCTACAATTATCCATATATGTTCGGCCTCTTATTTGGGCTGGGTCTGTATGCTCGTTATAAAGAAGACGGCGAAAAGTTCAAGTCTGGCTACGATGAATTGCTCTCAAGCACAGGTCTGGCAGATGCCGCATCTCTTGCTCAACAATTTGGCATTGATATCCACTCAGTAGACTTCTGGCGAGCCAGTTTAGATATTGTCCGCCAGGATATCGATCTATTCGAGGAATTGACACAACTATAATGGTGAAGGAATCTGGTTGAAAGAATAGGTCAGGATTGAAGTTATCCACAAAGTAGAGTATAGTAATTCTGGGAATAAAGCAATAATAAGTTACTATCACTTCTTCACTGCATCAGTAGCATATCTGATACTTCAAAGATCTATTTTAAGCGTCGTTCCATGGGGAGCTAGAATGAGCTTTAAGTTCTAGGGGGTACTATGATCGACCGGGTGGGCCATCAGCTTGGCAACTATAGGTTGATTCGCCTGCTTGGCCGTGGTGGATTTGCCGATATCTACCTGGGCGAACATGTGTACCTCAAAAGTCTCGCTGCCTTGAAGGTCCTGCGCATGTCGCTTACCGAGGAAGAGCGATCTGCTTTCCTAAGGAAGCTCAGACGTTGACGCAGTTGGCACATCCTAATATCGTGCGTGTGCTCGATTTTGCTATGGATGATGATCAACCTTATCTGGTAATGGACTATGCTCCTAATGGGTCGCTGCGAGAACGGCATCCTGCTGGATCGCGTGTGCCGATGCACACTATTATTACTTACGTTTCGCAGGTTGCCTCGGCATTACAATTTGCTCATGATAAGGGCTTCGTTCACCGCGATATCAAGCCAGAGAATATGTTGCTAGGAACTCGATCAGAGGTACTGCTGAGTGACTTCGGTATCTCTGTTTTTGCATCCCGTACGGAACCCCAGTACAGTACAAATGCATATCTCGCAATCTGTCGCTGGAACATCGCGCTATATGGCTCCAGAGCAGTTGCAAGGGCATCCACAATCGGCCAGTGATCAATATGCCCTTGGCGTGGTAGTATACGAGTGGCTCTGTGGTACATCCCCTTTCCATGGAACTCTCATCGAAGTTGCCATGCAACACCTGACAATGCCTCCTCCACCTCTGCGCGAGCAAATACCTGAACTGGCACCTGTCATTGAAGAGGTAGTGCAACGGGCATTGGCCAAAGAGCCTGAACAGCGTTTCACAAGAGTGCAGGATTTTGCGGAGGCCTTACAAGATGCTTCATTGGCTGCTTCAACTCCACTCGATTTTCCCGCACAGATCGAAGAACGTAAAGCGTTGCGTAATGTTGATCAAGTCCAGAGCCACTTTGGAAGGTACCAACAACTTTTACTTCGTTTATCGGACGCGAGCAGGATATTGCCGCTATAGAGACCATGCTGTTACGTCCAGAGGTTCGTTTGGTAACATTGGTGGGTATAGGAGGTATCGGCAAAACTCGTTTGGCCTTAGAAATTGCAACACACATGCGATCATTCTTTGCTAATGGCGTTTGCTTTGCTGGGCTAGCCTCCACCTCTGACCCTCACTTATCCCATCGATCATTGCCGAGACGCTCAGCATTCAACAGATTGACAATCTGTCTATCTTTGAGCAGGTAAAGTTTTTTCTACATGGTAAACAACTGTTACTCATTCTTGATAACTTCGAGCAATTGGTAACGGCGGCTTCCCTTCTCGAAGAATTGCTGGCTGCATGTCCTGCGTTAAAGATCATCGTTACAAGTCGAACTGTGCTGCGATTGCGGCCAGAATTCGAGTATTCGGTGGATCCCCTTACTCTGCCCGATCTCGGACGGTCTCCGAATGATACAGGATATTAGACAATCTACGGCCATAGCCCTCTTTGTCCAGCGTGCTCAGGATGGTAAATCCTAACTTTCAGTTAACGCAAACCAATGCACGCACCATTGCGGAGATTTGCGTGCAATTGGATGGTCTGCCTTTAGCAATCGAGCTGGCAGCCGCTCGCAGCCGCCTCCTGCCGCCTCAGGCACTGCTGAATCGACTCACAAGGAGGTTCGAGGTACTCACAGGTGGAGCAGTGACATTGCCGGTGCACCAGCAAACGTTGCGTAACACACTCAAGTGGAGCTACGATCTTTTAGATGCTAATGAACAGCAACTCTTCCGGCAGGCTTGCTGTTCTCGAGCGTGGCTGGACGATCGAGGCTGCGGAGGCTCTGGGAAACCCGAATCGTGAAGTGCAGGATGACTTACCTATATTAGATGGTCTGGCTTCACTCATCGATAAGAGCCTGTTGCGGCAGATCAATCGGGAGGAAGCGGAACCTCGTTTTATCATGCTCATGAATGTTCGCGAATATGGTTTAGAGTGCCTTCGCGAGAGCGGAGAGGAAAACCTCATCCGGCTAGCGCATGCAAACTATTACCTTGCACTTGTAGAAGAAGCAGAGCCGCACCTCAAGGATGCGCAGCAACTTGTGTGGTTAAGAAGCTTGGATCGAGAACAGAAGAACCTGCGAGCTGCTCTGAGCTGGCTTATTGCACATGAGGAAGCTGAGATAGCTATGCGTTTCTGTGGAGCACTGTGGTGGTTTTGGCAAACAAGGGGTTATTGGAGTGAGGGACGGCGCTGGCTGAAAACTGTGCTTACACTGCCTGAGGCTGGAGAACGAACGGTATTGCGAGCCAAAGTGTTGAGTGCAGCAGGAGAATTGGCCGTCGATCAGGGAGATTTACAAGAGGCACGTTTGCTCCTCACTGAAAGTGTGACACTCTGCCAGGAGTTGGCTGACGATCGCGTCTTAGTTCGCCCTATGTCCACGTTGGGACGGATCATGGTCGTACAAGGTGATCATGCGGCAGCGGCTTCTATGCTGAAAGAGTGCATTACGCTGTGTCGCAAGTCAGGTAGTAACTGGGAGCTTTCTCGTGCGTTACTCACTTTTGGATACTTAGTATGGCTAGAAGGTGATTTGACGCAGGCGATAGCACTGACACAGGAGAGTCTCGTACTTGTTCGAGAACTTGGTGACAAGGCCCAAATCGCTCATGCATTAAACAATTTGGGACACTTTTTCTGGATTCAAGGCGACCTGGTGCAAGCCAGAACACATGCAGAAGAGGGGCTTAGACTTCTACGGGAGACAGGCGCTAAGTCTCTTCTTTTCACAATCCTTGAAACTATGGGGTCTATTTTATTTACTCAAGGTGATTTTGAGGAAGCCAAGGCACTCTATTTTGAAGGAATCTCATTGGGCAAAGAGCTTGGAAACGAAACGCTCCTTGCCTGGCAACTTATGGGATTAGCAAAAGTAGCTGTCGCAAAAGCTCAGCTTACATATGCTACTTGTTTGTATAGCGCTGCGGAGTCAAGATTTGATGTCAACAAAGGACTGGGTCCAATAGAGCTTGAAGATTTTGATCGAACGATTAAACGCGTGCGTTCTCAACTGGGTAAGCAGGTATTTGCAGAAGCGTGGAACAAAGGCCGCATGATGACTCTTGAACAGCTACTTGAGGCACCTGAACCTGAAAGCACGCCAGAGCCTCTTCTCTCTGCAAGTCATTCAAACGCCATTGCCCAAGTACCATCCGAACCTTCTCATGGTAACAATCTGACTACACGCGAATTGGAAGTGTTGAAGCTGGTTACTCAGGGGTGGACCGATGCACAGATTGCTAAGGAACTTGTGATCAGTCCGCGGACTGTTAACGCTCATCTCACATCCATTTACAGCAAGATCCAGGTCTCTTCGCGCAGTGCTGCCACCCGCTATGCTATTGATCGAAAGCTCGTTTGAGTATGTGCGTATTTTCCTTGACACGATCATATAAGTAACTGTACACTTATTTTGGAAGCAAACACACCGCTATTTAACATTCTATCAACTGTGGAATATATAGCATAATTATCCTCAGAAATCGTATTTTTATTGATAGGAGGAAACCATGGCCTCGAATTTCACGAATTTTTTACTCAAGCTAGGAGAGGATCCAGCACTATTGGAGAAATTTAAGCAAAATCCTGATCATGCTATGGAAGAGGAAGGTCTAACTCCTGCTGAAAGAGCTTTACTTTTGAGTGGAGATGCGAAATTGATCCGCGCAGCTATTGTTAACGATCCAGGTCACAAAGAAGCCATGGGCATTCCTTCTGATCAAAATCTTCCAGACAAAATGCCAATGTTAGTCCACCCTTAGGTTATCCTATTCTCGTCTCCCCCAAAAGCGGAATCTAAGGGTGATAGAAGACTCAGAAGTGGTAGCGTGAGCTGTTAAAGTGAGACTTGGTTTGTAAAGAGTGTGTCTTACATGAGATAGTACTCAAACGAAGAATTAAATCAAGTTCGTCATTTCGCATTTTGACCTCAGTATTCCTCACTTATTCGCCTTCATTTGGGAGGAGAAAGGCAAAATCTTTTGACCCAGAACCCAGCCTTCTCTCGTCAGAAACAGTGGGATTTTGCGGATGTCGATCAATCACTTAATCCACAAAGTATTGTGCAATACCTCGAGAGATCGCGAGATGTCAGTGATATTCAAGTGCTGAAAAAACTGAGCTATATTTTAATGGAAGCACAAGCAGGTAAATGTCTCCTGGATGCAGGATGTGGGATTGGTGATGATGTTCGTGCTCTGGCGCAGATAGTTGGTCCTCAAGGGAGAGTGGTGGGTATTGATAAAAGCCAAACATTGCTCGATATCGCGCGAAAGGGCTCTGAAGGGGTTGATTTATCAGGCGAATTCGTTTTAGGAGATGTCTCTTGCCTGGACATTGCTGACTCATCGTTCGATGGTTGTCGTGCAGAACGCGTCTTGCAACATTGTGATAATCCTGAGCAGGTGCTATCAGAGATGGTACGTGTCGTACGGCCAGGAGGTTGCGTAGTCGTTGTTGATGTCGATTATGACTCTATGATTACCTCACTGACCAATCATGCATTAGCCAGGAAACTAACCCAGGCAAAATGTGATGTAGTCCGCAATGGATGGATTGGGCGACAATTACCGGGTCTGTTCCGGCGTTGTGGGCTGGCTGATATTCGCGTATTTCCTACAGTTTTGTATTATACCGATTTTGATCCAGAAGACAGCTATTGGGAATTTTTATTCACATTGGGGCAACAGCTTGATATTTTAGCCGCAGATGACATTACGGAAATCAGGGATGATATGCAACGACTCAGTGAAAGAGGTGAGTACTTCGATTTTGGAGTCTTCTTTAGCGTTGTTGGCCGTAAACTCTAGTGATCTTTCAGGGATAGCATATGAAACCAGGTTCACTTACCATCGTAGGAACGGGTATACAATTTGCGGGCCAGATGACGATTGAGGCACGGGCACACATTAAACAAGCAGAAAAAGTATTGTTCCTGGTCTCTGATCCTATAACGGCCGATTGGATCAAAGACATCAATCCGTCGGCAGAGTCGCTTTATCCTTGCTATCAACAGGGCGAGTCCCGCATGATTGCTTACAAGGGGATGATCAAACGTATCCTCAATGAGGTCCGTAAGGGTATGAGAGTATGCGCGGTGTTTTATGGACATCCTGGAGTCTTTGTTTACCCATCGCATGAAGCGATAAAGCTGGCACGACTCGAGGGATATAGCGCAAAGATGTTGCCGGGTATTTCCGCTGAAGACTGTCTCTTTGCTGATCTGGGTATTGATCCTGCCAGGAATGGATGCCAGAGTTTCGAAGCGACAGATTTCCTGATTCACAAACGCAAGTTCGATACTGGATGTGCGTTGATTCTGTGGCAAATTGGTTGTATTGGAGACCCAACTTTCAGCCTGGAACCATATGGCACTCGCGGTCTTCATGTGTTGACCGAATATTTATGCCAGTATTATGATGCGACCCATCCTGCTGTCGTTTACGAGGCGGCTGAATACCCAATTTTCGATCCAAGTATTGAAAGTGTACCTTTAGCACAACTTCCAGACGCTCAAATTTCACCAATTTCAACGCTGTATTTAGCTCCTGAAACACAGGCGCCCCTCGATGATGAAATGCTTGAACGTTTAGGCCTTGATCTTCGACTTCTAAGTTGAATGCATCCATGATCATCTACAATCAATGAGATAGGTGTGGAGCAACTGACCTCGCTGATTAACTGTGTGTTTCTCAAATCTACAACCTTTGTATGATGTATTCCTGATATGTAAGAATGCGAATCCATCCATTCATCTGTATTGCATCCCAAATATGCTTCGTGTAAAATAGTCAGGCAAGTACTAAATAAGAAAGAAGCAGGATAAAAAATTGGATATTTCAGATGTTACTATAGAATTCTTTTCAGATTCGGAGGAACACCTTCGAAATCTCGAAAGCCGATTGAAACAAATTCGTGATGTGGATGTCTACTTAATCGAACCGAAAGACTCGGCTGCGCCCGCACTCATCGCTATCGGCGTAACGAAAGGTGGAGAAAGAGCAGCAGTAGCAGCGCACAATATTGCCCAGGTGCTACATGACTTCATACACGATGTAACAGGTCCTCAAGTTGAGAAGAAAATCTTATTGTTTACCATTGAAGGTGGACGCCTTGACCTGGAACCTCTTACCGCAGATGAGATCGAAGGCATTATCGTTACAGCCAAAAAAGAGGAATAATTGATATCTGCCGGGTGACTCCTAGGATCACCCGTCAGATGATCTATCTAAGTGGCAGATTCTTCGTTATCCCTCTCTTCTTCCTGTATCTTCTCGATAACTTGTTTCAGCGTATCGTAGGGTTGCGCGCCTACCACAAGATACCTTTCGGCAAAAACGAGCGCGGGCACACCATCCAGTCTGTATTCGCGTGCCAGTTCGATATCTGCTGATACCTCTGCATCGTAGGCTGGCTCTGTCAGGACAGCCTCGAAATTCTCAGTACTGAGACCAACCTGCTCCGCAATCTCTTTCAGCACAGTGGTATCTTCAATCGAGCGAGCCTGTTGCCAGTAGGCATCCATTACAGCCTTATGAAAAGGCTCGCCCTTTCCTTGTGACTCAGCATACTTGTCGGCCACTAAAGCGGGACGGCTATTGATACCAAAGGGACCAGAGTTTATTTCCAATCCGTATTGCTCTCGTGCCCTTTTGTTAAACATAGGACGTGATGCCTCGATGCGTTTGAGGTATTCAGGTGGTATAGGGGGTGAACCCGCGGGTCGTAGTTCGAATGATCGCCAGTGGATATCAATATCATAGTGTTCTTGAAGCTTCTCCAAACTGGAGGCTACTAAAAAGCAAAAGGGTCAAACAAAATCAGACCATACATCGATGCGAATGGACATCAAATCAACTCCATTTCTACGTGTCGTAATGTGTTAGCTTCCCTAGTATACAACAATACTTCTGTGTTCTTTGAGCCATCATTCTAAAGCTTTGACGGTTGCTATAAAGGCCTGAGTGGTCGTGTAATGTGGGGACCATTTTCCGGTGGCTTTCAGTTTTGCATTGGAACAGATCAGTGTGCCTTCTCCTAGCCATTCAGGGCCGAAAGCGGTTGCTCCGTTTTCCCATGAAGATTTCACAGCCTGGATCATCGTTTCATCAGGTATTTCGACAATCTGCAAACCTGCTGCAGCGGCTATGTCAGGCATAGAATCCGGATCGTCTCCGACAACGTTATAGGCGCCAGGCAGGTTGTTCTGCACCATAACGTAGAAAGCGTTTGCTAGATCATCTTCATGAACCAGTTGCAGACGAATTTGATATGCTCCAGGGCATGTGAAGTGTGTTTTGTTGGGTTGAATGTACGATGCTGCAGATGATTGATTGGGTCCCATTACGATACACGGGCGTAGACGTGAGATGATGAGTTGGGGAAAAGCCAGTTGTAGCCAATCCAACCAGATTTCGTTGGCATGTTTGTGCTGGTTGTAGTAAAAATCGGTATACAGCCCGCGCAATGGAGTATCTTCTGTGACTGGTACAGGATTATCGGGCAACGTGCTGTATGCAGCAACGGAGCTACTGACTACCAGCTTGCGCACACCTGCCTCCGCTGCAGCTCTGCATGTATTCCAGGTGCCTTCAAGATTAATGCTCGCAGCTTCGGCGAGGGGCATATTATAGGGTCGCCCAACGATAAAAGCCAGGTGAATGAGTGTATCGCATCCATTAAGTGTTTCTTTTATAGCAGGATCACGAACATCCTGCTTGTGAAACACTAATTTTTTGTAGGTTGCAGCAGGTTGAACAAGGTCAATACCAATAATCTGCTCGATGTTTGGGTCGTTATCTAGAAGTGGTAAAAGCACTCTGGCAAAACGACTGGTACAGCCTGTAACAGCTATTTTTTGCATGTCAAAATAATCCTTCATTTATCATCTGACGAAAATACAGTGTGTATATATTGCTGAATTAAGCATAGCCATCAGGGAGGAACCTTGTCAAGGTTATCGTTGCTATGAAAAGAGTACCTTCCAAAAGCGCTTTTTCACCTGACCTGGCTCGCAAGCGAGTCATTTTCGTAAGAGTGCCGCAGGCGCGCAGATAAGCATGATGTGTCTATCTTCTATTTGACGTTTTAGCTCAGGCGAACTATGCTTACTACAAGGAACCAACAATACGCACCCTTTGAAGAGCGAGACGATATGGATAAGAACGAAATAAGCCTGGGAAACGTGCAGGCGCGATCAGAGAAGAAAAGCCAACCGGCTTTCTGGAAAGTATGGGTAAAAACAGCACGCCCTTTTTCATTAACTGCTGCGGTAAGTCCGGTATTGGTCGGGACCGCAGTAGCAGCGTACGAGGGCGCATTTCATCTGGCAGCCTTTCTGTCCACTCTGCTTTCATGCCTGTTTTTGCAAATAGCAGCAAACTACTTCAATGAATACTTTGACTACCGTTATGGGCTTGATCATGCGGGATCCCTGGGCGCGAGTACAGTCATTTTTCGTCATGAAATGACGGCTACTCAGGTTCTTGCGGGTGGAATTGGTTGCTTTATTATTGCTGCCGTATTTGGGTTTTTCCTGATCTACCTGGTTGGACCCGCTATCATTCTATTCGGGTTAGCGGGTATGGCGATAGCCTATTTCTATAGCGCAAAACCATTCCAGTTTGCTATTCGTGGATTAGGTGATATCCTGGTCTACATCGCTATGGGATTTCTCATGACGTGGGGAGCTTACTACGTACAGATACCACGCTGGTCCTGGCTCGCATTCGCAGCGAGTGTGCCGGTCGGTTTTTTAGTTGTAGCTATCCTGAACATGAATAATACACGTGATATACAGGACGATGTAGCAGTTCACAAGCTAACGCTACCTGTGCGCTTCGGTCAGCTATTTGGCCAGCGTTTCCACGCTTTTCTCCTGATAGGAAGCTATATAGCGGTGACCATTTTTGTACTACTGCGTGTGTTGCCTTTTTTCAGCCTGTTAGTCTGGATCACGTTTCCTCTCGCTTTTACCAATGTGCGTTCTGTCCTGACAGCAACTGACCGCACTGCTTTTGCCATTGGCATCAAGCGAACCTCGATGCTCCATCTCCAATTTGGGTTGATGCTAGCATTAGGTATTGTTATAGCTGCAATCTCGAGGCCTTTATTATGACAGCAAAACTCTCATTAGAAGAAAAATTTAATGCAACCGGCGGTAAAGGTCCTTATGTGCAACATCTTTTTGGAAGAATTGCTCGTATTTATGACCTTATGAACCGTCTCATGAGCTTCGGGTTAGATCGGCGCTGGCGTCGATTTGCTGCCCGTTACCTGGCGCTTAGTACAGGCGAACTCGGTCTCGACCTGGGCGCTGGAACAGCCGATCTCTCTATCGAGGTTATTCGCAACTCTGGACCTGGAACGCACATGATTGGGATGGATATTACGCCTGAAATGCTTGAAGTAGGGCGTGCCAAGATTGTGCGTTTAGGTTTAGAAGATCGTATTGACCTGCGTATCGGCAATGCAGAACATATTGATTTACCGGATAACAGCGTTGATGGCTGCTGCTCTGCATTCACAGTGCGCAACTTAACCGATATTCATCAGGGGTTTCGTGAGATGTTACGTGTAGTGCGTCCTGGTAGTCGTGTTGTCTGCCTGGAAATCAGCCATCCGCCAGGAAAAATTTTCGGTTCCCTCTTCTATCTCTACTTCTACAAACTTGCGCCGCTATTCGGTACCATCATCGGCAAAGCCTTCGAAGAGTACAATTACCTGCCTAACTCGCTGACAACGTTCCCAGATGCGCCAACGTTAAAAGCCATCATGGAAGAGGTTGGATGGAGCGATGTGCGCTTCTATCGGCTCAGCGGCGGCATCGTTGCAGTGCATGTTGGAACGAAGATGTAGCGGCTGTGCAGTGAATGCTATGAGCATCCGTGCCAGCCTTTACGACTCCCTCGCAGAGGTCTTCGCCACCAGGTTAAGGTTTTCCAGCGCCTGCGAATTGCTTCATACTGTGCCTGAGGAAGTGGCCCTTCCTCCAGTACAGATATGTTACATCGCAAATGATCGGGGTTTGTGGTGCCGACAAGCACGATATCTACTCCCGGCACACTCATAGTAAAGCGTTGGGCGGTGCTTGCAATTGATGTGGAATCACCCTTGAGAAAATCGTAGTTGAGTGCCTTAAGTCTCTCCCAGTAGAGCTCGTCGACAGGGTCAGTTGGTTCTTGCGTACTGCTCCAGGCTCCATTCGCGACCGACCGTTTGGCTATCACTCCCATTCCCTGCTCTTTTGCTTTGGGAATAATGCGATCAATCGATTCTTGATCAGCAATGTTCACCGAAATTTGTAACGTGTCAAAAGCCCCGCATTGTACAGCGTACTGAGCGGCTCTACGATCCCCGCTGTAGCCGATGCATCGTGTCTTCCCCGCAGCCCTGGCTTGTTGCAATACCTCTATGACCTCGCCCTGGCGTAATGTCTCTTGAGAACAACTATGCAACTGCACAAGGTCTACATGGTCTGTTTTAAGTCGTTGTAGGCTCCGATCGATACTCTGTTCAAGTAGTTGAGGGCTCCAATCGGGCAAAGCGAAACCCGATGCATGTCCACATTTCGTGAACAGGTAGTATTCACCGCGCCGGTGTCCAATAGCCTGGCCAATCAATTCTTCGCCCTGTCCGTAGCATTCGGCTGTATCAATAACATTTATTCCAGCATCAAGTGCTTGCCCCAGTAGTTGGCTGACTTCCCCTACAGCGGTTCTGCCAATCTTTTCACTCATCTTATAGCTCCCAAAGCCGAGCAAGCTTACATGCATATCGGTCTTCCCAAAAAGGCGTTGCTCCAATTTTCTCCTCCTCACTTGAAATGTAAAATAGCCTTGCCGCTCTCAAATCATTATGGTACAAAGAGAAAGCATACTCTCTCAATGTACAACGTAGCAACCTGGAAGGAGCGAGTTGAGTGTAATTCACCATTGTGCGCGACGAACAAGGTAATTGCCTGGTATTCATGCCCTTTCTTAAAAGAGATTATCGATTATTTTTATTGACCTTCATTTTATATCGAAAATACCGCTCACATACCGCTCAAAATGCGCGGTAATTTTTCGCACAACCAATGCATGAGGAATTTGGGATGTGACTTCTGTATAGATCTCGATTGGCTGTAGTAACAAGTTTTATCATCTGTTACCATGCTTATTATAGCGAGATACAATCATGCAAGATCGGCGAGCAATATGAAAGACAGTTTTCAAGCCAATCCCTTGTCTGAACAATTTGGCGGACAAGAAGAGACACAGACAGACATTACACCATTAGCTGCTAAAACTAATCCTCTTGGAATAGTGCTGGCGCTGCTGGCGCTGTATTTGATCTGGGGTTCGACGTATCTTGGTATAAGCATTGCAATTGAGAGTATTCCCCCGCTTTTGATGATGGGCGTGCGTTTTATAGTAGCTGGCGGGATACTGTATCTCTTTTTACGTCTACGTGGTGTGCCGAACCCCAGCCGTTCGCAATGGCTGGGCTCAACTGCCGTCGGGATACTACTCATTGGTGGTGGCATGGGAGGTGTCGCGACTGCTGAGCAATGGGTTCCTTCGGGTGTTGCTGCTGTCTGTATAGCCACAGCTCCCTTATGGATCTCACTTTTTGCCGGACTTTGGGGACGCTGGCCAGTGCGTTTCGAATGGTTGGGTCTGGGTTTAGGATTTGTGGGAGTTGTACTGCTGAATCTCGGAAGCGGTCTGTGGGCAAGCCCATTAGGCGCCATCATCCTGCTCATTTCTCCAATGTGTTGGGCATTCGGTTCTGCATGGAGTCATCATCTCCAACTACCATCGGGCCTGATGGCAAGCGCAGCCCAGATGCTGATCGGAGGGGTATTCGTAACTATCCTGGGTCTAATCCTCGGACAGAGGATAACCAGTATGCCCACTATACAGTCGCTCCTGGCTTTGCTCTACCTGATCACGTTTGGCTCATTGATAGCTTTCTCAGCGTATGGGTACGTTCTGCGACGAGTGCGTCCCGCGCTTGCGACCAGCTATGCCTATGTGAATCCTGTCGTTGCTGTATGTCTTGGAGTGGCACTGGCGGGAGAAAGTGTCACAGCGTTGACGATTGTGGCGATGGTTGTGATATTGATCGGTGTCGCGTTACTATCACTGGGGCCTATTAGGAATTCAAGCCGTAATTGAAAACCTGATGATGGGTCACAGCTTATGCACATGCTACATCTGTTTCAAGAATGAACGATGCATCTAAGGAATTAAAGAAGTAGTGTTATGAATGCTGATCCAACTACCACGCGCCTCCTTCTTGTACGACATGGACAAACATCGATGAGCATCGATGATGCCTTTTGTGGCATCACTGACGTCCCTCTCGCGCCCATCGGTCATCGGCAAGCAGAGGCTTTGGCTGAGCGCTTGCGTAGACAACACGTCGATGTCCTGTATTGCAGTCCACAGCGACGTGCGCTTGAAACTGCCACACCTCTTGCAGTCGCTCTTGGCCTGGAAATTCGAACGCTAGAAGCACTACGCGAGATTGATTTCGGACTCTGGGAGAACCGATTACGAGCTGAATTGATACAAGAATATCCAGAGCTTTTAACCGCATGGGAGCGAGGACTATGGATGGGTAATCCGCCCGGTGGGGAAACGCGACAGGCAGTGATCGCGCGGGTGGTACCTTGTGTCATCGAACTCTTGGATAGCCATGTAGGCCAAACGATCTTGCTCGTCTCGCATCGAACTACCCTGCGTTTATTAACCGGCCACATGCTTGACATGGCCCTTTCCAGTAGTCGCCGTATGCAAGTGAATCCGACTGGTTTGACTGAGCTGCATGTGAAAGGAGACCAGGTACAAATCCTTTTTTATAATGATACTGCTCATCTGGCATCACTGGAAGAAACATCTTCATAACGATAGGACTGGGAACACCCAGTCCTATCGTAAGTTCCTACTCTGTCGAATGACATCTAGGGGTTGAGAACTATTACATTGAAACTGCAATAACTGATTGCAAGGCTTGCCGGGTTGCATCCACGAAGGAATAGGCTTTCCCAGTTGTGCCCATACATTGCCAGATGTACTCATCCCCTTGAAGATCAGCTTCTCTTTGAATGGTAATGGGGAGGGGTAAATCTTTCAGCATGGCAGTCATCTCTTGCTCAATCTCGCTTTTAGCATGATCAACGTTTCTTACATTTCTGGTAGCTTTCTCAACACACCAGATACATTCACAATATGAGCTATGTTCGTTCTGAGCATGTATGTTTTGCATGTTTCGTTCGATTTGTTTTGTATCAGTCATTTTTTCTTTCTCACTTTCAATCACTACAACGCTATATCATTAAAACGGGCCAGGATATAGTTCAATTACAATCGAGTGTACAGTAGGTAATTCGGCATTGTGTTACATTTACGCCTGGAGGGCAAAGGGCACATCCCACCTGCTCCTATATTCTAGGTTGTCGATCAGCATTGATCGAGATATGGTTTCCATTCCAGGCAATAAAAAACATCCAGGTTTTGATCGCCCTAGATGTTATTGTGAATCTTCTTTGATATCGTTCTTTTCAGAATACTACACAAGTTTACCATGAAGGCTAAAGAATTGCAAACTGAGCTTAAAGAAAATGTCTCCTTATCGTCCCTTGAAGTTGGCCTGGCGTCGCTCGATGAAGGATTGAACGCCCTCTTTGATATCTTCGCTCTGTGCTATCTCTTGCAGATCGGGTACGAATTGTTGAATTGCTGCCTCTTCGCCTTCGTCTATGGCCAGTCGTGCCGATTTGAGGGTGGCGCGCACACCAAGTGGGGCCTGAGCCGAGACAACCTGAGCCAATTCTGTCGCTCGAGTAAGCAGTTGTTCCGGCTCAACTACCTCTTGCACCAGACCGATACGCAGCGCCTCCGAAGCGTTGAACTCATCTCCGGTCAGCAAGTAGCGCATGGCATTGCCCCAGCCTACTTCACGTGGTAATCGGATAGTGGCGCCTCCAAAGGGGAAAAGGCCGCGCTTGATTTCGATTTGAGCGAAACGTGCGTTGGAAGCGGCAATGCGGATATCTGTTGCAAGCATGAGTTCAATGCCGATGGTTAGACATATACCTTGCACAGCGGAGATGATGGGTTTTGTGGGGCGTGGTCCTTGTATGCCAAGCGGATCAATGGCTCCCTCTGGGTATTCAAAATGTCCCAGTGAGGATGCGAACTGTGTCAGTTCCAGTCCTCCTGTGAAGTGTTCTCCATGCGCAAATAGCACGCCGCAGCGCAATTCGTGATCGTGTTCAAGTTCAGCGTAAGCCAATCCCTAGCGCGTTGAGCATTGCTTTGTCGAAAGCGTTGCGTTTGGCAATGCGATCGAGCCCTATCAGTAGGGCATGTCCCTGTCGTTCTGTGGTGATTCGGCCTTCCTGGTTCATTTCTTTCTCCTCCTTGGTTTAGGGTGAAGATTGTAGTTTTTTATGCGTTGCCTTGAGAGGGAATATATCCCTTCCACCCTCTTTGACTGGCCGCCTGCGGGACTTGAAATCCATCCTGTCAACGACGCTCACTCGTCTTCTTGATAGACATTCTGACAACGCTGCTGCGCATCTAGCTGACGCTCAGTCAGAATGAAGGGAGATCCCTCCGGTCAGACAGGACGTAAGGAGGCGGCAAAGAAAAAGATATTTTTGGGGACCCGCTCTTGCATCCCCCAGATGCGCGGCCCCGAACCCCGGCAAAGGACGCAGTCCTCTGCACTCCTAAAGCTGCATTGTTTCAATATATCGTACCATGTGGTCGGCGGCCCGTTGCATGTGTACCGGATCTTTGTAGAGATTGCTCAGCATAATTGCACCTTCAAGCGTGACAATGAGGATTGATGCAACTTCGTCAGCATCTATATCTGGACGAATTTGCTGGCGCTCGATGCCTTTATTTACGATACGGTGGATGGTGGTGCGCCAATCAGTCATGGCAGATCTGGCACGGTCGCGCAGCAATTCGTTGGCATCATCTGCCTCGATTGCGGTATTGAGAATTGGACAGCCACCGGCAACAGGTGGGTCTTCGACGATCCCTTGAAAGACGGAGACGATGGCCAGTAGCCGCTCTATAGCGTTGAACTTTCCAGCAAGCGCATTGCGCACGCGCTGTCGAACCAGTTCATATGCGTAATCGAACAATTCCAGAGCCAGTTGTTCCTTGCTTGTGAAGTGGTTGTAGATACCACCTTTCTCCAGACCTGTTTCGCGCATGATGTCGGAAAGGGATGATCCGGAGTATCCCTGGCGATTGAAGAGTTGGGCTGAGCGTGCAAGTATTCGCTCGCGTGTCTGTTCACCTTTGCTCATGTATATATTCCTTACTAAATTTCTAAAGCCCAGGAAGAGTATTTGATTGGAGCAGGCGCTGGAAAAAGCGGTTGATGTTCTCTTCCGCAAGACGACTGCCTAATCGAGCTACGAGGATGTTCGCAGCGTCCATACGAATATTCGGCTCGGAGGTAAGATATTCGCTAAAACCATGCGCTGCAAAGAGCCGTGCGATTAACTCTCGATATTCAAAAGGTGTTATGCCCAGCCCCGTATAATCCCAATGCCAGGAGAGACCTAATCCAAGAATAAGATACTCTTCCAGAGACTCAAACTCAAGTGCAAAAGTGAGCAGTTGATGTGCGATGCCGAGTCCGCGCCAACCTGAACTGACCTCAACGGCGATTTCATATGCATGAGTGATATCTTGCCACCAATTATCTAATGGTGCAAGAGTGGCCTGTCCAACTATCGTGCCATCAGCAGTATATGCCAGGGTAAGTCTATTTGCTGGTTGCTGGGCAATAGAGAGGAGCAGGCTGTGTTCGCGTTCAGGAAGGCGGGCGAAGGCTCGCAAGCCATCATCAACTTTCAATTCTTCTACAAATGAAGGCGTACAATTCGTACTTAGGAACAATGGCCCCGCGGGCGTTTTATATGTTTTTACGCGAGAGATATGTGTGTCGCGAGATAGATATATTTTTTCTTTTAGCAAAAGGTACCTCCTACTATCTATGGTTATTATTCGTGTCCGGTTACCATTAGATGACGATGGGCGCATGATAATACAGGTAGTTGTTCCATGTGCGTAGAGTTTGCCTGCGGCATCAGTTAAGCGGCCTTCAGCGGTTGCTATGCGTCCTCCAACGTGGATAATCTTTCCTTCAGCGTATATCGTTCCTGTTTTGGCGGTAACTGGTCTCAAGTAGTTGACCTTGAGTTCAAGGGTTGTATAGCTTGTTCCGGCTGGGAGCATGGATTGTACGGCACAGCCGAGCGCCGAGTCCAACAGTGTGGCCATGACTCCTCCATGCACAGTGCCCAGCGGGTTGTAATGGTACTCAGATGGTTCGGCGACGAAAACGACACGACCCTCGTTAACTTCAGTTATTGACATGCCTAACAGGACAGCGATGGGTGGCGGAGGAAGCTCCCCGGATTGCAACGCTTTGAGGTAGGCAAGACCGCTGATCGTCTTGCCTGTTTGATCTGCTACCGTTGGGTCTTCCCAGGTTATGGTGCGGGTACGACTCACTTGAAGGTTGGTCAATGTGGATTCCTTCCATTAAACTATATTTACAGACCGAAAGGTCTGTTTTATCGGTAATAATTTAAGACCGATCGGTCTCAATATAAGTATAGTTATTTTTGGGGTATTGTCAAGAGGAAATGACGAGAAAGGTTCCATCACCTAATTGGGTCCAGATATCCCACATGTAGGGACAGAGGCTGTGTGGATGGGCTGTGGGGGCGCTTGCGCTGTCCTGGTGCTTTCCACGATGAAGATGACAACCTCTGGAAGATGAATGCCTGATGACAGCTCACTCTTGCAAATGTCACATTCCATATGTTAGAGTAGTAGCATAAGAAAAACAACTGCTATCATGCTTTTTAGAGAAGGAAGCTAATCCATATGGGCATCTCTCGCATAAGCGCCTGGCGCCTGACGGCATACAAGAAAAACGGCTAATCCGCTGCTTACACTTTCAAGCGTCGTGTGTAAGCAGCAGGATGGACGCACCTTTCCCTGGCTTGGATAGAGTACCTATCAAATTTTCCTCTCTCCCTCAGCCTCTCGATTGGCGTACCCTCCTGCTCAGTTCTCTCTATGAGAGAAGGAGTGTTTTGGTATGCCTATGCCACATCAAACCCAAATGCAAGTGATTAAACGCCGCCTTATTGGCAAAGAAGGCTCTGAACGTATTCATGCATTGCGCGCAATTCTTCAGGAACTCCCTGGCTATCGCAATGGGCCATATGCAGATATACGTAAATGGGTCCTCGAGCAAATTGAAGAAACACAGAAGCGCTCTCATGCGATACAGCGCGATTCCATTGCCATCCGTCGAGAAGGCGTAGCCCAGGTTGCACTCGTAGGCGCACCCAATGCGGGGAAATCGTCACTGCTCCATGCTTTATCGCATGTTCAGATCAAGATCGGCGACTATGCTTTCACTACTCTGCGACCGGTCGCCGCACTCACTCGCATCGGCGGAGTACTCGTCCAGCTTGTAGAAATTCCAGGGTTACTTTCTGGCGCTGCCGAGGGTCGCGGCGGAGGTCGCGCGCTCCTGGGTGTCCTGCGCAGTGCCGATGCCATCGTCTACTGCCTGGATGTAGCTGGACCCTATGAAGCGCTGCAAGACGTACGAAACGAAGTAGCACTCGCAGGTATCGATCTGCCATCAATGCTCGTCGCCACTAAGATGGATGAGGCCAACCAGGGAGATCTCGCAGCCCTGCAAGCAGCCGTTCCCGATCTTCCTGTCGTAGGAGTCTCCATCATTGATGACGAGAGCCTGTTTGCTTTTAAAGAAGCCGTGTGGAAGCTGACAGGTTTAATCCGCGTCTACTTGCACCACAACAAACACGTGGACGAGGAACCACTGGCAATGGAGCCAGGAGCAACAATCATCGATGTTGCCACGAAAGTGCATAAAGAGATGGCAACAACCTTTCGCGGTGCCCGCATCTGGGGTCCTTCGGCACGCTTTGACGGCCAGCAGGTTGGGCGCGATCATCCTGTGCAAGATGGCGATAGCGTGGAAATTATCACATAGTGTGGATATCAGGAAATAGCTTACGCTTCGTTAGAGGGAGTCGATGATATGCTGTTTCCCTCCCTGGATGGCCCTTCAACTGCCTGGTTGATCTCGTTCTGATAGGCTATTAGAATATCTGGGAGCGTATCAAAGAAATACTCCTCACCAATCAGGTCCGTCAGACCATAATGATCAAGTTCCTTCTTAACGTTGTCGACCACGTTGGAGAGCACAAGTGTCACACCCCGTTTCTGTAACGTCTTGTGGACCTGCTGAAAGGTGTCGGCTGCGGTAAAGTCGATGTATGTGATGGCTGCTGCTTCAATGGCGAACCATTTGATCTTCGGCTCCGCGTCCTCGACGAGTTTGAGAATTTCCTGGCTGAAGAGAGTCGAGTTTGCATAGTAAAGACCCGCGCCGAAAAGGTACACGACCAGACCCGGTGCAGCCTGCTGGCCTTGTTCGACGCTCATTGCTCTCCAATGACCGGAAGGCGTAGGCGTCAACAGGGCGTCGAAAGGGCGGTAGCTATGACGAAGATGGTCGATGATGGATAGCACAATCGCAAGCAGGATACCTTGCTCAACACCAACAGTCACTACGACTAACGTTGTGATCGCGGCTACAATGAACTCAGCCTTGCTCAAATGGAAGACCCTTCTCATACCCTTAACATCGATCAAGCGTATGCCGATCAGGAAGACGACGGCAGAGAGTACAGCAGTCGGCATGTAGGCGAGTGGGCCGGTGAGAAATACGAGAACAAGAAGCACGATGAATGCCGTGGTGATCTGCGCGATTTGAGTACGCCCGCCTGCGCTATCGACGATCTCGGTCTTGGTTGGGCTGCCATTGACGACGAACGCTCCGGAGATGCCAGCTGCGATGTTTGCCAAACCCAGGCCGATCAGATCAACGTTCTCGTCGAAGTCTTCTGTATAGCGTAAGGCATATGCGCGCGAAGTGGCGGCGCTCTGGGCCAGGATGACAAAAAAGATGGACAGGGTCGTTGTGAGCAAGCGTGGAAGATCGGTTAACTTTACATCTGGCAGGCCTAACTTCGGAAGGCCGCGAGGCACGTAGCCCAGGATCTCGATACCGTACCTGGATGATAAGTTGAAAACGTAGCTTGCGATGATCATACCTACCACAGCGATCAACGCGCCTGGGATCTTGTTGTTAATCTTCGAACTGATGATTATGATAAGCAGAACCACCAATGAAATAATGACCGTCGGAATACTGGCTTGTGGTATCTGTTGAAGCACACTTACGAATTTCTGGATCGTCCCGCTGCCAGATGGCGATTTTTTAGTTTTGTTGTTGTGGGGTGTGCTGTTGCTCGTGGCGCTCATGCGGGGAATCGTCATTGCTCCATGTTTTATCGTTGTTCAGATCAAGATCGGCGATTATGCTTTTACTACTCTGCGACTGGTCTCCGCTCTCACTCGTTTGGCGGAGTACTTGTTCAGCTTGTAGAGATTTCAGGGTTACTTTCTGGCGCTACCGATGGTCGTGGCGGAGGTCGTGCGCTTTAGGTGTTCTGCGCAGTGCCGATGCTATCGTCTACTGCTTCGATGTAGCTGGACCTTATGAAGCGCTGGACGTAGAAACGAAGTAGCACTGCGGTATTGATCTGCCATCAATGCTCGTCGCCACTAAGATGGATGAGGCCAACGAGGGAGATCTCGCAGCCCTGCAAGCAGCCGTTCCCGATCTTCCTGTCGTAGGAGTCTCCATCATTGATGACGAGAGCCTGTTTGCTTTTAAAGAAGCCGTGTGGAAGCTGACGGGTTTAATCCGCGTCTACTTGCACCACAACAAACACGTGGACGAGGAACCACTGGCAATGGAGCCAGGAGCAACAATCATCGATGTTGCCACGAAAGTGCATAAAGAGATGGCAACAACCTTTCGCGGTGCCCGCATCTGGGGTCCTTCGGCACGCTTTGACGGCCAGCAGGTTGGGCGCGATCATCCTGTGCAAGATGGCGATAGCGTGGAAATTATCACATAGTGTGGATATCAGGAAATAGCTTACGCTTCGTTAGAGGGAGTCGATGATATGCTGTTTCCCTCCCTGGATGGCTCTTCAACTGCCTGGTTGATCTCGTTCTGATAGGCTATTAGAATATCTGGGAGCGTATCAAAGAAATATTCCTCACCAATCAGGTCCGTCAGACCATAATGATCAAGTTCCTTCTTAACGTTGTCGACCACATTGGAGAGCACAAGTGTCACACCCCGTTTCTGTAACGTCTTGTGGACCTGCTGAAAGGTGTCGGCTGCGGTAAAGTCGATGTATGTGATGGCTGCTGCTTCAATGGCGAACCATTTGATCTTCGGCTCCGCGTCCTCGACGAGTTTGAGAATTTCCTGGCTGAAGAGAGTCGAGTTTGCATAGTAAAGACCCGCGCCGAAAAGGTACACGACCAGACCCGGTGCAGCCTGCTGGCCTTGTTCGACGCTCATTGCTCTCCAATGACCGGAAGGCGTAGGCGTCATCAGGGCGTCGAAAGGGCGGTAGCTATGACGGAGATGGTCGATGATGGATAGCACAATCGCAAGGAGGATACCTTGCTCAACACCAACAGTCACTACGACTAACGTTGTGATCGCGGCTACAATGAACTCAGCCTTGCTCAAGTGGAAGACCCTTCTCATGCCCTTAACATCGATCAAGCGTATGCCGATCAGGAAGACGACGGCAGAGAGTACAGCAGTCGGCATGTAGGCGAGTGGGCCGGTGAGAAATACGAGAACAAGAAGCACGATGAATGCCGTGGTGATCTGCGCGATTTGAGTACGCCCGCCTGCGCTATCGACGATCTCGGTCTTGGTTGGGCTGCCATTGACGACGAACGCTCCGGAGATGCCAGCAGCGATGTTCGCCAAACCCAGGCCGATCAGATCAACGTTCTCGTCGAAGTCTTCTGTATAGCGTAAGGCATATGCGCGCGAAGTGGCGGCGCTCTGGGCCAGGATGACAAAAAAGATGGACAGGGTCGTTGTGAGCAAGCGTGGAAGATCGGTTAACTTTACATCTGGCAGGCCTAACTTCGGAAGGCCGCGAGGCACGTAGCCCAGGATCTCGATACCGTACCTGGATGATAAGTTGAAAACGTAGCTTGCGATGATCATACCTACCACAGCGATCAACGCGCCTGGGATCTTGTTGTTAATCTTCGAACTGATGATTATGATAAGCAGAACCACCAATGAAATAATGACCGTCGGAATACTGGCTTGTGGTATCTGTTGAAGCACACTTACGAATTTCTGGATTGTCCCGCTGCCAGATGGCTGCACCCCAAGCATTCCTCCCACCTGTCCCAGAGCAACCTGGATGCCAACACCAGTCAGGAACCCGATAAGGACGGACTTCGCTAAGAAATTTGCGAGAAAGCCTAGCCAGATGAGACGTGCGAAGATCAAAAATATCGCGGCTATAATCGCCAGCGCTCCCGCGAGGGCTACATATTGCGGTGTATCCTGTGCGGCGAGTCCGACAAGACCAGCGGCCATAATCGCTGCTGTGGCGGAGTCGGCTCCAACGACGAGATGCCTCGAGGATCCAAATATTGCAAATACTAACACTGGAAGCAATAGTGTGTACAATCCAGTGATGACCGGGGTGCCAGCGATCTTCGTGTAGCCCATGACCTCGGGAATGCCAAGCGCTGCAAGCGTTAAACCAGCCATGATTTCGGCGGGTACGAAGTGCCAGTTAATTGGAAGTATACCCTGAAATAAAGGGAGACGACGATGCACTTTCTTCTGTTCTTTAGATAAAGTAGTCATTGCTCCCTCCTAAATAGGGTGTTAGAAGAGCCTCCCGAAATCAGAAGTGTGATGGCAAAACTTGTTTGCACTGATAAGATCCGCGTTCAATCCGCGAGAAAAACATCCTAAGGGATAGGTTTCCTTCATACAAAAACACATGGTGGCTATGTTCAGTCGATATCATGCCTTCTCAGTCTTTCTCTTCGGCATACTAAAAGACTGAAATCACAACTATCATAATCGTAGGGAAAATGTTGTGTTTAAGATAGACCGTTTGAAGTCAGTTGTCAATGATTTATGAATGGGAATGGAGTTCACTCGCTAGCCTTGATATCCTGAACTTACTTTTGTCATTCTGAGCGCCAGCGAAGAATCTCGGTCCCCTAGGCGTGAGATTCTTTGCTGGCGCTCAGAATGACAGTGGAGAGCCGAATCGACTCTCCTCACCTGACATGCTGATGGTGCAATTTGTTGGAATCAATGAGGTGGATGGATGAGCTTTTCTAAGGGGGTATGCCTATTGGCATCCCCTCGTGGGTTGCCAGTCTCTACCAGTCTCCACGATGTCTGGTATTTGAAAGATCAGCTTGCGTCCAGGTATCGATATATTGTATACGTTGCGCATGATAAGGAGCGAGGATATCGCGAACCTGCGCCATTTGATCAGTCTTAGTGCGCACCGAAAGGATATCATTTCCCCGGTAAGCCTCATTGAGATACGTATCAGTTACGTTGTGATCCAATGAGGAGACAAAGTGCGAAAGTGATTTGGCAAGACTTTTATTCTGGTGTTCTCCCTGTTCAGCCGCTTGAATAAAGTCCTGGCTTGTCATGAAGTTGATATCATCAGCCGTAAATCCAGCATCTAGTAAAGCCTGAACTGCTTGCTCAGCGTCTTGCCTGTCTTCGAACACACTATGAACATACTTGTGTGGGAACGTATCTGCAGGATACACAGGCTCAGATGAGAGAATCTCCTGTTTATCTTGATTCTGTTTCTCGATATCGCTCATACGTAATAATCTCCTTTTGTTATTGTTGTTTACACTTTTCAAACCTGTAGCCATGCCAGAAGCGACGCTGCTTCAGACATGGCTACAGTAACGCTCAATTATGTAACCTTTGAGGGAAATACATATGAACGTTTAGCGCTAATACTCTTTACACGATTGAGGTTAGAGAAGGGTTGTGGATAAA
>CAVPEB010000019.1:0-230949 GCA_963702765.1 uncultured Chloroflexia bacterium
TGCCATAGCGAATGTTGTGTAGCGATGTGCTGTAGGGACCTGGATAGGCTAGATGTAGCCTGATGAACATTCTCCGAACTGCAACTTGCCAGAGACTGGTGCCGCCTCACCTCAAAGATGGGGAAACGGCAACAGACGCGATTCAAGTGTATGGCAGCGAACAAGAAAAGGCGATACGAGATTACGATTGGCGCGCTCCCGCAGGAGGGAACACGCCGATTTGTTGGAGAAAGCCCAAATCATCGCGAAGTGCCCAATGCTCCACCATCTTGCCATTGGCAATGCGGAAGAGATGAATATGCTGCACAGCAGTAAACTTGCCTGTCGGAGCGAGACCGGGAAGCGGACCAGGACCTTGATGCGTCCCACTTCTCGTACCACGATACCAGACCTTGTCTGCCTCAGCCCCCAAATCCTCTAGCTCCATATGGTGATCAGGAAAGGCGACGAATAAGGATCGGATGACCCGTTTGAAGTTGTCGCTGCCCTGTTGGAGTTCGGGAACGACGGCATGGTTGACCATCTCAGGTGCAACAAATTCATCGATGAGGGTGAGATCCCCGTTGTTGAGCACCTCTTCTACCCAACGGCGAATCAGGGCTTTGTTGGCTTCGGTTGACATAAACGGTATATACTCCTTTCATGGATACACTCACTTGCTGGCGGCTTGCTCTCTGTGCGCGAGACGTCTCGCTTACCAAGGCGTTGCCTATTTTATCAGGTTTCCTGACTACTTGTAATAATACGGATTCCTGATTATACTGTCAAGTGGGGAGGTGACCAAGCGTATGACTCAGGAGCCATCGAGATACGATGCCCTCATGATCGGAGCTTTATTAACCCTGCCGATGCAGGTGATTAGCCGGCGAGTTGCCGCCGCCCTCGCGGAGCACTTTCCAGACTATCGTCCGACGTATGAGCCGGTCTTTCAATGGTGTAAGCCGGAGGGGAGTCGTCTGACCGAACTGGCCGAACGGGTGGGCGTCACCAAACAATCGATGGGAGAGATCATTGATGCCCTGGAGCAACGGGGATACGTGGAGCGCGTGCCGGACCCCACCGATGGCCGCGCGATTTTGATTCGCCGGACGGAACTGGGATGGGAGATTAATCGCGTCGCCCGGCAGCTCGTCGTAGAGATCCAGCAGGAATGGATGCGGGCGGTAGGCGAAGAGCAGTTTGGTCAATTGCTTCACTTGCTCCGACGTCTCGCGCTCGTCTTGGACGAACCAATCGGCCCAGCAGGGCATCCGCAAGCTGAGAAGCCTCCGAAAGGGAAACGAACGACCAGACAGGAGCAAATATGATGATTGCACGCATTGCCACGTTTTCGCCCATGACCGCAGACATTGAAGTCGAAGCACGGCGCAATCTGCTTGAGCGCTTCCAGCCTGCTCTGCAAGCCCAACCCGGCCTGGTGGCTGGCTACTGGGTAGTGGGAGAGGATGGAACCTGGAAGTCCATCACCATCTGGGAAAGTGTCGAAGCCATGGAACGTGGGGGAGCACAAGCCAATGCCACTCCCTTGCTACAGGGACAGGATGCTGCAAAGATTCCGTCTCCCGAGAGAGTAGAACTCTGCATCGTGATCACGTCCACCTAAGCAGACAAGCCATGCCTGCTCTCCTCTCTTGCACGCCCACACGAGCGAAATGTGAACTCAAGAGAAACGCTTGCACGATCCTGCGAGCCGGGAGCGTTTGCTTCTTGCTACTCCCCCTGCTCAGCTTGGGCATATGGAGAGAGCGAAGCGCAAGTCGTGTGGTGTTGATGCGGATGCCATCCCCAAAGGGTTAGAACGAAGAACTGTCAAAGCAGGCTCGAGTGAGCAAATACTACAGGCATAGAACGTCCTGTTGACATTCTTGGTTCAACCACCAAAGGAGGACGCTATGCCTTTCCATCGTCGGAAGAAGGATACCACAGTCAACACCCCGAGCCCAACACAAGAGCAAACCACCCCACCGCTGCCTGATCAGCAAGCATTCCAGCAGCATTTGCGCGAGCTGGCAAGAGCCGCCATTCGCGTGGTCGTGGAGGACGTGATGCGCGAGGAACTGGACGCGGTGATCGGAGTCGGCTGGGGCGAGCGCGGCCCAAACCGCAAAGGCTATCGCAATGGGTACTACACCCGCGACCTGATCACTACGACTGGTCGGCTCGAAGACGTACAGGTTCCGCGAGATCGTGAGGGCCAGTTTCATACTCAGGTGTTCGAGCGCTATCGCCGCTATGAACCACAGGTTGCCCAAGGGCTCACCGAGATGTTCGTAGCCGGGACAAGTACCCGACATCCGTGGGAGAAGTGGCCCAAACCCTGATGGGAGTGGCTCCCAGTGCCAGTGCCATCAGTCGCCTCAACCAAACGCTCATCGACCAATTTGAAACCTGGCGACAACGTCCTCTTGAGCAACATTGGCGGATCGTGTACCTTGATGGGGTGCATTTCAGCATTCGACATGGGGACAAGGCTGATGCCACCATCATTTTAACGGCAGTAGGCGTCGATCTGGCAGGCAACAAAGAGGTGTTGGCGAGGCGATCGTGCGCAGAGGAAGACAAGGATGGATGGGTCTGCCTGCTGTAAGATCTGCGAGCACGAGGAGCGACTCACATTGATCTGATTGTGACCGATGGGCATGACGGACTGCTCGCCTCAGTCAAGGAGTTGTTTTCGGCTACCCCCCGCCAACGCTGACAGGTCGCATAAGCAGCGCAATGTGCTCAATGCTATCCCAAAACGAGAGCGTGGGGATGTGCAAGCTGAACTCGTTGGCATTTGGGAGCAACCGACAAAGCCAGAGGCATTGATCTCCCTGGTCGCCTTCAAAGCCAAGTACGCTCAGCGCTATCGGGGAAGCGGTACGGAGTCTGGCGGAGGATGAAGAGCACCTGTTGACGTTTTATGCCTTTCCTTCCACAATGTACCGGTACATTCAGACGACCAATGCCATTGAGAGCCTCTTTAGCAATGTGCGGCAGCGCACCGATCAAATCGACGTGTTCACGATGGGGACCAGTTGCCTTGCGATCGTCTGGGCGACGATGCAGGATATCCGTTTGCACAAAATCTCGGTGTGAGGCCACTGAGTACTAATACGTGCTCGTAAGCAAGCAGTCAGCTTTAAGGGCTGGTTCAGGAGGAGGTGTGTTTTTGTGCGTTTTCTGGCCTTTCCTCATCACTGCTTGAGATTTTTCTGCTCTCATTCTCTGGTTTGTGAGAAGCACCTTGCTGACTTCACACTTAGCCTGATGGTTTCCTGTCCGTTCATGCCCATACGTTAGCCAAGCCACGTTTCCGTACTTGCTTGCTCTACACCAGTACACACAATTCGGGATGGCATCTCTTAGTACACGGTATTTACGAGTGCAAGAACAGATTGCTGATGCACATACATGTGAATTCCTCGTACTTCCTCCCGCGAGCAAAGTAATTATTATTGACCGGACGCGTACTGCAGATGATCGACCAGTGGTGTTTACTAGAGCTATTCTACCAAAGAGTCTCTTTGTAGAGTATGGGATTGATCCAGCTAAAGCGTTGGATTTCGTCAAGTCGAATGAATCGCTCTATCGATCATTAGATAGCATAGGCGTGGTTATTCATCATGGTGTTGCAGAACTAAAGCCTATGCGAATCACCAGAGAGTTAGCAACAAATCTCGAGGTATCAATGGGCGAACTCCTCCTATACATTGAGCAAGTGGATTATACCTCGCAAGGAGAAGCTGTCCTTCTTTCACATGAATATCATGTTGCGAATGCGTATTCGGTATCAGTCTACCGCAAAGGCCCGGGTAGTCGTAGCTAAGGTGTAATTGTCAGATGTGAGCGTTTCACAGAGTATGTGTGGTACCAGTGAGAGTACGCCATAGGTTCAACACGTGGCAGATTGCTGGCACATAAATCTCCCGAAATCCCACGACTATTCTATATATGCATTACCTCTCTATGCTCAAAAGAGTATATGATCGACAGTTCCCAAAACCGCAACATTAACTGGCAGAAGCCACACAGTGAGGTCATACTGACACGAAAAGCTCCAAGATATACCATTTTACAAAATTGATGAAGCGGCATATACTTCTTGCTTTTCTGGAACGAATGGTCTATTCTTAGAAAGGAGAATGTTAGAAGCTCGTATCGAATCTATTGAGCCGGAGAGGAGAACAGAAGAGGAATGACTACACCATCACCCAACTATCGAACTGGTAAGATTTGCTACATCGAAATCCCTGCCATCGACATCTCTGAGTCAGCGAGTTTCTACCATCAGGTCTTCGGTTGGACTGTCAGGCAGCGAAATGATGGTTCGATTGCTTTCGACGACACAACTGGCGAAGTGAGCGGTACGTGGGTTCTTGGGCGCCTACCATTGACTGAACACGGGCTACTTGTGTCTATTATGGTCGGCAATGCCGCGATAACAATTGACGCTATCATCTCAGCGGGCGGCATGATTGTACAGCCTGTAAACCCCGATGAGAACGAAGTTTATGCACTTTTTCGCGATCCTGCGGGCAATATACTCGGCATCTATCAACAACCAGGCCTCGCTGAAATTGAGGCACAGCTTCTTGCTGACAATTGATAATGTAATCTTTCACGTAAAGAATCGATACATAGAAAACTGAAGTTTTTGGACGCCGAAAGAGAACCACACACCTGGAAGGAAGCCATGTCAAAAGAACTGCTCCTACAGGAGTTCGCAGAAGCTTATGAGGAACTCATAGAAAAGGCATCTCAGGAAGTACAGCGAGGTGTAACTCAAAAGCAAGGCAGGTGGGGACCGCGCGAGATTGTTGGCCATCTGGCTGGCTGGGAAGTTATGGCGAGCGTGCGAATTCCCAGGATTGTTCCCGGGATACCACCCGCCGAGTTTGCTGATACAACACAGCAAACGATGATGAATGATGCGATCAACTCTGCGATGATTACGCTGATAGGAGAGCAGTCGCTCGAGACCCTCTGTGTCATGTTGCGTCAGACCTATCAGCGAAATGTAGAGTTGCTGAGATCGTTGGACGATAGGTTCTTTCAGCCAGATGAATACGTGTATGAACGAACGAAAGCCGTCATTGAGCATTGTCAAGAACACATGCAAGAGCTTGTCCTCCCACATCCTTGAACGACTTCTCACCTCAGTTATCTAACTCATTGGACGGAATATATTGTTGAGAATAAATAGACATGCTTAAAACGCACTATCTATGTCACCGCTAACAACCTCAAATACAGGTTATCATGTGTGCTTTAGTGCAATTGCACTATCTGAAGTAAGCCTGAAGCTTACGTTGTTTTAGAAACGTATATGGTGATAAAAGAATGGTACCAGAATGGTTGTCAAACGTTTGATTCAGTAGCAATATTTTTGTTGACTTCAATTGATGTAGTGACGAGGCTTCAATGTTCAGCCTGTAACCAGGAAGATTTTCATAAAATGTCAGTACTATAGAGAATGATGGCTGCATCAATCAGAGGAGTAATATCACATGAATATAACCACGCAACAAACCCAACCTATGCAAGCCGTAAGACGAGTGCTAAGGAAGGTTCCGGAAGTCACCATTTATTTCTGGATCATTAAATTGTTGACGACAGCGATGGGCGAGTCATCCTCTGACTACCTGGTGTATCACATCAATCCCTATTTTGCAGTCATTCTCGGAGGCGTTGGCCTGTTTGCCTCGCTTGTACTACAGCTTTTGGTACGACGTTATGTGCCCTGGATCTACTGGTTAGCAGTCACCATGGTTGCTATCTTTGGAACGATGGCTGCCGATGTCACACACATTGTATTGCACATTCCTTATTTTGCCTCGACACTGTTTTTTGCCATCGCGCTGGCTATTATCTTCAGTGTCTGGTATGCAAGTGAAAAAACACTCTCTATCCATAGTATCAATACTCCTCGCCGCGAGTTGTTTTACTGGGCCACGGTCTTAGCGACCTTTGCTCTCGGAACCGCTGCAGGTGACATGACAGCGGCAACTCTCGGCTTGGGATACTTCGCTTCTGGTGTGCTGTTTGCAATCTTGTTTGCAATCCCGGCGCTGGCCTACCGGCTGTTTGGTTTAAACGAGATTGTTGCTTTCTGGTTTGCCTATATCATGACTCGACCACTTGGCGCCTCGTTCGCTGATTGGTTTGCCAAGCCGTATCTGGGTGGCCTTGGGCTGGGTGATGCAAAGGTGTCCCTGGTCTTGACGATTTTGATTATCATTTTTGTCGCCTATGTGACAGTCACACGCAAAGATGTACCAAGCGAAAACGAGCTGTAGAATGCTATCTACCATCAGTCTGCTCCAACAGCTTTGCTACCAGTGCCGTCCAACCCGTCTGGTGACTTGCACCAACGCCCCGGCCGGCATCGCCATGGAAATACTCGTAGAACAATAGGTAGTCACGCCAATTTTGGTCGGCCTGAAATGTCTCATTCGAACCAAAGACGGGGCGACGTCCATCATCTGCACGCAGAAAGATGTGCGTAAGTCTGCAGGAAAGCTGATCTGCGATTTGCCAGAGTGTAAGCTTCTGAGCCGAACCTGTGGGGCATTCTACTAAGAAATCGTCTCCATAGTAGTGATGAAACTTCTGCAGTGTCTCGATAAGTAGGAAGTTGATGGGGAACCAGATAGGGCCTCGCCAGTTAGAATTCCCTCCAAAAAGTCCAGTGCTTGACTCACCAGGTTCGTATGTAACGACGTAGTCCATGCCATGAATACGATAGTCGTAGGGATGTTTCGCATGGTATTTGCTGATCGCACGAATGCCGTAATCACTTAAAAATTCTTCAGGGTCAAGCATACGCTTGAGAAGACGCTTCATTCGATGACCACGTACCAAAGCCAACAGGTGACGTTCCTCCATACCCGGCTCGTGCCAGCGAGAAACCAATTTTGCCAGATTGGGACGATGCTCGAGGAACCATTCCAAACGCGTTTTGAAATCTGGCAATGCGTCCAGCACATCAGGTTCGATCGTCTCCACAGCTAAGAGCGGAATAAACGCCACGAGTGAACGAACTTTCAAAGGGACACGAGAATCATCTGGCATATGCAACACATCATAGAAAAACTGGTCTTCTTCGTCCCATAGAGAGATACCGTCTCCACCAATGTTGTTGAGCGCTCCAGCAATGTAGAGGAAGTGCTCGAAGAACTTGGTTGCAACATCTTCATACGCTCGGTTTTCACGGGCTAATTCCAGGGCTATCATGAGCATATTCAAACAGTACATCCCCATCCAGGCAGTCCCATCTGCTTGTTCAAGATGACCACCAGTTGGCAGTGGCGCGCTCCGGTCGAAGACCCCGATATTATCCAATCCCAGAAAGCCCCCCTGAAAGACGTTGTGTCCCTCGCTGTCTTTACGATTTACCCACCAGGTAAAGTTCAGTAGTAATTTGTGAAATATACGCTCCAGAAAGTCTCTATCTGCTTTGCCGGTCATGCGTTTCTCAATTTTATACACGCGCCACGCGGCCCAGGCATGGACGGGTGGATTCACATCACCGAAAGCCCACTCATAAGCAGGAAGTTGACCATTAGGATGCATATACCACTCACGTAGGAGCAAGAGGAGCTGCTTTTTGGCGAAATCAGGATCGACCAGTGCAAGCGGAATACAATGAAATGCCAGGTCCCACGCTGCATACCAGGGGTATTCCCAGGTGTCGGGCATCGAGATGATATCAGCGTTATTGAGATGCCGCCACTCAGTATTTCGCCCTTGCTTGTGTGATTCAGGCGGCGGCGGTCCCAATGGATCGCCATTCAACCACATATGGACATCATAATAGTAGAACTGCTTGCTCCACAATAAGCCAGCGAACGCCTGGCGCTGCACTAAACGAGCGTCATCAGGCATATTTTTCGAACCATATGCCTGATAAAAGCTATCAGCCTCCATCTGACGGGCTTTGAAGATCTCTTCAACTCGCTCGAAAGGAGTGGTATGTTTCGTTGTGGATAAACGCAAAAGAATCGTCTGGGTGGCTCCAGGTGCAATGGAAAAGTCGTAGTGAGCTGCAACCTTTGTCCCAAACCTGTTCGGATTAACAGCATCCATCACACCATTTACTACTGCGTCATTGATGCCATCCTTAACATAAGGTGTTCAATTCGCCACACCCCACAACCGCTCTGCATTACTCTCGTTTTCTGTGAACAACAACCGGGGCTGCTTTCCGCTATTCCTGCTCGCAAGCCAATATTCACCTAAGGTACTATGAGTTGCATGAACGAGACTGTAAATATCTTCACCTTGATAAGCTGAAGGAATATCTACATCATGTAATTCTGGACGTGGAATAGAATCGTGGTCGTCATAACCCCATGCCCAGGTATTACGAAACCAGAGTGTTGGCAAAAGATGCAGTGGTGCTGGATCTGGCCCGCGATTTGTAGCAATGATACATATCAAGATATCTGTAGGGTCGACTTTGGCATACTCAACAGTAATATCAAAATAGCGATCTTCAGCAAATACACCAGTATCGATCAGTTCGTATTCGGGTTCTTCTCGTCCACGATGTTGATTTTCTGCCACCAGTTCAGCATACGGAAAAGCACGTTGTGGATATTTATACAATGCCTTCATATAGGAATGGGTCGGAGTATTGTCAAGAAAGTAGTAGTACTCTTTGACATCTTCTCCATGGTTTCCTTCTGATCCAGTCAGGCCGAAGAGGCGCTCTTTCAGGATGGGATCTGCTTCATTCCACAGACTCAGAGCGAAACACATGCGGCACTGTTCATCACTGATACCCAGCAAGCCATCTTCGCCCCAGCGGTACGTGCGTGAGCGGGCGTGATCATGGGGAAAGAAGTCCCAGGCAGTACCAGCAGGTGAATAATCCTCACGAACTGTTCCCCACTGGCGCTCGGTGAGATATGATCCCCACTGATACCAGGGTTGTATATTCTCATGCGCTTCGGTTAGCCTGGTACGCTCGGCATTCAATTCCAAGGTCTTTGTTGTATCAGGTACTGTACTATGTGTCATATTTATCATCCTTTATCTTTCAGGGCATCCAATAGAGTGGATCCACTTGGAATATCGCTAATCTTCGGTACAGGGATATTTTCTATATGCATTGAATTTGGTTCTCCAGGATAGACTGCAATTGCTTTCATAATATTTCCTCTCAGGTGTGCTGTAGTAAAAAACTTTCCCATTATGGATGATAATATCGAAAACAATGATACAGGAAACAAGCATATAGAAGACATTCGAACGTCATATGGTTATCAAAGATGATGCACCGATACTTCGACTCGTCCTCTCTTAAACACAACACTTGCTATGTATACACATCTCGGATATACGGTCTAGCGACAAACAAATTCGTTACAAACATCAAAGTGTAACAAATTGCAAAATATCAAGACTACAGAATTGTGATCTAGAAAACATCGTCCAGATTCGTAAAGGTGAATCCAAACCGGGTCCGGACCTGATGTGTTGCCGGTGTCCTTGATTCGATTAGAGAATGCATAAAGAAAGTAGATGACACATGAACGAAGAAAAAAGACAGAGGAAAGAAACGATAGCAGCATTACTTCATCAAACGGCTGAGGATCATCATGTTGCTTATAAAGCTACCGATGGGGTTGATCCGGATTGGTCAATCTGGTACGCAGAACACCTTTTAGAACAAGGTTTTGAAAAACTACTCGACGCAAAATTATTGAAAAGTGACTTAATTTACCTGCTAGTTCTTGCTGATAAACAACAGTTAAGTGAAGCTCCAGGAGGACACTGGGAGAATTACTATGCGGACTTCTTTGTCAGCCGTTATTTGAAGTGACGACTCCCCACGGCTGCAAGCCGGGGGCTTCTGGAATGACGCGGCTGTGTCGTCCCACAGCTTGACGGGCATCTGCTAAGATATTGAGGCTCCCATTGTGGTCGCGGTGGATGACCAGGCCACACTGGGGACACTCGTAGATCCGCACCGACAGGGGCATCGGTTGACGATGTCCGCACGCCGAGCAGGTCTGACTCGTGTAGGCCGGGTCCACTTTCACGACGTGCCGTCCAGCTTCTTCCGCTTTGACAACGAGCCGTGTGAAGAACATCGACCACGAGACATCGGCGATCGACTTCGCCAGTTTGGGATTCTTGACCATATTGCGCACAACCAGCGCTTCGATCGCGATAAAGCCGAAGCGGGCAACCAGCTTGCACACTTCTTGTTCGATGAAGTTCTTGCGCCGATTGGCGATCCGTTCATGCGTGCGCGCGACGATCTTGCGCTTCTTTTCGCGCTCGTTGCTACCTTTGGGAGCTTTGGAAAGATTGCGTTGAGCACGAGCGAGTTTCGCCTCTTCCTCACGGAAAAAGCGTGGATTGGCAATTGCTTCCTCCGTGCTCAAATACGCAAAGGTTATTAAGCCGACATCAATGCCCACTTCTTCCTCTGAAGGAGGCACATGCTTTTCCTGGAGATCCTTCTCGCAGAGTTCCACGGTGATATTCACGAACCACTTGCCGGTGGGTGTCCGTTTGACAACGGCAGTTTTTGGCGTGCCTTTGATCTGGCGGTGCATGACCATTTTGACCTGACCGAGTTTGGCCAGTTCCAGTATGCCCCGGTTCTTCTTCTGTTCATGGATCTTGAAACTATTGCCAAACTGCTTGAAGGTCAGCGAATGGTAGCGCCAGCGCGACTTGAAGCGAGGAAAGCCCGGCTTTTTGCCCTCTTCCACTCGCCCAAAGAACGCCTGAAAAGCCAGGTCCACGCGTTTGACCACATCCTGAAGCACCTGAGAGGGGACCGAGGCGACATCTGGACGAACTTCTTTGCATGCGGGCAATTCAGGGCATTGATCTTCATACGAGAGGGAGACACCGGCCAGACGATACGCACTTGTGCGTTCATCGAGCGCGGCATTATAGGTTTCGCAGCACAAAACCAGCCACTTCTCCAACGTGCGCTCCTGCTTGTGGGTCGGATACATGCGAAAGTGATAGGTTTTTGCCGGTTTCTTCTCTGTTGGTAGCTTTTCTCGCTTTGACATACGCTTGCTGCTTGCCTCTCGATGTTTCCCTCAGGGGAACAGTTTACAGCAATACCCTCTCGCCTGTCAAGAACATCTGTTTCAGATTCACACTTCCCTTCTGCCCACCCCCAAACGAGCAAGGCCGCTTTCATCCCCATGACTGAAGCTCAGGGGCTTTCAGCGGCTGCGTTGGGTAAGCGTCAACTCACAGAATTTGGAGCAAAGCATGATTCATAAAAGAGAGCGATCTGGTCTTTTTGAAACCAGATCGCTCTCTATCGACCAAACTATGCGATATGCTATGACTTTCAATGATTCCGAGAAAGATCACGTTCTGTATGTACTGGAAGCGCATACGAACCTGATCCATTTTTTCCACTATTAATAGCTACTTCGCTCGATCTGGATCCAGGCGCTATGTTAACCTCGAAATCATCATAGCGTTTCACTTTATAGATAATGGTTGAAATGGCCCAACTTGCCAGGAAAAGGAGGACAATGAAGACGCCAAGCAAGCCAAAACTATTATTCAGATTCCCAATTACATCCCAGACAGGTCCGTTTAAATTCATCTCAGTAGCTAAAATGTTTAGAGCTTCGAGGCTGCCAACAACAAGGGCGACAATGACCGAGATAAGGGTGA
This sequence comes from uncultured Chloroflexia bacterium, assembly GCA_963702765.1. Lineage (GTDB taxonomy): Bacteria > Chloroflexota > Ktedonobacteria > Ktedonobacterales > Ktedonobacteraceae > DATMNR01. The sequence continues at coordinate 11,650 of CAVPEB010000019.1, forward strand.
TGTTCAAGTTGTAGAACAATTTACGGATTGGCTTCTCGTAGGCCCAGCCATATGCACCTAGCATCAAAATACCATCAGTGGTATCGAACAAAGACATTCCAGCAGTAAACAATGCAGGGAAGATCAGGATAGCCGCGAGGGGAACACCCTTGCCAACGGAGGTCGCCGCAATCCCTAGAAGACCTACTTCGGTTGCCGTATCAAAGCCTAGTCCGAAAAGAATACCAATAGGGTACATCTTCCAGCTCTTGTCTGTCATACGGAGCAAAGGACGGAAAAAACGCCCCATCAGTCCACGTTTATTCAATGATTCGTCCAAGGTCTTGTCGTTATATTCTCCACCATTCTTGACATCCCGAAATGTCTTGTAAATGTCAAGGAGGATGACGATATTAATAATGGCGATGAGAAACAGGAAAATTGCCGAAACAGAGGTACCGATCAGCCCCCCTAGCGATTTGAGAAAGTTAAAATTACTGACGGCAACGGCAGCTATTGCTATGAAGACTGTCAAAAGCACGACGATCGTAGAATGGCCAAATGAGAAGAAGAAACCAACCGCTACTGGTCGTTTATTCTCTTGCATGAGTTTGCGAGTGACATTATCAATGGCTGATATATGGTCCGCATCGAACGCATGGCGTAAGCCAAACGTATACGCCGTTAATGCCAGTAGCAGTAGAGCGGGGGATCGTCCAAATAAGATAAAGGCAAGAACCCAAGCAATGACGTTAAAACTTACGAGGAATGTATAGATAGCGATAACCCTGAAACGTACCTCTTGATCGCTTTCGCTGAACACTCGTGAAAGTGAAGAAAGACCAAAGTTACTGCTCATGAAATCTCCTAATTGTACTTCTCCCCATTTGAGGGAGAACGAAACGATAGCAGAATCACATCGTTCACGAATACAAGTAACACCACTGAAATTAAGTACGGCACCACTATAGCAAATAGATCAGTATGCAATAAAAAAGGATACGAGTCTCTATTACAAAACATAGTATAGCACCAATAATTTGCACTTGCAAATTATTCGCAATTACCTATAGAGAAAAATGAGGAAACTTCAATTCATCTTGCTCATTTAAAAAGTGGACAAAGTGGAGTGACAGGATTATCGGAATGTATCGAGAAATGCAATCCGCAGCGTTTGGCGGTACTACCAGCATCCATGCGGTTAGCAGGTTCGGGTCCTAACGTTTGCGAATGATGAGCATTACCCCAAAGTAAATATGGTTGGCAAAAAAGTTTATGCACATGCCTGATTTCGCCATGCGGCGAAACTGTGCTGCATTCGCCCTCTGAATATGCTAGACGCTCCGAACGATTTAAATTTCTTGCGAGGAGGCTGGCGCTTCAGAATTCTCAACGTCCATCACACTATTTTTATTTAAAAGCTATTGAATAACAGTTGATATCCACACAAATACGAATTTCCTTAACTCAGTTACTTAATTTCTTCCATGGATTGACCTGTTTGTAAAGAGATAAAAGGGTACATAAGTCGTATAGTTTTCAAAAGCTCCACTTCGGAGTATCATATCAATAGTAATTTGCAACTCTGAGCTATTTCGTAACGTTTTTGTAACGATTAGAAGACGTTCTCTCGCTATACTTAAGTTCAGAGACATAAATATATCTCATAAAGACTGGCGATGACGCTCAGGAATTGTGAGATGACAATGGTGATGGAGTGAGTTCATATGGCAACTATATTGCAGCGATTGAGAATTAGACGGGGAGGATTGGCTAAAAGCGAATCAGAGGTGATCCAGATACGTGATGCCAGCCAAATTCAACAAATGACGCCTCCTCCTATGGATATTGCGCCCAATGATCCTATTGTCGTATATTTCTTAAGCGCCCCTGGTGCTATAGAAGTCGATAAATTACATCTTGACTCACCTGCATTACAGGCAATGAAGGATGCAGGAGTAAAGCTGGCAATACCACTTGTCAGTCAAGGCGAACTCGTTGGTTTACTCAATCTGGGTCCTCGATTAAGTGAACAAGATTATTCTACAGACGACCGTGGACTCCTCAATACCCTTGCTACTCAATCTGCACCAGCAGTACGGGTTGCGCAATTAGTACAAGATCAACAAATTCAAGCTCGCGAAAATGAACGCATTCAGCACGAACTTCGTGTTGCTCAATTGATACAAAAAACACTCTTACCCAAGGATCTCCCGGCGCTTCCAGGTTGGAAAGTGAATGCATATTATCAGGCTGCCAGGCAAGTTGGTGGTGATTTTTATGACTTCATTTATTTAGATGATGGTCGATTAGGGTTTGTAATTGGAGATGTGACTGATAAGGGGGTACCCGCTGCACTTCTGATGGCAACCACCCGCAGTGTTCTGAGGGCTGTAGCTCAAAGAGTAGTGAGACCAGGACAGGTTCTAGAACGGGTCAATGAGATCATTTATCAAGACATTCCACCTAAAATGTTTGTCACCTGCCTTTATGCGCTCCTGGATCCTGTGTCAGGACAACTTTTGTACGCCAATGCCGGACATGATTTGCCTTATCATCGCCATCAAATGGGTGGAGTTACTGAACTTCGAGCTACTGGCATGCCGCTTGGCTTGATGCCTGGCATGAAGTATGAGGAAAAGGAGACCGTATTGGCTCACGGTGAAATCATCTTGTTTCACAGCGATGGGATAGTAGAAGCTCACAATCCTGATCGCGAGATGTATGGCTTCCCACGATTAATGAAGTTGGTAGGGGAGTATGAAGAGAACTCCTCCTTGAAAGATGTCGTACTTGAGGACTTGGCAGAATTCACAGGACCTGATTGGGAACAAGAAGATGACATTACGATGGTTACTCTTCAAAGATCAAAAGGCCATGGAGCATCTGAGCTTGTTAGTAGATCCGTCAGCCCAGCTGAAGAAGATAATTCGAGCAATGACACTGATTGGCAAATGCTTGCTGAATTGAGCGTACCCAGCCAACCAGGTAACGAACAAATCGCAATGGAGCAAGTCACTGAAGCCGTTGAAGCACTTCATTTGCCGACCAAGCGTCTGGATCAACTTAAGACTGCTGTAGCGGAAGCGACAATGAATGCCATGGAACATGGAAACCATTATGTACCTGAACGACCTGTTTCTATCAAAGTGATGGCATCCAAATTAGCTCTTTCTGTTCGTATAACTGATCACGGAGGTACGCGCACCCTTCCCCCAGACCCTGGAATTGAGGTTCCAGATATTGAAGCCAAACTGGCAGAACTCCAGACTCCGCGCGGGTGGGGATTGTTCTTAATCAAGCATATGGTAGACGAGATGAACATTAGCAGCGACGAATCGCATCATACAGTCGAATTGGTAATGTATCTGAAAGGAGAAGAGAATGCCAGCGAAAAGTCTTGAAGCAGAAGTACGCCATCAGCCACGAGTTGCAATTGTTGAGCTACAAGGTGAAATCGACTCCTTCGCAGAGGATGTGCTAAACGCTGCATATGCCGAGGCAGAGAGTCGGGACCCAAATGTCATCCTACTCAACTTCAGCAAAGTGGATTATATCAATAGCACAGGTATTGCTCTCATTGTCAGTTTACTGGCGAGAGCACGAAAATCGAAACGCCGTTTGCTAGCATGCGGATTGAGCAGCCATTACGAAGAAATTTTCCAGATTACTCGCCTGGTGGATTTCATGAGTGTTTTTCCAGATGAATCCAGTGCCCTTGCTCTGGCCGACGCATCTAATGGATCTTAAGTCGACCGTAAAATGAAATGCTGTTAGTATTACACTCATGTCTGTAGACATATTCAGCAATGGACGAACTCATTCGCATCATCGAGAATTGTTTGAGATTAATAAGCAAGAGGAGATTTTAACATGCCACAAGCCAATGTAATAATGAATGTTCGCAAAATCAACAATACTATTAGTATCATTGATATCGAAGGAGATGTCTCTGCTTTCGCAGAAGATATCCTGATGGAGGCATACGCGGAAGCCAGCTTACCAACCACTCGCACGATCATTTTGAATTTCAATGGCCTAGAATATATGAACAGTAGCGGGATCGGTTTGCTTGTTACGCTACTTATCCGCGCCAACCGTCAAAAACAGCGTATGCTTGCATTTGGATTGAGTGATCACTATAAACACATCTTTGAACTTACACGGCTGAATGAGGCCATCGGTATTTATGATACTGAGGCTGATGTTCTGGCCGTTGCATAGAAGTTGCTTAAATTTCTTCAATACTGTAAAAACCATCAGTTACAACTGAGTGTTGCTATGCTAATAGGAGAAAGAACGTCATGAGTACATCATCTAATTCACCAGATGAAAAACAAACAGTAATCCCAAGAGATGCAGCCTACTGGGCAAAGCAGACTTCTTTCGTAGTGAAAAATGCACCCAGCGGCGCTCTCAACCTGAATGTTGATGGTCGAATGGCAGTTAGTCCATTACAGGGATTTGGCCAGATGTGGCAAAAAACCTATCGTATACGCCTCAAAGATTCAACTGTTCAACCTCCTGAAGTAATCAAGGTGTGGAAAGAAAACTTCCCGAAGTTTTGGCCCAAAGGCAATAACTTTTATGGTCCATTGACCGGAATTGCACCGGGTGAAGTTGCCCTGCTGAATTTATCTATGCCAGTTGGCATGAAACTTTCAACCGGGGTAGTAGTACTGTACGCAGACGACGAATCTTTCACACTGATGACGCCTCAAGGTCATATGTTCGCTGGTTGGATCACCTTCAGTTCCTACGAAGATGACGGCTGCACCGTAGCCCAGTCTCAGGTTTTGATACGTGCCAATGATCCGATGTATGAAATTGGTTTCCGTCTCGGTGGATATGCCAAGGAAGATCAATTCTGGCAAGATACATTGAAATCACTAGGAGAATATTTCAATGTCAAAGTACCGGTGGAAACCCAAAGGGTCTGTGTTGATCCGAAGTTACAGTGGTCGCAGGCTAAGAATATATGGCACAACTCAGCCATACGCACCACGTTGTATATTGTGGGCACACCCGTTCGCTGGGTAGGTCAATCCTTCCGAAGGAAACCCGAAACTAACAACTGAGAATTGGCATACTTATGTCTGAACATCCCAAATATGATGCTATTGTTATTGGCTCAGGACCTAATGGACTTGCCGCTGCGATAACTTTAGCACAAGCAGGTCAGTCGGTAGTCCTCTTCGAGGCCAAAGAGACAATCGGAGGGGGCAGCCGCTCCATGGAAATGACATTGCCGGGATTCATACATGATGTTTGCTCGGCGGTTCACCCTCTGGCGCTCGACTCGTCTTTCTTCAATTCTCTTCCCCTTGAACAATTTGGTCTGGAGATGATTCAACCGTTGGCTCCGCTTGCACATCCATTAGATAATGGCACAGCAGTGATGCTTGAACGTTCGATAGAAGCGACCGCTGACATGCTAGGTAAAGATGCTAAAGCATATAGCAAGCTGATGACTCCTCTTGTTACTCATTGGGATGAAATCAAAGGGAGCGTACGTGAACCTTTAGGAACGCACATTGCCTCACACCCCTTCGCCCGTGCCAATTTCGGCTTGAAAGCGATTCGCTCAGCTCGCGGTCTAGCCAAAAGTTTGTTTGAGGAAGAAAGGGCTTCCGCAATATTCGCTGGAATGTGCGCTCACTCAATGATGTCTCTCGAAAAGTCACCAACCGCAGGAACGGGCCTGTTACTGGGGATACTCGCACATGCAGTCGGGTGGCCGGTTCCTCGTGGTGGTTCTCAAAAGATCGTCGATGCCCTGGCAGCTTATTTTCTCTCCTTAGGTGGAGAAATTATTACGGGTGTCGAGGTAAAGTCAATCGCCACTCTACCGCCAGCAAGCGTCATTTTATGTGATATTACGCCACGCCAACTATTGCGCATTGCTGGAGATTATCTGCCAAACAGCTACCAATGGCAACTCAAAAGATATCGCTATGGTCCTGGCATATTTAAAATCGATTACGCCCTTGATGGACCGATCCCATGGAAAGCTGAAGAATGTTTAAGGGCTGGAACAGTGCATGTTGGGGGAACCTTTGAACAAGTCGTCGCTTCTGAGAATGCGGTTGCAAAAGGGGAACATCCTGAAAAACCATTTGTTCTTGTCGCTCAACAAAGCCTGTTTGATTCAACTCGCGCTCCAGAAGGAAAACATACTGCATGGGTATATTGCCATGTCCCAAATGGATCGACTTTCGATATGACGGAACGTATAGAGTCACAAATCGAACGCTTTGCGCCAGGTTTTCGAGATCGCGTGCTTGCAAAAAACACAATAAACTCGATTGAGATTGAACACTACAATGCTAACTATATAGGAGGCGACATCAACGGTGGTGTTCAGGATTTATGGCAATTCTTCACGAGGCCTGCGATCCGTTTCGAGCCATATACGACTCCAGCAAAGCACATTTTTATCTGTTCCTCGTCTACGCCACCTGGTGGAGGTGTACATGGTCTATGCGGCTACTATGCTGCGAAAGCAGCACTACGGCATTTACATGTACCATATAAGCCTATTCCGATGGGGAGCTAGACATCGCTTTGGTAGGATAGCTTATCACCACTCAACCAGTTTCCAGATCTCAGGTCTCATTATACCTGCTTCTTCACCAATTTCGGCAAAAATGCTTACAGATTGTTTAAGATACGTCATGGCAATTTCTGAATCGCCATTTTCGTGAAATAAATCAGCCAGATTACTATACAAAGCTGCCTCTCGATGAAGATCACCAAGAGACTTACAAAGGGCTAATGCTTCCTGTGTCAATGCGATAGCTCTTTCAATTTCCCCATGTGACTTACAAACGAGAGCCAGATTGTTAAGAACTGCAATACGTATACTCATATCGTCAAGCTCTTCGGCAAGAACTAGACTTTGTTCAAGATGATGCTGCGCTTCTTTATCTCTTTGTTGATTACTGGCCAGAATGCCTAATATATTATGTGCCTGCGCCAAAGCTCTAGTATCTTGAGCTTCTTCAGCAAGATCGAGCGCTCGCTGTGCCAGGCTTATAGCGCGATCAATCTGACCACGATGATAAACTGCCAGACTCCAATCGGCGTAAACTTTCGCGCATTCACCTTCCGATTCCTCCTGCCCAAAGATATGGAGCGTCATCTCATAATGGCTTTCAGCAAGGTCCCATTCTCCAAGGCGCTCGTACACATTGCCCAATTTGTGTTCCACATTGGCTAAAGCAGCAGAAACACAGAGAGCCGCAGCAGTTTCATAGCTCTTTATCGCGTTATTATATTCTCCCGAGAGGGTAAACAGATCACCAATGCTTTCATGCAGAATTGCAGCATTCGTATATCCAAGCGCAAGAGCTATTCGATAATGCTTCAGAGCTTCACTATTCGCGTAGAGGGAGCGAGCATAGTCGCCTGCCTGTTTGAAATATTCTGCTGCTACTGCTTCATTCCCAGACTTTTCGTAATGGTAAGCTATTTGACCTGCAAGGGTGCCCAGTATGCGATTTTCTCGCGTACTCCCAATCAAAGCCTCTGCTACTCGGCGATGAAGTAGTCGACGGCGTGCCAGGCTTGTTTCTTCGTAGACAAGTGAACGCAGTCTTTCGTGGCTAAAGTCGTATTTCAAAACCCTGTCGCTTGTACTCACATCGACTTCTTCAACAAGTCCTTGAGCTATCAATTCCTCTAAAGCATTGACCGTCTCTTCTTCACCTCGCCCACTCACTTCTCGCAGCGTGTCAAAATCAAATGAACGTCCTATTACAGCAGCGGCCCCAAGTAATTGTCTACCAGTTTCACCTACAGCATTTAGTCGCGAATGGAGTAACTCACGCACACTACCTGGAGGAGACCAATGTTCACTTTCAGCTGGCAATACCCCATTAGAAATCGCTAACAAATATTCTATCAGAAAGAATGGTAATCCTTCGGTTTCTTGATATAGGTGTTCTATGAAATCTTCATTCAGAACTTTTTTATCTAGTGAAGTTGAGAGGACTAATTCGCGTACACTCGCGAGATTCAAACGAGATAAAGAAATAATGGTTGCATTACCGGCTCTTAGCGCTTCATTTTGTAGTTGCTGCAAATGATTGTCATTCGATGCATATCTATTTCGTAATGTAACAAGCAAGCATACTGGTTGTTCGCGCAGCCTTCGAACCAGGTAGTTCAAAAGATCAAGCGTAGCACTGTCAGCCCACTGGATATCATCAAAAAAAACAATGCCTGGCAGCTCACTATTACAGAGTGCGTACAGCATCTGCTTCAGACCTTCAAAGAAACGGCTCTGGCCACCTGGACTATCCAATGGCAAAGGCGACAACAACTCGGCACGGTAGGTATTGAGTTCCGGTAGTAATCGGGCTGATTCACTCATCCAGAGAAGAGGGATATCCTTCAATTTCTGTTCAACGCCCTCCAGCGCTAAAGTAGTGCGCAAGCCTGCAACAACAGGGCCAAAGGCAAATTGTGTTTCTCCTTCATAACAGCGAGCAGCGATGACGATTGCGCCTTCTGATTGAGCATCGGCGAGAAATTCTTCAGCCAGTCGGGTCTTGCCTATTCCTGCTTCACCTTCTAAAAGTACCAAGTGGCCAACCGAATTGATACCATCATATACTTGTTTCAACTTTTTCAATTCTTGAGAACGGCCTACAAGCGAATAACCATGTTGAAAAGTAAGAGTACTAGCATTAGTAGATGTATTCATTTGAGCACGTGAAGGAGTTATTTTCTTGGAGTCAACAGTCTCTGTTGAGTCTTGTTTTGGAGCGGACGAAGCAGATATTTGATGTTCTTTAATCGCATGGTAGAGGCTGGTCGTTGATTCCAGTGGCCCTACACTTAATTCACGGTCAAGTACCTGGACACATTCCCGATACTGCTGCAATGCAGCGCTTTGTTGACCATTCAAGGCATACAACTTCATCAGTTGACGATGAGCAGACTCGTTCAATCGATCGAGCGCTAACCATTGTTGAGCATGTATTATGGCAGCTTCAAAATTACCAGAGGATATATAACACTGTACGAGGCGTTCGAGAGCGTTTGTAAAATCACGGCGCAGAGTATCAGCTTGATAAAATTGCCAGTCATCAAAATTTGAACTGTCTCGCAAGCTGAAACCTGCTAAGAAATCTCCACCATAGAGTTTTACAGCCGCATTGAGAGGTTTCAGACATTTTAAACATATCTCTTTTGGCAAATGGTCATGTGATTGGCACTCTGATAAGAGTTTATGAAACTCATCTACATCTATCCAAATACCCGCATTTGAATTTAAGTTTATGTACTCCCTGCTTATTTCTAAGTAGGACCCACCAAGAGCTTTATTGAGGGTTGAAAGGGTGCGTCGTAGCGTAGCACGCGCATGAGTCTGATCAAATTCCGGCCAGAGCAAGGCAGCAAGCGCATCGCGGCTTTGACGTTGCTTCACGATAGCGAGATAGGCTATAAGGGCGCTTGCCTTGCGCGTATCAAGATTAAGGTTTTCTCCATTTCGCTCAAAACGGGGAGAGCCAAGCAAATAAATAGTGAGTTGGGTCAAGTGATGCCTCCACTTCACATGGATTATATTCTACACAACCCAAATTCGCAACGAAAGAGTCCATACAATAAATTTCGTAACGATTTATGTTTACGCGTGAACTATTCAGCCTGTTGCGTTGATGAAGATGGTTCCTTCGAAGGAGTTTCAGAAATTGATTCTTCTGCTTCTGATGCAGTAGGCAGCTCTTCAGTCTCCGATGTGGCCGCTAGGTCTTCCGACCCTGATGTAGCCGGTAGATCTTCTGACCCTGATGCAGTCGACGATTCTTCCGACTCTGGCATTGATGGCAACTCTTCTGCTTCTGAAGTAGCAGGCGGCTCAAACATGGCTTCATGGTAGTCTTCAACAGCAGGAACTCGAAAGCGCCTCGAACCCAAAGTACCACCCAACAAGCCTCCGATCGCACCTGGTAAAATTCCAATAATCAAAAGGAAAAGAACATTAATCAACAAACCCGTAAGCACCATTGAATTTGTATAAATTATATTTTGATGTAGTTTATCAGCAGAGGATTGTAAACCTCTCCGATAAGAGTCTATGTTGACAAAGACAAATACAATCGAGATGAGGGAGGGGATAGATATACCAATTAATCCAGTCAATAAGCCAGCAAGCGTACCCGTCGTCATCCTACCCGTCTCTTGCGACGCCCGAAAACCCGCCAAATAAGAAGCTATAAGAATGAGAACTAGGGTGATTAAAAAGTTAGTAAAGATAAAACTTAAAGCTAATAGGATGACACCGAGGATGATACCGAAGATAAGTCCCTGACGTAAAGCTGGATTCCGTACCCTTGCTAAAGCGTTTTGCATACTACCCTCCAAAGAAATGATGAGACCCTATGACAGATAATGGCTATAAAAAATCCCTTGCATCATACTCTATATGCTGAGAATAGACAAGCGTTACTTTTTCTTCTGGCTTTGCGGACGACTCAGCTTCATTCCTTGCTCCAGTTGATCCGCATAGTGACGCCATTGTGATACTTGTGATTCTAATGCATCTTTCTCGCGTGTTAATTCCTGGACGCTGTTCCTTAAGGCTCGTTTTTCCTGCGTTGCTCTCTGTACACTATCCTGCACGGTTTGTTTTTCCTGTGTTACAAGTTTAAGAGTACGCTGAAGCTCGTCAACCTTCTTATTTGACTGATCCAATTCATCACCCCTCAAACTATGTTCCTGACGAATATGCTCCAACTGGTCTTCAAGATCAGAAATTTGCCCATGCAAAATTACCATTTCTTGCGAGAATTTTATAACGTTCTTTTTATGTTCCTCTTGCTCATGTTGTAAATTATTCTCGAGCGCGATAATTTGAGGACTGTAACGCCAACCAAGTAAAATATCATAGAGTTCACGCTCAAAGCTATGCTCTACGCTATGAAGCCGCAAGTTTTGTAGCTCAGCAATATCCCAATGTCCACCAGCCAATAAACCACCTAAAGCTCGTAGTGAGACAGCCAGTCTATCAGGATGCGATACATCGGATAAACCCGCTGATTGACCGGCCCAGAGACCATATTCACCTATCATGCTTGCATATTCTCGTATGTCCATATTGGGAGCCAGAATACCTAACAGGCTGACAACTTCTGCACGCAATAGGGAAGGAGTATCAGGATCATAAAGCACATCTAAAAGCGCTTCCACCCCCTCATTACCCAATAGCAATAAAGCATGGACTAATATTGGCTGGTGAATAGGATAATTATATAGCACGTCTATCAAATGCTCGATTACTACATTTCCACCAAGTAAAAGCAATAAAGCAACAATGCGATGACTGGCTCGCTCATCACTAAAGGTTTGCACCTGCTCCAATAATGCAGGCACCATTTCATACCCTCTATCAGCCTGCATTACCTCGTCATTGATGCGTTCTATGAGTAATGCTAAGGCCATAGATAGATCATCCGTATCGTTACTCTTCAAGAGGTGAACAAGTTCATCCTTAATCACTACTGTAGGCATTCTACGGAAAATACTGCGTGCAGCTGCCCTGCGATCACGGTTTGTGGTATCGCTATATGCCGCCCAAATAAAGGAGAAAGCAGACACACCCATCTCGCATAAAATATTTTGTGCTGTCTGAGCTACAGCCGGATCGGGATCAGTGATTAAATTACCAACAGCAGGAACTGCCTTCTCTCCTATTTCAACTAATGTTATTGCAGCTCCATGCTTTCTTTGTTCCATTCGTAATGCAGGCAGGAGTTCGATCAAAATCATATCACTACGCGCATCACTTTTATCCACCAGGATCTTCAAAGCTTCAGATGCAGCACCTATCAGATGAGCATCCTCGAGCCCCTCCAACAATGCCGGAACGCTTTCAGAGGCCAACTGGTTTGTGATCACATCAATCAATGCTTCATAAGCTCGTTCGGGTAGGTTTAGGTTAAAGAGTTGAACAACCTCATATACTAACTCTGGTGTTAGCTGCACCAACGTTATAACAATATCACGAGCGTGTTCTTGCGCCTGGTTATTCAATGCATCCAGTCCAGTCACTACATGCGGCAATACTATCGAACCAAACTCTAACAAAATCACCTGGGCAGCATCAGCGCGTTCATTGTCATCTAAAAGACCGACTAATGGGGGTATCGCTTCGCGAGGATGTTTTAGTATCAAAGTGGTAATGGCTGCACGCCAGGCAGGTTCAGGATGATTCAGGTATTCAAGCAACGCAGGTACCACTACCTGTCCATTCATTTCTCCCAATATGAACCGAACATTATTCTGGAGACGAGTATTTGAATGAAATAGATTTCTTGCCAGAACCTGTGCCCCTTCAATACCTTTTGCCAGAAAGATAGTAACAGTATGCCTTACCTGGGCATCGCTCCCAAATGCCAAAACATCTAGCAATCTCTCGCCTGGGAAATGTATCATACCAAGAATTGCACGCTCAATACGGGAGGTGAATGATCCCATCTGCACACGCTCGGGACTTTCTACCTCTTCTCGATATCCCTTTACATCTAATGCTGCTAGCAGACTCTCCAGGGCAACATCTTCAAGACAGCTCAGGGCATTAATCGCACCCTCGTAAATCAGCGGGTTTGAGCTTTCAAGCATTTCGAGCAATGGCGCGACTACTCGTTCATCAGGGAATTGCCCAAGAGCATGTACAACAGCTACCTGAAGCGATTGGTCAACTTGAGACGATAATTGGGGATTTTCTAAAAAGGCAATCAAAGCAGGAATTGCCTGCGGATTGCGTATGTGTTCAAGTACCTGTACTAATAAATGCGTACGCCCTGGTACCGCAGGTGCAAGAGATTGAATAATATCGGTCGTTGCCTCATCTCCAATATCGCTCAATATTTGTTCTGCTCGGGTAGCCACAAGCTCGCTATCATTATGCAGCACACAATCAATCAAACCAGAGATACTTTCGGGTGCGAATGCACGTAGAGCTAATGCAACTTGCTGCTGAACCACTAGAGCGGGATCATCAAGCAAGCGTAGTAAATACGGCAACGCGCGAGGATCTTTGACTTCTGCCAGTACTTCGATAATACGTATTCGCATCGTCTCTGGTGTTTGAGGCTTCAATTGCTCAATTAGATATGGTGTCGCTGGAAAACCAACTTCTTTCAACGTCCTGAGAGTAGCACGCGCCATCGGATCTTTATCCGAAGAGAGGTTTTGCACTAAAAATTCTACAGCGCGTTCTCCTGCTGCACTTTTTCCAGCATCGCGTGCCTGCTTCACCAACATCTCTCGTGCCTTCTGTTGATCTTCAGGCGCATAATTGGAGGTGAGTACGTGTAGAAGCACACTCACAAGGCGCAAATGCTGGGAAGGAGTCAACTGGCGCGAAGGCACTGGCTCATTTTGAAAACGCTCCAGTATGTGTAATACAGTCCAATGAATCTGCTCTCTGGACGAGGTTGGTGTTCGATCTTCTAATTCCTGGATAAGACGGGTAAAACTAAGTTCAGAGCCAAGGCGGATTAAGGCATTTGCAGCGCGCCCTACAATTGATTGGTTAGAATCGCGCAAACAGAATAGCAAAGGTTCAACTGCATCACTTTCATGTGTGCCACCCAGAATATTGATAGCAGCGGAGCGCAGTCGACCGCTTCTCTCAGGTGATGGCTGGCTCAACTCCGTTGCACGAGGAATTCCTAACGCGCCAAAGTGCCCTAATGTACGGACAAGACGCTTAACTAATGCTTCATATTCAGTATCATCAGCGACAAGGCAAAGTTGCTTGAAGAGCAGATCGATTACAACATCAGCATCAAGACGTATGATCATCTCGTCAATACTATCCACCCCGAGTAATGAGAAAAGGGATTGATAGATTTCCTGCGCGCCCTCACACGCGTAAAGGGTAAACAATTGAGCAAGAAGGCCACATTCTTGCTTCTCTTTTACCACTTCAGCAACTGTCGTGTTGAGATCAGCAGGCAATTCTAGTTGATGCGTTCGATCTGCCTGTGGCGGCACATAAGCTACTCCGATACACATAAAAGCTAAGGCCAAAGCTTCTAATTTCAACGATGGATTCTGTCGTCCAATCGACGTGAATTTTTGTGCATACTCTTCCGGCTCGTCCAAAAGTCCAGCCCATAGGGCAATGGGGGTAATAAACCGAATATCAACATTCCAATGATCCGTATATGAATGAATAGAAACGTCGCCTACACTTCCCACGTTCTTAGTATCACCCACAGCCACAAAATACTCCGCAACAAAGTACGTAGAGATCAATTCATGACGGAAGCTGACAATACCATTTTGACTTATCTCAATCAAAGATGCATTTTGGGCGAAACTCAATAACGTGACTAATTCCTCATCGCTAAATGGATCGTGCAAAGTGGCTGCAAAGGATTGAGGCGCGTCTTCATCAAAACTGATGTCTGCTTGAGAGTAGCTCATTACAGACTCAATTGCAGCCGGGCATTGTGCTGGATGTTCAAGCAACCAGTTTTGCAATCCGCTGGCAAGATCTTCAAGTCTAAATGCCTTCTTCTTACTAACAACCGGTATTTGAAGAGCATTGATACTATGTGTCCATCTAGCAGCACAGGCGAGTTCACTCAGAAAGATCACTATATCGCGCTCAGTCAGAGTAGTGTTATTCCACCGAGTTTGAGATAGTTCGCTCTTGATAGTACGTTTGACGAAAGCACGTAGGAGTCTTCCACGTGTGTCGATTTTCTTGCCACGATTGACTCCTATAACATCGATAACTTCCATCAAGCCAAAGAACATTGATGCATTGGTACAATGTTCACGCAGACGACTATGAGTGATGACTTCCATGACCTGTCCAGCAGTATGGCGCCACTTCCTACCTGCATCCTGTTCCTTTATATATCGCTCGACGAAACTGCGTTCATGTTTTTCGTCAAGTGGATCAATGTATATACGGACTATAAGATTTTCCAAAACTGCTTGTGTGAGTTGTGGCTGCTGCTGGAAATCAACTTCGCGACACGTTAAAACTAGCCTGTTGAGATTTTGACTCATCATTTCTGCAAATTCAACACTGGCAGTGGTTCGATACTGCTCATCGATTTCATTTAAACCATCACACAGAAATACAATGTTTCCCTTTGCTACCAATTTATGCAGAAAAGGTCGTAAATGGCTCATCCCTACGATGTCGCTTGAATACAGAAAATCTAGAAGTGGATGTGCCCCTAAGACAGGCTCTTCACCAGGTGCAGCAGTCGATTGAGCATCAAGATAGAGGTTATATTGGTACAATGGTACATAAAGCGGGATTTTATCTCTGCCAAAAATAATTGACCTTGATCGTGCTAGTAGCGTGTACAAGTAGTAGTGAAGCATAACAGTTTTGCCCGCACCACTTGTACCGAGTAGAAGTTGGTGAGATTGACCCCCTCCAGAGGAGTTGTTCAGTTCTTGTGCCAGCTCAAACGCAGAAAGATGCTGTACTTTGCCAGGAGTTGAAAGATCAGGTGTATCCTGATTGCTCGTGTAAGATGTTTCATACATGGCCGACCAGGATGTGAGGGGTGTGTACAAAGCACGATATCGCTCCAGTTCTTTTTGCACATCCCTGATATATCTGCGAAGAGCAAGGGGCTTATCGATGAAGAACATTAATGCACAGGCCGCAATTACCTGAATGAGTAGTAAAAGCCAGAGTAATGGAGTATGAGCAAAATTGGATAACAAGGTAGAAAAAGTATGAGGACTACTACTTCCGAATACATGCAGCGGATTGAAAATCCAGAAGCCAACTTCTATACAAGTAAGCACAATGGCAATTCCAACACCTATCAGAATATTACGGAGTAACCGAGTCATGTAGTTACGACGTTGTTTGATATCTCTACCCATGTCTGTGGGAGTTACAAGGCGCTGTTCTTCCATCATTTCCCACCCGCTTTCATCTATTTCCTCTGGCTGTTAACCCATCAAATAGCCGCAGAGCAGCAATTCAACCCGATTTTCGTATTCAACGATTTTGTAGTTCTATAGCAGAAACAGTATAACGTACTCTAGCTCCTGGAACAAGCATTCACTTACCAAATTTTACCTGTTTCTATGGTAGAGTTTATCTTCAATTGATAGCATTGAAAAGAAATACCTCAAAAGCCTATCAGTCCTAAACTTGTGTCAGAGTCTATAGTATTTTGCAGCGTTTTACGTTAGTATAGTGAAGGTCTTGCTGGTTCGCTTTTTCATCATCATGTTCAATACGGAACGGGCAAATCAAAAAAATGGAACTAATCAAATATCATTCGCATCTGTTATATAAAGATCTTTTATGCCTTATAGCTAGCAGTTATCTATTGAAAGAGGGATCTCATGGAGTCAACCAGTTCTCCAAGGTCAAATACGAAGCAACAAAATAGAGATGATGGAGAAGAGGTCACACAAAAATTATTTACTATCCAATCATCAGCTAAACATGACAATTTAGAACAAAATCCTGTTGAACCGAACATTGAAGACGTAGAAGAAATACAGGAATCCAGCAACGACCTGCCTGAATCTATCAAAAAGCCGCAGAAGGATTCGAGTGAGGAAATTGAAAAACTCGATACAACACGTATAAATGCAGTTGATAACTCCCCTGTGCAAGACACATCTGTAGAGATAATTGATACCGCGAGGTTGCCCGCACAAGCAGAAATTCAGAAATCACTGGAAACTCCAACCATAGCACTAAAAACGAGGCAGAGGCAAGGTATCACTAGAGGTAAGGCAATTCTATATATCAGCTTGCTTTTGATAGTTGTACTCAATGCTCTCAATTTAAGCTATGCTCAGTTTATTGGTCCGCAAGGCTGGGCTTTTGTGATTGGAGGACCAGGTAATACGGGCAATGATAACCCGCTAGCTATCATAAAAAAAGAACTCAATCATGATCTGACTCCAGGAGCAACAGCGCAGACAACCCATCGCCTGACTCCACAGCAATATATCAATCTGATTGTACAAAATATGACGCTTGATCAAAAGCTTGGACAAATGATGATCGTCCAGTTTGTTGGTCCTACTTATTCGCTTGATATAAGTACAATGATTAGCCAATACCACGTTGGTGCAGTGTTATTATTTACGGCAAATAATAATATTTCCGATAAAGTGCAACTCAAAGGATTAATCAAGCAAATGCAGAGTAATTCTGCGGTTCCAATGATTGTAGCTATCGACCAGGAGGGGGGCACTGTAGATCGTCTACAGGCTTTGGATGGACCGCGGAGTTCTGCTGCTACTATTGGAGCGACGAATGATCCTGCGAAGGCAGAAGAAGCCGGCATTCAGGACGCGCAAGATCTCGCATCGTATGGATTCAATCTCAATTTAGCCCCTGTAGTCGACGTTACAAACGTCTATAATCCGCAACTCTATGACCGCACATACGGCAATAATGCAGCATTAGTGACTAAGATGGCGCAAGCATATCTACAAGGGCTACAACAAAGCGGCAAAGTCTTAGGCACACTTAAACATTTCCCAGGTTTAGGCGATGTAGGTGTCGATCCGCATAGCGGCGTACCTAACCTGTATCGATCAAAGAGCGACCTGGAGACAATAGACTGGGCTCCTTACAGGACACTTATTCAACAGGGCAATGTACACGCTATTATGGTAACGCACGAAATTGTGCATGCAATAGATAGTAGTATTCCATCATCTCTTTCATATAAGGTGGTTACCGGAATCTTACGTAATGAACTAGGCTTTCAAGGCGTCATCATGACGGATAGCTTGACCATGGAGAGCATTACCGCTTACTATACTGAAGATCAAGCCGCTGCAGTGGCTGTGGAGGCAGGCTCAGATTTATTGATGGGAGCTGCTACTCCTGCTGATGTTGCCAGCATGATCCAGGGGATCAAACAGGCAATCGATGCAGGCTCAATCAGCACACAACGCATCGATGATTTAGTACGCCGCATTTTGATGCTTAAATATCAGATGGGATTGCTTCCTATACCGAATAACTAAATCAAATCAACGTAGGACAAAAAATATCAAGTTCCTCTAAAGGATGTGTATATGTTACATACAAGCACAACAAATACAGAACGAGAAAAACAACTTGCAATACTAGTAGTTGGTTTGGTGATCATAGAAACGATACTGGTCACAATGGCCCTGGTACCGGCACAGTTATGGACACGGTTGTTGCCAGGTTCTACAAGCGCAGCACTGTATGGACCGTTCCCACCAATCCTTGCACCAATTGTTCCAGCGCTCCTTTATCTTGTTCCTACCGCAGTAGGCTTCCTATGTCGTAGCTGGCAACAAGCACTTCTTTACGCTACCATACCGGCATGGATAGGATTAGGACTCTTTGTTATTGCTGCTTCATTTAAAGTTGGCGCCTTTTATCTTGTTTCACCTACACAAGTAACAGCAAATGTAAGCACACTTGAACTCTTCGCAGCTTTGGGAGCTATTGGCTGGCTAGGACGTTTCGTATTCAAGCTGCACTAGCACATAATGGAAATAAAGCAGAAAACGTCACTGCGACCATTCAGATTGATACATCTAAGTGGCAAACAAGTCGATGACCTGGAAGCAAATGTAGAGGAGAGCATAATGAAGAGTGAACGTGATATTAAAGAAATGAAGGCAGTGAAAGAACCAGAAAAGGCAAATGACATGACAGATGCAGTTTCTGACGAAATAGCTGTTCTACTTCATAGTATCCCGGATCCTGACATCCCGCAGGGAGAGAAAGGCGCTCGATACCTGCTGAAGCGGACGCCTACGAATTACCTGCTGAATCAGGCTTATGGATTATGGGTCTTTGTCTCCTTATTCATCCTCACCCTCATCATGACACGCAAAGTATCAGTAACTCAGTACGGTGTCTATGCTATTGCAATGGCAGCATTCAACACGATTGCCTACATAGTCGCCTTTGGTCTTGAAGATGCTACAACAACCTTTGTCCCACGAGTCCTTACAGAACACGGTCGCGCTTCGGCAGCCCAACTTGTGAGACGGTTACTTTCGATACGTATGGCAATTCTCATTATAAGCCTCGTATTCATGCTTTTTGCTCTACCAGTGCTGGCAATTATAATCGCAGCTATACCTATTTCTGGCTCAGCAGGGGTAGCCGCTGGACTACGAGACCCAGGTCTACTCAAGCATATCGTTCCCATTGCAGTATTCGTCCTGGGAAATGGTATTGCAAGTCTTTTAACGTCTGTTTATGCATCACAAATGCGGATGCGTCTTGTCTTTATTGTCGGAAGTATTACGCAACTCCTGATCCTTGTGCTTAGCTTCGTTACACTACAACTTGGTTGGGGTATTGACAGTGTACTCTGGCTACAAGCAATTTTCGCACTGGTAAATGCATTCATTTTCTTGCTCTGGCAAGCACCACTTCTTCTTACCAGAGGAGCAACTTATACACAGCCAATGAAGCCAGTAATGCGTGTTGGCATCGCTGCCTGGTTAACGAACGTTGTATCAGGAGCATTACTCAAACAAGTATCTATCATCTTACTCGCCTATTTTACTGTCTCAGTAGCACAGATTGCTTATTTCAATCTTTCTTTCCAGCTTGGACACGCAGCAAGCCTCTTGCTTGTTTCAGGATTTGGAGGAGTTGCTGGATCTGCACTTGCCGCTGCTTTTGTAGGAATAGATCTCGAACGCCTTGCGCGTACCTGGCAAACACTTATCAAGTTTGAAACTTTATTAGCAGCGCCAGTACTTATCTTCTGTCTCTTTAACGCTCAATCCATAGCACACATATTATATGGCAGCAACTATGATCCAGTAGGACCATTACTAGCTATTTTCCTCTTTTTCAATATCATCACACGTATCCTTGGCACAACCATTCATCAATCCACACTTTATGTGATGGGCAAATCAAGAATGGTTGTACTCGCCCAGTTTATAGGCTTGCTAGCAGTAATTTTGATAGGTATTATGCTTATTCCACGCTGGGGACCTGCAGGAGCCCTGGTGGCTGATGGCATCTCTCAAATCATAACAGGAGGCATACTTCTTGTTTACCTTTCAAGGGACTTGCCTGAGCGATATCCGATTGGTTTCACATTACGCATATTGCTGGCATTAACTGTGGCTGCCCTGCCTGGAATCATCTGGCACCCATCTGGTCGTTTTCCCCTTGTGCTTGCTGGTGTAGTATTTCTGGTACTCTCCTTAGGGATGTTACTTGTGATTAAACCCCTGGGTTCTAAAGATCTTGAAATGGTAGGTGAGGTGAATGCATCAATGGTGAAGTATTTGGGGTGGTTTGGAAGAAGAGCAGAAGCCTGAGTCTGGAGTTTCATGAAAGGGTCGCCGGATACCCCCACGATTCATCTGGGAGTAAGGCGGCCCAACGTGGCTCTTTCTGAAAAGGTAAAACATCTGTTACAATACGGTGGATGGATGCATAGCGCACCAAGCATGTTACCTATAAGCTGGCCTATCACGCGCGACAAGATGGGGGTGGAGCATCTTGCCTCCATACCTGGCTATCTCGTCGGCGCGCCTTCGTGGCCCACTTGCCCCCAACGAGGCAGAGCATTACCGGAAAAAGCAGGCCCAACAGGAATGTCTTCGTAGGAGTGTACAGCCTAGCATGACGAGGGATGGGACCGCTTCCCATCCCTCTCTCGCAAGGAACACCATGCAGCAGATCATCAGCGCCAAACTCAAGCTCATCACGGAGCCAGAACAGTTTGAGGCATTACGTCTAACACAACTGGCGTACCGTGATGCGCTGAATGCGGCGAGTCGTTATGCCTTCGAGCAGGGCAAAATCAGCAAGGTGACCCGACTGCACAAAGGGATGTACGCTGAGCTTCGGGCGCGGTATGGTCTGCCCTCACAACTGGCCTGTAGCGTGGAGCGACAGGTTTCAGCAACGTACAAAGGGTTATGGACCAAGCTCAAGAAGAATGCCGAGCATCGTCGGGCCAGGATCACCAAGAAACGCTTTAAGGGGCTGGACCAGCCACCGCACTACAGTTCACCCACCGTCCAGTACACCTATGAGCGGGATTACACCTTTCAGTGCGACAGTCGGGTCAGTGTCGGAACCTTGAACGGACGCATCAGTCTCCCTTACCAGGGCTACGAGCAGCACACGACACTCATTCGACGGGGAGCTGCCATCGGGGATGCCAAACTGTGGTATGACCGGAGAAAGAAGACGTTCTATCTGCTGGTGTCCCTTGCGATTGACCTTCCCGATCCGACCTGTGACCACTTCACCGAAGCCGTCGGGGTCGATGTCGGCATTCGCTATCTGGCCGTGACCTCCACTTCTACAGGAAAGGCAACCTTTCACCCAGGAAAACGGGTTCGACATCGAGCCAACCATTACGCACGTTTACGCAAACGCTTGCAGCACAAAGGCACTCGCGGCGCGAAACGACGCTTGAAGCGCATCGAGCTGCGAGAGAGACGGTTCAAAGCGCAAGCCAATCACACCCTCGCCAAGCAGATCATCACCGAGCACCCATATGCACTTATCGGGCTAGAGAATCTCACCGATATCAGGGAGCGGACAAAGCGCAAGAAACGCAAGCGCAAGAAAAACGGCAAAGGCTTGGAAAAAGTCTCACCCAAGGCCCGCAAAGCCAATCGGGTCTACTCCCAATGGTCCTTTGCCGAATTACAGTCCTTCATCAGCTACAAGGCGGTACTTGCGGGGCAGCTTTCGATCAAAGTAGACGCTGATTACACCTCAAAAGCCTGTCCCATGTGTGGCCATACTGCCGATGAGAACCGCCCGCGCAAAGGCTTGCTCTTTGTCTGCCAGAATCCCGCGTGCTGCTTTACCTTGCATGCCGATCTGGTTGCCGCGAGGAATGTGACCATGAGAACGCTCTTGCTCCGGCAGGACTGGAGCAGGACGGGGTGTTTGTCACTCATCCCTGATGCATCGGACTGTGAAGCCAAAGCGGCACGTCTGCAAAGATATGCCGAGTTGCGGTGGAGTCCAGATGTAAACCCAAGCCTCCGGTCTCTGACTGGAGGTAGTTGACAAGGACAATTCTACTCTGCATCCCGCGTTAGGACAAATCACGATGATTTTCTATGATATGATGATAGCGCAGAACAAGCTTGTAGCTTCTATCATTCTCGAAAAATCAGGCACTCGATAAAACGTCAATGAAAAAGAACGTTCCGGAACCACTTGATCCGACGCTAGTCATCAATGCCTATGCACAAGGCATCTTTCCTATGGCAGATCATGATGGCAAAATACGATGGTATGCACCTGATCCTCGCGCTATCCTCGAACATAAGAATTTATATGTATCACGTTCACTACAAGCCACATTACGCAAACGGATATATACAGTGAGCATTGATGCTGATTTTGAAGCAGTTATGCGCTATTGCGCAGAACGAGAAGAAACATGGATCAACGAATCATTTATTACTACTTATACACAGTTGCATCACGCAGGTCTGGCACACAGTGTAGAGGCATGGAAGGATGGGCAACTTGTCGGTGGATTATACGGTGTTAGCTTAAAGGGTGCCTTCATGGGTGAAAGCATGTTTTCCCGTGCAACAGATGCTTCAAAAGTATGCCTGGTTGCGCTTGTCGAGCACTTGAAAGCGCGAGGATATGTGTTACACGATGTTCAATTCTGGACACCGCATCTAGCATCACTGGGTGTAACCGAAATTCCACGCAAACACTATGAACGGCGTTTGAGGGCCGCGCTACAATTAGAGTGTAGTTGGCATGAGTAAGGGGCAACAGGGCGGGGCAAGCCCCGCCCCTACAATACACGGTTGTCTTACCCATTCCCATTATGAATTCGCATCCCCGGGGCACGCAGGCCCACGCTCTTGCCAAAGCGCTTCTGCCAGCCTTGGTACGAAATCTTCTCGGTACGAATATCGTTGCCCACCGCCACAATCTGGTTGACGAGCCGGCCGTGCAGGCTCTTGCGATGGGCGGCAAGCTTGCGTTCGTGGTGGGCAAGCCGTCGCCTGGTTGCATGGTAACCGCGGCTGTGCTTCCAGCCGAGGCGGCCTGTGCCGTGCTTTTTGACGCGCCCTCGCTCGTCATAGTTTTCCGGGTTGTTGGCACGGCGCTGCCGATCCAAATGCCGTTCCAGCCGTCGCTTCTTACGGGCATCAGGTTTCAGTTCCTCGCATAAGAGCAGAAGACGCGCCTTGCCATGCTGTGGTACCACCGCGAGCGTCGAAGGTCCCAGATCCAGCCCGATCACCTCGCTGCCTGGCCTGTTTTTCGGCTTCTGGTACGGGGTGCCCTCCAGGGCGAGCTGCACGTAGTAGCGCTCACCCTGGGCGTCCGCGCCTTGCGCTTTGGGGCCAGATGCCCTGCGACGCAGCAAGCGGGCGTACTTGATGCGGTGCGAGAGCCCGTAGGTCACCACCGGGTCGCCCCAGTCGATCAGGGCCGGGATGCGGTCGGTGCCCCACAGCAGCCACCCCAGGTTTCCCTCCTGGGAGGGTTGGAGCACGAAGCGCAGTCCCGTATCGTTGCGCTTGCCTTCCAGGCTGTCGAGGCCGCGCCCCCGGCTGCGAAAGCGCACGCGTTTCGCCTGGCCCAGGCACACCCGGTTGACGGCCCGGTAGGCGCGGGTGGCCAGGGTTTGCGCGGTCACCGCATCGAGGTGGTTAGCAAGCCAGGTGCAATTGGCTTCTTTCGCAAAGCTCTGCAGGGCATAGTCCGAAAAGCCGTAAGTGCGCCGCAGACGCGCGAAGGCCGCGCTGCGCTCAGACTTGTGCGCCCTGGGAATGGCGCGCGCCACCTGCCATGCCGGATCCGCCCGCATCCGACGCAAGCGGCTCATTGCCTCGCCCAGTAGCGCATTGTAGAGGCAGCGCCCCGCCTCGAAATGGGCGCGCAGGCGCCTGGCCTGCCCGGGATCGGCCGACAAGGGCAACTCGAGCAGGAAGGTGGGAGTCTTGCTCCTGGGCTTCTTCTCCTTCTTGTGCATAGCCGGCTTTCCCTCTTGATCTGTTCCTCAACGCTCTCACGGCAGACGGATGAGGCTGGCGTGATGTGCATGACGGCTTCGTGTCAGTTCACACGGCATCTCTCTACTCATTCTTTGGCAGTGAGCGAAAAGTGGCAATGCCCGCTGATCTCCCATCGCCCGTTGCGGAACTCAGATGTACCAAGCACCGGGCTCCTACCTTTCCCATGGCGCGGCCCGCGTTCGGTTCCTATCTTTGCATGCCCATCTGGTCCCACACTAGCGAGGGCTCTTCATCCCCTGGATAAATCACAGGGGCTTTCGAGCCTCGTTCTTGTAAGCCAGATCAATTATTTCATTTTTCTGATGTTTGTTCTATCTCCTCTTCTGCTGCCTGAGCATCTGCTAATTCCTGTCGTTTCTGATCTGCAATCCTTGCTTTTTGTTCAATCTGCGCAAGCCAGAGAAAGAAAAGAGGTGTCATGACGACGAGATCAATCAGGCCAGGAAGCAACAATAAAGCTCCACCCATAGCTTGATCAGCGAAAGCAGAAATGCCTAACTGTGGTGGTATGGCATAAAAAGGGTAAATTACTACACCGCTAAAAACAAGCAAAAAAGCGTAAATATCCAGAGGCTGCCCATCCAGAAATACATAGAGCATCTGCTTTGGGTAGGTTATATTGTGAAGTTCGCGTACTGGTCCGATAAGAGGCCACCAGTTGAGCAGCGCTGTAAGCAGAAAAATCATTAATTCCAGATTATAAATTGTGCTATGTAGAAGCGCAAAATGGAAGATACCTGGAATATGCCAGAAGAGAAAACTTACGTTAAAGATGATCGAGGCAACCACCAGTTGAGTAAGCGCTCGAGCTATTGGTCGCACATATGGTCTTTGTAATAGAGGTTCTAATAGCCATGCAGGTGTAGAAAAAAGCAGAAGTGGTGCGCAGAATGTTGTTAATATTACAGCCTGAACCATATGCGCGAAAAAGAGTTGTGTACGTGCAATGGTATACAGAGGAGTGAGAAATACTATTGCCGTCAACAATACAGCAGTTATAAAAGCGACAATACGGCTTTTTCTGAAAGAAGTGTCCTGCTTACCATTTTTTTGTACACGACTCATGCCAAAGCCATACAGAAAGCAGAGTAGTATCAGGCCGATAAGTGGTATAGGGTTCCAGGGCCACGATACATTTAGACCATTCCACATATGAAGTCTCCAAACAAATTTTGCTTGCGTTGCATCGCTTAAAAGTATAGAGCAGAGCAAGATTTTCCGCAAACTCTGCGCAGACATGTAATGAATTCCGGCTCAGCAACTAAAAAATAATGATGAAACTTATAACATTTGTATCACTTATAACACTTGTAACACTTGTAACGCTTGTAACAGAATGAAGACAAACATCGATGCTGCTCAGTCTGGTATAATTCAAGCAAAAAATTTAGATCATAAGCGGAGAAATAGCCATGCACATTCTCATCGCACCACAATCTCTCAAAGGAAGCCTCACAGCCGCAGAAGCTGGATCGGCAATTGCACAGGGCGTGCGAAAGATCTATTCGGAGGCAGAAATTGAAGTTGTGCCAATAGCGGATGGCGGTGAAGGCACAGTGCAAGCGCTCGTCGATGCTTCCGGAGGGAAATTAATTCAGAAGACGGTGACAGGCCCGCTGGGAGAACCCGTTCAAGCCTTCTTTGGCCTCATGGGTGATGGAAGCACCGCTGCGATTGAAATGGCAGCATGTGCAGGGCTGCCACTTGTACCTCCTGCGAAACGAGATCCCAGAATCACTACCACATATGGAGTAGGCGAATTGATTCTGGCAGCTTTGGACTATGGCAGCCGACATTTTATTATCGGTATTGGAGGTAGCGCAACGAATGATGGAGGAGCTGGCATGGCTCAAGCATTAGGGGCTTCGCTTCTCGATATGCAAGACACAAATATAGCATTCGGTGGAGCTGCACTGGCAACACTTGCGCATATTTCAACTTCAAGCATGGATTCTCGATTGCAAACATGCACGGTAGAGGTTGCCTGTGATGTGACCAATCCACTTTGCGGCCCCATGGGCGCATCGGCAGTCTACGGACCACAAAAAGGAGCTACACCAGAAATGGTGGAAGAATTAGACAAGGCGCTCGCTCATTACGCACGCATAGTTGAACAAGATCTTAACATGTCGATTGGAGAGATCCCCGGAGCAGGCGCTGCGGGTGGCCTGGGTGCAGGGCTAATGGCTTTTCTACACGCAAAATTGCGGCCTGGTGCCCAGATTGTATTTGAAGCAGTAGCACTGGAAGAACGCATACGAAAGGCTGACCTGGTGATTACAGCAGAAGGACAAATTGATGCACAGACAGCCTATGGGAAGAGTGTTGGAGCCGTAGCAGAAATAGCAAAACGCTACGACCTACCAGTACTGGCTTTTGCGGGAAGCCTGGGTGAAAATTACCAGGTTGTTTATGAGCTTGGTGTCGATGCTGTGGCAGCTTTGCCCGCCAGCCCAGTAACTTTAACATACGCGATGGAAAATGCATCTCGTTTGTTAAGTGACGCGGCTGAACGAGCTTGCAGGTTCATGCAGGTTGGAGCCAGGACAAAAGATATGTAACTTTTATGATATTTACCTCGTATATTTGTTTATACTTCTGTTACTTGCAAATATCCGGAATTTTCTCTTCGCAAAAGAAGTTATCATTGACATGAGGTTTCAACGTCTTACCTAAAAAGCGTATCTAATTTGAGAGGTGCATCGAAAAGATATTTTCCAGCGTATATATATCATAAAGACTTTCAAAAGTCTGCATGAGAATAGCTTGTAGTTCGTTCCTTTATCATAGAAGGAGTATCGTAATTATGCCAGAGAATTTGTATGCTACAGACAATGCGGACTTTGAACGACTGCTTACACTAGGATTTTCAGAAGCTGAAGCCACACGGCTTGTCTATATGAAGAACCACGTGAATGAACAAACTGAGTATCGTGAGATGCTTGAAGAGCAACATCGTTTAGGTTTTATTCGCTGGCTTATCGAACATGATCGCATGGAAAAATAGCTGGTGTGTTATAAAAGCAAGATGACCGTGCAAACCCTGATGTGGTTTGCACGGTCATCTTGCTTTCATAGTCGATATTGATGGATGGGGTTGAGCAATCCATAAGCCGAATTCTGTGCCTGCATTGTCTTACGACTAAACAGGTAGCAATCATCTATCTAGGACTCTCCATCCCTCAGTAGTACGCAAACTCCGGCTCCAGAATGGTACGCAGATGTTTGCGCGCACGGGAGAAGTACGTTTTAGCGGTTGATTCAGGCATACTCAACGCCTGCCCAATCTCGCGGAAGCTCAGTTGATCGGTATAGCGAAGCCGTACAATCGCACGGTAGCGTAAGGGCAACCTCTCAATCGCCTCAAGGATCTGCTGCCTTAGCTCGAACAGCTCGACTTGCTCTTCCGGCAGCAGTTCTGAGTCGAGAAGCGTGATAAGGGGTGAGTATTCATCCTCATCTGGAAACAACGCAATCTCAGAAAAGAGGATCGGCCGCCTGCGACGCAGTTCATCGATGCTGCGATTACGTGCTACCTGGCTTAACCATGCTTTGATCGTTCCATCTTTTTTTAGTGTGGGTAATGAGCGGTACAATTGCAGAAAGACGTGTTGCAAGATATCGTAAGCGAGGTGTTCGTCACGTACTAGTTGGGAGATCAGGAGATAGAGCAAGGCACTGTAACGGTCGACCAGGATTTCGAACGCGCCTTGATCGCCGACGTGAGCTCGTTGGACGAGTATATCATCCGCCAGGTCTGAATGCTGCTTGCTTACTGTGAGATATGTTTGCATAATGTACATCCCTCCTATTCTCGGAAGCTCAGATAATGCGGGTGTCTCACAGTCGCTACCCATGTTCCGAACAGGCTCACGAGTCCCCCACCAATGCTCCAGAGACAGAGCAGCAAGCAGGAGATCACGAGGTTGCCAGTCGTCATAGGGGTGCCGTTTCCTGCGAGGTTGCCTGGATAACTGGCGATGAGGCTCGCCAGGAAGGTAATCAGGTAGAAGACGGCACCAGCAAGAGCACCAGCGAGAAAGCCGAGTCGACGACGGACGGCTATTTTGCCAACGATAAAACCAACAAGAAAGCCCACCAGCAAGCAGAGCGTGAAATTGAGAAGGAGCAATCCTGCCAGGGCCAGAGCCGTCTTGACAGTCAACCTATCCACCGCAATTTGCTGGCTAGCTGCATGAAAGGTCCCTGCAAACACGAGGGTGACCACAATCGTCAGTAGCGCAGTGAACACTCCTGCAATGACACCCGCAATCACTGCATAGTACAACCCCCTTTGAGGAAGGAAATTGTGTTGTTGAGAAAGTGGGGCACCGAGTCGTAACGGAGACTGCGTTCCAGCCAGCGGGGGTTCGCCATTGAGCGTCCCAGTTGGCTCATCAAGTTCTGCCGGCTTGTTGGCAAGTGATTGTGTTGGCTCATTATTAATGGGTGGAAGATCTCCACTGCTGTGGAGGGAGTGCAGTTCGCTCCGTGTTGTCGCGTCTTGCATCTTGTTCCTCCTTCGATTGCTTCATCTCCGTTCGTTCACAAAGTCATCAGTGTCAATGGTGCATCATGTGGATAAACACCATCGACATTTCTAGCCCTCATTGCTCCTTCACTCCCGCTACCGTCCAAAGAGTCTGCCCCTGGATGATCCGCGAGTGACAGCATGTAAGATGGCAAGCAGAATACAGGCCCCGATAAAGGCAATCACAATGGTCACGATCAGGCTAGAGGAGCCGCCGATGCCCAGGAAACCGGCCAACCATCCTCCGATGAAGGCTCCGATAAGGCCAACGACAATATCGCCGATCAGCCCATAGCCTCCACCACGCATCACCCGACTCGCGAGAAAGCCAGCCACTAACCCAACCAGCAGCCACCAAAGCACATTTGACAGACTAAGAGTAACAGCAGCAAGCAGAAGTGTTGCAAGTGTCATGATTTTTTCCTTTCTTTGATAAGGATGTATCGCTCTCCAATCGCTCTGCCCCTCTGTTGGGCTTAGTAGGAAAGCCATCCTCTCTTCTTAAAGAGTACGTGCCAAGCGTTATACAATGCGTTAAATAAACGTTATATGAACCATCTGTGCTCAACTGCCTCCTTGCTGGCTTGTCTCGACGAACCACAGCCATTTGTCGATGCCTCGTGCGATCTCTGTGAAGATGTCAGCCGTATCGGTGTCCTTCAGTTCGGTCGCCTGCTCGCTAGCATAGCGCGCATGCTTGCCACAAGCGGTGAGCGCCGTTGAAATCGCATTGATATGGCCTTGCCCATCGGCAGTCGAAAGCCAATACTCGTCGAGCGAAGACCGCCTGGCGACCGCCTGCGCTGTTCCCTCAGCTATGCCACCAAGCTGCACAATGTGCTCGGCAATCAGGTTCGCATACTCTTCCACTCCCTGGGAGACTTTATCGAACAGCTCGCGCAAGGCCATGAAATGTGGCCCCTTGACATTCCAGTAAGCCTGTCTGACTTTGTAGTTGCAGATCGATCGTGTCAGCTAACCGGCGGTTTAACAGCTCGATCAGTTTGGCCTGCTGCTCTTCGGGCAGGGCTTTATTTTGCCTGGACATGGGAGTACTCCTTTCACTCGAGTAGTATGTTGTGCGATAATGAATAGGTTCTATAGTATGGTCGATTGAACACTCTCTGACCTCCCCGTCTCTCTGTCTATGGAGTCAGCTTTCATATATGTATCATCTCTCAATTTCATAGTAACAGTAGAGCGTTATAAGGAGCGTTAAATGGGCGACGTACGCTTCACATTACTGGGTCCACCAGAAGTGCGCCATGCCGGTCAGGCATTGCTGTTCTCCACGCGCAAGGAGCTCGCGCTCCTTCTCTATCTGGCGGTAGAAGGTCGTGTCCATTCGCGCAAAAACCTCTCCGAGCTTTTCTGGCCAGAAGGTGATGCGATGCATGGCCGGGCAGCCCTACGTATTAGTCTGCTCCATCTACGTCATCTGCTGGGAGATGGTGCTGGTGTTGATCATGTATCTCACCTCTTCATCAAACGCGACACCCTCGGTCTTGATCTCACCTCCGCGATAGAACTTGACCTGCATACCCTCGACGAGGCCTGGAGGTTGGCGCGCGCCTCGACACACACGATACTGACCATGCCAGAAGACGAACATCGCAGCTTGCTCGACCAGCTCCAACGTGCAACCAGCCTCGCTCGTGGTGAGTTTTTGGAGGGCTTTTCGCTCCGCGATGCCCCAGCTTTCGACGACTGGGCTCGATTCCAACGCGAATACTGGCACGTGCGCATCAATGAGGTCTTCGACCGACTCTCCCAGTTGCAATTCGAAGCAGGAGAGTTGGTGCCTGCTCTTGAAACAGTCAACCGCTGGCTCGTCCTCAACCCACTGCACGAAGAGGCCTACAGACGTCTGATGCGCCTGCACTTCGCAGCCGGTGATCGGGCAGCGGCCTTGCACGCGTATGACGTGTGTCGAACGAAGCTTTACACAGACATGCAGACTGAGCCAACCCAAGAAACCGTGGCGCTGGCTAGCCGCATGCGAGCCGTGACCCCTCCCCAACGTAAGGAGGCACCCAAGACCCCTGGAGCACTTTCTCCAGCATCACTCAACGAAAGCCCGCTCCTGGGACGGACAACAGAGTTGAGTACCTTGATCAGGGTGTATCATAGCGCACAACGTGGTCAGACACAGGTCGTGTTCCTGGAGGGGGAGGCCGGTATTGGCAAGACGCGGTTGGCAACAGAGTTTCTGACCTGGGCAGAAGTAGAGGGGGCAGACGTCTTGCAAGGCCGAGCCTTTGAAAGCGGTGGTCATTTGCCATATCAGCCTGTCATCGAGGCCTTACGTCCGCGCATCGAGCGGGAGAACGCTCCAGAGGACCTGCTTTCAGACATCTGGCTGGCCGAACTCACGCGCCTGCTGCCTGAACTGTGCGATCGCTATCCTGATCTGCCTGCCCCACTTGGAGACAAGTCCGTAGCACGCAATCGGTTGTTCGAAGCGGTAGCACGCCTGGGACAAGCCCTGGCAGCACGAACGACACTCGTCTTGTTCATCGACGATGTGCAATGGGCCGATTCCGCCTCACTCGATGTATTGCATTATCTGGCACGAAGCTGGTCGGAGAGCGGGACGCCTGTGTTACTCCTCCTAACATTGCCTATGGGATCAAGAGGTCAGCTGCCAGAGTTTGACGATTGGCGAGCTGGCATGGAACGAGCCTTGCCGCTGACTCGCCTTCAGCTTAGTCTGCTGACCACCGAAGACATTCTGCGCCTGCTACAAGCATTAGAGAGGGAAGGACAGAAGGACAGAAGACAAGCAGCGGACCTGGAACGCTTCGGGCAGTGGCTGTTTGCGGAAACAGAGGGACAACCATTCTATCTGATGGAAACGATCAAGGTCTTGATCGAGCGCGGCGCGCTCGCCTCGCGCCTAAAAGAAGAGGGAGGATGGACACTTGACTTCACAGCAGCTATGGAGCATGAAATGGTGATGCGAGGATTCTTCCCCCCCAGTGTGCGCGAAGTCATCTGCGCCCGATTGGATCGACTCTCTCCGAATGCCTTTGCACTTCTGGCGGCAGGAGCCGTCCTCGACCGCGGAATAACCTTTGTTCACCTGTGCCAGGTGGCTGATCTCGAAGAAGAAGTCGGACTCCCAGCCATGGATGAGATACTGCACAGCGGTCTGCTGCTTGAGTTGGAGCGAGCGGGGGGAGAGACAGGACGCCTGGCTGTTGGAAACTATGTGTTCGCTCATCCGAAGATTCGTGCGGTCGTCTATGCTGAGGCAGGTGAAGCGAGGCGCTCCATCTTTCATCGCCGTGCGTTGCAAACATTGCAAGCGGCATCTGCGTCTGCGGTGGAACTGGCCTATCATGCCCTG
Organism: uncultured Chloroflexia bacterium; assembly: GCA_963702765.1. Classification (GTDB taxonomy): domain Bacteria; phylum Chloroflexota; class Ktedonobacteria; order Ktedonobacterales; family Ktedonobacteraceae; genus DATMNR01. The sequence goes on from CAVPEB010000019.1 coordinate 43,512, forward strand.
GCTGCCGGACTTGCAGAACCAGCCTTTCACTGGTGTATCGCCGCAGGCGATGAGGCCATGCAGGTGTTTGCTGTGCGCGATGCACTCACCTTCTACGAGCAGGCACGACATCTTATGGCTGAGCGAGTCCATGGGCTTGGCCTCTTGACCATGCTTCCTGCGCCGGAGATTGAGCATCTCTATATCCACCTGGGGCGGGCATATGAACTGAACTCCGAGTGGGAGAAAGCTCGGGCGGCCTATACATCGATGCTCGCGTACGCACGGGAGGCAGGCGAGCTGGTGATGGAGAGCACCATCCTCAACCGCCTGGCAATTCTGGCTGCCCAGCAGTCCTTCGACCTGGTTACAGCACAGACGCTGCTCGAGGAGGCATGGCGTGTTGCCGAAGCGAGCGGTGATTTAGTGACATTGGCGGAGACGGAGTGGAATCTGGCGCAGATGGCGATCCATGCCTGGAAGTCGGAGCAAGCCTTGCTCCATGCCGAGCGTGCCCTCGAACGGGCACGTATGACTGGCCTGAAAGAATTGACCGCACGCAGCTTATACACGCTTGGTATGAGCTATGCTTTGGGTAACCGCTGGGAGGAGGCTGTGTTGTTTGCCGAGGATGCCCGAACCCTGTACGCGGCGATCGGGGATCAAGCAGGTGTTACCGGAGGTTTGTCAGCACAGTTGATCTATGCTGGATCCCCACCATCAGAGCTATTGACAAAGCGGGCGATGGAAGTGCTCTGCCTGTGTCTTCTGGCTCTAGGCCACGTCAATCGCGGCGAGCCACTGACAGGCGTAAACGCCGGGCGAGCCGCGCTCGACATCAGCCTGGAGATCAACAACATGTGGGCACAGGTATACAGCGTGCTGAACCTGAATCACGCATTACTGGAGATTGGGGATTACGAAGAGGCGCTGCGCATCACGCAGCAAGGGGTGGAGATGGCGCGTACGCTCCCCAATCCGACCCTGCTTTTATTCATGCTCACGGTCTCAGGTGCGGTGCAACAAGCGATGTTGCGGCTGGAAGAAGCACACGAGACACTCATGGAGTCGCTGGCCCTTAGTGAGACAATCGCGGTCAAGTCATATAAAGTGCTTGCAACTTCCAGATTGTGCGCGAACCGTGCCCTCGCTGGTGACTGGAAGACCGCGTACACGTATGCTCTGGAGACAGTAGCAGTACGTAAAGACATGGAAGCTTCGTTGCTCTTCATCGACTTCACACGCTACTACGAGACAGAGGCGCTGCTTCGGGGTGGCGAGGAGGAGTGGGCCAGGGAGGATGTGAAACGCCTGGGTGCGCACATCAATTCTAATCGGCGGCAACGCCTCGCCTATCTGCGGGCACGGGCGACATTGGCTCAGTGGGATGGAGAAACGAACGAGACGCTGGAATCTTTACAAGAAGCGGCAGTACTGGCCAATGAGATCGGACTACCAGGCGAGCTATGGCAGATCGAGGTAGCGCTCGGAGAAGCGTATACATCCCGTGGAGAGATGGAGCAGGCATACCAAACGTTTGTGAGAGCTGGTGCGATTGTGCAGGGTCTTGCAGCGAAGATGGAGGATGAGGAACTGCGCACGAACTTCCTCGCCGCACCTGCTGTACAACGAGCATTGGAACTTGGACGAGCATAGCAAGCAAAGGATTCCTTCTCAGACGTAATACCACAGATATAATAAATACACAGGAGAAACCATTCAACACAACAGGAAGAGCGAAAGAAGGAGGAACGGAATGCAAGCTGAGACTCATGATGATCACATCGATAAGGACGTTTTAGAAGTATCCCTTAGTGGTCAAATGCTCCTTGAACATCCTCTTTTGAACAAAGGAACTTCCTTCCCAGAAGATGAACGGCGCGAGTTCAACCTGTTGGGGCTGCTCCCACAGCATGTCGCCCCACTGGAAGTGCAGTTAGCCCGAACGTATGAAAACTATTGCCTGAAAGATGATGACCTGGAGCGATATATCTTCCTGGCATCCTTGCAGGACCGCAACGAAATACTCTTCTACCGCTTGCTTTCTGAGCACATCCGGGAGATGAGTCCAATCGTCTACACGCCAGTTGTAGGTCTGGCCTGTCAGCATTACAGCCACCTGTATCGCCGTCCTCGTGGTTTGTATATCTCTTATCCCTACAAGGATGAAATCGATACGCTGCTTCAGCACGCACCATCTACCGATATCGATGTTCTTGTTGTGACGGATGGCGAGCGCATTCTGGGGCTAGGCGACCTGGGCGTAGGCGGCATGGGCATCCCAGTAGGAAAGCTTGCTCTGTACACGGTCTGCGCGGGCATCCATCCGGCTAGAGCACTGCCTGTCATCCTGGATGTAGGAACGGATAACCAGGAACTGCTCAATGATCCACTCTATCTGGGATGGCATCACGAACGAGTGCGCGGAGCAGCCTACGATGCCTTCATCGACACCTTTGTCCAGGCAGTGAAACGCACGTTCCCCCACGTGCTGTTACAATGGGAAGATTTTGCCAAGCGGAATGCTCGTCGTCTGCTCACCCACTACCAGGATCAGCTGTGCACCTTTAACGACGATATCCAGGGAACGGGAGCAGTGACACTTGCTGGTTTGCTCGCCGCAGTGCATGTGATCGGCACGAAGCTGAGCGAGCAACGAGTAGTGATCCTGGGTGCTGGCTCCGCAGCAACAGGCATTGCCGAACAGATCGTGGGGGCGATGGAAACCGAGGGACGTTCGTTGGAAGAGGCGAGGCGTGCTATCTGGCTGGTCGATAGTCACGGCCTCGTACATACCGGGCGCGCCGATTTGGAGGCAGAGAAGGTGCCTTATGCACAGCCTCAGGAGCGTCAGGCTGGATGGAGCACGTCACATTTGGAGCAGATTGGATTGCAAGAGGTTGTGACGCGGGTACATCCGACGATCTTGATCGGTACGGCTGCCAGGGCAGGAGCTTTCACGGAAGCCATCGTGCGCGAGATGGCCAGACACGTTAAACGACCAATTATCTTCCCGCTTTCCAACCCGACCTCCAAAAGCGAGGCTGCTCCAGAAGACCTGATAACCTGGACAGAAGGGCGCGCCTTAATTGCTACTGGCAGCCCTTACCCTGAGGTATCGTACAGTGGACAAACGATCACCATTGGGCAATGTAACAACATGTTTATCTTCCCAGGAATGGGTCTTGGCGTCATTGCCGCTCAAGCCCGGCGAGTAACAAACCAGATGTTCATCGCCGCTGCCCGTGCGTTGAGTGAATATTCACCCGCTCGTCAAGCGTCGACTGCGTCGCTCTATCCTATGGTCGAGGACGTACGTGAAGTGTCACGGCATGTGGCTCTGGCAGTTGGATTGGCGGCCCAACAGTCAGGCGTAGCCGAGCGAACCTCCCAGGAAGAGTTAGAACGGCGAATCACAGCACAGATGTGGATCCCTCACTATCCGCGCTTAAAATATAAAGCATAGGCTTTGAAGTAGGCTCAGGCTTTCATTCCATGAGGGGCAGCTGCCCCTCATGGGATGAAAGCCTGACAATCTCACAACATACTCGTGGACAATGCAAGAACATCACGGTTATCTCACAAACCCTTTTCCCTAATTTGCTGTTTGCTGTTGTGTCGTCACTTCCTGCTGCTGTAGCTTTTGATACTGGTATAGCTCTTCTATAGCTTCAGGTGAGAGGATCGCTGCAGTCCATGGACCCGCCAGAAAATTGTGAAGTTCTTTTGCAGGTTTCGTCTTTAGCTCTGCAATAAAGTCTTCTTCTGTCTCGTCTAACTGCATACTTGCTTGAGAATTTGTCATCTCCTTCTCCTTTCTTGACGACATGCAGTCCCCTAGCATGAGGTCTATTTCTTATCACAAGTATAGATTCCTTCAATCACAAACGCGTTACGATCTCTGCATTCAGTGTCACAAGCAGTTCACGGTTACGAATGTGGTTGTTGTGTTTTTTGGTCGGTATAGTGAGACTATGCTATTGGGAAGCAGTTTGCTATGAAACAAGGCATTTCAAATGAGCGTGACGTACTTGCGTGTCTTCTCATTTATAATGTAAATAACAACTTTTTATGAATTTGACAAATAGTGATTATTATGCTATACTTGAAACAAGAGGAAAGAACACCGACATCGCTCTTACTTCTTCCAGGAACAGCTTCGGCACTTCTCTGCTTCTGTATTCTCTCAGCAATGCCACTCAACATCCCCTCGCTCGATTTGACGAGGAGCCAGGCAGACGAACACGGTGAACTGACATGTCAGAGACCGCACGAAATGCCCTGACTTACCACCTATAAAGGATCATGACACAATGACAACGACAGCAAAAAACACGACAAACATCGCAGGTGATGTACAAGAACAGTACGCCCACACTGCCCAGACCATGGCAAAACATCTCGCTGACGCCCAAGCACGTAACCTCAAGTATACCCAACGTATCTTTGAGAGTACAATTGATTTGCTCAAGAGCCATATGGAAGATACACGTTCTCTGATGGAACAGTGGGGACAGCAAGGGGATTCCAAGGTCTCTGAGTCCTACATGAACCTCTTCAGCGCTCCGTTCACTGCCTATCAGCAGATGCTCGAGGGAGTGGAAAAAACCTCAAGACAGATGTTCGAGGGAGTGGAGAAAGCCACGAAACAAAGCTTCGAGAGCTTTGAAAAGGCCAACCATTCAAACATGGGAACTGCTAGAAAGTAGCACCAACGAGGGAGCTACAATACAGAGAGAGCCTCAGGTTTAGCAGCCTGAGGCTCTCTCTGTGTGAACTTGAGCGTGTGAGGCCACGTCCCTTTTCTTTGAGGAGACCCTTCCGAAACGGTTGTTGGGAAGCCAAAACAGCCTCGTCCTTGCTGATCTCGTACTCGACAGAAGGGAAAGGTCAGACACAGAGGGTTCATTTAACGCTGGATATAACGCTCCATAGCTACACTTAAGAACAGAAGGTATGATGTGGAATGGAGTGAGGTGAAAATTGTCATCGATTGAACGAGCGACGCGTGCTGAAAGAAGCTTTTTGCAAGCGTCATGTATCCAATAGTGAGAGAAAGTATTATGAAACAACGAGTCACTTTTGAGGAAACCTTGCATACCGTACATTTCATTTGGAAGGATAAGACTGCGTTTGCAATCTTTGGTACGAAAGCGAAAAAGACCAGAAAACAGATTTATAAAGAATTTTTTGGGAAAAAAGCCAGGAAACACTACGCCAGGCAATACCCCTCCCTCACAAAGAAGGAAATAGACGAGATTGTCACAATCCATGTCGAACATTTAAAGACAGCGACAGTCGTGATGCATGTTGCCCCTTTGCTGGATGGGGATTTCACACGTGCAAACCATGAAGCCAGAAGATTGAAAAATTCCGTTCCAGCATAGAAACCGTCCACGAAGCAGCCTGTCTGTCACCAAACACGAAGTTTCGCCTGGTGAGCCGTAACCAAAGCTAACCGGAGCGAACGCTCTATCAAGCGCGTAGAAAGGATATAATCATGAGTCATGCTGAAGAACTTCATGTTATTTTCGGAAGCGGTCCGATAGGTTCTGCTGTCATGAGCGAACTGCTGACGCGAGGCTACAATGTACGCATGGTCAATCGACATACAAAAATGAACGTACCGGAGGGTGTTGTATTGGTACAGGGCGATGCCACGGATCCCGCATTTACCATGGATGCCTGCAAAGATGCCACTGTCGTCTATGACTGTACCACTCCTCCCTACACCCAGTGGCCCGAGCTTTTCCCTCCATTGCAAGCAGGCATAGTAGAAGGTGCAGCCAGCACAGGAGCAAAGCTGGTCTCAATGGAGAATGTGTATATGTATGGTCCTACACATGGGAAGCCTCTGACTGAAGATTTGCCATATGCAGCGACGACGCGCAAAGGGCGTGTGCGGGCACACATGGCTGAGGATTTGCTAGCTGCTCACCGCAGTGGCAAAGTGCGTGTTGCTATCGGGCGTGCATCTGATTTCTTCGGCCCCAACGCATTAGTATCGTCGGCTGGAGAGCGTGTCTTCCTCCCCGCCTTATCCGGCAAAGCATCCCAGGTCGTAGGCAATGCAAATCTCCCACATACTTATACGTACGTGCCCGATATCGGCAAAGGACTGGTGATCCTGGGCGAGCGTGATGAAGCATTAGGCCAGGCATGGCATTTGCCCAGCGCTCAGACCGTCACAACGCGGCAGTTCATCGAGATGATTTTCTCAGAGACAGGCTATCCTGCTCGAATACAGGCCGTTCCTAACCTTATCCTGAAAACACTCGCCTTATTCAACCCGACGATGCGAGAAGTCGCAGAGATGCTTTACGAGTTTGACGAGCCATTTATCGTCGACAGTTCTCGCTTTGAGCGCACATTTGGGAATCACGCGACACCCCTACAAGAGGCTATTCACACAACGGTGGAGTGGTTCCGGAAATATGAGCATGATAAGGTGAAATCGAACGCCTGACATAGGAACCCCTAGTAATGTCCAATTAACGCTTGTTTTAACACTATCTGCTTATACTGAAAGTAGCTTGGACAACGTAGATCATTGATCACGCGGAAAAATATGACAGGAGAGCAGTCGTTCCAATTTCTGCTCTCCCATATCTTCTCATGGGAGATAATGATTACGAACCGCTGAGAAAAAAGCGAACCGAGAGTCATTAGTTGAGTTTTGTGTGACCTGTACGAAGGAGGAATCGATAATGCTCAAAATAATTGGTGTTGTGTTGGCTGCTCTAGCAGCTTTTGCAGCGGTGACATATCTGCGCTTCATCCGCCCCTGGCAACTGCGCTGGGGAGCCACCGACGAAGAGGTGGCCCGAGCCATGTCCGGCGATGAGATCGTAAAATCTCCCACGTTTAACGCCACACGAGGTGTGACCGTCCAGGCGCGACCAGAGGAGATCTGGCCCTGGCTGCTGCAAATGGGCGTCACGCGTGCTGGCTGGTATAGTTACGATTTGCTCGACAATCTGGGCAAACCGAGCGCGAAGCGCATTATCCCCGAACTCCAGCACGTGGTAGTTGGAGACGTGATTCCGATGAGCCCAGATGGAAAACAGGGCTTATATGTCAAGGATTTCGAAGCCAACCGATATATTCTCTGGTGGGATAAGAAAGGTGAAGTTACCTGGTACTGGGGTCTCTATTCGCAGGATGAGAGCCAGACCCGCCTGATTACACGCGTGCGCGAGCACTACCGATGGCTCTCGTCGGCGATCCTGTTTAGCCTGCTGGTAGAGTTCACCGACATTGTGATGATGCGCAAATGCATGCTCGGCATCAAGCGACGGGCAGAGCATAGCCATGAACTGACTGAAGGTGCCAATGCAACAGCTCGCCACCAGGTAAGACAGGAAGAGCCCATGGCTTAGGGAAAAAACGAATGGGAAAGGAACGCATGAAAATATCGAAGATTGCGCTTTGGTTATCAGCGATCGATGCCCTCCTGATGCTTACCGCAAGTGCTCCCGTATACGCCACTGGCCGGACCACTTGGTTTCACACCGCTGCCAGCCCTGTACTTTCTCTTCCTGGCAGTGATGGTCGTGAGCTACTTGCTCCTCGTTGAACTCGTCAAACGACGCTTGATAAGACGATATGCGTAGGAGACCTTTCCCAAACGAGTGTAGTCTACTCAAACAATCCGTCCTTCATGTTCTCATACTCGACAGTAGCGAAAAGGTCAGACACAGATAGTTTATTTAACGCTTGATATAACGCTCCATAGCTACACTTAAGAGCAGAGGCATTCAAAGCAAATGTCTTGTTATGTATCCTGGATTGTATTGATTCTGGAAAAACCCAGTACATTCCATGTATGCATAAGCATGGTTAACCTTACGAAGCAGAGAGAGAGTATGAATCCTGCTAGAAATCTTATGTTAGAGGGAAAACGATGAGTGATAACATAACTCAACAGCGACTTTCAATGCGCTTAGATATATATTTGAGCGATTATACAGGAAGGAAAGTCAAAAAAGATAAACTTCATAGTGCGGAATGGAATAAAGTATGGAGAGTGGCAGACGTTGCTCGTCTACAGAATACTCTTACTCCTGAAATCGTTGACGATGTTCGTGTCGTATTGAATAAGCTTTAGACCGCAGAAGAAATGCCACGGTCTTCCTCATATCATCCCTTGCCTCATGATCATGAGACTTTGAAATGGCATCGATGTACACTAGGGTTAACCTCATGGCAGTTATAGGAGCTTATTCACATGGCAAACAGCCCGGAGATTTCACTTCCAGGCGTCATCTCTTCACAATCGGAGCAGGATGACACTCACCTTGTGACAGCCAGTCAACAGGGGGATCAGGATGCATTTGCCTCCCTGATGCAAAGACACCAGCGCCGCGTTTTCAATCTGGTTTTGCGCATGCTGCAGGACTACGAAGAGGCTAGCGAGATCACTCAGGAAGCTTTCCTGGCCGCATGGATGGGGCTACCATCATTCCGCGGTGAGGCGCGTTTTGCTACCTGGCTGTATCGAATCGCTTACAATTGCGCCTTGAAACAGCTTGAACGGCGCAAGCGTGAGCGATACCTGCGTGCGGCCATTGAAGCGGAACAGATCCTGGAGGAGATGAACAAGCAGAAGCAAGCGGAAGATATTCTTGAGTTACGCGCCCGGCAGGCTATTATGCGCGAGCAGTTTCTCCAACTGCCAACGAAGTATCGCATTGTCTTGACCTTGCGCCACCTTCATGAGATGACGTATGAAGAGATGGCCGACATCCTCACTCTGCCAATTGGCACAATCAAGACACATCTCTTTCGGGCCAGGCATCTCTTGAAGGAACGCTTGCTGGCACAGCCATTCTATTAACGCTTGTTTTAACGCTCCCTGCTTATACTGAAAGTAGCTGAGATAAAGTATTTCATTTGCAAATTAAGGTCTACGTACCAAAAAGAGAGTATATCTATAGAGCCGTTGCCGTGAATAACACAACAGAAGGAGTTTCTCATGCATGAGAAAGTGTATCGAACAGAACTCACGCCTCTAAGTTTCCTGGAGCGTAGCACCTCTGTATTCCCAGAAAAGACAGCCATCGTCCATGGCGATCGCCAGTATACCTATCGTGAGTTTGCGTGGCGTGTGAATCGCCTTGCCTCGCATCTGCGCGAGAGCGGGCTTCAGAGACACGACCGGGTTGCTTTTTTGTGCCCTAACATACCTGCAATGCTCGAGGCACACTATGCGATCCCTGCTGCTGGAGGGATCCTGGTGGCTTTGAATACCCGTTTGAACTCCCATGAGATTGCATTCATCCTCACTCATTGCGGCGTGAAGTTCCTATTCGTGGATGCCGAACTCTTTCACTTGATCGAGCCACTGAATATCGCAGGCTTGCAGGTCGTGCGTATCGATGATACAGGCTCACCCGAGGACCCCTACGAGAAATTCCTGGCAGCAGGGTCGCCCGAGCCAATCAAGAGCTGGCTGGAAGATGAGGAAGAGACGATCTCAATTAACTATACGTCAGGCACCACCGGCAATCCTAAAGGCGTTATGTATACTTATCGTGGAGCCTATCTGAACGCGCTTACTGAAGTCATCGAGATAGGGTTGAACAGTAACAGTGTCTACTTGTGGACGCTCCCGATGTTCCATTGCAATGGATGGTGCTTTACCTGGGCGGTGACTGCCGTTGGAGGGACACATGTATGCCTGCGGGCAATCGACCCAGGCATTGTGTGGGACTTGTTCGAATCAGAAGGTGTGACGCACTATAACGGTGCCCCTACCGTGCAAATTTTCCTGGTCAACCATCCGAAAGCACACCGTCTCGGCAAGCAGGTAACCGTGACAGTCGCTGGTGCACCTCCTTCGCCCACCTTGCTCGAACAGTTAGGAGAGCTGAATATCCGCCCTATCCATGTGTATGGTCTGACTGAAACGTATGGCCCGTACACCATTTGCGAGTGGCACTCAGATTGGGATCATCTCCCCTTCGGAGAACAAGCGCGTCTTCTTGCACGACAAGGCCAGAACAATGTGACCTCTGATCCTATACGTATTGTCGATGGGATGATGGCTGATGTGCCTCGTGATGGTCAAACAATGGGTGAGGTGGTGATGCATGGAAATAACGTGATGAAGGGATATTACGAGAACCCCGAGGGAACAGGTGTGGCTTTTGAGGGTGGATGGTTTCACTCTGGCGATCTCGGTGTGTGGCATCCAGATGGCTATATTGAATTGCGCGATCGTGCAAAGGATGTGATCATCTCGGGTGGTGAGAACATTTCGACCATCGAGGTGGAGCAGGTAGTCGCTCAGCATCCTGCAGTCCTGGAATGTGCTGTCGTCGCTATCCCCGACGAGAAATGGGGAGAACGACCCAAGGCGTATGTAACGTTGAGAGTGGGGAAAACAGCGACCGAGCAAGAGATTATCACCTTCTGTCGAGAGCGCCTCGCCCACTTCAAGTGCCCTGCGGAGGTAGAGTTCGGCTCTTTACCGAAGACCTCCACAGGAAAGATTCAGAAATTTGTGCTACGTGATAAGGAATGGGAAGGACGTGAGAAGCATGTCAATTAGCCTCTTCACTCTCCTTGAGCATATTACTGCCCAGGATGCGCTGTTCTGACTCCCACAAACCTTCCTGGAATTGTGTGCATAGATTCGCATTGTGTGAGATCATCATTTTTGTGAACAGCAGGCTGGCAGGATATAAGAAGCTGCACGGGATAGAATTTATAGATGAATTGTTAACTCCAGAGAGTTGGAGCCTATCAAGGAGGTCAAATATGCAGGGAAGCGAGAATACAGAGCGAGCGGGAGCACAGAACGGCAATACACCAGCGAAGCTGCATCAAGCAAAGCCGAGCAAAAAGAAAACAACTTCCACTAACAGCCCATCCCGGCAAAAGGTCAGTGCCAAAACAACGACACAAGATGCACTCAAGGAGGAACGACGCAAAGCTGCCGAAGCGCAAGCAACTGTGGAGGAATTGCAGCGAAGGCTGACAGCAATCGAAGCGACGCTTGCAGAAGAAAGACGGAAGGCTGCCCAGTCGCAGCAAGCGCTCGAAGAACAGCTACACGCAACTGAAAAACACACTGAGGACTCCGAACAAGAACCAGAGTCTGCGAGTGATCAGGTGACTGCATTCGGCCTTGCTCCCTTTGTTGGTTTGCAGGGCACAGATATCTTCAATGTTGGTCAGCAGATGTTCCAGCAAGCGCTTAAGCAGCCACAATTCATGTTGAAACACTCTACGAATTTTCTCCTTGAGATGGACCGTGTGATGTTGGGTCAGTCTACGGTCGAGCCGGACGCGAAGGATAAACGCTTCGCCGGCGAAGCGTGGAAAACAAACTCCTTTTACCACACATACCTACAAACCTACTTGACCTGGCGTGATAGCCTGAATGCCTTTATCAACGACGCTGACCTTGACAAAAAGGATGCCGGGCGCGCACGCTTCATGCTCTCGCTGTTTACCGAAGCTGTTGCCCCGACCAACACCTTGCTAGGCAATCCAGCTGCGATGAAGAAGATGTATGAGACGGGCGGGGCCAGCCTGGTAAGGGGCCTCACCCATATGATCGAAGACCTCGCTACCAATGGCGGTTTACCCTCTCAGGTCGATATGAAGGCCTTCCAGGTTGGGAAGGATCTCGCCCTCTCGCCGGGAGCCGTTGTGTTTAAGAACGAGGCGCTCGAGTTGATCCAATATAAGCCGACAACACCCCAGGTGTACAGCCGCCCTTTGCTTATCGTCCCGCCTCAGGTGAACAAGTTCTACATTATGGATTTGTCACCGGGCAAGAGCCTGGTGCAGTACCTGGTCGGTAGTGGGATGCAGGTCTTCAGCATCAGTTGGCGCAACCCCACCCCGGAGCATCGCGATTGGGGGTTCGAAACCTACGACCGAGCCATACTAGAAGCCATTGACGTGGTTCGCGCTATTACAAGCAACGAGGACGCCAACGTCTTGGCAGCTTGCCTGGCTGGCATGACCCTCGCTACGCTGCTGGGACACCTGGCGGCACAGGGAGACCGACGGGTGAGGGCCGCTACCTTCCTGGTGACGGTGCTTGACACCAATATGGAGTCGACGATGGGGCTGTTCGCCACCAGGGAGACGATTGAAGCCGCCAAGCAGGCATCACGCTTGAAAGGAGTAGTCGAAGGCCAGGAGTTGGCACGAGCGTTTGCCTGGCTACGTCCGAACGATCTCATTTGGAATTACTGGGTCAACAATTACCTGATCGGCAATGACCCGGCGGCATTCGACGTGCTGTACTGGAATAACGACACGACCCGCCTGCCAGCCAAGATACATGGCGAGATGCTCGACCTGTTCGAGACTAATGCATTTACGCATCCTGGGATGCTCAATGTGTTGGGGACACCTATCGATCTCTCAAAAGTGACCAATGATGCCTATATTATCGCTGGCATCACTGACCACATTACTCCATGGCAGGCAAGCTATGCGACCACTCAGTTGCTGGGTGGGAAGTGCAAGTTTATCCTGAGTAGTAGCGGCCACATCCAGGCCATCCTGAACCCGCCCGGGAACCCCAAGGCGAAATACTTCGTCAATGCGCATCATTCGGCCGATCCAGAACAGTGGCTCGCCGGAGCACAGCAGTTGGCAGGCTCCTGGTGGGACGATTATCGAGAATGGCTGGGCAAGCGAGCTGGTAAGCAGAAGCCCGCACCGCAGGAACTCGGCAATGATCAGTATCAGCCGGGAATACCAGCTCCGGGCTCCTATGTATTTGAGCCATAACACGAACCACCGTTACTGCAACGCCCATATAGCTTTGACATGCTCTCAAGTGTCATATGGGCTTGTTAACACATAATTTTCCGCGTAGTTGGCAATACTATTGCTAGCCCTGGTTGAAGACAGGAAGTTATGTGTTAACAAGCCCTAAGCTGGACATTGCTCTTCCCTGCATTTTCCACCAGGTTCGTTGTACGGCTAGCTCGCGTTTCCCTGAGCCAGGAACATGGACGCGCCACTACCATCTTGCCGCCAGGGGTTACAGTCTTAATCGAATAGACGCGCCTGCTTGTTCTTCGATTTCCAGAGGGATGAGGTGTGTGTGATAGCTTCCTCCTAGCCGTATTTCTGGCGCAATATCTTCTTGTCGAGCTTGCCAACACTGGTCTTATCCAGGATGTCTACAAATCGCGCATCTGGTACCGCCCATTTTGAGATAGCACCCTGGTCGGCTCTTACTTTGACGTGGAGCTTGATTTGCTCCTCTGTGACCATTCCCACGCTCCCTTCTCTCAACACGATCAAGGCCAGCGGGCGCTCACCCCATTTCTCGTCTGGTATGGCAATAACCGCCACCTCGCTTACTCCCGGATGCTGAGAAATGATATCTTCCATCGCCAGAGAAGAAATCCATTCGCCCCCACTCTTGATTACATCTTTTATGCGATCAGTGATCAGCAGATATCCCTCGGGATCGATAGTACCGATGTCCTTGGTGTGCAGATAACCTCCACGCCAGAGATCCTCGGAATTTTCCGTATCGTTCAAGTAACCTTGGGTGAGCCAGGGGGCGCGGACAACTACTTCACCTGTTGCCTTGCCATCATGGGGCATGTCATGCATCTGTTCATCAACTATGCGCAGATCAACGAGCTGGATCGGTAGGCCTGCCCTGGTTCGATATTCGATTTGCGTGTCTGCATCGAGTTCGGACATACCGGGTTTCAGTTGGGCGAGCGATAAGACCGGGCAAGTCTCTGACATACCGTAGCCGCCGAAAATATCGATCCCCTTTTCGATAGCCAGCTTCGCCAGGCCTTTTGGCAGTGCCGAACCGCCGATGATCACCTTCCACCCAGACAAATCAACGTTGCCCGCTGCCGGGCTGGACAGCATCATGTGCAGAATGGTGGGTACACAGTGAGAGAAGGTGACTTTTTCCCGCTGAATCAGGGCCAACAAAGCATCCGGCAGGTAGCGACCTGGGTAGATCTGCTTGAGGCCCATAGCTGTCGTCACATAGGGGATACCCCAGGCATGGACATGGAACATGGGGGTAATGGGCATGTAGACATCTCCGTATTGGAGACGTTGATGCTCAGCAGGGCTTGCTAGCGTCCCAAGTACAGCCAGAGTGTGCAACACCAGTTGCCGGTGGCTAAAGTAGACCCCTTTCGGGTTACCGGTGGTACCCGTAGTATAAAAGGTTGTGGCGCGGGTGTTCTCGTCGAAGTCGGGAAAATCGAAATCCTCCGTTCCTCTTGCCAGCAGGTCTTCGTACTCGGAAACAAAGTCAAGGGAAGACGCAAGGCCCTGTGCAACATTGCGCTCATCGCTTAACATGACGAAGATTTTCACCGTTTCCATACGATCTTTGATGGACTCGAGAATCGGCAAAAAATCGGTGTTGCAGAGGATGACATCGGCCTCAGCATGATTGAGCGTGTAAAGAATCTGCTCTGGAGAGAGGCGGATATTCACGGTTTGTAAGACGGCTCCCATCATTGGGATGGCGAAGTAGCACTCCAAATAGCGATGGCTGTCCCAATCCATCACTGCTACCGTATCACCCGATCTAACTCCCAATCCAGCAAGGCCACTTGCCAACCGACTGATACGTTGGCTCAGTGTTCGGTAGGTATAGCGATATATATCTCGATACACGATTTCCTGATCTGGGGCCGTCACCAGCGGAGTGTGAAGCAAATGCTTGATGAGCAATGGGTAGTCGTATGCGGAGGGCGTGCGTTCAATCAGTGATGCTGACATAGGAGATTTCCTTTCTTTTCAATCGGCTTGAATGAGGTTGATTTGTTCCAATCGGTCTAGACAAAATTATTACTGGTAGTGAACATTTTCCAAGAATGATAGCTTGCATATTGTGGGCGCAGCCATAAGCGTGATGGCAGCAATTGTTTTCTCCATTTATCCATCACACCAACATCCAATACAGCCGCTTCACGAACACGGTTTGGCCATTGCCTATGAGATTCTCTCAATAATGGTCGCCAGGTTATGTAATACGTTGACTAAGCTATTTTCAGTATAAGCAAGGAGCGTTAAGACAAGCGTTAAAAGAACGTTATTAGAGATACCGATAGCAGCGTTTAAAAAACAAGCACAACAGTACTTTGCCGCAGAAGTGCCGATTGATCTCCTTCCTTCGTTTCCGAGCAACTGGCGAGAGAAAAATCTTCTCAGAAGGGGTTGGCAACGTTGATGTAGAGAGCTGTCCTGGCTATCTGAAAAAGGGGTGGAGTTGACGGAAGCCGAGTTAGCGGCCTGGTCAAAACACCTTCCCATAAGAGGACAAACTGTCGAGAACATAAGCGAACCATGAGTGTTGTAACGTTCTATTAACGTTTATTTTAACGCTCCTTGCTTATACTGAAAATAGCTTAGTCAACGTATTACATTGAGATCACGCGGAAAAAAGATGTCAGCAGAGCAATCGTCCCCATTTCTGCTCGAAGCATCTTCTCATGGGAGGCCATTTCTTACGAACTGCCCAGAACAGGAGCGAAACGTGAATGAGAAAGGAAGAAAAACCCTATGTTACAGGAACGGAATGCAACACAGCAAGGGAATGCAACACAACAACAGGATGCAACACCGCATGGAAATGCAACACTCCAGTGGGGAATGCTTGCAATCGTAGTGCTTGCAGGAGCATGGACGATTTTTCACCTCATCTGGAATGTCGCTGGACAAACCTCGGATGATTATTGGGGGGTAGCATTATTGATCCTCTTTCTCCTTGCACTGATTATCGCTTTCATGCAATTTTTTCAAGAGCGGTCGGTACACAAGATTGATGTTTCGTCGGAGCGATTTCCTGAGCCCTCAATCTCGAAGTTTTTCCTGGCTTCGGAGGGATCTGCCGCAGTTTGGTTTGTCGTCCGCATGAATGTAGGTGCGGCGTGGCTGCTGGCAGGATGGGAAAAGATTAACTCTCCAACCTGGGGCACATCCGGGAAAGCCCTGACTGGTTTTGCCGCGGGGGCACTTGCCAAAGCGTCCGGGGCCAATCCGTCGGTGCAAGGATGGTATGCGTGGTTCCTCCAGCATGTAGTTCTTACCAACGCAGGATTTTTCTCGTTCGTGATTACCTGGGGAGAAGCTGCTGTGGGACTTGGGGTCCTTTTAGGGATTCTCACCGGCATTGCAGCTGGTTTTGGTGTCTTGATGAACATGAATTATCTCCTGGCTGGTACGGTTAGTATTAATCCAGTCCTAGGCATGTTTGGGCTGTTCCTGTGCTTAGCGTGGCGCGTCTGCGGATGGATCGGTGTTGACCGATGGTTACTTCCCGCACTCGGGCTGCCATGGAAACCTGGAAGCTGGTTTCGAGCTGAAGTAACACCCCCGGCAGCGGCTCCGGCAGAATCGCTCCCGTAGAGTGTGTTTTGGTATTGTGTGGTCTCTTGCTGTTTAAGGCAGCAAGAGACCCTATAAATAATAAAACATCGATTTTATATGAATTGACTATAATTAAATATTATGATATAATAGAAGAGAAGCAAAAGCACCTACAACGCTCTTACTTCCACCAGAAGAGTCTTCGGTACTTCCCTTCTTCTGTGCTACCCCTGTAAGGCCACTAAAGATCCCCTATGTCGATTGGACTAGGAGCCAGGAATGCGACACGACGGTGTTCTGACATTTCGGAGACCGCACGAAAACCTGACTTACCATACAACTAATGTTGTTCAACTGCACCTGATAATGCGTTCGCACTTGTCAGACTGTATTTGAGGAGTCAATTGAAAGCAGAGCTGTCCTCTAACAAAGAACAGTAGAAAGAGTCAAGAACATGGCAGTTTCTTACAAAGAAATCGCAATTGCACCAGAAGTCACCCGTTTTATCGCTCAGCCTCACAAGCTGCTCATAGACGGGGAGTGGATTGAAGCCGCTTCTGGCAAGGTCTTCCCAGTTTATAATCCAGCGACTGGTGAAATCATCGCCCAGGTGGCAGAGGGCGACAAAGAGGATATTGATCGCGCCGTTCGGGCGGCACGCAAAGCCTTTGATGGTGGCCCCTGGCGCACTATGACCCCTTCACAACGGGGACAATACATCTGGCGGGTTGCTGAACTCCTTGAGCAGCATTCCGAGGAGTTTGCACAACTCGAATCGCTTGATAATGGCAAGCCCATCACTGAAACTCGTGCGGCTGATGTCCCCCTGGCAGTGGATCTGTTCCGCTACATGGCGGGCTGGGCCAGCAAGATTGAAGGGAACACCATTCCTATCTCCATGCCAGGCAAATACTTCGCCTATACGTTGCGAGAGCCTGTCGGCGTCGTCGGCCAGATCATTCCGTGGAATTTCCCCTTGCTTATGGCAGCCTGGAAACTGGGTCCAGCCCTCGCAGCAGGATGCACAATCATCCTCAAGCCAGCGTCACTGACCCCACTCACAGCCTTGAGACTTGGAGAGCTTTTCATCGAAGCAGGCTTTCCGGCAGGTGTGGTAAACATCGTGACAGGACCTGGTCCGACTGCAGGAGCAGCACTGGCCGCTCATCCTGATGTTGATAAGATCGCCATCACCGGGTCAACCGAAGTGGGCAAGCAGATCGTGCATGCAGCGACAGGCAACCTCAAGAAGGTCTCGCTTGAATTGGGTGGGAAGTCACCTAACATTGTCCTCAAAGACGCAGACATGAAAGTCGCCATTAAGGGCGCTGCCA
The DNA here is from genome assembly GCA_963702765.1 of uncultured Chloroflexia bacterium. Lineage (GTDB taxonomy): Bacteria > Chloroflexota > Ktedonobacteria > Ktedonobacterales > Ktedonobacteraceae > DATMNR01. The sequence goes on from CAVPEB010000019.1 coordinate 61,157, forward strand.
ATGCCATCTTTTTCAACCAGGGACAGGTCTGCTGCGCTGGATCACGTCTCTACGTTGAGGAAGCAGTGTTTGAGCAGGTCGTTGAGGGGGTCGCGAAGCACGCCGGGAAGATCAAGATCGGCCCAGGCCTCGACCCTTCAACCCAGATGGGGCCGCTGGTATCGGATCATCAATTAAGTCTGGTCTCTGAATATGTGAAAGCTGGCCTCGACAGTGGAGCTACAGCACTCAGTGGAGGTCACAGGTACGGCGAGCAGGGCTACTTTCTCGAGCCGACTGTCCTGGCTCATGTCAAGCAGGACATGCAGGTAGTCCAGGAAGAGATCTTTGGTCCAGTCGTGGTCGCCTTGCCATTCAAGGATCTCGATGAGATTCTGCCACTTGCCAATGATTCGATGTACGGTTTGGCTGCAGGCATTTGGACAAAAGATCTCAGTAAGGCACACTTGCTGGCTGCACACCTCAATGCTGGAACAGTGTGGATCAACTGCTACAATGTGTTTGACGCAGCAATGCCATTTGGTGGCTACAAGCAGTCTGGTTGGGGCAGGGAAATGGGACACGAGGTGCTTGAAAACTACACCGAGGTCAAGTCTGTCTGCATCAAATTGTAAAGCTCTTCGTACGAAGTCTTCCATGAAGAAATGGGAACTCATCTCAGATGAGGTGAATTCCCCTACTTTTAAGGAATGAGAAAATTCCCACATTCTTCAACTATTCACTTGAAATATGAGTTATCCCAGACACAGATGTTCATTTAACACTTTTCATAACACTCCATGCATATCCTTAAGGATAGTAGGCATAATGTGGATTCGATTGAGCAGGAATTGTAACCAATAGTAAGAAGAGTAAACCACCAATGCACCCACACGAGTGGCATTGAGACTCCCTACGGCTGTAATAGATGTGCAACAGGAGTTTTGAGCAAGTGATCTCAAGAATGAAAAGGAGGATCCGTATGGGCAAACTAAAAGATGCAGTTGTCGTCGTTACTGGGGCAGGGCGGGGAATAGGACGTGCCATAGCCGAGGAACTCGGGCATGATGGAGCCAGGATGGTCGTGAACTACTCGAAAAGCAAGGAGGCTGCCGAGGACCTGGTAACCAGGCTGCAGGAGAACGGATCACCCGACGCAATCGCGCTGCAAGCCGACGTATCGGACGCGGCACAGGCGGCCGAACTCATCGAAGAGACTGTTCGCCACTTTGGCCGCATAGATGTGCTGGTCAATAACGCCGGCATCAATATCGATCGCACGATGAAGAATCTCTCAATCGATGACTGGGATACGGTCATTCAGGTGGACTTGAATGCCTACTTCTACACTGTCAAAGCGGCCGTACCCTATTTCCTGCAGCAGAAAAGCGGGAAAATCATCAACATCAGCTCGATTACTGCCATGCGAGGCATGTTCGGCCAAACAAACTATGCAGCCGCCAAAGCTGGTATCATCGGGTTCACCAGGTCCGCAGCTTTGGAGTTAGCGCGCTACAACGTGACGGCCAACGTGGTCGCGCCCGGCTTTACACGATCAGAGATGTACGAATCGATCCCGGAGAAATCCATGGAGGGAATCCTGGCACAAATCCCTCTGGGTCGTGTGTGCGAACCCGAGGAAGTGGCTCGCGCAGTCCGCTACCTCATTGTCGATGGGGATTACATCACGGGTACGACCCTCAATATCAGTGGGGGGATTTACCTGCAGTAAGCGCTCTGTCGATGTAGCGGAGTAGTGGGGTATCTTCTCGTTTCCAATGGAAGGTGCGCCTGGCACACGCAGGAACAGAAGCGTGAGATCCTGCAAGGAAGGGATGGGAGCCGCGCTTCAGCATGATTGCTGATCGTGACACACTCCACAGACCTGAAGAGCAAAGCTGGATGGATGTCCAATTGAATGGAAGTCGTCGTAATCAGAGAGATATCGCTGCACATCAAGAGCAGCACAGAAGGAGAAGAAAGAACATGGCACAATTAGAAGTTGTCGTTTTGAGCGGTGTACGTACCCCCATCGGAGATTATGGAGGAAGTTTGAAGGACAGACCGCCTACCGAACTGGGTGCTTCTGTTGCCAGCGAGGCAATCAAGCGAGCGGGGATCAAACCTGAACAGGTAGAGCACGTGGTTTTCGGCAATGTGATCCACACTGATGTCCATGACATGTATCTCGCACGCGTGGCCGCTGTGAACGCTGGCATACCCGTCGAAACTCCCGCCTTGACGCTTAACCGCCTATGCGGGAGCGGCTTACAGGCGATTATATCGGCAGCCCAGATGATTTATATGGGCGATGCCAGGGTAACGATCGGCGGTGGCGCCGAAGTGATGAGCCGTAGCCAGTACTGGCTTCCAGGGGCACGGTGGGGTCAACGTATGGGTGATGGAAAAGTGATTGACGCGATGCTAGGAGGCCTCAGTGATCCATTCGATGATTGTCACATGGGTATGACGGCTGAGAATGTAGCGGAAAAGTGGGGTATCACCCGCCAGGCACAGGACGAGTTAGCGCTCCAAAGCCACCAGCGGGCCGCAGCAGCGATCGCTGCAGGGTACTTCAAGGAACAAATCCTGCCGATCGAAAGCAAGGTCAAGGGCCAGACCATAGTCTTTGATACTGATGAGCATGTCAAGGCGAACACGACGCTGGAGAAGTTGGCCAAACTGCGCCCGGCATTTAAAGCTGATGGTACGGTGACCGCTGGCAATGCTGCGGGTATCAACGACGCGGCAGCGGCAGTGGTGCTGATGGAGGCAAGTGAAGCGCAGCAACGCGGGTTGCATCCGTTGGGTAAGCTGGTAGCGTATGCGCATGCCGGGGTAGAGCCGAAGTACATGGGCATCGGACCGATCCCAGCCATCCGCAAGGTGCTTGAACGAGCCAATCTGACCATCAAGGATATGGATGTGATCGAACTCAATGAGGCCTTTGCTGCCCAGGCATTGGCCGTTATTCAGGAATTGGACTTACCGTTAGATCGTACCAACCCGAACGGGAGTGGCATCTCGCTAGGTCACCCGGTTGCCGCGACGGGCTGTATCTTGACGGTGAAGGCCCTGTACGAACTCCGTCGCACCGGAGGCAAGTATGCGCTTGTCAGCATGTGTATCGGTGGAGGCCAGGGCATTGCCGCTATCTTTGCAGCGATGTAAACCCGAACTCCCATTTCAAACAATGACGTAGAGCCGAAAACTATCGTGACGTGCGTGAGGTGCAGAAACTAGAAGGCGCAAGTCCAGGTCCGGCAACGTAGGTTGTCTACCATCGTGGTAGTCTGGACTACCCACGATGGTTCCTTCTCAGTCAATACGTCAAAGATATAAAAAAAGGGTATTCGCATGCTAATGCGAATACCCTGTAAGAGGCTCGGGATGGGTCTGAGCAAGCCATAAGCCGAATTCTGTACCTGCATTGTCTTTCGACCACACAGGCGGCAATCATCTATCTAGGACGACAGTTACCTGGCGCCTCCAGCAACCAACCCGAGAGTTGACAGACGAGCAATCTGCAAGCATGCACTGAGTACACGCTATCCCCTCTGCTTGGTCTTGCTCCGGATGGGGTTTACCCAGCCAGCCAGTCACCTGGCTGCTGGTGAGCTCTTACCTCACCATTTCGCCCTTACCCGACAAATGACGATACACGCCATCTTTACATTTCTTAAAGTTGCCGGGCGGTATGTTTCTGTGGCACTTTCCTTAAGGTCACCCTCACTGGACGTTATCCAGCATCCTGCTCTATGGAGTTCGGACTTTCCTCGTGCCGAGTAGCACGCGATTGCCTGTCTTACTCAAACCCACCGTACCTAGGGTAACACATGTTCACACGCTCGTCTAGTTAGTTGACGATATGAACAAAAACACGCTACAATGATCGCAATTGCCATAAAACGCTACAAAAATAACAAGAAAACACTTCAAAACATTCCGGGTAAATACGCTCATCGCGGAAGATAGAAGATTCTTTTGGAGTCGTAGTAATGTACGAAACGTTGGAAGAGACAGCAAGCATACATTTCGAGAACACATCCCTCTTGCAGCAAGCTCTGGTACATCGCTCTTATATTTACGAATTTGCAGGGGAGGGACTAAGTTCAAATGAGCGACTTGAGTTCCTGGGTGATTCGATTCTCGCATTTATCAGCGCTGATTACCTGTTCCGCACATTTCCCGAGTTAAATGAGGGAGAATTGAGTGATCTTCGAGCCGCCCTGGTGAGACGTGAGACTCTAGCCACGTTCGCGCAAGAAATCAATCTGGGAAATTTCCTATTGATGGGGAAGGGCGAACAGAGCAGCGGGGTAAGTCAACGGGTACTCGCATCAGCATTTGAGGCCGTTCTTGGCGCACTATTCCTCGATCAGGGAATAAAGGCTGTACAGGAGTTCCTGAAACCTCGATTAGAACCGCTAGCACAGAACATTGTGAGCAAACGCTTGTTCAAAGATCAAAAATCTCTCTTTCAAGAACAGGCACAGGCACAGGTTGGCATCACACCGACATATCGTCTTGTGAGCCATGAGGGACCATCGCATAACCGCGAATTTACTGTGGAAGTGCTGCTAGGAGATGAAGTGGCCGGAAGGGGTCAGGGTCGCAACAAACAAGCTGCCGAACAAGAGGCAGCACATGCTGCATTGCTCAATAAAGGATGGATTTGACAATCGGGTAGACAGCAACAATCATTACTGAAGTTCATTTCCTGAGCTTTTTCAACATGTTACCAATCTTCTATGATATTGTGACTTTCTCCCCACTGGCTAATTCATGGAACCTTTGACGCATCGAATACGATACTCTTCACCATTCTAACAACTCACCTTGCGGTTGCCTCAATCTATCACTCATCCCTACAACGCAACTGATCGCCTTTTTTGGTACCACTCCCGTTCATCCATGCTGTAACAACTTCCGGCCAAATTGTGACAAATCTGTTAAGAAGAGTACCCAAATCGTGAGAGTATAGAGAGGTTGATATGCTAACTTTTATTAATGGAGATGAAATAAAGATGCACATGCACTCTGCGTGGATGAAGCACCCCAAAACAATTTTTGGGTTCACTCTACATAACAAAAAGAGAGGAAATAAGCATGACTACAATTGTAAAACCTAAGACCTATGCCAAACCTGGCCTTACCGAAAGCGTCGTAACAGTGAAACCACGCTATGATAACTTCATTGGTGGACGTTGGGTGGCGCCAGTCAAAGGCGAGTACTCACAAACCCTCAGCCCTGTTACAGGGCAGCCCTTCACTCAAGTGCCACGCTCGACACCAGAAGATATCGAAGTGGCACTGGATGCTGCTCATGCAGCCAAGGATGCCTGGGGCGAGACATCCGCGGCAGAGAGAGCGCATGTCTTGAATAAAATCGCTGATGCGATGGAAGAGCATCTTGAAATGCTTGCCGTCGCCGAAAGTTGGGGCAATGGAAAGCCTGTGCGCGAGACACTCGCTGCCGACATACCACTCGCCATTGACCATTTCCGCTACTTCGCCAGCGCAATCCGTGCAGAAGAGGGACGCATCTCCGAAATTGACAAGAATACAGTTGCCTACCATTTCCATGAGCCACTTGGAGTAGTTGGACAAATCATTCCTTTCAACTTCCCCCTCCTGATGGCTGCCTGGAAGATCGCGCCAGCATTGGCTGCTGGCAACTGTACAGTCATCAAACCTGCAAGCCCGACACCATGGTCGATCCTCAAGCTCGCTGAAATAATCAGCGATATCGTCCCGGCCGGTGTGCTCAACATCATCAATGGCCCGGGAGCGGAGATCGGTAAGGCATTAGCAACAAGCAAACGCATCGCAAAGATCGCCTTTACGGGTGAGACGACGACCGGGCGCTTGATTATGCAGTACGCTGCACAGAACCTCATCCCGTCCACAACCGAACTTGGCGGCAAGTCGCCTAACATTTTCTTCGCCGACATCATGAATGCCGATGATGCCTTCTTTGATAAGGCTATCGAAGGACTGGTACTCTACGCTTTCAACAAAGGCGAGGTCTGCACCTGCCCATCACGTGCCTTAATCGAAGAGTCAATTTACGAACCCTTCATGGAACGCGTCCTGGCACGCATCGCCGCCATTCGTCAGGGTGACCCACTCACCCTCGACACGCAGATCGGTGCCCAGGTATCAATGGCCCAACTCGAGAAGATCGAAGGCTATGTCAAAATCGGTCTTGAAGAGGGAGCAAAACTGCTGATTGGTGGGGAGCGTAACTACCTTGATGGAGAACTCGCAGGCGGCTACTATTACAAGCCCACAGTTCTCAAAGGGGAGAATAAGATGCGGGTCTTCCAGGAGGAGATCTTTGGGCCAGTGCTTGCAGTGACGACTTTCAAGGATGAGCAAGAAGCGCTCGCGCTTGCCAATGATACATTGTACGGGTTGGGTGCCGGTGTATGGACACGCGACATGTCCAGAGCGTTTCGCATGGGCAGGGGCATTAAAGCAGGCCGTGTGTGGACCAACTGCTATCACCTCTACCCGGCACATGCTGCCTTTGGAGGATATAAGAGCTCCGGGGTTGGGCGAGAGACCCATCTTATGATGCTCGACCACTACTCACAAACGAAGTGCTTGCTTGTAAGTTACGACCCGAATCCGTTGGGCTTTTTCTAGGAGTATTGCTATGAGTGAAAGCGTTATGGTGACAGAAAAAGCCCGCGATCTAATAGCACGGCTGAAGACTCGCTATGGTTCACTCATGTTTGTGCAATCGGGGGGCTGCTGTGATGGCAGCTCTCCGGTCTGCTTGTGTGAGGGAGAAATGTTGCTTGGACCAGGTGACCTGCTTCTTGGAGAAATTGCCGGATGTCCATTCTACATCGACCGGGAGCAATACGAACGCTGGCGCAAGCCCCAATTCCTGATCGATGTCTCGCCAGGTGAAGGTGATACCTTTTCGATAGAGGGGCCAGAGGGAATGCACTTTGTCGCTCATACGATAGGCAAACCAGAAGCTGAAGGCCAAATCCCCGGCAGAGAGTTAGACAAGTGATGCGCAGACAATTTCCCTCAGCGAGATAAAGGGCTTTCGCCCTTCGGCTCGGCAAACAGAGTTTTTTCACGTTCATAAATAACCATACCCGGGCCTCCACCTTTCATATGCCGCACATGGCGTTGCAGCGTATAAACGACAGGAACACTGGTGCTTCCACGCGCCTGACTATAATAAGCAGCTAGGCTTGCAGCATGTTCAATTGTGCTTTGAGGAATGTCGCGACCTCCTGCTTTGACAATTACATGCGCTCCAGGTACACCGCACGCATGGAGCCAGATGTCGCTAGCTGAAGCTTGATGAAATGTCACCTCTTCATTCTGGCGACTGTTCTTGCCAACTAAGATTGTATACCCATCAGGGCTTTGAATATGAAGAGGAACGCCACCACCTGGCGAGATCGGTCTGGCTTTCTTTTGCTTACCACCCCTGGATTTGTGCGATTGCTTCCTCTGACCTGTAATTACGGACCCTGATGTTTTGGCTCCACGAATATAACCAGCATTCTGTATCTCGGCTTTAACAAGCGCTACTTCAGCAGGGGTATCAGCCAGCATCAAGTCTGCCAGTAACTGCTCAACCGTTGCCTGTTCGGCGGTATTCTTTTCTATCTGATCAGGGACAAGCGCAAGAGCACGACGCAATTTGTGATATTTATGGAAAAGACGGTTAGCATTCCCAACAGCATCATAGCGCGGATCAAGCGGAATAGTCACCTCTGATGGATGTGCCTCATTTTCAAACAAGTTTTGCAAGACAGCATTACTCTGGCCTTGTTTCACTTCATGCTGATAGGCAAGCAGCAGTTCAGCTTGTAGACGATAGCGACTGGCATCCTCTGAAGTCAATAACTCTTGCTGTAGTAATGCAGATTTACGCTTACAACGCTCGAATTGTGTCTGTAAGACCTTCTTGAGAGGAGAACGCACGCTTTCCATGGCATCTCGCCACTCGGAACCTGCATAAAACTCATCAATTAAAATATTGATCGATGCCGATTCCCGTATTCGCATTCCAGGCATTTCTGCATATTGTTCGAGAACATAAGAAGCAAAAGCTACAGGAACAGGCTGTGAAAAGGATGAATGATTATCTCCAACATCGCCGACTCGCTCGACAAGTTGAGGTTTCCACATATGTTGATCAAACAAAAGAGCCAGTTCTCGCACATTCCACGCCAGTTCGTCTAAATCGGCATCAACTGTATTGATTGCCAATTCTGCGTCCCCGGTGGCGCGATAGACTGCTTCGCGAGCTAACAATGGGCTGAATCCAAGCAGGTTCCTGGTCAATAGTTGCCACATTTTTGGCTCCTGCGTCTTCGCAGGTTTCCTTCTGGCTTTAGGCTCCAAGACCTGAGTTGTTTCTTGATCTTCTTGCATACATTGAGCCAACTGCGCAGCAGTCAAAATTGTAGGCTCCAATCGAGGCAAAGATACACCTGTAACCATACGTTGCTGGGGGGGCGGGGGAACGTATTGAACGTTCGCATCTATGGTTCGATAGCGATTGATATCAGCACCCACGTGTTTCCAGCTTCCCAAAATCAGCCCTTGATCACTACACAGAATGATATTGCTCATACGCCCCATCAATTCAATCACGAGTCGATAGCTCGTATGATTTTCAGGATCTGAAGCACTCCGATGGCCTGCTCTGATTTCTATCACACGCTCCCAACGTGCTTGCTCGATGGCTTCGATGCGCGTGCCTTCAAGGTATTTACGCAATAGCATTATAAATGCAGGTGGCTCGTTAACAATTCTGGAGGGTTTGAGAGCCGTGATATGTGCACGAGCTAATTGAGGGTGGGCTGAGAGATATAGCCATCGGTTCTTACCACTTTGTCCTTGTTCTTGCGGCGGGGCATAACATTGTATTGCGATTGAATGGACAGTTGGTTGTATGATGACGTCTATCCGGGCGTTGGCCAACAAAAGGCGCCATTCATCCGCAAGAGCCGCGAGTGTCATGGCATCTATATGCATACGTATTCAGCTTTCATTTACATAGAAACCCATGTGTGTTGTACAATACTTTCAAGAGCAGTTCCCAATAGTATAACAAAGAGTGTCCTGTTCGTATACTAACCCTCACGAACAAAAGCATTGTAGGAAATGGCATGCAACCTGAGACGGATCAAATTGTGTCCCAAAATAAGCAACACGTATCCGCCCAGTCCTCAACTCGTCATGGACTTCTTTTTGTGCTATCAGCACCATCGGGAACAGGCAAAGATACTGTAATACATGCTCTGAAGCAACAAGGGTTGAACTTTTATGTGGTACCATCAATGACAACCCGTCCTCCTCGCCCTGGTGAAAGTGAGGGTAACCCATATCATTTTATCAACCAGGAAACTTTTGAAAGCATGGTCAATCAAGGCGAATTGCTTGAATACGCGAATGTGCATGGTAACTGGTATGGACAACCACGTAAACTCATCCGAGAAAATTTGTCTGCGGGCAGAGATGTCCTTTTGAAAATTGACGTGAAAGGCGCCGCTACTATTAAAAGCAAGGTGCCAAATGCAATTTTTATTTTTCTTATCCCAGGTTCGTTGGATGAACTTACCCAGAGATTGACAGATAGACAAACTGAGACTGAAGAAGAAGTTCAGAGACGATTAACCGACGCGCGTAAAGAACTGGCAGAACAGCATTGGTACGATTACCTGGTACAAAATCGGGATGGGCATTTAGAAGAAGCGGTTGATTGCCTGAGGGCCATTATGTTGGCAGAGCATTGTCGAGTGCATGTCCGAAATATCAATATTTAACATCATCAAAAAGGAAGGTGATCCAATGGCACAAGCACGATTTGAGCAATCTGGCACGAAAGAACGCAATCTTGGCATGGAGTTGGTGCGTGTAACCGAAGCCGCTGCGCTCAGCGCTGGTCGCTGGATGGGCAAAGGTGATAAAATTGCAGTCGATCAGGCCGCTGTAAATGCCATGCGTCTTGCACTCGACGGCGTTGATATGCATGGAGTTGTAGTGATTGGCGAAGGTGAAAAGGATGAGGCTCCCATGCTCTTTATTGGTGAAGAAGTTGGAAATGGCACTCCACCGCATTTGGATGTAGCCGTAGACCCTGTTGATGGGACTCGGCTCGCCTCCCTTGGTCTTCCAGGTGCAATTGCCGTTGTAGCAACTGCCGAACGCGGAACGATGTACTCTGCACCTCAAGGTGTGTATTATATGGAAAAGATAGCCGTTGGCCCTGCCGCGCGCGATGTTATCGATATCAATGCGCCAATTGAAACCAATCTTCAGCGAATTGCGCAAGCGCGCCAGGCTGAGGTAGATGATTTAACCGTAGTGATACTTGATCGCCCCCGTCACGCTGGCATCATGAAACGAATCCGCGAGGCGGGCGCTCGCATTCGTCTGATTACGGATGGCGATGTACTGGCAGCAATACAGGTAGCAATGGAAGACTACACAGGGGTCGATGTAATGATGGGTATAGGTGGAGCGCCTGAAGCAGTGTTAGCAGCGTCTGCCATTAAATGCATCGGTGGTGAAATGCAATGCAAAATTTGGCTACTTACAGATAAAGAGCGAGAAACAATTGTCAAAGAAGGTGGAGATCTCAATCTAGCACTGAAAAATGAAGATGCAAGATTGAGAGAAATGGGCATCGATGTCGATAATGTATTTACTACGAACGACCTTGTAAAAGGGAAGGATGTCTCATTTGCAGCGACCGGCATTACAAGTGGTGAATTGCTCGACGGAGTACAATATTTTGGTTGGGGAGCGCGAACTGCTTCAGTAATGATGCGTTCCCGCTCTGGCACGGTGCGCTATATCCAGGCACGTCATAAATGGCGCAAGGAACATGACTCCTTAGGAATAACTCGAATAAATTGAAACTTTCTTCTCCATTGAAGGGCATTTGCAGCCATGTTTGAGGGAGGGAGAGTGCTTACCCTCCTTCAAGACATTCAGGATAGTGCGAGCATTTTTTCTATTATGGCATCTGCGACTTGAGAGGTTCCAACCGCACTAGGATCATCAGGTCGAGGTTTGAGATCATACGTAACGTTCTTCCCTTCAGCAATAACTGCTGCAATAGCTTTTTCTAAGCGGCAAGCTGCATTTATTTCACCCAGGTGACGTAACATCAATACACCTGAGAACATCATAGCCATCGGGTTAACCTTGTTCTGACCGGCATACTTCGGTGCGCTTCCATGTACAGGTTCAAATACGGCATATTGGCTGCCCATATTTGCACCTGGGGCAACTCCCAATCCACCAATCAATCCCGCCGATAAATCGGAAATGATATCACCATAGAGGTTTGGTAACACCAATACATCGTACTGTTCTGGCTTTTGAACAAGTTGCATGCACATATTATCAACAATACGATCTTCGAAATGGATGTCTGGATACTCTTTCGCAACTTCATGGGCAGTAGAAAGGAAGAGCCCATCGGAGAACCTCATAATATTGGCTTTGTGAACGGCTGTGACTTTATGGCGATTGTTAGACCGGGCGTAGTCAAAGGCGAATTTTACAATACGACGAGTTGCCATGACCGAAATATATTTGATACTGATAGCAGAATTGTTATCAAGATGCGTTCCTGTCGTGCGTGCAATTGTATCAATGATTTCTTGTTGTTCAGGAGTTCCATTTTGAAATTCGACACCAGCATATAAATCTTCGGTATTCTCACGCACGATAATCATATCAATATTTGCATAACGCGAGCGAAGTCCTTGATATGTTTTCGCAGGGCGAAGATTTGCATACAGATCGAGTTTCTTGCGCAAAACCACATTAGCGCTACGAAATCCCTTTACCAACAGGAGTCGTGATTGGTCCTTTCAACCCCACTTTTGTACGCTTAATTGACTCAATTACGTCATCTGGTAAAACAGTGCCATATTCCTCTAGCACCCCCAGTCCGGCCTGTCGTACCTCCCAGGCAAATGAAACACCAGTTGCTTCGAGAACCCGGCGTGTAGCTTCGGTAATTTCGGGGCCGGTGCCATCACCAGGAATGAGTGTAACCGAGTACGGCATGAAATCCTCCACAGAGAGTATGTTCTTATCTTGGGTTCATAATCAACAACTGATTATAGCACACTCATCCGCACAGGTATGTCATAGGGCAAACCGGCTAGACACTGAATTGTGGTATATAGAGAGCCAGGATTAGCTCGTTGGAGCCCTTTTTGTGGTAGTTCTTTTCGTTCTTGTAGTTCCTGTCATAGGCTTTTTTCCCCTAGTACCACTTTTGGTTCGAGTAGCAGTTGTCGTTTTCTTTGTCCTTCCTCGAGTTGCGCGAGTTGTCGTTATTTTGGCTTTTGTGGATGATCTTCCATTCGAGGCTGGAGTTGTGGAGCGCGGAGAAGCATTTTCCGAGGTTGTCACCTTTTTACGCGTGCTTTTTCGCGTAGATGCGCCATTTAGTCCAGGCTTTTCCCTGTCAACTCCTTGTTGAGCTACAAACTCTTGATAACATACTGGATTTTGACCTGCTCGAGGCACAATCATTAATCCGCCACAATCGGGACAGAGTTCAGGAACCGGCTTTTCCCAGATTGCAAAGTTACAGGTTGGGTAATTGTTGCATCCATAAAAAATGCGTTTCTTCTGCTTCGTCTTGCGTTCAACAAGATCGCCCTGGCATACTGGACATAAAGCACCTGTTTTATTTACAACAGAGCGACGGTATCGACATTCTGGAAAACCTGAGCATGATATGAAACGTCCAAAGCGTCCAGTACGGATAACAAGATTGCGCCCACATTCAGGGCATAATTCATCAATTGTTTCAACTGGCTTTTGAACACGGTCCATCTCCGCTTCAGCTTTTTCCATCGTTACTTTAAAATCGCCATAGAAGCTTCGAAGGAACTCGATCCAGGACTGCCGACCTTCTTCAACTTCATCAAGCTTTCGCTCCATCTCAGCAGTAAAACCTGTATCAACTATGTCAGGAAAGTGTTTATTCATAACTTCATTGACAGTTTCGCCGAGCCAGGTAGAGACAAAACGTCTCTGCTCTTGATCAACATAACCCCTGTCCTGAATAGTACTGATAATTGGCACATAGGTACTGGGTCGGCCAATGCCTTGCTCTTCAAGTTCTTTAATCAAGCTCGCTTCTGTAAAGCGGGGCGGTGGCTGGGTGAAATGTTGTTCTGGTGACAATCGATGCAGATCCAACACTTCTTGCGCGCTAAGGATAGGAAGCGTCTTTTCCTCGTCATCACGCTGCCACACTGCATAAAAGCCAGGAAACTTGAGATGGGAGCCAGTGGCCCTAAAAACGTACTGCCCAGCTACGATATCTACCCGAACCGTATCAAAGACTGCCGGGGTCATAAAACTCGCAACAAAACGCCTCCAGATTAAGTTATAAAGCTTAAACTGTTCGGGAGTAAGATGAGGCTTAATCACCTGTGGCGTCAATGTCACATCTGTTGGACGAATCGCTTCATGCGCATCCTGGGTGGTCGCTTTGGCCTTCCCCGTTCGTCCCTGTCCAACATAGGGCTGACCATATTCCTTAGCGATAAACCCTTTTACATTCGCCTGCGCTTCATCAGAAACGCGGGTGGAGTCCGTTCGCATATATGTAATTAAACCCTGATGCCCTTGCTCTCCCAGCTCAATTCCTTCATAGAGTTGTTGGGCAAGACTCATCGTTCTTTTTGGTTTCATGGAGAGACGAGTCGAAGCTTCCTGTTGCATCGTACTGGTTGTGTAGGGTGGATTAGGCTGGCGCCTTTGTTCCTTCTCTTCAACTTTCAATACTGTATAAACAGCGCCTTGCAGCTCTGTTAAAATGGTGTTCGCCTCTTCTTCAGTTGAGATTTTAATACGGCCTTTTTCCGCCTGTAATTTCTTTGCGCCGTTTTGTCCATGAGATGCAGCAATACTTTGCTCATCACCCTCAATTACACTGTCAACGCCATTGAAATCAGCGATGTCTTTGAGGCGAGAAATTAAGTTTGCCTCGAAACGCTCCATATGCCCCTGTTTACCGAGCAACGCAGTAATACTCCAGTATTCTTCAGGGGCAAAAGCACGAATTTCTGCCTCACGATCACAAATCAGGCGAAGCGCAACTGATTGCACACGTCCCGCGCTTGTGCCTGATTGAATACGCCGCCAGAGCAAAGGGCTGATTTTATATCCAACAAGTCGATCTAAAACACGGCGAGCCTGTTGGGCATTGAAGAGATCTTCATTTATATCTCGAGGTTTTTTAATGGCTTGCTGAACAGCCCCTTTTGTGATTTCATTGAAAACAGCACGCCGGGGATTCTGCAATCCCAGGGTCTCTTTTAGAGACCAGGCTATGAACTCACCTTCACGGTCTGGGTCAGGAGCCAGATACACCTCGTCTGCACGCTTTGAAGCAGCTTTCAGCTCATTAATTAATGCATCTTTTTTCTCAATAATTTCATATTGTGGGGCGAAATCCTTACGTGTGTTTACCCCAAGACCTTTTTTGGGCAGGTCAATAATATGTCCCATGGACGCACGCACTTCATAGTCACGCCCAAGAAATTTCTCAATTGTTTTTGCTTTCGCAGGTGATTCTACAATTACAAGTTTTTTTGCCATCGACCCTACTCCAACTCCATTTCCTTCGTTGCGAAGTATATGACCCTCTATAATCAAATGAAATCATGCATGTAATCTTATGGCATAGAATAGCACATACTTGCAAGAGGGAGAGACATATGTACTCTGCCAACGAAATCCTATGCTAGGATAACACATTGTGTCTATATGCTATTCCCGTTTACTCTTGACCGTTGCTGAGAAGTACATCTGTTTTAAGGAATCGAGCTCACGAAATCCCTACCCGCACAAACGAATCATGATGTCTTGTGGTAAGGCGGAATGTAGGGTGACGGTTTTAATCCATCCGTTGATATACATCTCTCCTGCTTCAATCAGGCGGCCCCGAGGGGACGTTGGCGGCAACCGTAGCGCCAGCCCGGCACCGGTATACGACGCCGAATTCTTGACCTTGTCTGTCTCAGTGATGTACGGATGTGAAATACATCCTGTTTGCAGGTGCTGTTTGATGAAGGTGACCCCTAAGCGAGCAATGTTGATCGCCGCGGCATAATCCCTTGCACCGTTCCAGCCACAGGCAGCACAGTCGAGCCAGGCCCCGGCATCGACTGGTGTGGAGAGGTGCGAGGGAGAAGCATAGGTTTGGGCGCGTCTGCCACAACGAGGGCAGGTGTGCGAGGTGTTTTCGGGCTGCTGCCATTCCAGCCTGATACCCGAGAGAAAGCATTTGTAACGCAGGCAGCGCCACAGCTCGCCGCGTATCTGTGAGTTGTTGCGCCAGTGCGCCCACCTGCCCTTGGCTGAGCGTCCATGCCCGGTCGTTTTGAGCGATTTGAGGGATTCACCAGCGATCAGTTCCACTTCCCAGACAGTCGCCAACAACAGGAGAATATTAGTGGCCAGGTGTGCCAGGTCCCGATTGCGAGCACTGTATTTGCGCCAACAGCTAGCGAGCTCCCGACGGAGTAAGGCAAGTTTCCTCATTGCTGGCTCCCGTCGAGAATCGCCTTCCAGGAAGCTATCTCGACGGCTTTCAAGCTTGGCCACTTTTGCTTTGAGCCGATCAATGTGCCGCCTTGTGCGAGCTTGTTTTCCATCGAGGCTGCCAGAGTCCAAGAATAACGGGGGAGCCACCTGCGTACCATCCACATCTAAGACGGTAGCTGTCACAAGTGTACGTACACCCCAATCCCATCCCAGCACCCGCCGAACCTGTTTCCACTCCGCAGGCTCGGTTACAGGAACCTCTACCGTAAAGTCGAGCACCGCATAGCGCGTACCATCCGGCTCCCGGATCTCCCGTAAGTTCGGTGCGAGAGCCACTCCCACTTTGAGGCTTTCAACCACGGGGTCTGGCAAGGGGAGCAGAATCTGCGGCTCAGTCCATTTACGCACCCAGACTCCTGTGTCATCCGGGAAGCGGAACGCAAAGTAGCAGCAGTGCCCCTCCAAGTCGAGTCGAAGCCGATACGCTTGCCCTTCCTCGCCCCCATCGTCCCCAGCATAAGGCAGGATTCCCACTTTGAGCACCGGAACGGCCTGCATTTCCTCATAGGTGACGGGAAAATGTCCATGCTTGAGGTAGAAGTTGCATGCCTGCTCAATGAGGCTTTGAATTTCGACGGCTTTGCCACCATCAGAGAACTCTTCACGCAGATCTGCCAGTGCTTGTTTGATGGCTTTTCAATTCTTGCCGGCAGCTTTCGTTTCCGTCCTTGGCAAGATCATTCCTTGGGAGAGAACGGACAGCACGAGGGCAAACTGCTTCTTGCGTTCCGCTTGTGCACGCAGGATGCGTCCCGCTTGCTCGGCTTCGCAACGCCATTGCCGATCCCCATGGGGATCACTTGAACCGATCATAGCCGTGACCTGTTTGTAAGCATAAGTCGACTCTCGCTCGCCAAATGCATCGAGCCGATCCCAGAGCGCGCTAACAGTCGCATTGATCACCTCCCGCGATACGTCGAGCATGCGCAGCGCATCTGTCTGCAGCACATCTGGCAAGCGTATGGGAAAGCTGAGGGACTGTGTAGCACAGTTTTTGCGCATCCCTGGAGCTCCTCCTGTTTGTACCAACGCCTCGTGTACAACCTACCGGTATACAAGGCCATCGTAGCGATCAAACTATCTGTCTGTCACGGAACATTCAGTTGTAAACAGTTCTATTGATCACTTCTTTCCATTCCCAGGAAAAGCGGAAGTGCCGGTGGCATTCCGACCCGTGGAGGCCCGAATTTCATTCCACGCATACTCATAGGGTGCATTTCACCCATATCGGTCACACAGGCTTATGTTCATCGCGCAAGAGCCTATGAGATCTTACGCTAGGCTTGTATTGACCGCTGCAGTAGGAAGACGAGTATGATAATAGAGTACCGAAGCAAAGCAATTGTCGAGAGGATCGACGTAAATGAACCGCTGTCAGAGTAGAGACTGCACACTTGCGAGAACCTTACTCACAGGAGTCACTGGCGTAGGTTTTTCGTCCCGTATCACAAAGAATCCCCCTTCGCGCAGCATGGAGATGTCCCATCAATTGGCATTCTTCTGAAGTGTAACTGTTCGATGGGATATTCCGCTCTTACACCCCTTGTCAAAGAATTCTTGAGCGCGTGTTGCTGGAGAAATTGCACGAGCATGAGCGGCATCCTTTCGACCTGTCAGTATCCACATGTTTCTCCCAGTTGTGTTACGCTACTGGATCGTGATTGAATGCAACCATAACGGCATGTCTGTCCCTTGTTGTCACGCAAGACAAAGTCTCTCGATAAGAGATGCTCTTGACCCTTATTTTTGCGCATGCTATGCTGCATCCGAACACTTATGTAAATACCAGACGTTGGAGGAAACGCATGAGCGAACAACAGCCACCCAATTCAGAAACAAAAGAGGCACACAAAAGGATGATGAGCGAGAGCACAAACGACCAGGTGCAAGCCAATCGTTCAAGCAAGACAGCTAGTGGCAAGCGTGTCTCTAAACGGCGGCAGCGAAGTTCTCTTCGCGCTGGATTGGCTGTAATGGGAGGAAGAGCAGCAGGAGCGCTCAGTCGTCGCTTACATCTGGGTGGTGGCACAAGTATTGCTGGAATGGTTGCTCAGCGTCTCTATCCTGATATTGTCGAACACCTCTCCACACAACTCGCTCATGGAAGTGTCCTGGTAACAGGGACGAATGGCAAAACAACCACCAGCGGTTTTATCGCAGCTATCTTAAGTGATGCTGGCTTGCGTGTTTGGAGAAACCGGGAAGGCTCAAATTTGATGCAAGGAGTGGCAGGCGCCCTGGTCATTCGTGCCCAACCAGACGGGAATTTACGCCGAGCGGGACAAGCCATTTCAATTTTTGAAGTCGATGAAGCAGTCATGACACAAGCTGTACAGATTTTACCACCTCGTGTTGCCGTATTCACAAATCTTTTCCGCGATCAGCTTGACCGCTTCGGTGAAGTCGACACTGTCTCCAAACGATGGCAACAAGCAGTAGAGCTACTCCCTGAAAACACGATTCTGGTGCTGAACGCTGACGATCCCACTACGGCTCATCTCAGCGACTATTTCCACGGTCAGCTGGTCTTCTTCGGTATCGATGATCTCTCGTTTGATCTCACCAACGACGACTCAGATATGGAGCGACACCAGGTGGTTGATACACGCACATGCCCCTATTGCGGCGGCGAATATGTGTACTCAGTTCAATACTATAGCCATTTAGGGCACTATACTTGTTCGCAGTGCAAGCGTGAGCGTCCTAAAGCAGATGTCCGAGCAATGAAAATTGTTGCTGATGGCATGGATCGCCTGCGTGTTACCATTGTAACGCAAACACATCAGGGTGAAATTGTGATTCCCCTGGCCGGGTTTTACAATGTCTATAATGCCCTGGCAGCAGTGGCTGCGTCTCAAACATTGGGAATCAACTGGGAGCCGATAGTATCAGGTATCGAACAATGTAAACCAGCTTTTGGACGGGGCGAACGGGTTCATGTAGAGGGACGCACATTACGCTTGTTGTTAGCAAAAAATCCTACTGGCTTCAATGAAGTACTCCGCACGCTTTTCAGCGATGGAATACAAAGGCACGTGTTATTTGTTCTGAATGACAATATTGCTGATGGACAGGATATCTCATGGATCTGGGATGTCGATTTTGAACGAAGCTCTCATTATCTCGCGACTTTAACTGTAGCCGGGACACGCGCATTCGATCTCGCATTACGCTTAAAGCTTGCCGGTATAGAACAGGAAGCTATGGCCATTGTGACCTCAACTCCATTACGTGCTTTAAAGGTAGCGCATGGATCAAAGGCTCTCAGCCCACGCCAACGCAGGCGAGCACGAAATAAAGCAAAGACGCAAAATACACAAATGACTGCGCTTGATGCAAGCACAGCTAATGGCAGATCAAAGAAGGCTTATGGAATAAGTTATGCACTAGACACAGCCATTCAACAAACACCGCAAGGGGAGACTTTATTCGTAATACCAACGTATACCGGTTTGTTAGAGATTCACCACGAACTGGAACGTCGCGGTTTAACGCCTCGATATTGGGAGGAGAGCGGACCTTGAACGACGATTTATCACCACATCTCACTCTTACTTTAGGGCACCTATATCCTGATCAATTAAATTTGTATGGAGATAGAGGCAATATATTAACTTTACAAAGACGCTGCCAACTCCGAGGCATTGAACTACGTGTTATCGAACTTGGCATTGGTGACGCATTAGCACCAGATGAATACGATATATTGTTTATAGGTGGTGGACAGGATAGAGAGCAGGCTCCCGTCTCTCAAGATTTACTTGAAATCAAAAGCATTGGTTTATGGGCTGCAATTGAAGATGATATGCCGGTGCTGGCGGTGTGTGGTGGGTACCAATTATTGGCACATTACTACCGACCAGCGGATGGGCCTGATATGCGTGGACTTGGAGTATTTGATGCATGGACTATTCACAAGGGAGCCAAGATACCTCGATGCATTGGTGATATAGTGATCAATTGGAATGGGTATACTTTAGTTGGTTTTGAAAATCATGGAGGTCGTACGTATCTTGGCACCGCAAAACCACTCGGGAGGGTTCTGAAAGGACATGGGAATAATGCAGAAGACCACACCGAGGGAGCGGTTTATCGCAACTCATTTGGTACCTATATGCATGGCTCGCTCCTGCCAAAAAATCCTCATTTTGCAGACCATCTCATTACGTTGGCACTAGCTCGCACATACGGCAGAAGCAATGGGGCGTCTGAAAGTCTTGTGCATTCTGTAGCTTCAAATAACAGGTCTTCATCCTCTCACAACGGAACAAAGATGAGAAAATGGAATCTAAAGCGTAGCAATCGAATCCCGACCAATGTCAAAGAGGATCTGTCTTCATCCTTAACACCTTTGGATGACACTTTAGAGTGGGAGGCTCATGCCTTCATTCTAGAACGTTTGGGATTATACAATGCAGCCATCGATACTTTACGTACGTATAAAGATATAGGAACAACTTTTCACATGCCCAAAAGCCAGGTCAGTTTGAGGGTTTTCTGACAGTTGCCAGAAACCATGAGCGATGGTATACTGATGCCAACAAGGACAAATGTTCGCCTCAGGAGGATCTATGCGTGTCGGCCGAACGGTTCAGCTTGTCAGCTATGAGCTTCGCCTGCCAGATGCGGTGCAAGCCGCATCTCTGCGTGTGCTCGATGCCTCGCGCATTGTCATCAATGCGACGGTGGCGGCCCTGTGGGAGCGCCTCGACGACTTTGGCGAGCGGGAAACGAAGTACGCCTACAAACAGGTCACCGCGCTGATCGCATCCTCCGATCCGCATGGAGACCGGCAATGGCGCTGTGAAGCGGAGCAAGCCGGGCGCATCTTGCGCGGGCAAGCCAGGCGCAAAAAGCGGTTTGCCCTCGTGCTGCCACTGCTTGAGCAGGGTATGATCCTGCCCAAAACGGAGCACACACGGGCGGGCAAGAACCGCACCGCGATCAAAGCGGCCCTGGCTTGCCTGCGTGATGAGCACAGCGATGGGGGCTCTGCGGTGGAACTGCAAAACCTCATCGAACAGACCTGCAATTACTACCTCGCACACGGCTGCTTTCCCGAGACGTATGAAGACATGCAAGCCGTTCCCCTGCTCAAAGTGGGCATCTTGCCCTACGCGGCAGATGATGGCGGCGAGCATGGTCAGGCCTATCGCTTCCGCATTGATGTGCAGGGGCGTTGCTGCTACCTCGCCTTTCGATTCCCTGATGAGCAAGGGGTCTGGGCGCCGGCGTGGACCGAACCTCAGCTACACCTCCCCTTACCCGATCCCGTCGTGCAGCGCCTGCAGGCAGGAGAACGTCTTGCGCCAACGTTGCGCGAGATCGCCGAACCCGATGGCACGCGCTACACCGTGCTTGATTTCATCATCGAAGTTCCTGTCACTGCACTGCCTGATCCACAGCAGGTGCAGCGGGTGCTCGGCTGGGATTGGGGCGTTAGGACGCTGGTCACCGCGACAGTGGTGGACCTTGAGGGCAACCGACTTTCTCCCCCGCTGTTCCTGGATACCGGGGGCTTCGACGGGCGACAAGCCCACACCCGACGCCACATCGATCGCCTCAAGACCAAGGTTGCCAAGTTGGAAGCCAGGCGGGATCAGTTTGCGGTCGGCGATAAGAGGGCAGAGCCATCGGAGAGGAAGCTGGCGGTCTTGCGCCGGGAGATCGCGCGCTGTTGGAGGAAGTACGAGGCCAGGAACAATGACCTGGCCCATCTGGCCGCCAACATCTTGCTGGGGCTTGCGAGCGTATGGCAAGCCGACCTCATTGCAGGCGAATCGCTCAAATCGCTCAAGTCCGAAGGCCGGGGAAAATCCGCCCGTGGTCGCTGGGTGCATTGGCGTAACAATGCGCAGATCCGCGGGGCGCTGTGGCGCTGTCTGCGCTACAAATGCCATCTCTCGGGGCTGCACCTGGCCTGGCAGCACGCAGCAGGCACAACGCACACTTGCCCCCACTGTGGCAAGCCCGCCAACACCTATGCTTCCCCTGCCCTTGATGCTCCGATGCTGGAGTCTGGAGCCTGGCTGCGCTGTTTTGAGTGTGGTTGGAATGGGGCCAGGGACTATAGCGCAGCCATCAATATTGCGCTCTTAGGCGTAGCCTATCTCAAGCAAGCGCTTCAAACTTCTCCCTCACCACCAGTTGATCGTCCGACCATGACACAGAAAGGTCTCAACTCGGAGTCGTATAGCGGCTCCGGGCTGGCGCTACGGTTGCCGCCAACGTCCCCTCGGGGCCGCCTGATCTGCTCAGGAAAGATATTCGTCAATGGCTGGGTCAAGTCTGTGACGCTGCATTCTGCATTGCCACCAGAAACCATGCTTCGCTTGTGCGGATAGCAGCATCGTGCTCCAGATTGATCAACTAAGACGTCCTTCTTAGCAACGGTAAACGAGTCTCTTTAGGAAGCAACTCATGAATATGGATCGGTCACAGGCACGATGCTCTTTCTGCGGAAAACGCCCACCTGAAGTGCAGCGCACGGTAGCAGGTCCGGGTGCAGCTTACATATGTGAATTGTGCCTGCACCTGTGCAACGAAATTTTAAACGATCCCTCACCGTTTTCTGCGAAAGCACTGGAACTTGCCGCACGCCCTCCAATTGTAGTAGCTGCTCCGCAAGAAACCAGGCTTCGCGATGTCCCAAAATCATCAACACGTTTTCCATTGCGCACCATCAACATTGAATTGGAACAAAAGCAACAAGACATGACATTGCTAATACAGCAGTTGCAACTCTTTCAGAAACACTTTGAGTTGCATTATATATGGATACGCACTCCTTTGCAGAAGGGATTTGCTTTTGTTCCTCGCCTGATTTTCCTCATACAAGATACTACTGGATTTCAGTGGGCAGGAGACCGTGGCGGCGTGCTTCTTGCTCGCCCAGAGCTATCAAGTGATTCTTATAAGGCAGTGTATCAGGGTAGTGCGCGTTTTAGTCCACTGATGTCCGCTGATGCATCTGCCTTAACAATTCGTATAGTCGACCCTTTGGGTCAATTCGAGAATCCACCCTTACAACCCTGGAAATTTGAGGTAACTTTATAGACCAGGCGTCAAGGTTACTCAGTAACATGCTCTAATGCAGGTACAAGTAGTCCATAACCCCCAGTATCTAAACGGTACATAACATTGACGCTTCCCAATTCCTCATTAAAGAAGGGGTAAAAGGGGAGATGATTGGTCTCCATTTCAGTAATGACCTCTTGATCACTCATGGGTTTGGTCTGAATTTGACGAATCTCCATGATTTTAGACCAGATTTCCTCATTCTTCTCTATGGCTATGGGAGTAGCCGCTGGCTCTTCCTCTAAACCCTCATCCTCAATGGAAGATAAACTGCCAGTGCGAGATAATGAGAGAATTTTCACAGGAGGAGTATGATGCCGACGGGAGCTTGTTTGGCGATCTTTATAGCGGCCTAATTGTGCTGTAGCTTTATCCAATACCAGATCCAGAGCCATATTGGCGTTCGTTGCACTTACTTCGCTATGTACAGGATGAGAGTTGTTAGAGATTGCTAGTTGCACAGTAAAACGGTCATGAGAGCTACGTGTTTTTTCTTCGGAAACGGTTACTTCAACACGAGCATCTGAACCAAGTAGACGAGAGAGTTTTTGTACTTTCCGCTCAATGTGTTCACGCAAACGCGGTTGAACTTCAGTCTGTTTACCTTTAATGATGATTTGCATAGTTTGCCTTCTCTTTCCGATCCAACAAAATGACAAAACATTTGGAGCCAGAAATTCCACGAAAGGAATTAGGAAAGTCGCATACTCTATTATACCATCCTATGCTCTAAGGCTGAGCAATAAACCAATTTTCCTCTATCACAATATGCTCACGAGTTGATGTTAAAAAGTGAGTCTTCTGTAACGGTTTATTGGATGAAAATCCTGTCATACAATTGAACGGCTTGTTCCGTTGAAAGATGAATATGAAGTCATTTTCTCTCATGCAAAATTCATTCTTTGTTCATATATTCATGATATGATTTTGTTATTCATAGATATATGAAAACGGATTTGTATCTTTTCGACTGCTTTTCCCTTCGTCACATGTGTGACTTAGAATGCGGCCTGTCAACGACACCAGTGCATCTTTATAATAGGCGTTGCTGCGCGGCTACCGCTTCGCTATCATCTAGCTGGTAAACTTGCGCTTACATACAGAAAAGAAGGTCTCTACTATTAGACAGGACGAAAGGTGACGTCGAGGAAGCGAAGTGAGCGGGGAACACACTGCACCCCGCAAAGTGGCCAATACGGCTCTTTGGAACCCCCTGTTGCATAGATACCGAGTATTATTTTGACGAGAGGGAGAATACATACACATGACACAGTTTCCTGGTGATCAGCATATAACATATCAATTACAATATCGCAAATGTGGAAAACAAACGTGCAGGACTTGCCGAGAAGGGCAGGGGCACGGTCCATACTGGTATGCATATTGGCGCGAGGGTTCGCGTTTGAAGTCTGGATATATCGGTAAAGAGCCTTCCGAAATGAGAACTCATTTGCACACTGTTAGATAATCATTGAGACAGGGCAATTTCACGGCTCAATATGATGAATACTCCATATCAGTTTGAGCAGCCTCATGACGAGTTGCTCAGGATAACACAACTGCGCAGGATGTTCATGAGGAATTGCCATGTCAATTATGTCGACAGTGCCATTTTCACACTGCTATGTTACAATACCTGCATTGACACACATGTACTCCTTCATCACAAGGTGGGAAAGCAGTATGAAATGTCCGTTTTGTGGAGGCACAGAATCGCGAGTGAAAGATTCGCGAGATATCGGTGATGCTATTCACCGAAGACGTGAATGTGAGCAGTGCAAAGGACGGTTCAGCACATACGAGAGGGTAGAGAAATCTGTTTTGA
Source organism: uncultured Chloroflexia bacterium (assembly GCA_963702765.1). Lineage (GTDB taxonomy): Bacteria > Chloroflexota > Ktedonobacteria > Ktedonobacterales > Ktedonobacteraceae > DATMNR01. The sequence continues at coordinate 85,671 of CAVPEB010000019.1, forward strand.
TGGTCATAAAGCGAGACCAAAGACGGGAAGCTTTCGATAGGCAAAAACTTTTTGTGGGCATCAGCAAGGCTTGTGAAAAACGTCCCTTATCGGTAGATGAGATCGAGAATGCAGTTGAGGAGATTGAGCAGGAACTATACAGGCAAGGCAAACAAGAAGTCCAGAGTAGTGTCATTGGAGAACTTGTCATGGAACGGCTGAGACAAATGGACAAGATAGCCTACATTCGCTTTGCCAGTGTATACCGTTCTTTTAACGATGTAGAGACTATGCTTGAGGAATTACAGGATCTCTTATATCGAAAGAAGGCTGAGCCAACAATACACATTCAAAGTCCGGCTTACGAGACAGACAGCGAAGCATAGGAAAGACGCCATTCCAGACGCTTCGCTGGCTGTTTGCTTGATATAATCCTCTTGTGAACACTTTAATCGCGACTGTTACTTTCAGCTTTGCGCAAACGGCGACTAAGGGTAGCTAAAAGCCTTAGAGCAATATCCGGATGATTGCGTAACGTTGTTCGAAATTCCCAGACAGGAAGAAGAAGAGCTGTAACCTCACTCACAGCAGTTACATTAGCTGAACGCGGCAAATCATCCAATAGCGACATTTCACCGAGTACATTTCCTGGACCAACAGTGCCAAGATCCAGCTCTGCTTTATCAGGATCATTCGCTCTTGTAATATGAACAGTGCCGTTAGTAATTACATACAGTCCAACACCTGTATCACCCTGTTTGATCAATTTTGAACCTGGGCTATACGTGCGCTCCCGACAAGCACCTGCGAGTTGTTGTAAATCCTTCTTTTCTAAACCAGAGAAAAGTTCTACATGTGCCAGGGTATCTTCGTACATGGGCTAACTCCTTTGTACTTAGTTGTGTACTGGATCCGTCCACCACGCTATTCCGTACATAGAGCTAATCTTATCACAACTATCCCATCCTGCCTAGCACGATTTTGACTTTCCTATTTCGAAGGACTACAATAAAATCATGAAGGTTCACGCCAGGCCATTAGATACTTCGCTACACTTATCTAACAAAGTCGGATTCAATCCCCCTGGAAAAGCGAAGGGTCTTTGACATAATGTCCTCCATATGCTAAGGGTTGTATATACATAGGTAGAAAATATAGGGGTCAAACATTCATGTCGGCACAGGACGAGACAGCAGCTGAGAAACGTCTACAAGCAGGCATTGACGCATTTTACGATGGCAAATTGGATACGGCAGCAGATGCTTTTTCAGATGCCGAAATACGCTTCAGGTTGCTTGGCGATTTTAAGCGATCTGGAGACAGCCGCACAATGCTTGCCGATGTACAACGTCAGCAAAATCAGCTTGAACAGGCTGCTAATAGTTATCAGAAAGCAATACGCCTTTATAAAGATGCAAATCGCCCTTTACTAGTGGCCGGTAGTACACTATCACTCGGGCACGTTGAACGGCAATTGGCACATCTTGATCGGGCGCAAGAAGCTTATCAAAACTCCTGGAATCTCTATGTAGACCAGGGCAATATACAGGGACAGGGTAATGTGGCGCTAGCATTGGGCCATATAGAGATGCAGCGTGGCAATAATGAACGCGCGATTGAACACTATGAACGAGCAATTTCATTTTTTGTTGGCGCTAACGATACACTTAATGAAGCTGATGCGCGTCGTAGCAATGCCGATCTATTGCGTCAGGCAAGACACTTTGACCAGGCAACAACTGAATACCAACGAGTTCTCGAAGTCTATCAAGCGAATAGAGACAATTTTGGTGTTGTGGATGCTTTGATAGGTATGGGTCATATCTACCTGGATCAATGGCAATTCGATAAGGCGGCAGATGCCTTCGCGGAAGGCGGGAAGCTTGCAAGCTCGATTGAATACGAGCTGGGTGAGGGCGATAGTAATCTGGGCCTGGCAGAAATCTCATTCCTTACTAATCAAGTTGAACAAGCCTTAACTAGCGCGCAGTTGGCATTACAAATATATACAGATATGCAAAATCCTCTTGGCTCAGCCACTGCAAGCCGCTTACTTGGTGTAATTAATATGCGCAGGGGACAACTATCATACGCCAATAGCATGATAGAACGTGCATTACGGACATACAAGGCTATTGCATATCGCATTGGACAATCTGAAGCGACCATAAATCTGGGGGAAGTTCAACTTTTACGAGGCTTTCTCGAACGAGCTTCACAGACATATGAAGATGCTATTGAACTCGCACAGTCACTGAGTAACGAGTTCATTGAAAATAAAGCTTTACTGGGTCTGGGCATTGTTCATAGTAAAAGAGGTGAGATACTTCGAGCTGGCAACTACTTATATGAAGCACAAACGCGAGTGGAAACGCAGCTTACTGATCCGGTTTATAGTGCCATCGCAGCCGAGATACATGTTCGCAAAGCAAGATTAGCGATTCTTACGGGTAAATTGGACGATGCGGCATCTAGCCTGGCCAGTGCGAACTCCATTACATCAAAGCATAATTTAGCCTCAACAATAGAACCTGCGATCTTCCTTACAGAAGGACAACTCCTCTTAACACGCGGAGATTTTACTCAAGCTGAGACACATTTTAGCCAGGCATTCAGTATGGCTGAAGTTCTACAGGAACCATTGATTGCCGCTGAAGCGCTGCTCGGTCTTGCTCAAACGCGTTTGTCTCGTAAGGAATTGGATTCCGCATCAGCAAGTTTTCTTGAGGCAGGACGACAGTTCCAACTGTTGGAGAGCACAAATGGAGATGCCGAGGCAATGCTCGGTATAGCACAAACTCTCATTGGAAGAGGTCAGTGGAATGAAGCAATTGAGCATAGTGAAGGAGCAGCTATTCGATTTCACCAGAGTGGCAACCTGATTGGAGAAGCTGACACCACTTTTACTTTAGGCCTGGCCTATCGAGGAAGTGGCGAATTACAAGAGGCAGCCAGAAATTTCGAGCAGGCTGTAGTTTTGTATCAACAATATCACCTTCCTTTACAAGAAGCTGATGCGTGTTACGAGCGAGCAGGCCTTATGCTTGCAGATGAACAGTTCGATCTTGCGATGAATGACTTTACTCGTTCTATCGAGCTAGTTGAGCAAGTGATGAATACGATGAATTCAGCGGAGCAATGGAGCATGTTCCTGCGTCAATATACTGAACTCTACGGACAAGCTGCCATCACCCAATTAAGGCGAAATCAGGATGGTCAGGCTCTCTCAACCCTAACATCGTTTGTTCGTATTACCGGTAGAGATTCAATAATGGACTATCTTATGGCTTACGAAAACTCCGTTCTTGCTTCGACTGACGAAATGAGCGAGAATGAGACACAAACCAATACCAGGCTGGTAAAACGTTTGAGAACATTACGTAAGAGCTTATGAAAGGGGTGCAGGGGACGAAGTCCCTTGCCGGGGCGCGGGGTGTCCCCGCTCATTTCTTCTCTTCCCGCCGTAGGTGGAAAAAGCGATTATGAGCACATCTCAGGCTCTAATGCTTGCTAAGTAAAGCCAAAGAGCATATTATAAGGCAAGAGAACAATGTTACTCATAATAACGAGCATTCAAACACTACAATAGCAGAGAGGATTCTTCGCTATGACCATACGTTTCATACGTGGTGATTCACAGGCGCCAAAGGGACATGCCATCTTTTTTGCACGCAGCACCAATGATAGCCGAACAGTTTTAGCTACCTATTGTGTTGTCCCCCCTATGCCTCTCTCCCTGGCCAAGTATCTCCCTTCATTTCTAGCTTCTCAGCTTTCCCCGGAAGACTTGCAAGAAGCTACGAATGTTCCCGTCATGCCAATTCCTCCGATGTTGGAAGAGGGCAATACATTCGAGCGTCTCCAAATGCTAGCGGAGCAACGTGACGATGATTTGTGCGACATTGGGACTGTCAATCCAAGAGACGAAGGGGCACGCATGCAGTTGGTTGCGCAAGGATGCCAGGAATACGGTCAATACTATGTGAACTTTGCATCAAGCTTTGCACAAATCGAGAATCGCAACCCAATCGAGGATGAAGCTTCTATTCCATTGGATGATCTGGATGCTGATGAACTATTGATACAAACAATGACAGATCGGCAACGACTGTCAGAGTTGGGCAAACTTGTGGGTGTAGCGCGGTATGCCCTGGAAGGACACGACGATCATCAGCTACAAGAAACCAAACAGCGCATGCTACGTGTTGCTCAGTCCCTACCCGATAAATACCGTGGCGCCGAACTAACTGAAGCAGCCTTTGATCCTGGCGGGCGTGGAGCGCGGCTTGCTGAATTGTACTTAGAACGAGCTTACAAATTACTAGATGAGGAATACGCTGATATACCAGATATCGAGCGAGCTATTCGAGAAATACAATAGGAGGGGATGAAACGTAAACCATCAACCCTGTACCTTTTACCCCTCTGTTTGACAAGTACCGGGTTTCCGCTTTTTCATGGGGGTAAGAGAAGAGGAGAGCAGGAACCATCTACCATAGATGGAGTGTCCATGTCTGGGTCAATGTCGGATAACAGCTTAGCACATATGCCATCAGTTGGAGTCAGGGACCCAATCCCGTCAACGGGATGAACTTGTTTAGGCAAGCTCCAACCTGACCAGACTCAGCCCCTTAGGGGGCTAGCGCTCGGAGAGAAATAGGTACGTCGGGATGCGAGGCCAGTCCCAACTGCTACGGTGAATAGTTAAACAGAGGTAATGGGTTAACTCAGTGCTGTTCACGCCAAACCTCTCGCTAACATTGTCTAGGCCACCATTACCCTAGCAATAGGAGGCTCATTGTGAGCAAAGTTCTCGTTGTAGACACACAGAAACGACCCTTGAACCCGGTGCATCCTGGTAGAGCTCGAATCTTACTCTCTTCGGATCAGGCAGCCGTGTACAGACGTTATCCTTTCACGATCATACTGAAAAAAAGCATTGAAAAGCCAGATGTTGAAACGCTCCGCGTCAAGATTGATCCCGGAAGTAGAAACACTGGCATTGCTGTGGTCAATGATGCCAACGCAGAGGTGGTGTTCGCAGCGGTCCTGACGCACCGGGGTGAAGCCATCAGGAAGGCGCTCGAGCAGCGACGAGCGGCGCGTCGAAGTCGTAGACAGCGTCATACCCGCTACAGAAAACCCCGCTTCCTCAATCGCCGCCAGCGCAAGGAGGGATGGTTGCCACCATCTTTAGAAAGCCGCATCGCCAATGTCCTGACCTGGGTGAAGCGACTACGCCGCCTCTGCCCGATTGGCGCTATGAGCATGGAATTGGTAAGGTTTGACCTGCAGTTCCTGGAACATCCAGGAATCAGCGGGATTGAGTATCAACAGGGCACCTTGCAGGGATACGAACTCAGGGAGTATCTGCTTGAAAAATGGGATCGCAGGTGCGCCTATTGCGATGTGTGCGATATTCCCCTTCAGGTAGAACATGTGCGGTGCCGCGCCAAGCTAGGAAGCAGTCGGGTATCAAACCTCGCCCTGGCCTGTGGTCCGTGCAACCTCAAGAAAGGCATGCAGGACATCAGTGCCTTCTTGCAAGACGACCCCGAACGCCTCGGGCGCATCCTTAACCAGCTCAAGGCCCCGCTCCAGGATGCGGCAGCGGTCAACACGACCCGTTGGGTACTCTACGAGCGCCTTCAGGAATTCGGGCTTCCCGTTGAAATAGGCAGCGGGGGACTCACAATGTACAACCGGATCCTGCGGGGATTCCCGAAAACGCACTGGCTAGATGCGGCTTGTGTTGGCAACAGTACACCCGAGCCTCTTGAGGTAGAGGGTGTGGTGCCACTGCTCATTAACGCCACGGGGCACGGATCACGTCAAGTGTGCCTGATGGATCGCTACGGTTTCCCGCGAACGGCTGCAAAGCAGCTAAAACGCGTCAACGGGTTCCAAACTGGAGATATCGTAGAGGCTATCGTGACAAGAGGCAAGAAGATCGGCACGTATGTCGGGCGTGTCTCGATACGCGCGACGGGTTACTTCAATATTACGACGGAACAAGGCACGGTGCAGGGCATCAGCCACCGCTTTTGTAAACGCGTGCACCGCTGCGATGGATATAATTATTCAGAAGGGAGAGGCGGCGCGCTCTCAATCCCTCGAGCGGGATAGGTCTGCACGCCGCTTTGGAATGAGTATATGAGTGTTGGAATGAATACCGATATTTCTTCTCTTATTGATGCCACCGCTTCTGGCAATACAGACCAGATAATTGCTGTAGCGAGGGAATTGACACAGCGAGGCGCAAATGCCTCTGAGTTAATTGGGCGTGTGGGCATGGTTGCTGCACACGGTGATAGTGATGGACACACGATCCTCACTCTTGACGCTGCGAGCATGATGTGTCGCTGGCTTCTAGCACTCCAGTACACTCTTGGAGAGAATGAACCAGATTATACAAGAGGTTTACCGTTCCTTGTGCAGGCATTAACGGCTGCAGCCCCAGCTGTTCGCGCAGGCGAGGCAGCACAAAAAGACTACCCAGAGCCGCTCTTTCCAAGTGGATTAGCGGCTGGTCAAACGGTAAACTCAGCCATGCACGATGCTGTTTTCGGCAATGATAGAACTATGGTCGAACGGTTGATACTTGGTCTCTATGGAACCGGCGCTGATTATCGCACCATGCAAATTCGAGTGTATGATAGTATTTCAACAACTTTTCAACACGGCGGACACTCCCTGATATTTGCGGTGCGAGGTATGCAATTATTAGATGCTGTAGAGTGGGGAGATCGCGCGCCAAATATTATTCATTGGCTTGTGCCACACCTGCCCCTGCATACAGAAGAACCTGGTTGGGTTGATCCAGTCCGCTCATTTCTGTCTGAACCGGGCCATAGCCTAGCCAGTTACCGTACACGCCTGGCTGCTCCAAAAGAAGAAAATGCGCTTCCTTTACGCCGTCTCATTCTCAGTGATGCTGACACGACCCAGATTTGCCAGGGAGTATTCGATGCACTTATCAAAAATGGAGCGTCTTCGCGTGGTGTTGGCTCAGTTATTGCGCTCACGGCAACAGATCTCATGCAGAGGATTGGCGATGATGACCGTAATGCATTTATGACGGCAGCGCATTGCTTGCTTTTCACAGCGGCTGTGCGTCTGGTGTTTTCGCAGATCCAAGAGGTGGAGGCCCTGCCTCTCCTGTTCGTTGCAGCCTCATATTTGAACGCTCTTCATAAAGAATTGGGAGAACAAACAGTTACCGCACTGCCGGATAGCTCACGTTCACCGATATTAGGTGGTGGTCTGATAGCACCTGCGCTGCTAGATACACTCACTGAACAATTGGAAGCACGGGATCTAGGCGGAGCATTTTCGACAGCACGCCGTTACATTCAATTAGGCCACGATGCACGTTCTCTGTTTGCGGTGATTGGCCTGGCTTCAACTAGAGCTGATGCTGCTGCCGACCAGGGACATACAATGCAAATTGTACAAGCAGCCGGGGAAGAATACATTGGCTGGCCAGCGAACCTCACGGATACCAACATCGAGGGTTTTATCCATGTGGCATTGCGTGCTACCGCGTTTGCCCAACGCAATTCGTTGGTTGATCATGTATAAAGGAAGAAACGGGGAAGAGGATTGTACGAATGAATGTCAGTAAGAAATATGCAAGTCGATTTGCGCCACTTTTATTAGCTCTGGTAGTTCTTCTACTTTCCTCCTGTACTCTGTTTGGTAGCAATACTCCAAGCATTCCAGCGAAACCTGTAAAGGCTCCTGCAAAGGATCAGGTCTTTGTTTCTCCCATCCTTGGGGCTTCGGATATTACAACATTTGATCCTGCGCTTGCATATGATACTTCGTCCATTTCTGCCATTCAAATGATCTATACAGGGCTGGTACAGGTTGATGACAAATTTCAGATACATCCACAGCTTGCCAAATCCTGGCAACAAAGCTCAGATGGGTTAACGTGGACATTTCACTTAAAACCTCACCTGAAATTCAGTGATGGAACTCCGCTGACTTCTGCCGATGTGATCTATAGTATAGATCGAGCTTTACAGCCAGCAACAAAATCCACTGTTGCACCAATTTATCTTGATCTGATTAAAGATTCTGACAAGTTGCTGGGTGGGAGAATACAAAGCTTAATTAATGATAGCTTGATGGCTCCTGATCAAAATACAGTCGTGATTCAAACAAACAGGAGTGCTGCTTATTTCCTTTTCATGTTAGCACACACTTGCTCTTATGTGGTTGAGAAGAGTTTGATTGAAACATATGGATCCAATTTCACTGATCATTTGAACCTGGGTGGAGGAGCTGGTCCTTTCAAGGTATCGCAGTATGTGCATGGCAAAGAGATAGACTTTGTACCTGATCCTAACTACTATGACACATTACCACAACTACAAAAAGTAGTCTTTCCTTTCTATCCACAGGCAGAGGCTGCTTACCAGGCATATCAAAACGGCCAGGTTGATATGACAGGCGTACCTGTTGCAAATTTTAACAACGATAAAACGCGATCGGATTTCCACCAGGTACCCCAATTGTGGATAAATTATTACACAATGAATTACCTGGTCAAACCTTTCGATAGCATCAACATGAGACAAGCATTCGCTCTTGCTATCGACAAAACGGCAATTGCGAGCAACGTCTGGCAAGGAACGGTAATTCCTACAAACCATATCGTGCCATCGGATATGCCTGGATACAATCCTTCCTTAACAGGACCGGACGGTACGCAATCGCTGAATGGGAATCCCGACAAAGCTAAAACACTATTGCAACAGGGATTACATGACGAAGGCTGGTCAAGCATTTCACAGATACCTCCAATCAAATTAACCTACGCCACGGGCGTGAGCAACTTTGATCAGGAGGTCAAAGCGATGATTGGGATGTGGCAAAGTGTCCTTGGAATAACAGTAAAAGCAAATCCTGTCGATTACAATACACTTCTTGATGAGGTAACAGCGGCAACAAACAATCCGCAAGGCATAGCCTTCTGGGGTCTGGCCTGGGTAGCTGAATATCCTGATCCTCAAGACTGGCTAACGCGACAGTTTGACAAAGGGGTGCCAAATAACAGCATGAATTACGGCCAGAATTCAAGCAGTAACGCAGCTCAACAGCAATCGATACAAGCACAGTTAGAAAAGGCAGACTCCCTTTTTCAGCCAGGCGCGCGCATGCAGATGTATCAGAAAGCCGAGCAACAACTGGTGAACGATGTTGCCTGGATGCCAATTGATCAGGTAACAAATGTCTACTTGCTCAAGCCTTATGTTATTGGAATGACTGAAAACCAGCAGGGACTGATTCCTCCTGATAATTGGGCAAACATCTACATTGTGAAGGTTTTGAATGAACTCCGGCAATAAAAAATATACTGCTCGTTGTATGCCTCTTTTATTGGCTCTGCTTGTTCTTTTACTTTCCTCTTGTACGCTGTTTGGTAGCAATACTCCAAATATTCCAGCGAAACCTGTGAAGGCTCCTGCAAAGGATCAGGTCTTTGTTTCTCCCATCCTTGGGGCTTCGGATATTACAACATTTGATCCTGCGCTTGCATATGATACTTCATCCATTTCTGCTATTCAAATGATCTACACCGGACTAGTACAGGTTGATGACAAATTTCAGATACATCCACAGCTTGCCGAATCCTGGCAACAAAGCTCAGATGGGTTAACATGGACATTTCACTTAAAACCACATCTGAAATTTAGTGATGGAACTCCGCTGACTTCTGCCGATGTGATCTACAGTATAGATAGAGCTTTACAGCCAGCAACAAAATCCACTGTTGCACCAATTTATCTTGATCTGATTAAAGATTCTGACAAGTTGCTGGGTGGGAGAATACAAAGCTTAATTAATGATAGCTTGATGGCTCCTGATCCAAATACAGTCGTGATTCAAACAAACAGGAGTGCAGCATATTTCCTTTTCATGTTAGCACACACTTGCTCATATGTGGTTGAGAAGAGTTTGATTGATACATATGGATCAAATTTCACTGATCATTTGAACCTGGGTGGAGGAGCTGGACCTTTCAAAGTATTGCAGTATGTGCATGGCAAAGAGATAGACTTTGGACCAAATCCTAACTACTATGACGCATTACCACAACTACAAAAAGTTATCTTCCCCTTCTATCCACAGGCTGAGGCCGCTTACCAGGCATATCAAAACGACCAGGTTGATATGACAGGCGTACCTGTTGCAAATTTTGACAACGATAAAAAGCGGTCGGATTTCCACCAGATCGCTCAATTGTGGATTAATTATTACACAATGAATTACCTGGTCAAACCTTTCGATAGCATCAACATGCGACGAAGCATTCGCTCTTGCTATCGACAAAACGGCAATTGCAAATAACGTCTGGCAAGGAACGGTAATTCCTACAAACCATATCGTGCCATCGGATATGCCTGGATACAATCCTTCCTTAACAGGTCCGGACGGTACGCAATCGCTGAATGGGAATCCCGACAAAGCTAAAACACTATTGCAACAGGGATTACATGACGAAGGCTGGTCAAGCATTTCACAGATACCTCCAATCAAATTAACCTACGCCACGGGTGTGAGTAACTTTGATCAGGAGGTCAAAGCGATGATTGGGATGTGGCAAAGTGTCCTTGGAATAACAGTAAAAGCAAATCCTGTCGATTACAATACACTTCTTGATGAGGTAACAGCGGCAACAAACAATCCGCAAGGCATAGCCTTCTGGGGTCTTGCCTGGGTAGCTGAATATCCTGATCCTCAAGACTGGCTAACGCGACAGTTTGACAAAGGGGTGCCAAATAACAGCATGAATTACGGCCAGAATTCAAGCAGTAACGCAGCTCAACAGCAATCGATACAAGCACAGTTAGAAAAGGCAGACTCCCTTTTTCAGCCAGACGCGCGCATGCAGATGTATCAGAAAGCCGAGCAACAACTGGTGAACGATGTTGCCTGGATGCCAATTGAACAGGTAACAAATGTCTACTTGCTCAAGCCTTATGTTATTGGTATGACTGAAAACCAGCAGGGACTGATTCCTCCTGATAATTGGGCAAACATCTACATTGTGAAGCATTAAGAATCAACTTCAAAATACTACCTGGTTGATTGTTCTGAGACTCCCACGCTTTCCTAAGCGTGGGGTTCTTGACAACGTGCCACCGCTTCTACGCGATCATGATGATAGCGCAGCTCTTGATGGTCGCTCGCAAGACTTTTGGGCAGACGCGCTCTGGCACAGGGAACACCCATGCTTTGGGGCAAGATCTGCCCCGCTCTCGCACGTTGGTTGACATCCTCTATTGCTGCCCGCAAGCGCATCTCCGCACTCTCCCAGTCCTGCTGGGCAATAGAGGGGACAAACGTTCTGCTGTTGAGACGGGACGCGAGGAACGCCGAGTACAGGTCACGTTGGACGGGCCCAACGCCACATGCACACTGATGCCACCGCTGAGACAACGGCTTTTTCGCACAGCGTCCGCAGCCATGACAGTATTGTGACAGTTTGGTCGTGCGGGTGGGGACTTCGATCAGGATGCCGCCAGTTCTTGCAACCGTGCGTTTCAACAGCTCAATGAACATCCCGGGGGCGTGCGCCCCCACACTCTTGCCATACTGTTTCTGCCATGCTTTGTAGGAAACCTTTTCGGTGATGATCGTCTTGCCACTGCACACAATCGCATGGACAAGTTGCCCGTGCAGGCTCTTGCGATGGGCCGCGAGTGTGCGTTCTTGCCAGGCGAGGCGGCGACGGGTGACCGTGTAGCCCTGGCTGTCTTTCCACCGGAGTCGCCCTTTTTTCACACGCCCTCGCTCGTCATAGTTGTGCGGGTTGTTGGCGCGTCGTTGCCGATCCAACTTGCGTTGGAGACGGCTTTTCTTGTGCTGGTCGGATTTGAGGTCGCTACAGAAAGAGAGCAACCGCGCCTCACCTTCGTGCGGCACCACGGCCACGGTGGAGGGCCCCAGATCAAGACCCACGTTGGACGTTCCCACGTGATGCTTCGGCTTTTGGAACGGAACGCCTTCCAGGACGAGTTGGGCGCAGTAGCGGTAGCCATCAGTGTCAGCGCCTTGTGCCTTATGAGAAGAGGCACGACGACGAACCAGGCGCACGTACTTGATGCGCTGGTCAAGGCCATGTTTGACCACCGGATCGTCCCAATCTATGAGAGCGGGAAGCCGATCGTGTTGCCACACGAGCCAGCCCACATGCCCTTCTTCCGGAGCTTGGAGGACAAAACGCAACCCTTGTGTGTTGTTCTTGCCTTCCACGCTGTCCAGACCCCGCCCTGTGTTCTTGAAACGAACCCTGCTGGCTTGCCCAAGACACACCCGATTGGCAGCCTGGTAGGCACGGGTTGCCAGCTTTTGCGCCGTGTTGCTGTCAAGATGATCAGCAATCCAGGTCGTTCTGGCACCGGTCGCATAGGCGTGCATCGCATATTCCTCGAAGCCATAGTCGTGCCGGAGTTGCGCGTAAAGCGCATGCCGTTCCTGTTTTTCGGTTTTGGGGAGGCCGCGGGCCTGTTGCCATCTCGGATCAGCACGCATCACCCGAAGGCGCTTCATCGCCTCTCCCAGCAGAGCATTGTAGAGACAGCGTGCTGCTTCAAAATGCGCTCGCATATGTTTCGCTTGCTGGCTGCTCGCCTGCAAGGGCAATTCCAACAGGAATGTCGGCGTTTTCGTTCTTGTGCTCATACTCATCACTTCTTTGTGGGGTCGGCAAAAGTGGAAACATTCCCATTCCAGGCCAGTGATTCGGAAGGGCGCTTTGCTCCGCAGCATCAACGACGGGGACTACTTACGCCCGTTTCTGTGTGAGAAACGCTTCTTAGAAATGATGCCTTGCGTTGACAACCATAACCAGATGTTCTGTATTTCTCGTAAGAAGTTAAGTCATTACGCCAAACGACAAGGTATCAGCTATCGCGTAATCCTTCTAGGGTTCCGTGTTGGCGCCATGAAGGACTGTCAGGCTCCCGTGGGAACTATCACCGCGACCAAGGGTGAAAATCCACCACAGGCAATGGCTGAGAAGGGTGCCATCTGTGCCCATGTCTGTGCGGTGGAACAGAAGGAAAATCTGTTAACCTCGTGACAACATGTCTCAAAGACACCAATGGGGCTACCAGATGAGTCAAGTTGTCAAGGAAATTGCCTCTGGCGTGAATGATAGCCGCTCCCTCACTGCTTGGCTTGCTCAGGGATACGGATCTCACGCGGATAGTCGTAAAGCATCGTGATCGCCTCACCCGTTTTGGGTTCCACTACCTGGAAACGCAAGGCAGAGTTGCACAAGTTTAGCAGGAATGACCACTGGACGGCGCGCATGGATCGTTCGGCTACGAAGCGCACCCGCCGTATTGACCACGACTTGCATACGCTTCCAAGGGCATCATTGATCTGCTCGCAGCTTGAGGCATCGGCAAGAACCCGAATGAGAAGCAGGAATGTGAGATGCGCAAGGATGACAAGCAGCGCTTTGTGCAGATACCGCACCTTCATTTAGTGGATATGCTCTGCTATAAGGCCAAATTGGTTGGCATCCAGGTTGTACTGTAAGAGCAAAGCTAGCTTCCTTGAGAGCGACCATCTTCCAACCTATGGAAAAGTAGTAGAGGAACCGACATTCTCTGACAGGTGCGTCAAGCAGGGCTTGTACAAGGCAAAGAGCGGACGCCCGCTCAATGCCGATATGAATAGGTCGCTGAATATTCTCAGGAAAGCATCCCCAAACGGCTTGCACCATGGGGTAGAGGCTGTTGCAGTACAGCCAGTGTGGCTAGCCGTACCAAAGGGAGACCATCTGTTATGATTTCTCGATTGTGTGAGTTTTACAATCTCCCCAAACGTAGTAATTATGTGCCACCGTTTGTAGCTAACTACACGTACAGACGGGTTCTACTAGATATGCCCTGAACTGTGGTGGTTTTTAAATGTGTGTAAACACAGGACATAGGTCTCAAAGCTGCATTTCATGTGTGCGTTGAGCTAAGGAGTCGGCTACTATCAAGCTCTTTGAAAGGAGGGTACATTAAAAGCTGACACATTGCGCTAAGATAACTCCCTCAGCAGGAGGAAATAGAGAGGAAGTGACACCCACAACATGAAGTTTCACTGTCCTTTCAAACTACTTCCCTCTCTTCATTGAGGGAATATCATTCCTGATGATTTGAAAATTTGACATAAGGAGAAGTAACGAATGCAATCAAGCAAGAAGTTAGGTATAACGCTTCTGCCAACCCTGCTCGTCCTGATGTCCATGCTGCTGGTGGCTTGTGGGGTGGTTCAACGTCGACAACAACGACAGTACCCTCCCAAAAAGCTCCGGCAGCCCAGCAAGTATTGAATATGCCTTTCTATAACGGCATTTCGGACATCAAGACGTTGGATCCAGCTCTATCGACGGACGCACCATCCATCTCTGGCTATCGACCTCGTATTTACCGGACTGGTACAGTTTGATAACAATTTGAGAGTTACGCCCCAGCTCGCATCGTCTTACTCAGTGGCATCCGATGGCCTGACATGGACGTTCCATCTGAAACCCAACTTGAAGTTCAGTGATGGTACTCCCTTGACCTCAGCGGACGTCGTCTACAGTATCAACCGCGCTCTGCTGCCCGCTACCAAATCTGTGCACGGCCCCGTTTACCTGGTCTGATCAAAGACTCAGATAAGTTGAATGCAGGCAAGATCCCGACCATCATCGGCGACAGCCTATCTGACACCCGATGCGAACACGGTCGTCATCATCGCCAACAAGAAAGCTGCTTACTTCCTGGATGCGCTGGCCTACTCGTCCTCCTACGTCGTTGAGAAGAGCCTGGTCGAAAAGAATGGCGCAACCTGGACCGACCACCTGAATGAAGTGGCGGTCAGGTGGCGATGGTCCATTCCAGGTCCAAACGTAGACCCATGGCACGAATATCACCTTTGTGCCGAACCCCAACTACTATGGCCCCCAGCCGCAGTTGTCGAAGCTGATCTACCCATTCTACAAAGATACGGCCACGAATTTCCAGGCGTACCAGGCCGGCCAGACCGACTATTCTGGCGTTCCTTCCGCCGATCTCGCAACGGCCAAGGCACTGCCGAACAACCAGTATTCGCTGGTACCGCAGTTGTGGATCAACTACTACACGATGAATTACCTGACCAAGCCGTTTGACAATATCCACATTCGTCAGGCGTTCGCGCTTGCTATTAACAAGGATCTGATAGTCCATAGCGTGTGGAAGGATGCTTATATCGCCACGAACCATATCGTGCCGAAAGGCATGCCTGGCTACAACCCGAATCTGACAGCCCCCGATGGTGTGACCGGCACTAGTGGTGACACGACCAAGGCCAAGGCTCTTCTCCAGCAGGGTATGCAGGAAGAGGGATGGACGCAGCGTTTCCCAGATGCCCGCGATCAAGCTCACCTATCCAAGTGGCTCTCCAGATACGGACAACGAGGTCGCCGCACTGCAACAGATGTGGCAGACAACGTTGGGTATCAACGTCAAAGCCAATCCTGAAGATTTCAACAAACTGCTCTCGGATACTGACGGCGGCCATGAACAATGCCAATGGCCTGCAGTTCTGGGGTATCGCCTGGATTGCCGACTATCCTGATCCACAGGACTGGACCACCTTGCAGTTCGACAAAGGCGTGCCCAGACAACAGATGAACTACGGCCAGAACAACACAGCTGATGCTGCCACACAGCAGCAAGTCCAGCAGCGTTGGAAGCGGCTGATGTGAATCCAGACCAGACTTCTCGCATGCAGGCATATATGCAAGCCGAGCAGCAGTTGGTCAACGACGTCGCCTGGTTGCCAATTGAACAGGTGGCTGTCAGCCAGGTACTCAAGCCGTATGTCAGGGGCATAGTCTTCAACCCGCAGTTGCTCATTCCACCCAATGATTGGGGCAACATCTTCATAGCAACACACTAATGCAATGAAGCTGCTCCAATACTTGAAGCAACTGTAACGAAAGGAGGGATAGCGGTCTCAATGATCACTGTCCCTCTTTTTTCCCAACTCGTGTTTTGCTTGACAATGGTAGGAATGTCACTTAAAATTAGTAAAAGTCCACTTATACAATGCCTGTAATTTTCACCTACTGCTATCTGTCTATGAAAGAGATTAGTTACAATGATGGAACATTGGGATAGTTAAACAGGCTTTCTTCTCAATATTTTAAGCTCTCTCAAGGGAGTAAGGGGCAAACGATGGTTCAATTCTTGATCAAAAGGTTTATCGGCCTGATCTTCGTCATCATCGGTGTCACGTTCATTACCTTCATCATGGGATATTTTGCCCCTGGGGATCCAATCCGCACAATGTTGGGGAGCCATTTTGATCCGGTGGTCTATGCGCAATTGAAGCACGCCTATGGGCTGGATCAACCATTCTTTGTGCAATACTGGAATTTTTTGAAAGGCTTGTTCAGGTTAGACTTTGGACTTATCTTATGAATACGTGAATCAACCCGTCTGGGACATTTTGAAACAAGGTGTTCCAGTCTCAGCGGAACTTGGATTCTGGGCACTGGTTCTGGAAGTCCTGATAGGTATCCCACTAGGGATCCTCAGCGCATTGAAAGCGAATACCTGGGTCGATACTACCAACATGGCGATTGTGCTGATAATGTATTCGCTTCCGGTATTCGTCTTCGCGGTATTTTTCCAGGTCATCGTAGTAGAGATTGATACCCATACCGGCGCCCAGTGGCCGGTCGCCAACTGGGGTAATCCCTGGCAGTATACCTTTTCTGACCTGCAGCTTAAAATAGGGCCGATCGTGATACTGGCGCTGGCGGGTCTGGCATATCTCACGCGCCTCACACGAACCAGTATGCTCGAGGTGCTGCGCCAGGATTTCGTACGCACCGCGCGTGCAAAGGGTTTGCGCGAACGCGTTGTGGTCTATCGTCATGCTTTACGTAATGCGCTCATCCCCCTGGTTACTGTCCTCGGTCTCTCGCTCGGTCTGATTGTCACAGGCACATTTTTCCTCGAAGATATCTTCAACATCCCTGGCATAGGTGCAGCGACGCTTGCGGCGACGCAGTACCGCGACTATCCCGTCATCCAGGCTACGGTGGTTCTCCTGGCAGTGGCAGTTGTCATAGGCAACTTGATATCGGATATTTTATATACGTTGGTAGATCCGCGCATTAAAAGCTGCATAAGAGGTTGACAAAGATATGGACACAAGGGATAAGAACCAGGATATAGCTGCCGAAATCATTTATGACGCCCGATTCGGGGATGAGCCAGGCACCAATTGAGATGAACCTCACAGTGCTCACGGATAGTGATATTGCTACCACGCTCGGTGAGAACGAGCTGAAAGACCTGAAGGAACCGCTGAAAAAGCCGGCAACGCCTTTCCAGGAGTCAATGCGAAGATTGAGGCGCGATAAACGCGCGATGACAAGCATTGGCATTATTATCTTCTTTGTGTTGCTGGCGCTCTTTGGCCCATTCCTCTACCAGCATATCGGAGGAATTTATAATAGTCCTATCTCCGGACCAATCGGTCCGCAAGTGTACCACACCTACTATCACCAGGAACTCAGTCGCCAGGATGAATTGCCATCCTGGGTGTACTTTTTCTATTCCGATCTGGGCAAGGCAGATATGCAAGCCCGCCAACTACCATCATTCCAGTACTGGTTGGGAACAGATCAACTCGGTCGAGATATTCTTGCGCGCTTGATGCAGGGTATCCTGATATCGATAGCAGTCGCTTTACTGGTCGAGGTGGTAGATGTCGGCGCGGGTATCACAGTTGGCGTGCTGGCGGGCTATAATGGTGGGGCAATTGACCAGGTGCTGGCGCGTTTTACCGACATTATTTTTGCTTTCCCTGGTTTGCTGTTTATCATCCTGGTGTCTGGAATATGGGGTGAGTGGGCTGATACCGCCTTGAGCAATATCCCCATTATTGGAGCGAATGGCAATGCCCGCCTGTTAGTGGTCTCGATTGCTCTTGCCTTCGTGGCATGGCCACTGATGGCCCGCTATGTGCGTGGCCAGACACTCCAGCTCAAAGAGCAACAATTCATTGAAGCTGCGCGTACGGCGGGTACCAGTAATTTTCGCATTATGATGCGCCACATTATCCCCAACCTGTTCAGTATCGTGATCGTGGCATCAACACTGAACATCGTTGGTACCATCATTGGCGAAGCCGGTATCAGCCTGCTTGGTCTTGGCGTACAACCCCCTGGCTCCAGTCTTGGTTTGATGATTTCCGATGCACAACCTCAAGTTGCCACTCACCCCTGGGAAATTCTTGTGCCCACTATCGTGCTGACGATTTTTGTGCTGGCGTTCTCGTTCCTGGGCGATGGGTTGCGCGATGCCTTTGACCCAAGATCAAAAGATTAGGAAGCGGAGGAATAAACATGGCAGAGCATCTCCTTGAGGTAAATAACCTTAAGACGTACTTTTTTACACGGCTGGCGTCGTGAAGGCGGTTGATGACGTTTCTTTCGCGATCAAGCCGGGTGAGACTCTGGGTGTGGTAGGTGAAAGTGGCTGCGGCAAGAGCGTTACCGCACTTTCAGTCATGCGGCTGGTTGCAAATCCCCCGGGTAAGATCGTTGGTGGTGAAATTAACTTCAACGATGAGAATATCCTCGAAATGAGCCAGGATGAACTGACAGATTTGCGCGGCAGCAAAATTTCGATGATCTTCCAGGATCCGATGACTTCGCTAAATCCGGTGTTTAACGTTGGTTTCCAGATCGCTGAGACTGTCAAGCGGCATCGCAAAGACATGAGCAAGGACCAGGCCTGGAAACGCGCCGTTGAAATGCTTGACCTGGTGCGCATTCCGGATGCCAAACGACGCGCTAAGAACTATCCACACGAGTTTAGCGGAGGAATGCGCCAGCGCGTCATGATTGCTATAGCGCTGGCATGCAATCCGAAACTGCTGATTGCGGACGAGCCAACAACAGCGCTGGATGTAACAATCCAGGCTCAGATTCTTGAGTTGATGAAGGGCCTTTCAAAAGAATTCAACACATCAGTTATGCTGATTACCCATGATCTGGGAGTCGTTGCTGGCACCGCTGAGAACGTCAATGTGATGTACGCAGGGCATGTCGTAGAGTCTGCACCAGTGAAGCAACTCTTCGAGACTCCCGCACATCCATATACCGTAGGTCTTTTGCATTCCATTCCCCGCCTGGATGATCAACGCGGCATCAGGCTCAATCCAATCGCAGGGCAACCGCCCGACTTACATGATCCACCGCCTGGCTGTCCTTACGCTCCTCGCTGTCCGAAGGTTCAGAGCCGCTGTCGGGAGGAACGTCCGGAACTTAAGCCGGTAGGGCGCGGCGATCAAGTGGCCGCCTGTTTCTATCCGGACTAAACCAAAGGGGAAAGAAAAAAATGGCACAAGAAGTCCAAACGACGAAGGTGACAGGGACCACCCTGGTAGATGTAAAGGCTTAAAAGTCTATTTCCCCATTAAAGGGGGCATTTTTAATCGAACTGTAGCACAGGTCAAGGCTGTCGATGGTGTTGATCTGTTCATCAAACGTGGCGAGACGTTAGGCCTGGTTGGAGAGAGTGGCTGCGGTAAGTCGACGACAGGCCGCGCCATTTTACAGTTAATTAAGCCCACAGAGGGCAGCGTTAAACTGAACGGGACTGAATTGACGACCCTTCCACCCAATGAGTTGCGCAAAAAGCGAGCCGATATGCAGATGGTTTTTCAGGATCCCTATGGCTCGCTTAGCCCTCGTTTTACTATCGGGAAGACTATCTCAGAACCGCTGGAGAACTTCAAGAAAGGCAACACAAAAGAGATCGCTGATGAAGTTGCCCATTTACTTGAAGTGGTGGGTCTCAACCCTTTCGTTGTCAACCGTTTCGCTCACGAATTTAGTGGAGGTCAACGCCAGCGTATTGGTATCGCGCGTGCCCTGGCCCTTCGACCTTCGTTCATCGTAGCGGATGAGCCAGTATCCGCACTCGACGTATCGATCCAGGCTCAGGTGATTAACTTGATGGAGGACCTACAGGAGCAATTTGGGTTGACCTACTTATTTGTGGCGCACAATCTCTCGGTGGTAAAACATATCAGCGACCGCATAGCGGTCATGTACCTTGGTAGGGTTGCAGAACTATGCGATAGTGCAGAGCTGTATGAGCTACCTCTGCATCCTTACACCCAGGCGCTCCTTTCTGCCATTCCAGTACCTGACCCTGAGAAAGAACTGCGGCGCAAGCGAATTATCCTGGAAGGCGATGTGCCTAGCCCTGTTAATCCACCTTCCGGATGCAATTTCCATCCACGTTGCTGGAAAGCACAGGAGATCTGCCGTGAGGTTATTCCACCGTTAGAAGAGAAGCAGCCAGAACACTGGGCGGCCTGCCATTTCCCTGGTTGACATCCTCCCCAGCCATGAAGGCCGAGGATTCCCTCGCCGTCGCCGGCGAGGGTTCCTGCTTCATCAGAGACTGCCTTCCCTGGTTCCATGCAGGTTTGGTCTTACGTCTCTTCCACAACACCTGCCAATAGTGCTTGCGCTCGTCTATATTTCCTTTCCAAGGACACTGTGGCATCCCCGTACATGGCTTGTAACATGCACACAGTAGCTTGCCTTCTTACAGAAAAAGTAAATATGTGTTCATTCTTCCGTATATGTGCTCTCACCTGTGGGCAATAAAGAGAGTACAAATTGCTGGAAGGCCAGAACTACATCATAATCTCCCACAAGCTTGAGCGAATCTCCGCTTTTCGCAAAATCCCCGTCGCCATCGATCACACCTCTCCAATAGTGCCTCTCTACGTCGAGTGCGACCTGAGCAGGCTGTGTCGAGAATGTCTTGTTCGGCCTTATTCCATGCTGTGCAAGGTCTTCTGCCATATCTGTACTAACGATAGTCAACGAGCAGCTTCGCTCATTGACACTAATCATCTGCGATGCCTGCAAAGCCTGTTTGAGCTTCATGAGGTGCCCGTAATCCCGCTTTCCGAGATGCAGAGAAATTCTCGGGCTATGCCCAGGCTTTTTCCCTCTGATGACACAGCCATCCGCGGTGAGAAAGCCAAGCCAGTAGGCTTTCTCCTCTGTATCGATGGCCTGAAAGTAGCGTTCATTGCATCTCTGTTTCTTATTCGCTTCTCTCTTTGATCGCAGTGTTACTCCTTGCCTGACTAATACGGGCTGGATGACCTGATAGGATGTGCCGTATCGTTTTGCGATTGACTGAGCAGACTCACCTTGAACATAGGATGTGACCATGTCTTGTAACTCTTGAGACGTCCACGGAAGTGCGGCTGGCAAGTCTTATATCTCCTTAACTTTCGATACTTATTATGCCATAATTGGAGAGGGAACATAAAAGGCCTAGCTGACACCGAGAGCCCCTCGGCGTAGACACGTAGCCCTTCGGCCAGCACACATCTGGCAGCGGTGAGATCCCGGTCATGGTGTACTCCACAGATGGGACAGGTCCACTCCCGCTCATCGAGATCAAGTGATCCCAGGACATTCCCACAATCCGAACACGTCTTCGAAGATGGATACCACCGATCAATCTTTATCAACGTGCGTCCGTACCACTGCGCCTTGTATTCCAGTTGGCGCACCAACTCGCCCCAGCCCACATCGCTGATGGCGCGGGCTCGGGCGTGGTTTCTGAGCATGTTTTTCACCGCCAACGTCTCGACGCACACCGTTTGGTTCTCACGGATGATGCGGGTCGAGAGTTTGTGCTGAAAATCACGCCGCTTGTCAGCGATCCGCGCATGCAGTCGGGCTACCTTCTGACGTGCCTTGGCGCGGTTCTTGCTGCCCTTTGCCTTGCGCGCGTGCCGGCGTTGGGCGCGCGCCAACTTCTTTTCCTCAGTGGCGAAAAACTTCGGATTGCCGATCACCTCGCCCGTCGAAAGAGCCACTATCGATGTGAGTCCAAGATCAACGCCGACCTGTCGTTCGAGCGGGGGCAACACCTCTACACACTCCTCCAGGGCAAAAGAAACAAAGTAGCGATCCGCTCGATCTTTAGAGATCGTGACACTGCTCGGGCGAGCCCCCTCGGGCAACGGACGGGACCAGACAATCACGAGGGGTTCAGCCATCCTGGCGAGGGTCAGGTTCGTTCCGGAGAACGTAAAAGCCACTTTGGTGTAGGTGGCAGCCTGATCCTGGCTTTTTGCATGATAGACGGGGTAGTGGGCGCGCGCTTCGAAGAAGTTCGTGAAGGCCTTCTCAAGGTGACGCAGGCTCTGTTGCAAGGGTACAGCAGAGACATCGGCCAGCCAGGCGGTTTCTGGTTGCTGCTTGAGGAGGGGCAGCAGCGCGGAGAGGTCCTCATAAGAAAGGCTTTTGCCCGTCTCTCGATATGTCGTGCTTTTGAGGCTCAACGCGAAATTATAAACCCATCGGCAACAACCGAAGGTGCGAGCGAGTACCCGCTTCTGTTCATCGCTTGGATAGCATCGATATTTGTACGCGCGTTTGATCCTGCTCATACGCTACCATTCTTTTTGACAGGCAGGAAAGCGGAAATCACCAGGACCCTTTGCAGCCCAGAAGGAACGGCTTTTTCATCCCCTACTCGACGAGCAAGGGTCTTCAAAGCCGACATTTTAATAAGCCAGTTTGCTCACTTAATCATCTTGTTGTTCAAGATTCTTCATACGTGTAAGCAATCGGATGCGTGCCATCAAATGGCGCGCATCATATGGTTTAACGACATAATCGTCAGCGCCCGCATTAAATCCCGCAATTTTGTCCTGTAGAGTTGTAAGTGAGGTAAGCAGCATAATTGGGAGATGACGAAGAACTGGAGTAGTGCGAATAAAGTGGCATAGCTCAAGACCACTTTCCTTCCCAAGGTCGACCTCGCAGATCACAACATCGGGCACATATTCTATCAGGTGCTGCCTGGCCTGTTGAAGAGATTGAGCTTGATAGAGATAAAAATCACTCCCTATTGCCAGTTGAATTCTATTGTATGCACCTGGATCATCGTCTACCAAAAGAATGTGTAATCTACGCAGTCTTTGTAGTTCATACACCATTATTCCCGTTCAGCATGTGTCTGTAACAAATAATCCATTCTGCGCTGCCGATCAGCCGGTGTCAGGAGTAAAACTCGTTCTATAGCTGCGTTCAGCGCTCCTGGTTTAAATGGCTTTGTAAGATACTCATCGACTCCCGAGAGTAAACCCCTCATCTGATCTTCTTCACGTGTCAATGCACTTAAGATGATGAGAGGAATATTTGCAGTGCGAGTATCTCCGCGCAAGCAACGAACAAGCTTATAGCCGTCCATGCGGGGCATCTTCACATCAATTATGACGCAATCAGGTTTATCGGCATAGACACTTCGTAAACCTTCTTCACCATCATAGGCGACGATAACCTCATATGCGCTCTGAAGATTCACAGCATATTTTATAAGTTCTACTATTGTGGGATTGTCATCGATAACCAATACTTTTTTCATGATATCCCTGCACTAGAAGACTGATCTGTACAGTGTACAAAATTCTAGAAATCTTCGGTCGCCTTTTTGCATTGTAGCACAGTAATAGATAACTGCCAACCTTTACTAAGCAATTTGTGCTAGAATGGTACATGAAACATTTAGAAAAAGTGATCCAACTAGAACACCAGGAGCTACTTTGATGTCCGGGACATCCCCATTTGATCGTTATTCACGTCAAACATTATTCGGCCCAATCGGTAAAGATGGCCAGAAACGATTGGGTGAATCCTCAGTAGCCATCATTGGCTGCGGAGCTCTGGGAACAGTCATTGCTAACAACCTCTGTCGAGCTGGTATTGGTCATCTGGTGATTGCTGATCGTGACTATATCGAGTTGAACAATCTACAACGTCAGATTCTTTTTGACGAGGAAGATATTTCGCGCCGACTACCGAAAGCCATAGCTGCTACCGAAAAGTTGCATCGTGTGAATAGCACTACGAAAATAGAGGCACTGGTAGAAGATATTAATGCCGATGGTATAGAAGCTTTAGTTCAAAATGTCGATCTGGTGGTTGATGCAACAGATAATTTTGAAACACGCTACTTACTCAATGATACCTGTGTCAAATACGGACGGCCATGGATCTACAGCGCAGTCATTGCTTCGTATGGGGTAACTATGAACATCATACCCGGAGACACTCCATGCTTGCGCTGCATATTTCCTGAGATGCCACTACCCGGCACGACACCTACATGTGATACTGCGGGGGTACTCAACGGGATTGTAGGAGCAATTACAGGAGTTGCGTCTACAGAAGCTCTCAAGTTACTTTTGCAGAGCGATAAAGTAAGTCGCGCTATGTTCTGGATGGACGTTTGGGAGAATACCAGCGAACGTATCGAGTTACCTCGCCAGTTAGATTGCCCTACCTGTGGATTACACCAGTTTGAATTTCTCGACTCCCTTAACGGCACAAGCAGCGCAAGCCTCTGTGGGCGGAATGCAGTGCAGGTACGAAGTGGTCGTAAGCATGACAAAATCAATTTACCAGATCTTGCTGAACGATTACGACCCGTTGGCCAGGTTTCTTTCAATGATTTTTTATTACGCTTTCTCGTTGATGACTATGAACTGACAATTTTCCCCGATGCACGAGCAATTATCAAAGGAACCGATGACGAACAGGTCGCATTGTCTGTGTACTCACGGTATATTGGGATCTGACACTCCCCCGTTTGATAGGCGAGGGATTCCTGGTTTACCACCAATATGGCGATCGTGCTGATAATGTATGCGCTGCCAGTATTCGTCTTCGCGGTATTTTTTCAGGTCTAATTGTAGTGGATTGATACTCATACCGGCGCTCAATGGCCGGTTGCCAACTGGGGTAATCCCTGGCAGTACACCTGGTCTGATCTACAGTTCAAAATCGGGCCGATTGTGATACTGGCGCTGGCAGGTCTGGCGTATTTGACGCGCCTTACACGAACAAGTATGCTTGAGGTGCTGCGCCAGGATTTCGTACGCACAGCCCGCGCAAAGGGATTGCGCGAACGCGTTGTGGTCTACCGTCACGCTCTACGTAATGCATTGATCCCACTGGTCACCGTCCTCGGTCTCTCGTTAGGCTTGATTGTCACAGGCACATTTTTCCTCGAAGACATCTTCAACATCCCTGGCATCGGTGCAGCGACGCTTGCAGCGACGCAGTACCGCGACTATCCCGTCATCCAGGCTACGGTGGTCCTCCTGGCGGTAGCAGTCGTCATAGGCAACTTGATATCGGATATTTTATATACGCTGGTAGACCCGCGTATTAAAAGTGCATAAGAGGTTGACAAAGACATGG
The DNA here is from genome assembly GCA_963702765.1 of uncultured Chloroflexia bacterium. Classification (GTDB taxonomy): domain Bacteria; phylum Chloroflexota; class Ktedonobacteria; order Ktedonobacterales; family Ktedonobacteraceae; genus DATMNR01. The sequence continues at coordinate 110,962 of CAVPEB010000019.1, forward strand.
ATACAAGGGATAAGAACCAGGACATTGCTGCCGAAAGTTTTATGACGCCCGATTCGGGGATGAGCCAGGCACCGATTGAGATGAACCTCACAGCGCTCACGGACAGTGATGTTGCAATAACGCTCGATGAGAATAACCTGAAAAACTTGAAGGAACCGCTGAAAAAGCCGGCAACGCCCTTCCAGGAGTCAATGCGAAGACTTATGCGCGATAAACGCGCCATGGCAAGTATTGGTGTTATTCTCTTCTTTGTGTTACTGGCGCTTTTTGGCCCTTTCTTCTACCAGCGCATCGGGGGTATTTATAATAGTCCAATCGCCGGACCAATAGGTCCGAATGTATACCACACCTTTTATCACCAGGAACTCAGCCGCCAGGATGAATTGCCGTCCTGGGTGTACTATTTCTATTCGGATCTGGGCAAGGCCGATATGCAAGCCCGCCAACTACCATCATTCCAGTACTGGTTGGGAACAGATCAGCTTGGTCGAGATATTCTAGCACGCTTGATGCAGGGCGTCCTGATATCGATAACCGTCGCTTTACTGGTCGAGGTAGTGGATGTCGGCGCGGGTATCACAGTTGGTGTGCTCGCTGGCTATCAATGGTGGAGCAATCGACCAGGTGCTGGCGCGTTTTACCGACATTATTTTTGCTTTCCCCGGTTTGCTGTTTATTATCCTGGTGTCTGGAATATGGGGCGAATGGGCCGATACCGCCTTGAGCAATATCCCCATTATAGGAGCAAATGGCAATGCCCGCCTGTTAGTGGTCTCGATTGCTCTTAGCCTTCGTGGCATGGCCATTGATGGCCCGCTATGTGCGCGGCCAGACACTCCAGCTCAAAGAGCAACAATTTATTGAAGCTGCGCGTACTGCGGGTACCAGTAATTTTCGCATTATGATGCGCCACATCATCCCCAACCTGTTCAGTATCGTGATTGTGGCATCAACACTCAACATCGTTGGTACCATCGTTGGCGAAGCCGGTATCAGCCTGCTTGGTCTTGGTGTACAACCCCCCGGCTCCAGTCTTGGCTTGATGATTTCCGATGCGCAACCTAGGTTGCCACTCACCCCTGGGAAATTCTCGTGCCCACGATCACACTGACGATTTTTGTGCTGGCGTTCTCGTTCCTGGGCGATGGGTTGCGCGATGCCTTTGACCCAAGATCAAAAGATTAGGAAGCGGGGGAATAACACATGGTAGAGCATCTCCTCGAGGTAAATAACCTCAAGACATACTTTTTCACACGATCTGGCGTCGTAAAGGCGGTTGATGATGTTTCTTTCTCGATTAAACCGGGTGAAACACTGGGCATGGTAGGTGAAAGTGGCTGCGGCAAGAGCGTTACCGCGCTTTCAGTCATGCGACTGGTTGCCAATCCCCCGGGTAAGATCGTTGGGGGTGAAATTAACTTCAACGATGAGAATATCCTCGAAATGAGCCAGGACGAACTGACAGATTTGCGCGGCAGCAAAATTTCGATGATCTTCCAGGATCCGATGACTTCGCTGAATCCGGTGTTTAACGTTGGTTTCCAGATCGCCGAGACTGTCAAGCGGCATCGCAAAGACATGAGCAAGGACCAGGCCTGGAAACGCGCCGTTGAAATGCTTGACCTGGTGCGCATTCCGGATGCCAAACGACGCGCGAAGAACTATCCACACGAGTTTAGCGGAGGAATGCGCCAGCGCGTCATGATTGCTATAGCGCTGGCATGCAATCCGAAACTGCTGATAGCGGACGAGCCAACAACAGCGCTGGATGTCACAATCCAGGCTCAGATTCTTGAGTTGATGAAGGGCCTTTCAAAAGAATTCAACACATCAGTTATGCTGATTACTCATGATCTGGGAGTCGTTGCTGGCACCGCTGAGAACGTCAATGTGATGTACGCAGGGCATGTCGTAGAGTCTGCACCAGTGAAGCAACTATTCGAGACTCCCGCGCATCCATATACCGTAGGTCTTTTGCATTCCATTCCCCGCCTGGATGATCAACGCGGCATCAGGCTCAATCCAATCGCAGGGCAACCGCCCGACTTACATGATCCACCGCCTGGCTGTCCTTACGCTCCTCGTTGTCCGAAGGTCCAGAGCCGCTGCCGGGAGGAACGTCCGGAACTTATGCCGGTAGGGCGCGGCGATCAAGTGGCCGCCTGTTTCTATCCAGACTAAACCAAAGGGGAAAGAAAAAAATGGCACAAGAAGTCCAAACGACGAAGGTGACAGGGACCACCCTGGTAGATGTAACAGGCTTAAAAGTCTATTTCCCCATTAAAGGGGGTATTTTTAGTCGAACTGTAGCACAGGTCAAGGCTGTCGATGGTGTTGATCTGTTCATCAAACGTGGCGAGACGTTAGGCCTGGTTGGAGAGAGTGGCTGCGGTAAGTCGACGACAGGCCGCGCCATTTTACAGTTAATTAAGCCCACAGAGGGCAGCGTTAAACTGAATGGGACTGAATTGACGACCCTTCCACCCAATGAGTTGCGCAAAAAGCGAGCCGATATGCAGATGGTTTTTCAGGATCCCTATGGCTCACTCAGCCCTCGTTTTACTATCGGGAAGACTATCTCAGAACCGCTGGAGAACTTCAAGAAAGGCAACACAAAAGAGATCGCTGATGAAGTTGCCCATTTACTTGAAGTGGTGGGTCTCAACCCTTTCGTTGTCAACCGTTTCGCTCACGAATTTAGCGGAGGCCAACGCCAGCGTATTGGTATCGCGCGCGCCCTGGCCCTTCGACCTTCGTTCATCGTAGCGGATGAGCCTGTATCCGCACTCGACGTATCGATCCAGGCTCAGGTGATTAACTTGATGGAGGACCTACAGGAGCAATTTGGGTTGACCTACTTATTTGTGGCGCACAACCTTTCGGTGGTAAAACATATCAGCGACCGCATAGCGGTCATGTACCTTGGTAGGGTTGCAGAACTATGCGATAGTGCAGAGCTGTATGAGCTACCTCTGCATCCTTACACTCAGGCGCTCCTTTCTGCCATTCCAGTACCTGACCCTGAGAAAGAACTGCGACGCAAACGAATTATCCTGGAAGGCGATGTGCCTAGCCCTGTTAATCCACCTTCCGGATGCAATTTCCATCCACGTTGCTGGAAAGCACAGGAGATCTGCCGTGAGGTTATTCCACCGTTAGAAGAGAAGCAGCCAGAACACTGGGCAGCCTGCCATTTCCCTGGATAAGTTTGCTCACTTAATCATCTTGTTGTTCAAGAATTCTTCATACGTGTAAGCAATCGGATGCGTGCCATCAAATGGCGCGCATCATATGGTTTAACGACATAATCGTCAGCGCCCGCATTAAATCCCGCAATTTTGTCCTGTAGAGTTGTAAGTGAGGTAAGCAGCATAATTGGGAGATGACGAAGAACTGGAGTAGTGCGAATAAAGTGGCATAGCTCAAGACCACTTTCCTTCCCAAGGTCGACCTCGCAGATCACAACATCGGGCACATATTCTATCAGGTGCTGCCTGGCCTGTTGAAGAGATTGAGCTTGATAGAGATAAAAATCACTACCTATTGCCAGTTGAATTCTATTGTATGCACCTGGATCATCGTCTACCAAAAGAATGTGTAATCTACGCAGTCTTTGTAGTTCATACACCATTATTCCCGTTCAGCATGTGTCTGTAACAAATAATCCATTCTGCGCTGCCGATCAGCCGGTGTCAGGAGTAAAACTCGTTCTATAGCTGCGTTCAGCGCTCCTGGTTTAAATGGCTTTGTAAGATACTCATCGACTCCCGAGAGTAAACCCCTCATCTGATCTTCTTCACGTGTCAATGCACTTAAGATGATGAGAGGAATATTTGCAGTGCGAGTATCTCCGCGCAAGCAACGAACAAGCTTATAGCCGTCCATGCGGGGCATCTTCACATCAATTATGACGCAATCAGGTTTATCGGCATAGACACTTCGTAAACCTTCTTCACCATCATAGGCGACGATAACCTCATATGCGCTCTGAAGATTCACAGCATATTTTATAAGTTCTACTATTGTGGGATTGTCATCGATAACCAATACTTTTTTCATGATATCCCTGCACTAGAAGACTGATCTGTACAGTGTACAAAATTCTAGAAATCTTCGGTCGCCTTTTTGCATTGTAGCACAGTAATAGATAACTGCCAACCTTTACTAAGCAATTTGTGCTAGAATGGTACATGAAACATTTAGAAAAAGTGATCCAACTAGAACACCAGGAGCTACTTTGATGTCTGGGACATCCCCATTTGATCGTTATTCACGTCAAACATTATTCGGCCCAATCGGTAAAGATGGCCAGAAACGATTGGGTGACTCCTCAGTAGCCATCATTGGCTGCGGAGCTCTGGGAACAGTCATTGCTAACAACCTCTGTCGAGCTGGTATTGGTCATCTGGTGATTGCTGATCGTGACTATATCGAGTTGAACAATCTACAACGTCAGATTCTTTTTGACGAGGAAGATATTTCGCGCCGACTACCGAAAGCCATAGCTGCTACCGAAAAGTTGCATCGTGTGAATAGCACGACGAAAATAGAGGCACTGGTAGAAGATATTAATGCCGATGGTATAGAAGCTTTAGTTCAAAATGTCGATCTGGTGGTTGATGCAACAGATAATTTTGAAACACGCTACTTACTCAATGATACCTGTGTCAAATACGGACGGCCATGGATCTACAGCGCAGTCATTGCTTCGTATGGGGTAACTATGAACATCATACCCGGAGACACTCCATGCTTGCGCTGCATATTTCCTGAGATGCCACTACCCGGCACGACACCTACATGTGATACTGCGGGGGTACTCAATGGGATTGTAGGAGCAATTACAGGAGTTGCGTCTACAGAAGCTCTCAAGTTACTTTTGCAGAGCGATAAAGTAAGTCGCGCTATGTTCTGGATGGACGTTTGGGAGAATACCAGCGAACGTATCGAGTTACCTCGCCAGTTAGATTGCCCTACCTGTGGATTACACCAGTTTGAATTTCTCGACTCCCTTAACGGCACAAGCAGCGCAAGCCTCTGTGGGCGGAATGCAGTGCAGGTACGAAGTGGTCGTAAGCATGACAAAATCAATTTACCAGATCTTGCTGAACGATTACGACCCGTTGGCCAGGTTTCTTTCAACGATTTTTTATTACGCTTTCTCGTTGATGACTATGAACTGACAATTTTCCCTGATGCGCGAGCAATTATCAAAGGAACCGATGACGAACAGGTCGCATTGTCTGTGTACTCACGGTATATTGGGATGTAACTCTCTGTACGTCCTGCCCCGTACAGAATGCAGCGAAGCATCTCAGTGCCTCTATTAAGTCAGACCAATCACTTTGCTCAGGCGGTAATCGGGAAATTCTATATTCTTGTCTGAGAGTCCAGTAGATACCGTGTTATCATCCCACTTGTACTCATCTTAAGCTATGTTATAATACGCAAGGTTATTCTGAAACTTTTCTTCACCTCTGACAATTAGGGAGATTCATTATTAGTATGAATGAACATATTCTTGTTTGTGTTGCATGGCCGTACGCGAAAAGTTCCACTCACGTTGGCCAGATTGTTGGCGCCTATTTACCTGCCGATACGTTTGCGCGCTATCATCGTATGGCAGGAAACCATGTACTTATGGTTTCAGGGAGTGATGAACATGGCACACCCATACTCGTTGACTCTGAAAGAGAAGGCATCAACCCCCGCGAATTCGTTGCGCGCTATCACCATCAAATTTGTGAAGTCTGGGATAGACTGGGTATGTCCTGGGATTTATATACCGAAACTGGAACAGAAAACCATTATCGCATTACGCAAGATTTCTTTTTAACGCTCTACGATAAAGGGTATATCTTCAAAGATTCTATGGATTCTCCTTATTGTCCTACTGATCGGCGCTTCTTGCCCGATCGATATGTCGAAGGCACTTGCCCACACTGCGGGTATACATCTGCTCGTGGCGATCAATGCGATAACTGTGGGCGAACACTCGATCCCGTTGATCTGATCGCTCCTCGCTGTCGTCTATGCGGAAGTAAACAAGCCAGTCTGGAAATACGCTCAACGGAACACTTCTTCCTGGATCTACCCAAATTACAAGAGCCGTTGATGGCCTGGCTTTCTGATGGAAAAGATTACTGGCGTACAAATACTTTGGGGTTTGCCATGAACTGGCTCAAAGAAGGACTGCGCCCGCGAGCTATCACTCGCGACCTGGATTGGGGTGTTCCTATTCCGATTGATGGTTACGAGGATAAACGCATTTATGTATGGTTTGACGCTGTTATTGGCTATTTCTCTGCTTCAGTTGAATGGGCAGAAAGACGAGGTACACCAGAAGCCTGGAAGACCTGGTGGGTACCAGGTCAAGCAGAACCACCCGTAAAATCCTACTACTTCATCGGAAAAGACAATATTCCATTCCATGCCATTATCTGGCCCGCAATGTTGTTGGGCTATGGCAATCGCAATCTACCTTATGATGTTCCGGCAAACGAGTTCATGACGATGAGCGGAGCAAAAGCATCGAGTAGCCGCGGAAATGTAATATGGACAAAGGATGTTTTAGATCAATATGATGCTGATGCGTTACGTTATTATCTGTCGATTACTGCTCCCGAAGGACGGGATACCGATTTCACCTACGAGGAATTGATTCGACGCAATAATGACGAGCTCGTAGCCACCTATGGTAATGCAGTACATCGTACTCTCACTTTTCTACAAAGTAAGTTCGGTGGAGTAGTGCCACACCCACAAACCCTCCGCCAGGCTGATCGAGAAATCCTACAAGAAGTAGAGAGAGGCTTCGCGGTAGTTGGGCAAAACATCGCGAATTGTCACTTGAAAGATGGAATTAACGCAGCTATGGCAGTTGCGCACGCTGCAAACCGTTACCTTGATGAGCAGGCACCCTGGAAACAGATTAAAGTAGATCGCGAAGCGGCAGGAACTACAATTTACGTAATGCTGCAAGTGTTAAGCGGTTTGAGAGTGCTCTTCTGCCCTTATCTGCCATTTTCATCGCAAAAGCTGCACTACTATCTAGGTTTCGAAGGCCAGGTAGATAAAGTCAAATGGGAACTTGCTGGAGTTCCAGAAGACATGAAATTGCCTGCTCCAACCCCATTGTTCCCGAAACTAGAAGAGTTTGTGCTTGCCCAGTAGAAGAGCAATTGTTCCTTTTATGACGTCGTTTCTCTTCGACCATCATCTACAAGATGTTCGTCTGCTTGTTCGCTATGAGTATGTGTATGGCTATGGCGGACAGGCGTTTTCTTCCTATGGTCGATGATGATATGTGTGATCTCATCGAGCTTTTCAGGCGACCACTCGGCAAAATGATCCCAGGCACTTGTTTGCCAATCATCGACTGTTTTGGTCGTCTGAATCCAGGGAGGGGGATTCACAAGCAGATGGTCTGCCAGTGAATTGACAAAGGGCTCATACGACCGTCGTATATCATAGAGATGTTTTTCAGCCTCCTCACCATGGCGAAATTCTAACCCGACCTCGGCAAGAGCATCGTGCATTCTTAAAAAATCATCATGCGAAAGGCGGCTAAGTTTGGGATTTACCGGCGGAGTTCCGTAGATCTGAGCTAAATCGACTGCCGCGTGACGCGCGATAGCGAAAGTAAACCGTATCGTTGGTGCGGAAATATCCTCGAAGCCAACGATAAGTAGTGCACAGGTATCCAGGATGGTGGTTAACGCTGCCAGCCATGACTGCCGTTCATGTTGAGAACGATAATACGTCAAAACTGGATAGGAGAGATGGCTCTCCAGCAATTCAGCACACCACCGTTCCCACTCGCGCATGAATTGGATAAGTTCATCTAATTTCCGGTCTCGATAACTCCTGCGCAATAATTCAGTCGCGCACGATGGTGAGCCAGCACGCGCATCTAATAGAGAGATATTGGCCTCCCGGCGTGAAAAGGATTGATAGATTACAGGGACATAGCCAATAATCAAGGCGAGAAAGAGGAAGCCCATTCCGGCTTCTGTAACGGCGAGAAAGCGACCCATGCCCGTTAGCGGAGTGACATCACCGTATCCCAGCGTAACGAATGTCGTTCCACTCAAATAGAAATACGTCCAAAACGACAACTGCTTCTCTGGTGCCGTCAATGGGTCACTTAGCCCCCATTGGAGAAGTGCGAAACCGCAGAAAAGCACTACGGCCCAGAAAACAAGCAAGACGATGAGCGATGCCGGACCATAGATACTCAGATAAAACTCGCGTCGATTCCCTGGATGTAACTTTTTTGCTATTGACGACCACAACACCCAGGTCGATGCATAGAAAAAACGCGACAGTCTGAAGCGCCTTGATACCCTGCGAGGCAAGACGATCGTCTCGAAACTGTCTTCCAGGATAGCAATGATTAAAATGATGCCGACGAAGGTTGCAAGAATTTTCATGGACACTCCTTGGTGTTCATCGCAATTTCTTTCCCATAAAAATAGCCACTTCGTGCTCTACCGGCCCTGGCGGATAAAAATGTTGATGGACACTCCACACATCTAAGCCATTGCGTAAATAAAATTGTATGGCCGGGTAATTGACGTTCTGGGTCTCCAATAAAATTGCCCAGCATCCTCGATTACGAGCCCAGTCTGAGGCACAATTGAGTAATAATGAGCCAATTCCATAACGTCGGAACTGGCGGCCGACTATAATATCCTCAATTTTAGCAACAGAACGCCATTGTTCTACGTTGAGCAAAACTACTCCTGCAATTTGCTCATCTGCGAGGGCAACATACCCTCCCTCAACACTATGTAGCCTGGTTTCAACTTCCTCCAGCTTATGTTCATATTCGCGAAAACTTTTATACAGAGGGGGATCAACAAGGGTCTCCCAGAGTTCAAAAGCCAGTGCTGGTTTATCCAGAGTTTGCATGACGTCATCGTTCGGGGCCAACTTCCCGTTCACGCGCAAAGAATAGATTCGATCCGTCTCAAAGCTGTAGTCCAGCCTGTGCAGAGCTAGCGCGTCTGTGACATCTACAGATCGGACATCAATTGCAGGCGGTATTCCATCCATAATCTTCCCCCATTCCCAGGGAATACACTTATCTGTTCCTTACAGGGTTCTTAATCTCCGTGCCCTTTGCAATCCTACGCGCATTAACTACGAGAAGGAATTTGTAAATCCTGCTGCCTGTGCCCCAAGACAAGCGGCTCCAACGACGCCAGAAAAATCTCCCAGCTTGGCTCGCATAATCTTAGTTTTATGTCCGGGATCAGCTAATGCAGTATTTCGAGCGCGATTTACTGCACGATCAAAGAGTAGATCAATGGCTTCAATAACTCCTCCTCCTAAAATAATGCATTCGGGATTGTAGAAGTTCATTACTGAAGCCAGCCCATAGCCAAGGAAATCAGCCAATTCAGTAACAATTTCTTTGACCAGAGTATCACCTTGATTCAGAGCGCTGGCAAGTAATCCGGAACGAATAATCGTTTCTCCTTCTGAAAGTTGAAGTTCTGCTTCCTCAGTTAGAACTGAAGTTCGCCCATGGTGTATTTCAGCCATAATAGCTCTTGTGATAGCAGTTCGAGATGCATACGCTTCTAAACAGCCACGGCTGCCACAGGGGCAAATACGGCCACCTGCCTGAATGGTCATATGTCCAACTTCTCCAGCAGTACCTGTCAGACCTGAATACAAACGACCATTTTGTACAATGCCACCACCGATACCTGTGCCAACGAAAATAACAACAAAGGTTGAATATCCCCGGCCCGCACCATGTATGTATTCACCTAGGGCTGCCACCTCGACATCATTACCTACCGCGACTGGTTTCCCAAATTGCTTCCCAAGTATTTCGGCCATGGGCATATTTTTGACATCAAGATTCGGTGCATCCAGGATAATCCCATTTTTGCGATCAATTTGCCCGGCTGCTCCAATACCGACCCCTATGATATTACTTCCCGTTGGCAATTTTGCAGATTCCAGTGCGGCTGTTGCCAGGTTTATAACATGCTGTGACACATATTCCTGCCCTTTATCAGCACGTGTGCGCTTACGTTCCGAACTTATGATTTCTCCTGTGGAAACATCCACAACAGCAGCCAGGGTTTTAGTCCCACCCAGGTCAATACCTAGAGCATATACTTTCTGTTTCGCCATATGATATTCTCACTTTTTTGAAAATGGTAGACTCAACCCTGGCTCCACATCCAGGTCAAGTCCATGTTGCTCACCTCTCAACAGGTGAAAAAATGCAGCACTAGCGATCATTGCAGCATTATCGGTACAGAACTCAATTGGTGGATACTGAAGACCGATATGAAGTGGCCGCAGTTCTCGCTCCAGACGCGCTCTCAGGTTAATGTTTGCAGCCACGCCCCCGGCAAGAACGACTTGCTTTACATGATATTCCTGTGCGGCAAGTCGCGTCTTGACTGCTAGAACATCTACTACTGCTTCCTGAAAACTAGCAGCAAGTAATTCAATATTTGCGCCACCTCTTTGTGCTGCCTGTACACCCATACGTGTATACTGGCTTACCTGCTTCCCAGCATTTTCTGACGAACGCGTGTGATGTACATCCTGCTCCCCGACAACACCCTCAGCCAGGTGAAGCATGGCTGTCTTCAGCCCACTAAAGCTGAAATCATAGGTGCCGCGTAACCACGAGCGCGGTAAACGATAAGCGTTCAGCGCCTGTGTCAAAGATTTACCCTGTTGTTCCAATTCCTCTTGCGCATGTTGAGCGGCTTTCTGAATTGCCGGGCCACCAGGATAGCTGAGTCCTAAAATTCGAGCAACTTTGTCAAAAGCCTCTCCAGCTGCATCATCGCGTGTACGGCCCAACAATTCGTATTGGCCATGGCCGCGCACAAGTACAAGCTCGCTATGAGCGCCCGAGATTACAAGGCACATCGAGGGAAAGATCGGATCTCCTTCTTGATATTCCCAATCAGAATCATCCGATTCATTTGCATCAACTTCAGTTTTTCCTCGCAACCAGTTAGCATAAATATGCGCCTCAAGATGGTTGACACCAAGAAATGGGAGATTATGTGCCATAGCAATAGCTTTGCCTACCGTAAGACCAACCAGAAGCGACCCAGCCAGGCCAGGACCGTAGGTGGCTGCTACAGCATCGATGTTTTCCCATCCACATCCAGCCTGTTCGAGTGCCATTTCTAGCACTGGAATAATGGTGGTCAGTTGTTGGCGTGAAGCAACCTCGGGTACTACGCCTCCGTAGCGATCATGAATTTCGGCTTGCGAGGCTACAACATTCGACAGAATGTAACGGCCGTCCTTAATAATGGCCGCTCCTGTTTCGTCACATGAGCTTTCAATTCCTAATATGAACATATAAGTTGATCCTGATTGTTTTATTGGCAATAATGTTAGATCTAACCGCTACTGTGCTTCAAGTTTTTGCAAGAGTGCGGATTTCAATTCTTGAAATTTTTGTTTAAAGGCAGGAGTTTTGATCTCATCTGTCCACATGATCAATGCATCTTCCTGATTGTCACTGTAATAGCGATGACGCAAACCAGCTTCTCGAAATCCATACTTGCGATAGAGATTCTGCGCAGTGTAGTTAGAAACTCGAACTTCAAGGGTAACCCACCTGGCGTTGATATCATAGGCAATATCAATCAGGCTGACTAACATAAATTCCCCTAAGCCACGACGTCGGAATTCCGGATGCATCGCAATGGTAGTAATATGTGCTTCATCAACCATTAGCCATAACCCGGCAAAACCAATGATCGAAGCCAGGCTAGGAGTTGAAGCGCTAGAGGAAGGCCGAACAGGCAATAGCGTCAGAGGAAAGAAACGGCGATGCCTATCTTGCCCTTGCGCTGGGACCGACATCTGCTCCTCGGCAATGTGTTTATCACGTAATACAATGTAATGTGCCCAGCGATTTTCCTGCAATTCCTTGCGATACGCGCTTGGAGGCCAGGTTGATGGATAGGCAAGACGCTCGATCTCTACGACACGAGGCACATCTGACATTGTCATGCGATCAGTGACGTAACGCACCCTCTTCCCTTTCTGTCTGATTCAGATCGGATGACTGATTTGGTTTTTGCCCCAGGAGCGGCTGTTTGCGAACACTCTTTGTGATTGAAGGACGACGCAAATATAAAGGTTCAAGTACCATAGGATCTTCAATCCTGCCTTCATACAACCGTTGAATTGCAAGTAAAGCAAGGGTAGCAGCTCTTCGAATTGCATACAAACTGTCAATAATAAGACTTTTCCCTTGCATGTATTCGGATAATGCTTGTCCGGTTGCTTCGCTCAATTCTCCGCAGAAGAGGATTGGCGAAACTTGACGCTTACCCGGTATTCCAGCCCATTCATCCATATGTTCATCTACATATGAAATGAGTTGTTGCGGAGATAACATGAGATACTCACTGAGCGGACTTATGTGGTATGTATTTCCATCACTATTATCTATTTTATCAAAAAGATAGCAGGCCGCATACAGTTCAGATCGCCCAGCCTCCAGAATAGAACACACCGGACCGCGCCAGTTATGCTGTTGCGCAGCAATAATCTCTAGCGTGCTGACTCCGACTAGTGGCTTCTGTAATGCAAAAGCAAATGCTTTCGCAGTAGCTACTGCAACTCTTACTCCATTGAAAGAACCTGGACCAGTAGCAACAGCTACACCATCAATTGCTTGCAAGCTACTACCGCAATCAACTTCTACCAGGCGTTGAATGCGTTCTAGCAACTCTACACTGTGGTTGTTCCCAATTCGCCACGTATATTCGCCATAAAGCGTTTGCTCATCGCAGAGCGCAATACTCGCCTGGCGAGTCGATGTATCAAGAGCCAGTAGTAACATAAGCATTCTTCTGAAATTGTCGCAGCAGTTCGCAGTAATGCTCGCCAGTTGCGATAAACAACAAACCTCTTTTTGTTTCAGACATGATTTTTAAGCGAATGTTCAGATGTTCTTCTGGCCAAAACGAGCCAGCTTTCTCTGCCCATTCAATAACAGAGACCCCATCGCTGAAAAAATAGTCTTCAAAACCAAGCTCCACTATTTCACCGGGATTATCCAGTCGATACAAATCAAAGTGGTAGAGAGCAGGCCTTCTGTAGGATACAGCACCCGTTGGAATTCCAGGTTGGGGTTGACCCAAATATTCCTTTAGTAGGGTAAATGTAGGGCTATTAATATTCTCAGTTATACCCAAACCCTGTGCCAGTCCTTGAGTAAATGTTGTCTTTCCCGTTCCCAATTGACCATCGAGTAGGATGAGTTCTCCTCCCTGGAGTAGATCTCCTAAACGCATACCTAGCCGCTGTGTTTGGGCCGAACTGTGACTTATACAGTCGAGGGTTAGAGTCTTTTCTCTCTGAGAACGCTTTGCCAATAGAACACCCTTCAAGCTGCTTTCCTATCCACTATCTCTACAACAGCTATACCACGTAAAAAGCTATTGATGTTCAATAACAATAGCTATGAGGCATCAATCATTGTAACACACTGTTATACGCCAATCAACGCAATTTTGTGCCGCAGCTTCGACAATATAGAGCATTGGGGCGTATTGTAGCACCACATACTGGACAAAGTAGAGTTTTCGATCCTGCGGTTGAAGGTTGGGGAGTTGAAGAAGTAGGCGTCGAAACTGGTGGAGTATAATCTGGAGTCGATGACGGAGCAAATTGATTCGCCTGATAGACTTCGCTCTTAATCTCCTGCAACTGAGCCTCACGGTTCTGTGCATCATGATCCAACTCTTGAATGCTAGCGCATAAGCGAGAGAGTTGCTGATCGGTCAGCTTTCCTTGCTGGTAAAGATTGATCGCGATTTGCCCAAGCTCGTCGAGTAACTGCTGACGTTGTGCTAAAAGCTTATCAATTTCGGTTTGCTTACTGCGAACGCGCATTTGTTTCTGTGCTTCCCAACTCGTGCGGCTTACTGCTGCGTTCACCATACTTTTTGCGGATTCTAAGAAGTCTGCCATGTACTTCCTCCCATTCTTGTATCTATATATCTATTTCTGTAACGGCATGCTTATACATTCGTATCTCTTCAAGTTTACCACTGCTACTGAACTGAACCGCTACTACATCAATCCTCCATGAACGATCAGAACACGCGTGAAGGTCAAGATAATATGTCGCAACCTCTATTAACTTTCGACGTTTGTGGATTGTCAGTGCATCTTCAGGTAAGCCAGATGCAACACCACGCCGAGCCTTGACTTCCACAAAGACTAAGTCTTGCTCTTCCTCAGCGAACATCGGTCAATCTCTCCTAAACGACATCGAAAATTTCGCTCCAGGATAGAGTATCCGTTGCTCATAAGTGCTTCGGCAGCGAGTCGTTCGCCCGTGCGGCCAAGCCCCTGGCGCGCTGTAGGTTTTGGTGAGCTTTTAACTGAAGCATCTTTCATCAAAAGTTTACACTTTCATAAAGTAATACGTTCTATTTTAGGAGCGAGTTGTACAGGTTTTTGCTTTACCACTTATTAGAGCAAAACTAATGGCTGCATCTCGCAGGACTACATTGTGACAAGAATATATCAGAGTCGACGGGATTACAAGAGGCTAGAATAACCACTCGACGCTCCGAGGGCATTCATGTTACAATGCTAACAACGAGATTACTCAAAACTCAAACACAAACACACATATTTTTGTCATTGTTTAACCTAAAAATAACTAGGGGGCGATAGAATGTCAGGTCATTCTAAATGGGCACAAATACGCCGATCCAAAGGAGTTAACGACGCTCGAAGAGGTCAGTTATTTACACGTCTCGGGCGTGAAATTGTAGTTGCCGTGCGCGAAGGAGGCAGCGGGGATCCTAATGCAAACTTTCGGCTGCGTATGGCAGTGCAAAGAGCAAGAGATGCCAATATGCCGTTGGATAATATCGACCGCACAATTAAGCGAGCGTTGGGAGGAGCAGAAGGCAACGCTCTTGAGGAGATCACCTACGAGGGCTATGGCCCGGGAGGCACAGCTCTACTGGTGCAAGCTTTGACCGAGAATAGAAACCGTACCGTTGCTGAAGTGCGTAACGCCTTTAATCGTAACGGGGGGAACATGGGTGAAAACGGTTGCGTCGACTGGCTCTTCGAGGCAAAAGGAATTATTGAGGTCGAGTTGAAAGGCCATGATCCTGACGAACTCACACTAGAGGCGATAGATCTGGGTGCCGATGATGTTGATCCAATAGGTCCTGACGAAGAGGTACTCACGATCTATACAGATCCCTCAGATCTCGAAAAAATTCGTCAGACATTGGAATCAAAACAGTATAAAATAGTGAAATCTGAGAGTACATTGCTGCCTAAAACCAAAATTGAACTTTCTGATGAAAAGGTGGCACACCAGGTTATGCGACTGGTGGAGAAGTTTGAAGACCTGGACGATGTACAGAACGTGTATACAAATGCTGACTTCCCGGAGGACTTTGCAGCTTCATACGAGGGTTAAGAAATGGGCGGTTTAACAAGCCCATCATCTCCTTCTCCTTCATCTCGCGTAGCACTTGGTATTGACCCTGGAACGGCCATTGTTGGTTATGCAGTTGTCGAAGCACAGGGTAGCGAGTTGAATATGATTGCATGCGATGTGATTACGACACCATCCACCATGTCCATGCCAGAACGTTTACAACACATCTATCAACGTTTAAACGAGATTATTACAACGTATCGTCCAAACAAATCTGCAATGGAAGAACTCTTCTTCGCAAAGAATGCTCGTACAGCCTTGACAGTTGGACAGGCACGAGGAGTGGCAATGTTGGCATTGGCAAATGGAGGACTTGCTGTTTCTGAATATACACCCAAGCAAGTCAAGCAGGCGGTAACAGGTTATGGTGGGGCCAATAAAGAGCAGGTAGGTGAGATGGTACGTATTCTACTACATCTCAAATCAATTCCGCGCCCGGATGATGCAGCAGATGCCGCGGCAGTGGCAATATGTCATCTAAATACAGCCTCGTTTCTCACACGCATTAACATCTACTAATAAGCATGTGATATTGCAATAGACAACGTAATGTCTATATTTCGTGATCCATTCAGCAAAGGAACATAACGATGATTGCCAGTATACAGGGAATTCTAGATGCACGCCGGGCAGGCTATATTATTGTGCGCGTCGGGGGCTTTGGTATTCGTGTTTTCACACCAACTACGACATCGAGTCATTTGGGAGAAGTCGGCTCCGACGTATCTCTTTTTACGCATTTTTACGTGAGAGAAGATGGCATGGCTCTTTACGGATTCTCGAGTGAAGAGGATCGGGATGCCTTCGAGCAACTGATTGGTATTAGCGGAGTTGGTCCAAAATTAGCGCTGGCTTTGCTTTCTATGATGGACGCACAAACTTTTTATCAAGCTATTGCTAATGAAGATCAGCAACGCCTTGCATTGACGCCAGGGGTCGGTAAAAAGCTTGCAGCCAGGCTAGTTCTTGAACTAAAAGGAAAACTTCCATCGCTGAGTACACTTGGAAGCAATGGAGCCATCTCAGCCTCGGGTAGATTGCAATCCGAAGTTCTTGAAGCATTAATGGGTTTAGGATTTACTTCGGCAGAAGCACAGGCAGCACTAAGCAAGATTCCACAAGAGCAACCCATGACACTTGAAGAGCAGATCACATTTGCGTTACGTTCATTTGCACGCGAATCTTAATTTCCTCCATGCATCAATTACATATATTGGTTCGTAATCTTTTGAGAAAGGTGGTTATCCAACTAGCTAAGACGCCCGCCATCACCTTCATCTTGTCAGCATACGTTCCGCTTCAATGTAGGTGGGACCAGCCTCGACGAATCCAAGCCTATGATACAGGTTTACAGCCGGAATACCGAGTGTAACATAGAGGATGACAGTTGGGTAGCCTGCCCCTTGAAGAGTTTGCATGGCTTTGACTGCTAACAATTGACCCAGTCCTACATGACGGAACAGAGGAGCCACAATCATATGTCTGATACGTGGTTCATTCCGTTCTAAGATGCACCAGAATTGCTCCTGCGAGGTGAAAGCGATCAAGAGTGTGTTCAGTTACATAACAGTTATCAGCCAGGAAAGGACCAAATTGTCCATCCTGAATGGCACGGACCTCGTCACGCCAGGTTGCAAGATCTGGATGTAGATCATCTGGACCGCCAGTGTAAGCACGCTGGAGTAAAGTACCTATCTGGTCGCTATCACCTTCCTTGATATGTCTGACATGCAAAGAGTTCGGCAATGATACCTGTGGCACCGAAATGTTGGTTGATGCTATCATACCAGTGCGACGACGTAGTTCCTGGAAACCTGCTGCTGCAAAAGAGGCAATATATGCTGCCGGGTAGGTCGCTTTGAGATGACGAACATCAAGCGCCGCCGCTCTGAGTAATGCCTCAGTTACTATTTGCGCTGCCACACTGCCACCTGCTTCGGGCAAAAGTACAAGTCCATCCACTTCGGCTGTATCCCCCTGTGCATAAAAACGCAATCGTCCAACTGGCTCATCGTCGCGCCAGAGCAGAAAACGTTGCGCTTGTTGTTGAGGAGTTTCTTCCTTATAGCGGATTATCTGTAAATCTTCACTTTCTAGTGGCATCTGATCAGCGCTACGTCGAGTAACAGAAACCCATATCGCTGCATCTTCTGGTCTGGCCTGTTTCCATTCTACCGTGCTGTGCATCGTATCAGGGTCGAACATTGCTATGCCTCCTCCTTCAATCGAACTTGTTAATCTGACCAATCATGCAAGAGCTGTTGTTAAAGTATAGTTCGTGATCTAGCGCATTGTCCAGATCAATGTTCCAATCGCTTATAGATTGACAAAAATGTAAGCCTATGTCATGCTACGTGACGAGAAATTCATAGAAAAAGGTCTAGTATGGAATTGCTTGTTGCTACATTGGCTCACATAGCATCAGGTAGTGAGGATGATGGTACAACTCGCCTGCGTCTTATCTCTGAAACTATCCAAAATGCGCCAGGGCTAGTGAATGCACGCTTTTATCGCAGTAAGGAACCTGAATTATACTACTTCATGCTCACAACCTGGGAAGATGAGGATTTTTGGTTCAAAGCTCAGGAAAGATATAATCCCAAAACCCTTTTAAGAGGGTCAACAACAGAGTTTCTTACGGCACAACCCGAACAATGGTTGATGCGTTACGTATGGGGCTATAGCCGTCCTTCAGCTCAATCTGCGATTGCTGCCGCGCATATAGTAACCGTCAGACCAGAGCAGGTTGAACGAGTAGAACGAAACTGGATGGAAGGACTGCGCAGGCAGGTGAAACAACCAGCGCTAGCCTTTGCATTTCTAGCCAGGGGAAGCAATGAGGATAGTACTTTCATGCATGACCAAACCACAGTAAATAACATAAAGTTTACTGATACTACAGCCAATACTTACAGTTCAAACTTTTTGAATGTGCTTAGCTGGCCAAACGAAACACAACGCAAAGATTTTTATGCCGATCAGCATTATAAAGCAATGAGTGGTTTTCTTAGTAGCGTTGGTGTCGTACGAGTATTAGCCCTCGATCCGATATAAAACCAATTAGGAGCGTTGATTGAAGTTAATCCGAGGAAGTCTCAGCTATTGGTCTTGCATAGTAGTCATTCAACTCATTCAGCAAGAAACTCTTATCTGCCCACATAGCACTCGTAAAGGTATGATACTCGCCATCACAAATTGGCGCTGAAATAGCACATTTGCGATGAGGAGCGAGCCTGAAACGAATAGTATTTCCGTTCACTTCAATCCACATATGACGGCGTGTAGAACTCGTGCCCCATTTGAACAGAAGCATAGAATCATACTCGTAAAAATTACCCCTGCCTTTAAGAGCATTCTTGTTGAGTGTTTTGAGCATTTCAGCAAGGCCACTTTCCTGAAGAACGCGCTTCGCATTCTCTCTTATAGCCTGACGTTGCGCCTCATCCACTTCTGTACTCAAAATACTTTCCACATCCTTCTCATCCTGGTTCGTATCATTCACCGCTTTCTATGATTGCAAAGCCCTGAACTTATATCTTCTGTGCGTGCTCTTCCAGAATATTATCCTCAAAACTCCCAAAAAGAGGACAGTGATGAGCATGACCTTGACTAAATCTCCCCGCTCTCAAGAAGTGGGGGTTCTTGTGCCAACCCCAACGCTTCTAGCCTGCCTCTGCAAGAGAGGGAGGCTAGCTCTTGTCGGTTCGGCTGCAGACTTTTCGGCCGACGCGCTCTGGCTCCGGGGATGCCGAAGCTTCGGGGCAAGGATAGCCCCTCTTTCGCACGTTGTTGCAAGGCCTCTACCACGGCCTTCAGGCGCGATTCCACACCTGCCCACTCGTCATGGGTGATAGAGGGAATGGTGTCTTGTGGGTTCAGATAGGCCAGCAGGCAGGCAGAGTACAGGTCACGCTGCACTGGCCCAATCCCGCACGGGCACGTATGCCAACGCTCAGACAAGGGCTTTTTCACGTAACGCTGGCAGTTGTGACAGTACTGCGACAGTTTGGTGTGATAGGTCGGAACTTCGGTCAGGGTGCCGCCAGTTTTTGCAACTATGCGTCTCAAATGGGCTACAAACAACCCTGGGGCACGAAGTCCGACACTGCTGCCGTACTTTTTCTGCCAGCCTTTGAAGGAAGTTTTCTCGATCTGCATGTGATTGCCCAGCCGCACCAGGTCATTGACCAGTTGGCAGTGCAGGCTCTTGCGATGCGCCGCCAGCTTGCGTTCCTGGGTGGCATAGCAGCGACGTGTCGCTTGATAGCGGCGACTGTCGTACCAGTGGAGGCGGCCTTTGCCGTGCTGCTTGACGCGGCCCCGCTCATCGAAGTTGTGTGGGTTGTTGGCGCGGCGCTGCCGATCCATCTTGCGTTGCAATCTGCGTTTCCTGCCGATATCTGGGCGCAGTTCCTCACAGAACTCGGTCAGGTGTGCCTCCCCTGCACGCGACACCACAGCGAGCGTCGAGGGACCAATATCGAGTCCAAGCGTGTCCTTGCCGGGCTGGTTCTTCGGTTTCTGGTTGGGCGTGCCCTCGACGATCAACTGCACGAAATACCGTTGGCCCTCGCCGTCTGCCCCTTGTGCCCGGGGGGATGACGCCTGGCGGCGTACCAATCGCGCATACTTCACGCGCTGGCCCAGTCCATAGGCGACCAGTGGATCGTTCCAATCAATCAAGGCGGGGATGTGATCCTCACCCCACAGGAGAGACCCTCGGTTGCCTACCTCTGCCCGTTGTAACACGAAACGCATGCCGGTATCGTTGCGCTTGCCCTCCACGCTCCCCATGCCTCGACCTTTGCTGCGAAAGCGTACCTGTTTGGCCTTCCCCAGGCACACGCGATTGACAGCGTGATATGCCCGGCTTGCCAGGGTTTGCGCCATGGTCGAGTCCACGTGATCAGCAATCCAGCTCCCGCGAGCTCTCTTGGCGTAGTCGTGCATGGCGTATTCCGCAAAGCCGTACTGCCTGCGCAAGTGCGAGAAGGCGGCGTTGCGTTCCTGCTTCCGTGTGGGTGGGATGGAGCGTGCCCCTTGCCATGCAGGGTCAGAGCGCATGCGATTGAGCCGCTTCTTCGCTTCGCCAAGCAGCGCATTATAGAGGCAACGAGCGGCTTCCAGGTGAGCTTGCAGGCGCTTGGCCTGATCAGGCCGCACCGCCAGCGGCAGTTCAAGCACCCAGCATAGGCTCTTCTTGCGTGTCATCGCGCGTCTCCTCGTGGCATCAGAACATCTGTTCGGATGATAGCACAGCGAAAATGGTCTGTCAACCCTCCTTTGAAGCAAGCATCTCTTCTGACCTCTGCTATTGCCGACTGGAAAAGACCGCTTGAAAACGGACATCTTCGTTGGATCTGGTCTCCCCTTCCTGCATGACATGCGCTGCCATCATCTATCTTCCTTGCACCAGAGGAGGAGGGGCCATTCATCCCCACCATGAATGCGTGGGGCTTTCTGGCTCGATCACTGTAATCTGCGCGAGGGTCGGAGGAAGATGAGAAGAAGATGCTACGTAATGTGAGGGAACAAAGGGAGATCCTTCATGGCCAGCGAAAACACGCCGGGGTGGCATATGGTACACGTTGTCTGATGATTGCTTGGCATGATTCTTTGCTTCAGCAGCTAAATAGCTGACTTCCTGTATACTATGAGGTTGCCAGATTTGATTATTGACCACACCTATCGAGAGCGAGACCAGGGGAAATTGATATGAGCGCCCTTTACGATCAACACCACTTATTGATCCTCTTCCGAGATCATCCGCACGATAAAGATGGGTGCTTTCTTCTTTATAATATTCACAAATATGGTTGCACAGAGTATGTGCCAATTCTGGTGTTGTGACTACAACAAAATCATCTCCTCCAACATGCCCAACAAAATCATCAGGATTACCATATTTTTGCACAACTCGCTGGCATATTCGCCCCACAAGCCGAATCATATCGTTCCCAGTAAGGAAACCATAGGCATCATTGAAAGCCTTAAAATTGTCGAGATCAAGGTAGAGTAAGCTCCACGGATCTTTGCTGTTCAGCTTTTGTTTGATTGCCAGTTCAACCTGGAAGCCACCTGGTAAGCCGATGAGAGGAGAGAGAAAGTTCTGCTGCACTCGACGAAGCTGAGCATGAACGCGAGCTATTAGCTCATCAGTATGAAAAGGTTTGGTGATGTAGTCATCTGCGCCTTTTTCTAAGGCGCTCACTTTGTCCTTTGGCTCTCCAAGAGCACTGAGTACAACAATGGGGATGTGTATAGTTTTGGGATATGTATGTAGGCGTCGAACTACCTCATAGCCATCAATCCCGGGCAACATCAAATCTAAGAGTATGAGATGTGGGGTTTCGCAAAGAGCAAATTGAACGGCATCTTCGCCGTTGAGGACAGTTACAACATTATAACCCTCAGACTGTAATGTTTCCTGCAATAATCTGGCGATTAATTGTTCGTCCTCAACAACCAAAATATCTGCCATATACGCTCCTGCCTCTACTGATGTAGAACTAACTCTAACTCCTCTACTTGTAACCTCATCCATACCACCTTGTAAATCATGGATACTACACTAACCTACAGATTGGACAACGTCATCTGTACGATCACATCAGAGTTATCCTCTGAAAATAGTGATAATCATGGTATGTTTTGGAATGCATCAAGGTTGAAGCAATACCAAACCCTACACACAATTAAACGTTCCTGGCTGGTGGAGTTTCCCGATTTTTGATGAAATTGTCAGTTAGAAGCTTAGCGACCTCCATCCCCCGAAAGGATATCGCAAAAGCAGAAGTTGCTCCAAGAGGTTTTCCGTAAAATAAGGAAAGACACCTGTCACATTGCCCACACCCACATTTACAGTAAAATCAAGCTAGAGAACCCCTCGTAGCAACATAGAAACCAAGATGAGCCAGCGAAAATAGATTTTCCGTTTTTAACCGAGTTGCACTAATTAGCCAACATGAATTAAAAACCCATATTGTAATTCATTACTAATCAGTATAACATCTACTGACGCATATGCAAAGGGTATACAGATATTATAACAAGATTTTACAACTTTGTGGCTCTATATACTAAAACGTATTACATTTGAAGACATAACTGTTGAAATGTCGAAAAGAGTATCAATAACACATATTGAGTTGACTCGATGCAGTGTCTACGATAAGATAGGTGTGCGATGCAGTGCCCGCTCATATAGAATGAAGGGGAATATGACCTCAGAATCAGCGACAGATGAAAGATCCATTAGTTTTAGTAGCCGTGGACAACCTTCTATTCTTTTAGAAGGGGTACTTCACATTCCTAAAAATGTTGAGCTTGCTCCAATTATCGTTCTCTGTCATCCTCAACCAGCGAGTAGTGATATGAACGATACACTGAATTGCGCTCTAGCTTCCAGGTTGGCCGAAGCAGGTTATTTTGCATTGCGTTTTAATTTTCGGGGAGTTGGGAAAAGCGAGGGGCAACAAACTGATGGACGTCTCGAACCCCTGGACCTGGCAGGCGCGATCGACTTTGCGCTATCCCAGCCTGGAGGTAATCCAGCCAAAATTTGTGTGATTGGCCACGGTTTTGGCGCTTATATCGCTTTTCTTTATGCTCCTTTCGATACAAGAATACGTACACTTGTAAGTATTAGCCTGCCGCTTTTCCGCGCTGAAAGTGGATTTCCAAAACCCTTCGAACGACCAAAACTCTTTATCACGGGTGAATTCGACGAAATTTGCCCGTTACACAAGCTTGAACCTTTTGTTGAACAACTCAAAGGCCCCAAAGGTATTAAGGTAATAGTTGGCGCTCGTTACCTTATGCGTGGTTATGAGGATGCTACTGTGGCCTCTATTTTGAAATATGTCAAAAATTGGGCGGATATGCCAGGAGTATAATAGGGAAATATGAATCCAAGTAATCCATTAATTGTCCAGAGTGATCGCACAATTTTACTTGAAGTTGATCATCCA
The DNA here is from genome assembly GCA_963702765.1 of uncultured Chloroflexia bacterium. Taxonomy (GTDB): domain Bacteria; phylum Chloroflexota; class Ktedonobacteria; order Ktedonobacterales; family Ktedonobacteraceae; genus DATMNR01. The sequence continues at coordinate 134,416 of CAVPEB010000019.1, forward strand.
TTACATGCAGAAGCAAGAGACGCTGTCGCTCAGTTTGCAGAATTAGAAAAATCGCCAGAGCATATCCATACCTATCGCCTTTCTCCACTTTCACTTTGGAATGCGGCCGCAGGCGGTATGACTGCACAAACCATCATTGAATTGCTGACGAGTTATAGCAAATACGATATCCCAGCAAATATCATCTTCGAAATTCGAGAATATATTGGCCGCTATGGACGAATAAAACTGTTTCGTGATGGAGATGCGCTCCTCCTTGCTTCAAGCGACGCAGCGCTCATTGCTGAGATCACGCACCACAAACGCACGCAACCATTTTTGCTGCGCCAGTTAGATGCGCATACGCTACAAGTAAATGCGGCACGCAGGGGGCATATTAAGCAAGCACTGATCCATATCGGATTTCCTGCTGAAGATTTAGCCGGTTACACCGATGGCTCGCCATTGCCGATAAAGTTGAGGCCCGTCACAACAGAAGGAAAAACTTTTGAACCTCGGGCATATCAGTTTGGAGCTTCGGCTGCATTCTATGCAGGTGGCGCTCCGAGTGGAGGTAGTGGAGTTATCGTATTACCCTGCGGAGCCGGGAAAACAATTGTTGGATTAGCTACAATGGCAGATATCCAGCGAGCAACCTTGATCCTTTCGCCTAATACCATAGCTGTAAGACAATGGATACAAGAAATTATCGATAAGACAGATGTGCCTCCGGAGATGATAGGTGAATATACTGGAGATCGCAAAGAAATATGCCCGATTACAGTAAGCACCTATCAAATACTAACATACCGCCGGCCCCATACAAAAGAAGAGGCTCGTAAAGGGATCGATGAGGCTAGTGAAGATGATTTTCCCCATTTCTCACTGTTCACCAGTTACGATTGGGGCTTAATCATATATGACGAAGTTCATTTATTGCCAGCTCCTGTTTTCCGTATTACTGCTGAGATTCAAGCACGCCGACGTCTCGGTCTAACAGCAACTTTGGTTCGTGAAGATGGCCGTGAAGCCGATGTATTCAGTCTAATTGGCCCTAAAAAATATGATGTGCCCTGGCGTGAGTTGGAGCGGCAGGGATGGATTGCCACTGCCGAATGCCATGAAATTCGCACAGGAATGACCGAGGACGAACAGTTGAACTATGCCGTTGCGGATGAACGAGAGAAATATAGGATTGCAGCTGAAAGCCCTGAAAAGTTCAACGTTGTGCGCTTCCTAGCCGAGCGCCATTGTGATGATCAAGTCTTAATTATTGGTCAGTATATCGACCAGCTCAAGGTGCTTGCAGAAGAACTTGACGCGCCTCTTTTAATGGGCAAAACATCGAATAAACAACGAGAAAAGTTATATGAGCAATTTCGTCGTGGTGAAATCAAACGTATGGTTGTAAGCAAGGTCGCAAATTTTGCAATCGACCTTCCGGATGCAAATGTTGCCATTCAAGTTTCTGGCACCTTCGGTTCAAGACAAGAGGAAGCCCAGCGATTAGGGCGCATATTACGTCCGAAGCCAGACGGCGGAATTGCATATTTCTACTCGATCGTAACCCGCGATACACGTGATCAGGAGTTCTCAGCCAATCGACAATTGTTCCTGACTGAACAAGGATACCGATATGTAATAGAGGATGCAGAAGAGCTGTTAGCGGCATCCAATGTTACGGCAGGATAGACAAAAATGACCCGCACACGCTACGATCTGACCATCATCGGAGGTGGATCAGGTGGATTGACAGCCGCGCGTCTAGCTACTTCACTTGGCGCGCAGGTTTTACTCATCGACAAAGAACGCCTTGGAGGGGATTGTCTGTATACGGGCTGCATACCCAGCAAGAGCTTGATTCACGCAGCCCGTATCGTTCACCAGGCCAGAAATGCAGGGCATCTAGGACTGATGCCTGTAAACCTTGAGGTTGATCTGGCAAAAATCAATCACTATATCCAAACAGTAATCGGAAACGTAGCAGAAGGTGAAAAGGTCTATACTGAAGGCGTCACTGTCAGATTCGGCGAGGTTTCTTTCAAATCTGCCACCGAACTTATGTTGGACGGAGAGATTTTTACAAGCCGCACTACGCTGATCAGTACAGGTTCTAGACCCCTCATCCCAAGAATAGAAGGCCTTGAAAACACTGGTTATGTGACCAATGAAGATGTATTTCATCTGATGTCTTTACCCGCCTCTCTAATCATTGTAGGCGCGGGTCCGATTGGAGTGGAATTAGGGCAGGCTTTCAAACGTCTTGGTACTGGCGTAACTATTATCGAAGGTCTCGATCGCATATTACCGAAAGAAGACCCTGAAGTTTCAGCCACCCTGAGCGATGTATTGAGGTCCGAGGGTATCAATATTGTTACCAATGCTCTGTTTATCAATGCAAAACGCGCTGGGAATAAAAAAGTTGTGACAGCAAAGCAGGGTGAAAAGAACCTGGAAATTGAAGCTGACGAGATCTTAGTAAGCATAGGACGACAACCAAACATCGAAGGACTGAACCTGGAAGCCGCGAAAATCACGTATAGTAACAAAGCTATTCAGGTGAATGAACACCTCCAGACCTCAGCACCAAATATTTTCGCTATCGGTGATGTTATTGGCGGATATCTCTTCACACATCTAGCTGCATATCAAGCAGGCATTGCAGTACGCAACGCTCTTGTACCAATTGGCAAGAAGAAGGTGGATTATAGGGTTGTGCCATGGTGCATTTTCACCGACCCGGAAGCTGCCAGAGTCGGTCTAACCTCTGATGAAGCTGCGAAACAGCACAAGGAAACACGAGTAGTAACATTTCCTGTTGCTGATATTGATCGCGCACAGACTGAAAACGACATAACAGGCTTTATCAAGTTAGTTTTGGCAGGAAAAAAGGAAGAAATTGTTGGAGCACATTTAGTTTGCGCTCACGCCGGGGAGTTGTTAGGTGAATTAGCTCTTGCCATGCAACACCACCTTACAATCAACGATATCCTCGATATCATTCACGTTTATCCGACGATGAGTACAGGTATACAACAGACAGCATTTGAGGCCTATTTACAAGGCTCACAAGCGAAAAGCAATCGAAAGGTTGTACGTATACTACAGAGTTTCAGAAAATAGGAGACTCGTTTCGAATCGAATCTGGAAAATCAGCGATTGGCAGGATGTAAATGCTCACTACACTATAAGAAAGGCTGCGGGAAATGAAGAAACGAATCTTGTTCCTGTGCGCTCAACACTCAATTCGTTCTCACATGGCTGAAAGTATTTTGATAGCAAAAGGAGGATATGAGCAGTGGGATGTATGGAGTAGTCCAGTTCATGGCAAACAAGAGCGTACTCTTGCTCAGCATGCCCTCGCGGAAATTGGCATTCCTCTCCAAGAAACACCACAGACTACTCAGCCATATTTTGGGCTATCATGGGATAAAGGAGTCATCTTATGCAGCGGTATGGCAGACACTTGACCGATTATTCCAGGTGCCGTTCGGCATCACTATTGGCCTATCGAAGACCTTCCACCTCTTAGTGAAACTATGCAAGAGCAATTGACAGCGTATAGAAGAGTAAGGGATGCTATCTACTCACGTATTGCAAGTGAACTGCTCCTCGAATCAATGCGCAAAGCTATACCCCTGCGTAAATAAGCTAGCCGAAAACCGCGAATATTGATGTTTAGAATAGAAAATCGATCATATGTAACCTGTTAGAACACCAATGAAGGAGATGAATCTTGGCTGAAGTACTCAAACAGACTCGTAGCATTTGTTCGACATGTGGTGAGATTATCCCAGCAGCCTATCAAATAGGTGAAAATGATCATGTCTTCTTCACACGGAACTGCCCCACTCATGGAGATATCAACACAGATCTAGGAAATCATGCTGCTTTCTATCGCAAATCCTTTGACGTAGAGAAACTCATGCTCAAGCGCTACGGAGATGGTGGTGACACCGATCTCTCTAAGGGGCTTTCTCCATTTCCACTGCGCAAACCAGCAGGGCTGGTCATTCTGGAAGTTACTGAACGCTGTAACCTCACTTGCCCAATGTGCTATGCCTATTCAAGTCCATCCGAGCGTGACTACACTCTCGAAGAGATTGAGACCCGCCTCGACCAATTAATCGACATAGAAGGAAAAGGCATTTCCCTTCAGATATCAGGCGGAGAGCCATCCGTCCGTAAAGACCTGGACGTAATTGCCGCTATGGTTAAACGCAAAGGGTTCGCCCAGTTGGAAATGGTCAGCAATGGCATCCGCCTGGCGCGAGAACCAGATTTTGCTGAGAAACTTGTCAAGTGGGGATTCACTTCGGTTTATCTACAATTCGATAGCACAAGACCTGAAGACATCATCACGTTGAGGGGGGAAGATTTGTGGAGTGTGCGTGAAAAGGCCATCGCTGCACTGGAGCGTGTCAAATTACCCTCTACATTGGCGGTCTCGCTTTATGACGGCCTCAATACAGACCAGATCCAGCAAATCATCCATTTTGCATGGCAGCATCCAGATACTGTCTGCGCCATTGCTTTCCAGGCTGCCACACCCTTTGGCCGTTTCAATGTGAACATGGATGATGCCAATATCAACAGCAAAGAAGACCTGGCTACTGAAAAGCCTAAAATACCGCGTAAACTTCGTATGCCCGAAATCCTCAAACTTATCGAGGAGCAAAGCGGCGTGTCGGAAAATTTATTCTTTCCTGTAGGCGAGGGATCACCCTTGTGCAATGCATTCACCCTACTCAAGTATACGAAAGAAGGTTACAAACCAATCGCGCCTAAATTCACATTGGAAGAGTTTATGGAAGTTGCGGGGCCGCACCCTAACATGACCCTGCGCATGCTCACGCGCGGACGTGCAGCTATACTACCTCAAATCGTTACAAATATCGGCGGTAGTATCAAGCTCATGAAAACGCTCTGGCCGCATATCGGCAGTGATCCATCTTTTTGGACCAGCCGTAAAACACTGACACTCTTTGTAAAACCCTTCATGGATGAGAGCGACATAGATATGAGTCGAATAGAACGCTGTTGCTTCCATAATGCATCCCCTCGTGGAGTTATGTCTTTTTGCGCACTTAACGCGAAAATACGTCCGGCTCAGCCACATGCAAGCGAAAAATCCTTTGTTCCAGTACCCACACGTCGTGCAATACAACCTGAGATCTTACCCTTATAGACAGAGGACACAATGCTCTTTTCGATCATTATGCCAGTTTTGAATGAGGAAGCTGTACTGGAGCATTACCTCGATATTCTTGTTAGCCAAACTTCCCATCATGATTGCGAATTGCTCATCGTCGATGGCGGAAGTACCGACCGCACCATTGAAATAGCTCAATGTTTTGGAAGAGTCATTTCTTCACAGCGTGGTCGAGCCGCACAAATGAATTGCGGAGCTTGTGCTGCTACTGGTGAAGTGTTCCTTTTCCTCCATGCTGACACATTGCTTCCAGATGACGCTTTTCGCGCTATTGAGCATGCACTGAAAGCACAAGACGTAGTAGGTGGAGCATTTCGAATCTGTTTCAACTGCGATCAATGGCCTTACCGCCTGGTATCGTTCACTACGAATCTACGTTCGCGCATCCGTAAAATCTTCACTGGTGACCAGGCGTATTTCGTCCGTTCTGTCAGCTTTCACACTATAGGTGGCTTTCCTGATCAGCCATTGATGGAGGACCTCGAGATCATTACACTTCTACGAAAAATCGGCAAAGTGGTGCTACTACCTCAATATGTCACCACATCTGCAAGGCGTCACGAAAAAATCGGATTGATCCGTAGTGTTCTCCTTATGTGGTACTTGCGTACTCTCTACAAGTTCGGAACTTCGCCCGCGGAACTCCACAGCATGTATATTGACGTGAGGTGAGGATAGAATAATTTCCTTGACATCACAACCCAACGATGATACGCTTTTAACACACAATTGCAAGCGAAATGAAAACGCTGTAAAGAGGATAGCATGGCACAGCACAAAGAAGAAAAAGCTAGCTACATTGATGTTACAAGTCAGAATTTTCCTGAGCAGGTGCTTAATGCACCACAAATGGTAATTGTCGATTTTTCATCAGACCGCAGTAGCTCATGCCAGATATTTAATCCAGAGTTTGCGGCAGTCAGCGATGAATATCAAGGACGTGTGACATTCGCTAAACTGGATGTTGATACAAATGAAGAGTTAACTAGCAAGTGGAATGTTGATGGCATTCCCACGCTGATATTCTTCAAAAATGGGCAAGAAATCAATCGCATTAAAGGCATAGTTATGCGTGACAAACTGCGCCGGCAGGTCGAAGGCGCATTACTGGCAACCTGATTGAGTAGTAATTCCTAAAACATAATGTTTTCAATGGCCCGATGTGTCGTGTTGCATACTGAGTAATGAAGTATACATTGCGACGGGGTACATCGGGCTATTGTATTCTCAATTTCAGATTATTTTGGTAGGAGAGGTCCTTGGAGTCTTTACATCCTATTAGATTGAAATCATCATTACATGAGACGATTTGGGGCGGAAGGCGCCTGGAGCGTGATGGATGGAAAAAGCTTCCACCTGGCAATATTGCTATAGGCGAGTCATGGGAAACTGAGGTGACTAATGTAGCTCAAAATGAGCCCTATCGGGGTAGAACTTTGGGATCTCTAGTTGAAGAGTTGGATTCGAGGTTACTGGGAGCGCGAGTGATTGACCTCTTTGGACACCGTTTTCCTTTGCTGGCGAAATTCCTCGATGCAAATTCCAATCTTTCTGTCCAGGTACATCCGGACGACAGATATGCACGATTGCACGAACATGGCAAATTGGGCAAGACAGAATTTTGGTATGTTCTTGATGCTGCACCCGAAGCATCTATCGTACATGGTTTTAAGACAGCCACATCACGAGAAGAAGTCAGGCAAGCCATCCAGGATCTCACACTGGAGGATCTCCTTGAAGAGGTGCATATTTCAAAAGGAGATATCATCTTTGTGCCTGCTGGTGCTGTCCATGCAATTGGCAAAGGCGTTTTGCTCTATGAACTCCAGGAGTACTCAGACCTGACATATCGATTGTACGATTATGGTCGCCTTACCAGCGCAGGAACACCCCGCGAGTTGCATATTGAACGTTCCCTCGACGTCGCACATTACAATCGCTCACCTAGAATCAAAATGCAAGCTCTCCCTTTGCAAAACGGAGCAAACGTCACAAATCGCTGCCTTGCTGCATGCAAATACTTCGTTACTTGCGAACTGGTTTTTCATAACAATACTATAAACAATGACTATACGAAGAGGAAAACCCGTGAGAGTTGCATTATCTTAACATCGTTAGGCGCTGAAGTATTCGTACGTTATGGGAAAGAGTTTGATTGTGGTGAAAAACTTGTCAAAGGCCAGACAATGATTTTACCTGCGGAGCTAGGAACCTTTTGTATAGAGGGGAGTGGGAGTTTGTTATACTCCTATGTACCCGGAGCTGAAGATGAGATTTTACATGCATGGGAAGCAAAGAATAGATTGTAGTAGTTTCGGAACGTTTATTGCTCTTTGCGACGTTTTCTACGTTCTTCGTCCAGGTCGGTTACAGTACCCTCAACAATCCGTCCATTTACATCTTGTTCTTCGAAGCTATCAAGGGGATAACGCGGAGGATAGCCGCGTTGCATGCGCTGTACCTCAGTAAAGACTTTTGTGACACCAGTGCTCACATTAAACAAGAATAAAAGCAGTGCAAGCCCAGCCCAAACAGCAAGGCCGACGAGCAAGGTACCGAAGAATCCGACAACGCCGTTGATAATGCTTTCATAGATAACAGCCGCCAGAATAAGTACATAAAAAAAGCGCACCAACACCCTCAAAAGCCAGTGCATAAACCAGAATACAGCCTTCACTGGATCGGAAGGCATTTCCCAACGCGGTAGTAACTCGCGTTTCGGTTTCAAGTATCTCACCAAGTCTCCTTTGAGTTCCCTCTAAAGAAACAAATGCATGCTTAGCCATCATCTTATATGAACATATCGTTACCTTATATTGTATCAGTCTTGTGTTACATACGCCAGGGGTTTTTTCATGAGGTTGAAAGAGAAATGCCAGGTTTACCTTCCGTAGTTTGAAGGAACAATGGTTGTGTATTGTTGATCTCTGATATTTTCTAGATGAAATGATCCATACGAAATGTCCAATGGTTTGGTAGTAAAAGACTTTGCGGTTATCGTCATCGATAATGGCGAAGTGGCGTTTTGGGAAAGCGGGAAAGTCACTATGAGTTGGTCTCCTGCTCGTATAGACGTTGAGATACATTGGCTAGAAATGGTTGTATTGCCGCTAAATAACGCATTCATCGAATACGTATACGTAGTGCGATAGGCTGGTACAGCCGAATGGAGATAACTCCAACGTGTAGTGTACCAGGACATGTCATCAAATCTGAATTGTTGAACTTGTGAGTCAAGTAGTTGTAGATGATGCACATAAGCTTCATGAGAAGGAGTCGAATTTGAAGCAGCGATTGGCTGAACAATATAGAGTTGGAATGGCACTCCTCCAAGGCGTTCTGGTCTACTAACCAACGTCGCTTTAGCGAAGTGGTTCAGCAAAGCCAGCGATAATGTATCGTAAGGACCGATAAGCATGGCAGCGGGACCAGTAATAGCATTCGGTAAAACAAGACAACGTGAAGCATCAAAGAGCGTTGTAGGTGTGTGCATCTGTTCAGCAAGATAATCTAGAGAGGTTTGAGTATACTGATCTGTAGCAATATACACATGGTTAAGATTATGCTGCATGGCTAGCCTATCTGTTTCCTTGAGTGCTTCTTCTAAGGAACTCAGAGTGTTATAACTGTATCCATGCGGATTGGTGCCACTGGCTTCATCAATCAGCCCGGCTACACTACCCAGGAGTTGTGCAGCGATTACAACGCATGTAGCTACAAAAACCCCATAGTATGCGATATTCCACACCCTTCCCCGATGGTGAAACCAAGAGGCTAACGTGGAGAGTAAAATCCCGATGATGATAAAAGGCCCTGGCAAGACCATGAGTAGATAATATGGAAAGACGGGCGTAGCATGGCGTGAAAGAATCAGAATAGGCACTATTTGCCAGCAAAGTAGTAAAAAGTAACCGCATCTTTGGGGAGCTGCACGAAAATCTGTCAATAAGGCACTCACTGTGTGCAGTGTTCTCCTGAGAGCATGGTGAGTGCCTGTACTTTCTTCAACTACAATGTCTGCACTTTTCCACACATGCGGAGAAGAGATTACCCCCATGATAATTGATGCAAAACCCAAAACTATTAAGAGAGCCATGATAGGAATTAACCACCCAAGCAGAGGAATAAGTTTATACTCGAGAGCATGGGCATTGGTAGGAAGGTTGCCATAAGGATTTAAAAAAAGCATATAATCGTTGAGTGCTGTTAAATCAATATGAGAATGGAGTTTTAACATTTGCAAGAGAAGGCTCAGATCAGCGAATTTGATAGAGAATTCCCACAGAATGTAGCTAGAGAAGAGCAGCAAGAGAAAGATAAAACCCAAAACCAGGTCTCGTACGCGTACTGTACCAGGAGAAAGCATTAGTGCCACAAGTAATAGCAGAGAGAGAATAATAGTAGTCTCGTGCAACTGGATCATTATTCCTAACAATATCAGTGCAGGGAAAAGCCAGCCCTTTCGACGATCAACCACGCCCCAGTAAAGAGCAAAAATAAAAAGCACCACAAATGGTGCGATCATGTTTTGTTGCCAGATGAAGCGGCTATAGTGCAGAGGCCCCGAGGCTGTTGCATAGAGTAGTGATGCGATGATGGAAGCTACTCTTCCATAATAACGTCGTACAAATATATAGGTAAGTAGAACAGCTATGATGTTAAGAATCCCTACAAAAATTGCTCCCCCTATTGGATTGGAACTAATAGCAGCAGGAATCATAAGCAGGTAAATCACGGCAGGAGGATTCACTATACGAATGGAGGCAATGTTGCTGGTAGCGGGTATTAGCCCATGACTTATTGCATCCCTGGCCATCCGAAAGACCATTGCCTGATCTGCATCAAACTCAGTAGTAGTAAGTTGATAAAAACGCAAGAAAGCAGCTATAGCAAGAATTGGCACGATTTCCCATACACCTATCCAGGAACCTATCTTTTTCAGGAAGGCACTTCTATCTGGATTGAATGCTTGAGCAGTTTGAGTTGTATCGAAATATGTGTTTGACATTCCATTCCCAGCAGGGTTTACCTTGATTAAACTATTTCATACTGTGAAAAAGCACAATTTGCGCCTAAAAAGAAAGGTTGTTTACCAAATATGTTCTCACAGCTTCGAGGTTTGCTGTGATTGCATCATCCTGCTCAGGTTGGGGTATACCTGTATGGCTATCCTTGAGTAAATTGCCCGTTAAAATCCCAACAACCCGCTCTTCGCGTTTGATGATACCCCACTCCACAAGCTTGCGGGTACCTGCTAAGGTAGCGGCAGAAGCGGGTTCGCAGCCAATGCCGGAGCGATCAATAACTGTTTTGGCTGCCAGAATTTCTTCGTCGGTCACTTCCTCAACAACACCATTCGTCTCTTCGATGACCTGGCGCGCTCGCGAATAACTAACGGGATCGCCGATCTTGATGGCACTGGCGATAGTCTGGGCCTGCACATGCTCTCTATGACTAAAACCACGCTTATAGCTTCGAAAGAAAGGATTAGCGCCTGACGCTTGAATTGATGCAATTCGAGGCACATGAGCAATTAATCCAAGTGTATGGGCCTGTCGAAACGCTTTACCGATGGCCGAGGTGTTACCCAGATTACCTGCAGGCAATACGAGCCAGTCTGGGGCTTCCCAATTGAGTTGTTGTAACAACTCAAAGCCAATAGCTTTTTGACCTTCAATTCGAAATGGATTGAGCGAATTAAGCAAATATATACCCAGTTCGTTGCAAACCTGTTCAACTAAACGCATCGCATCATCGAAATCACCCTCGATATGAACAGTCATGGCCCCATAAGCCAGAGATTGCGCCAATTTCCCTGCGGCAACATTCGATGCAGGTAAGAAGACGATACCTGGTAGCCCAAGCTGTGCAGCATATGATGCTAAAGAAGCTGAAGTATTCCCTGTTGAGGCACAAGCAACAGCACGTGCTCCAAGGAGATTGGCCATAGTTACACCAACTGTCATTCCACGATCTTTAAAACTTCCTGTTGGATTTTCGCCCTCGTGCTTTAGAAAGAAGTAGTCCAGCCCGGCATATTGACCAATGTGCCTGTGTCCTGCACGATGATTGCCACAATTTTCTCTCCCAACGGGATACAGACCAGTATTTCCTTCTGGGCGACTCACAATGTATTGTTCGGGAATGGGCAGGATCAACTCGCGATACCGCCATACACCGCTTGTGTTGGATATCTTTTCATTGAAATTGACAGGCCATGCCATAGATTGCGCGGCACGTTCTTCAAAAAGCTGTCGCCATTGTGATCCAGCAAAGTCTTGGACACCACTTTCAGAAGTTGTGTGAGTCTCCAATCCCCTCTGCAAAGCAGATCCCTGATTCAAGGGATATTGAATTGTTGTATCTACATCAAGGACGCCGCCACAATCGCAGCGATAACGAGGTTGATCGCTTATGCCTGGATACAGAGAGCCACATTCAACACAGCGCAGTTCAATAACCGACGCCAGCTGTTTCAGCACGCTACTGTTTGATCGATCAGGCTGTAGCTCTATAGAAGTCTCCCCCATAGTGGGTATTGGAATCCTTTCTAGTTCGGAAAGAGTTGGTTTTAAGGAAGAGCATTTGAAGGAAAGTCATAATTGCTTTGCTTCCGCTTTTTACTTCTACTCGTGGATATTACTCTTGCGCCAACCTGATCAGCGCGTAAAATCATGCCAGTACCATCCACACCTGCTGAATGTGCAGTCTCACGCATTGCGCGTAGTATCGCTTGAAAATTAGAACTTGCAAGAGCAATTAGTGATGAACCACCACCTGAAAGGCTCGCTCCATATGCTCCTGCATCAAGGGCTGCTTGAATAATATCTGGCATAGCGGGAAAGAGCGCCTGGCGGTAAGGCTGGTGAAGGCGATCTTGCATAGCTTCACCAATAAGTTCATAGCGACCCGTCTGCAATGCAGTTAAAAAAAGCGCAACGCGTCCAGTATTGAAGGTGACATCATTTCTGGAATATTCTGTGGGGAGCAACTTCCTTCCAGTTACAGTATCCATTGGAAACGATGGTGTAAAAATGATCGCCTTCAATGCATCGGGGAAACGCGTTTTCACAGCTCGAATCTCACCATATACCGTTGTAGTAGCAACCAGTCCACCTAGCAAAGCTGGTGCAACATTATCGGGATGGTTGCCAGCTTCAGATTCTACCGCAGGGGCCAGGAGCTCCTCTTTCGGCACTCCCAGACCTTTGATACGCAAAAGTTCATTTGCTGCAACCAGGCCACCTACGACAGCAGTCGCACTACTACCCAACCCGCAACCGGGCGCGATGGCTATGGTCATACGAATTTTTACCGCCGGGAGGTCTACTTGCTTACGTTGAAAGAGCAACGCGAAAGCCTGGAAAAACAAGTTATCTGGTCCCTTTGAGAGAATGTCTCCCAGTTGACCTTGAACTTCAATTTGTGGTGTCCACGGATCACCCTCTATTATTTCAACATCAAAACGGTTATAGAGTTGGAGCGCAAGTCCTAGGGTGTCAAACCCAGGTCCTAAATTTGCCGACGTTGCAGGTGTTAAGACAGCCACTGAGACGGGTAGCGGTACAAGTACCAATGTGAGTATCCTTTACTATGTTGCGTTGCTAATCATACAGACTGAGCCAATATTTGCTATTGGGGACGAAGCAGTTCTATTTTAACAGGTTTGCCGCTAAATGTAACCCCATGAATAGGGGTTTTCACAAGCAAGCTTTACTTACTCTTACGAAAAGGAGTCAGATTTCGTGAAAGAGCATTCTTTCAAGCAAGTATATTTTGCACCCGATCGAGAGAGTTCGCTTTTCATAACACACAACGTGTTCACTGGATAGATGGCTGAAGCTAAACCGGCTACTCTACTATGTAGCAGACGTTGCAATCGTTGTTGAGCATCAGGTGACAATGGCTGCTTGATGCGTGCGAGTGTAAGGTGAGGAGAGAAAGGCCGCTTTTCTACCTCAAAACCCCGTAATTCAAGCTCTTTAGAAAGTACACGATGCACCAGTTGCAGTGGTGATCCCTGTACTTTTCCGGATGGCAAATCTTCAACGCCCATCCAAATTACACGAGGTTGCAGTGATGAACCGAAGATACCTAACTCTTTGAGACGATACTCAAACGAAGTAGCTTTGCGTACCGCTGCACCAGTAGCAGAAATAGCCTCTACCAGTTGTTCATCGGTCAATTCACCAAGAAAGGCTAACGTAAGATGGATTCCAAGAGGATCCACCCATCGTATGTCAGGTAACTCTTGAGATGCCTGACTTATGATTTCACCGAGAAAGCGCTGTAACGCTTCATTCAATTCAAGCGCAATAAATGTTCGTGTCATGCGGAAAACAACAATGCATCAAGTTCTGGACCATCAATTGTTTCGACCTCAATGAGATGCTCTGATATAGCAATGAGTTTATCTTTTTTCTCGTTTAGAATGCTCAGTGCAGTTTCATAAGCTTGTTCAACAAGCAATGAAATCTCCCTGTCAATCCTTGCAGCCATCTCAGAGCTGACGGGGGAAGTAGTATCAGAATCAGTTTTGAGCGAAATAAGGCCAAGAGGACTCATACCAAATTCACATACCATGCGACGGGCTATATTTGTCACATATTCGATATCCTGGCTCGCTCCTGTCGTTATATCGCCAAAGATGATCTCCTCAGAAGCACGTCCACCCATAGCTCCTGCCATTTTTGCCAGTAACTCTGACTTGCGCATGAGATAGCGATCCTCGGCTGGTGCCTGCACTGTAATGCCAAGAGCCATGCCTCGCGATATTGCAGTTACTTTGTGAACTGGATCAGCGCCGGGTATAGACCGCATAACAATAGCATGACCTACTTCATGGTAAGCAATAATTTTCTTTTCCGCTTCGGAAATCATACGACTTTTACGCTCGGGTCCTGCCATCACTCGTAAAATGGCCTCTTCCAGTTCGGTTTTGCGGATATCATCCTGATGGCGACGAGCAGCAAGTAAGGCAGCTTCGTTCAAAAGATTGGAGAGATCAGCACCAGAGAAACCAACAGTCTGACGAGCCAGTTGCATCAAGTCAACATTGTCTGCTAGCGGCTTGCCCTTTGCATGTACTTCAAGAATTGCGAGACGCCCGCGAATATCAGGTTTGTCCAGCATTACCTGTCGATCAAAACGGCCTGGGCGCAGCAGTGCCGGATCAAGAACATCAGGACGGTTGGTAGCAGCGATGACTACAATATTAGTATTTTTGTCAAAACCATCCAATTCAACGAGTAACTGGTTGAGTGTCTGTTCACGTTCGTCATTACCGCCTGTACTAGAGCTGTTACGATGACGTCCGACAGCATCAATCTCATCGATAAATATTATACATGGTGCATGCTCTTTTGCCTCTTTAAATAGGTCTCGCGCTCGTGCAGCTCCAACACCTACAAACATCTCAACAAATTCTGATCCGCTAATGCTGAAGAAAGCTACGTTCGCTTCACCTGCGACTGCACGTGAGATGAGCGTCTTGCCAGTGCCAGGAGCACCTACCAGTAGTACACCCTTCGGGGTTCGGGCACCCATCGAGACAAAGCGTGCAGGGTATTTGAGGAACTCTACGATTTCCTCAAGTTCCATCTTCGCTTCCTCTACACCTGCAACATCCCTGAACAGCACTGTTGGATGCGACTCATTAAAGCGTTTGGCTTTTGAGCGAGCAAAAGTCCCTGCTTGAGCACCAATACCACCCCGGCGAAAGAAGAGGTAGATAGCACCTATAACTATACCTAACAACAAAAAGTCTAACAATCCCTGCATCCATTGGTTCTGCTGTCCGTTATCAATGCTGACGACGACACCATCGTGCCTGAAGATTTCAGTGACAGACTGCCCATCTTCTTTGACCGCGTGATAATGTTGGCCTTTGATATCTATCGCATAAATATCGTCTCCATTAATGGTTACCGACTTCAGTACATGTTGATCCGCAAGATTTAGAACATCGCTAATCGGCCTCTCCTGGATGTCGAAGTGGCTCAAATTGCTATTTATAGCACGAGCAGTAATTATTCCCGCGAACAGGATGACCATCAGCGCCACAATAGCAAGAACACCATAACGCAAAAATATCACTCGCACTCTGGTAGATTTGGGGGGAGAATTTGGATCTTTTGGTTCCTGGTTATCTGGTTGAGGCATTTCCATGAGGTAACATCAGACCCTTCTAATTGTTCAATAGATAAGCGGACAACCGTTATGGCAGAAGTCCTTACGACTGTAGCGACCGTGCCCCCAGGCAAAGGTCATTCAAAGCGTAGCAAACTGTACTATGATATGTCAAAAAGGGTATGTTGGAAGTATATCTCATACTGTAAAGGTAATCAAGATTATTGTTCAGTTGCTAGGGATTTTTTAAATATGTTTCTTCTTCAGGCTTGCTGTCAAATGAGCCAGATCTTTCATAGTGTAGAGAGTTTTTTTGCACGCTTGCCAGCGCAAAAACTCTCTACACTATCACATGAGCGTGCCAAAGGCACATATGAGAGAGTTAAATTGACTTATGAAGAGCTTTGTTAGTTGCTTTTGATAAAGCGAAAGATGATACAATATTTACGTGAAATAGTTGACAGATTGCCTGATATTTTCCCAACTTCGAGGTAAGTATCTTATGCAAGAGTATCTTTCATCAACAGAATCTGAGTACATGCTACCACCTATCGTGGCACAGGTTATGCAGGTTGGTTCAAAGACACAGCCTTTTAGCTTGGAGAGCCACGAGATGGCTCCACGTATTCGCGATGCAAAAGTTGTGCATAGTGTCTGCCCCTACTGTGCAGTTGGTTGTGGCTTGAATGTCTACGTCAAAGATGGTAGAGTCATCGACATTGAAGGTAACCCCGACAGCCCCATTAACCATGGGACTTTATGCCCAAAGGGTGCAGCCACTTTCCAATACACCATTAATCCCAACCGATTAACTCAGGTGCTTCACAGGGCGCCTTATAGCGATCACTGGGAAGTGAAGTCACTCGATTGGGCTATGGAACAGATTGCGCAAAGGATCAAACAAACTCGCGACGAGACATTTGTTGAACGTTTACCAGATGGGCGCGAGGTGAATCATACTCTTGGTATAGCCTCTCTCGGCGGCGCGACTCTGGATGTTGAAGAGAACTATTTAATGAAGAAGCTCTTCAATGGCGGACTTGGCATCGTCTCGATTGAGAATCAGGCCCGTATATGACACAGCTCCACTGTACCCGGTCTGGGTACAACGCTAGGACGTGGCGGCGCTACCACTTTTCCACAGGATCTTGTAAATAGTGATGCTATTTTGATCATGGGTAGTAACATGGCTGAAGCTCACCCGATTGCTTTTGCCAATGTAGTCAAAGCTAAAGAGCGTGGAGCCAAAGTAATACATGTCGATCCTCACTATTCGCGGACTTCGGCTCTGGCGAATGTCTATGTTGCCACCCGCGCCGGAAGCGATATAGTTTTCCTCGGCGCTGTTATTCGTCATTTGCTTGAAACAAGCAGTTACTTCCATGATTACGTTGTACATTTTACTAACGCTGCAACGTTGATCCGCGGAGACTTTGGCGATACTGAAGATCTCGATGGGCTGTTTTCTGGGTTTGATCCAAAAACCGAAACATACTCCGATCAAAGCACCTGGGACTACGAGCGTGACTCAGAAGGGCGCCCCTTGACTGATCCAACATTGCAACATCCTCGCTGCGTTTTCCAGATTATGCGCCGTCATTTTGCTCGCTATACGCCTGAAATGGTTGAGGAAGTCTGTGGAGTATCGCGCGAACAATGGTTACAAGTTACGCAAACATTGATTGAGAATTCTGGACGTGAACGCACTTCAGCCCTCTGTTACGCTGTCGGCTGGACACAGCAATCCAAAGGTGTGCAAATCATACGCGCAGCCGCAATTATTCAGCTCTTACTCGGCAACATCGGTCGACCTGGAGGAGGTATTATGGCATTGCGCGGGCACGCCTCAATTCAGGGTTCGACTGATGTACCGACATTGTATGATCTACTGGCCGGATACATGCCACAGCCCAGCGCAATAATTGAACCACAGCCACATTCCGAGCAAAGTCCCGATGCAACAACATGGGGAGAGAAGAGAGATACACCATCGAATGTGTTATCACAGCAAACCCTGGATGAGTACATTAACACATCCGGGCAAAAGCTAGGTTGGTGGTCGAACATTCCTGCTTATATCAGAAGCTTACTACAAGCCTGGTATGGAGAAGCTGCTAATGAGGAAGATGGCAATTGCAGTTACCGCTGGCTGCCAAAGATTATCGGGGATCACTCGCACCTGGCAACCAGCTATGAAATGCTGGATGGCAAGGTGCGTGGCTATTTACTCTTTGGTCAGAATCCCGCTGCTGGCAGCACGAACTCACGCATGCAACGCAAAGCACTGGAGCAATTGGACTGGATGGTCGTGCGCGATCTCTACGAGGTTGAATTGGCCGCCTTCTGGTATAAGCAACCTGGATTTGGTCCTGAAACAGAACATGTTGATTCGAGCAAGATAAAGACAGAGGTATTTCTCTTGCCCGCTGCGGCCTCAACCGAAAAAGAGGGCTGCTTCACGAATACACAGCGTCTCCTACAATGGAGAGACAAAGCAGTAGACCCACCTGGAGATGCGCGTTCAGATCTGTGGTTCGTGTATCACCTTGGAAGACGTCTGAAAGATCTCTATGCAGGTAGTACTGATCCAAAAGATCGCCCGCTGCAAGCATTGACCTGGGACTATACTCGTGAGGAACCGGAGCCTGATTTGCATATTGATGACGAGCCCGATACTCTGCTCGTTCTAAAAGAGATCAATGGCTATTATGTACGCCAATTGAATCAAGAAGAAAAAAAGAGTGACATATATCATGTAAACTTGCTCCGAGATGCTCCACATGTGCCTGGATTTGCCGCACTTAAGAGCGACGGAAGCACAGCATGCGGTTCCTGGATTTATAGCGGTGTCTATCCTGAACCCGGCAATAACCGGGCTGCATCACGTATCTCTGATGGCTATACGTTCTTGCAGTGGGGCTTTTCCTGGCCCGCTAATCGACGTATTCTCTATAATCGCGCTTCGGCAGACCCACAGGGTCGTCCATGGTCTGATCGCAAAAAATACGTATGGTGGGATGAAGATCAGCAAAAATGGACTGGGGTTGATATCCCGGATTTTCCAGTAAACAAACCACCTGACTACACTCCTCCGACGGGCGCAGTAGGTATTGATGCGCATTCCGGTAGTGACCCATTCATTATGAAACCAGATGGGAAAGGATGGCTGTTTGTACCCAAAGGGCTGAAAGATGGACCACTGCCTGCCCATTATGAAGCAGCGGAGTCACCTGTTCATAATGCGCTCTATCAACAGCAGAGCAACCCTGCTGCTAAATATTACCGCAGCCGCCCTGATAATCGACTTGCTGCGGTCGGTGATCCAAACTACCCCATAGTCATTACAACGTACCGTTTGACTGAACATCACGTCAGCGGACCGATGACACGTTGGATGCCCTGGCTCAACGCATTGCAGCCATCTCTTTTCGCTGAATTGAGTCCCGAACTGGCGACTGAACGCAATATCCAGCATGGAGAATGGGTGATCATCAACACGCCACGCGGGGAGATAGAAGCACGGGCTATGGTTACACGACGCATGCGTCCATTACGCATTGCAGGAAAAACAGTACACCAGATTGGCCTACCGTTCCATTGGGGCTTCCAGGGAAAAAGCACGGGCAGCATTACCAATGACCTGGCCCATATGGTATTAGAGCCAAACGTAAGTATAGAAGAGGCCAAGGCATTTACCTGTAACATACGCTCGGGACGCATATAATCAATTAGGGCGAGCATTGTCATGCTTCGTTGCACTCGAGGCATCTCGGCCTGGCGATTGAGATTTTTCGCATCGCTCAGAATGACAAATTAGAAATTTGCTGGAGGAATCTATGGCAATAGACGCAATTAAGCGTACCGATACACGAAGAGTATCTCTACAGTCAATAGTATCTTTGCTCCTGGGAAGCAAAGAGCCTCCGATGACGCCGCAAACAGCGATGGGTTTCTTTACAGATACGAGCGTCTGTATTGGTTGTAAAGCGTGTGAAATTGCCTGCAAACAATGGAATCAGTTGCCTGCCAATGAACCACTATGGACTGGTTCTAGCTATGATAATACGGGACAGTTGAGCGCCACGACCTGGCGACATGTACAATTCATAGAACATATTGAACGACCTGCGATCCCATTACTACAAACCGATACGGTCTTAGTGCCTGGCTCACAAAGTACAGCCATGCCCTTTTTCAATAGCGATCGCTGGCTGATGCAAAGCGACGTTTGTAAACATTGTGCGAATGCGCCATGCCTGGAAGCATGTCCTACGGGATCGATCATCCGCACCGAGTTTGACACAGTTTACGTACAACAAGATATTTGTAATGGGTGTGGTTATTGTGTCGTTGCATGTCCATTCGGTGTCATTGCACGTGATCAATACGGAGATCGTAAAGCCCACAAATGCACGCTTTGTTATGATCGATTGAAAGAAGGGTTCGAGCCCGCGTGCGCTAAAGTATGCCCTACCGATTCGATTCAATTTGGAGAAGTTGAGCAACTCAAGGCACATGCTCGCGAGCGTCTTGGCTTTTTATATGAGCGAGGCGTTCAAGAAGCTCAGCTCTATGGTGTAGATGATAACATCCTTGATGGTGGCCTGAACTCTTTTTTTCTGCTTCTGGATCAGCCCGAGGTCTATAATTTACCTCAGAATCCCCAACGTCCATCGAATAACGTGATACCCGCATCTTTCTGGACGATTGTGGTAGCAGCAGTAATGGGCTTATTCGGGATATTTATTTTCAAAAAATAATGCGAGAAGGAGGC
The DNA here is from genome assembly GCA_963702765.1 of uncultured Chloroflexia bacterium. Lineage (GTDB taxonomy): Bacteria > Chloroflexota > Ktedonobacteria > Ktedonobacterales > Ktedonobacteraceae > DATMNR01. The sequence continues at coordinate 154,509 of CAVPEB010000019.1, forward strand.
AGCAATGGAGGAAAGACACCTGCCACGTGTATTCACGAATGATAAGCTACCAGCTACAATTGCAGAACAACTTGCCACAATTACTACAGGCTATACGCCCGATTTGGAACATGAACTACAAGAACCATCCTATTATGATTACCCAGTGCTGAAAGCTCCTGTGTGGCGCTGGGAAATTATCTGGTATTTTTTCTTTGGTGGATTAGCAGCAGGTTGCTACGTCATTGCCAGCATCGCTGCACTTTTTGGTTCGCGTGAAGATAGAGCCGTGGCTCGCGCTGGATATTATCTCTCACTCCTCTCTTTGTTACCATGTCCGTTTCTGCTCATCAAGGATCTTGGAAGGCCCGACCGCTTTTTACACATGTTGCGCATCTTCAAGGTCAAATCACCTATGTCGATGGGTACATGGGGGTTGGTAAGCTTCTCATTTTTTAGCGGTATCACCGCAGTAATTCAGGCAGCTCAAGATGGCATATTAGGGCGTTGGTGGGGATCACGATTGCTGGCTGCGCTACCACAAAGATTACTCGCGATACCAGGCTCGGCTCTTGGCGTTTTCCTGGGAGGTTACACGGGAGTATTGCTCACTGCAACAAGCATTCCGCTATGGTCACGCAGTAAGGTTCTCGGTGCAATCTTCATAGCTTCCGCGATTTCTACTAGCTCAGCATTGATTTCATTCGTATTACATCTAACTCGCACACCAACCCGGGTTCTTCACAAATTGGAACGCCTGGAATGGGTGGCATTGCTGATAGAGATGGTGGGTCTATTTGCATTTCTACGCGGTGCAGGTCGTGCAGCACGACCATTAGTTGGAACTGGGCCAGCTGAGCATGGCCGTACATTTTGGAGTTTCGTTGCCGGTACAGGGCTAACACTTCCCTGGATTCTCCAAACCCTTTCATTATTGGCTGGTCGCTCAAGCAAAGACAGGAGTCGCAGGGGAATGGTGATTTCCATATTAGTGCTGGTTGGGGGCTACTTTTTGCGACGCACAATGATCGAAGCTGGTCATACTTCAAGCGCTGATGCGCGCACTACTCTGTGGAATGCTAAAAGGTAATGTTATTATGTTAAGCAACGATATGTGAATAGCAAGGAGACTGCAATGACCGTCGAAATGGACACCGGCAACATCAGCGAAGAGAAAGTGGCGATGGAGTCACAAGTAGCAGACAGCGTACGTTTCGACTGGTTAGTCATCGCTCTTAGTACATGGCTTGTGCTAGGAGGCTATAGTGATGCCTGGGCGCACAATCATGTTCCTTCTTTGGAAACTTTCTTTACACCATGGCATGGGGTTCTCTACGCAGGTCTGCTTGCAACGATTATTTTTCTTGTTGGAGCGTATATCAGAAATCGGCGACGAGGTTATTCCTGGGATAATGCACTTCCTCCTGGTTATGGTCTTTCTCTCGTTGGGGTTATTTTCTTTGCTATAGGTGGTGTAGGTGATGTGATCTGGCACACGCTGTTCGGCATCGAGTTAAGTATCGATGGCGCACTTAGCCCCACTCACCTATTATTGACCTCTTCTTTGGTACTCATCGTAAGTGGTCCATATCGCGCTGCCTGGTATCGTTCAAACGGCAGTTTGAAACAGAGCTTGCTTCAATCCCTTCCGATGCTTCTGTCGTTAACGTATATGTTATCCATTATTACGCTCATCGCACAGATTGCCCATCCTTTCGTCAACTTATGGCCTTCTTTTTCTCAACAGGACCCATTCACAATTCAAGCCTTAGCAGTCGTCAGTATTTTGCTGCAAACAATCTTACTCATGGGTCTTGTTTTACTGACTATACGAAGATGGAAATTACCTTTCGGTTCTTTTACCCTCCTGCTAACTCTGAATATCACCTTGCTGAGCTTCATGCAAGATACGTATGTGTTGATCATTGTGGCAGTACTGGCAGGCTTATTTGCTGATACTCTCTATGTATGGCTGAAACCGTCTATTAGCCGTTCTGCAGATTTACGTCTGTTTGCATTCATTATGCCTGTTGCATTGTATCTACTTTATTTCCTGATGTTAAAATTGACCACAGGTGTCAATTGGACGATACATCTCTGGTTAGGAACAACATTCGTTGCTGGTATCGCCAGCTTTTTACTTACTTTTTTGCTAGTACCCCCTGATAATGCCTGAGAAAGTATGTGGAATAGATTTATGGCTTACTTACCAGAACATCCAACACTCAATGACCTCCAAAAATACCTGGATGAAGTGTGCAAGGAACGAGGCTGGGTGAAGGATACGTATGCCGAGAAATTCTTACTGTTTACCGAGGAAATCGGTGAATTGGCCAAAGCGATACGCAAAACGGCCGGATTGTACGATGAAAAAGCAAAACCGAAGAATATTGAGCTTGAAGAAGAATTCGCTGATGTGCTTAGCTATCTGCTTGATTTAGCAAATTATTTTCAGGTTGACCTGGAACAAGCCTTTCGAGAGAAAGAGCAGGTGAATGAAGGTAGAAAGTGGGAGTAATTAAGAGCAAATCATTCATATCTTAGTACATCCAGTGGACGTACCCGTACGGCCCCCCATGCAACTACTAACGCCACTAACATAGTAACCAACGAGGTAGCTCCGATAATAAGAGCCACAAGAGGTGTTCCGATACCTAGCTCGACATGAAAGACAAACTTACTCAAAGCAGTGATTGCTCCAACTACCAGAAGCATAGCAACCAGCGAACCAAGTAGACCAACCAGCCCATTTTCAATCAGCACTGTAGAAAGGATCGATCTGCTGGTATGTCCAACAGATTTCAAAATGCCAATTTCACGGCGCCGTTCTAGCATTGCTAGCGCAACCGCATTGGCAATAATGATAAGACCTGCTACCATTGCCAGCGAAGCAAGGGTGGTAAGCATAACGATCAGGTTGTTGAGAACCTGGTTTACTAACGTATCGATATCCACAACACTTAGAATAAAAGCTGATGGTACAGCTGTATCTACATGTTTTTTCAGTGCAGGCACCTGATTGGGATCAACTTTGAGCGAAAAAACTTCCAGCGTTTGGGATCCTCCAAGCTTATTTGCCAGAGAAGAATCAGCCAGTATAGAAGCAAAGTTCGGGTTACCCTGTGGAGACGTGCTGTCATAGAAACCAACTACTTTGAGGACCCTTGTCACAGTGCCATCTGCACTCTGCACTACTATAGTATCTCCAGGACGAAGGTTCACCGGGTTTTGTTCGAGTTCTGAACTTAAAATGACAGCGTTTGTTCCTGCATCCGCAGCCTGTAAATTACGTCCTGTTCTAAGAATGATCGTTGGCAGATTGTTCCTCCCTCCACCCAGATCGAAACCTTGCAAATCTGTGAGATCACCAACTATGTCCCTTGCATTGATTTTATCCGTTTTACTAACACTTCTCAGGACAGTATTCAGATCGCGCCCTGCAATAAGAATCGGGTACACCTGGGGTACGACCGTATTGACTAACGTTTTCCCAGAATCGATGCCGTTCGTTTGAGCCAGTTGCTTCTGAACTGCCTTTTTCTGATTTGGAGGCACAACTACATAAACATTATGCGTAAAGAGAGTACCCAGGGTAGTATTGATGGTATCCTTGATCCCTTGACCCAGGATCAGTATCAAACCTATAGCAAAAACACCGACGAACAGAGCAGTCAAGGTGGTCGTGGTACGCAAACGCTGTCTTCCTAGATTGCGATACGCTAACATGACCGATGTTTTCCAGGAGCGCGGTGTAAACATTACAACGCTGTTGACAATAACCGCCAGGAAATATACCAACGATCCACCGACGAGTACAATTCCTATGCATCCTAATACAACCAATACGTATGTACCAATGACATCATGGCCGGATTTAGTGGCCAGGGTATTAGCTGCTACACCAAGGAGAAGAAGAGCTACCAGTATGAGTACCGACAGGAGAATAAAACCAATTGCCATAAGTATCCACAACAACATTCGTGGTCTTGGTTTTTCATATATTGGTAGCTTAGAAATAGCAAGCACGAGTAAGCTAAATCCAAGGGCGAGCGCAAAAATGACTCCAGCTCCCCCATAAACAGCTATCGCGGCCGTTACCACATCGCCAAGAATAGTTGAAGCTAACAACACAAAAAGCACAGACAACAATACGAGTAAGCCAAGAGTGATAAGGCGTGACGTAATTTTTTTGTGTTCAATAATCTCGCGCAGCACTGATAATGGGCGAATCTGGCTGGCCTGCACAATGGGAAGTAGACCAAAGATCAAGGCTGTGGCAAGCCCGATGAGCAAACCAGTTACAAGTGTAAATGTATCTACAATAATCGGTAAGTGAATGAAAAAGGCATTCTCAACAACGCTTCGAATGAGGAAGCTCGTGCCCAGGCCTACCAACGTTCCAACAATTCCCCCTATAATTCCCAATAATGCAGCTTCCAGTCCGAAAAGAGCATAGAGATCCCCCTGTTGATAGCCTGTAGTTTTCAGCATAGCGATTTCGATTTGTCGTCGATGCAGCAAAACCTGCATAGTGTTGATGATGCCAATGCCGCCGATGAACAAAGCCAGCAAACCAACAATGCGCAAAAAGAGACGTATCTGATCGACTTGCGATTGCCGTTGTTTGAGCAGATCAGTGGCTGTAATCACTCGTGCCGATGGAAACTGCTGGCTTAACTGTGCTTGAACAGAATTTAGCTTCGCTGCGGGCACAGTTATATATACCGTGCCGAACTGTGCTGGCTCCAGGACACCCTTTGGACCGGGGACAGAGTCAAGAGCAGCCTGCGAAATAATAACCTGCGGTCCTCGAAATACACCATCCTCTTGAAACTCAGCAGCTACTATAACAGGCACAAAGCGGCCATCTAAAGTCTTTATCTTGTAAGCACCACCGATATGCGCTTTAAGCCCATCGAAGACCGTCGAACTCATAGCAATATTATTGCCTGTAACCACATTCTGTATTTGCAAATCGCGAGAAGGTGCAACAAAGTTCGCTTGACCTACCAGAGGAAAATTATGCGAAACCGCGATGAAAGAAAATGTTTCTTCCTCCCCTGAGGGAAGTGTAATGCTTCCGCCAGGATCATAGGATGTTGCATAATCGGTAATTCGTCCCTGCTGCTTGAGTTTGTCGAAAAATGCCATGTCGGGCTGTCGCAATGGCGCAAGTTCAGAGTTTAACCTGATATCGCCACCATTAGCTTCAATAATATTTCCCAGGAGCGCCTGATTGACACTCAGGCCTACAAGTTGTAAGGCAACAATGGCCATTACTCCAACTGCGACGCAAAAGATCGCTAGTACGGTGCGCTGCCCACCACGAATAAGAGAGCGAGTCGCATAAGACCAGTAAAGGCCAAGTTTCATGAATTGAATTCTTCTTTCCCAAGCATTCAGTGTGTCAATATACCATTGAGTATGATAGTCGAGTTTTGTGGGTTCTGCAACGTTTTGTAAACTCATCAGGGGAGAAAACGCAATCTTAATCAGTTACTTTTCAAGTGAAGAAGTTAGACGACGGAAGTTTTTACTTTTCGTCGTTTCTTCCATGATCGGAGTATATACCATCCCCACACAGCTAGATACGCAACGGTAAAACCAAGAGCATCAAAAAGTAGATCAAGACCATCTGTAAGATCAGGCATAACAAATTTAAAGAGATCCTGCACCAATTCCTGAGCAATAGCCGCTGAGATCATCAGCCCGAAATAAAGTAGAGGGCGAGTGCGCAGGCCAGGGAAACTCAGAAGTAGTATCAAACCAACGATAAAAAACAATGTTGAGTGGCCAATATGATGTTCACGCGCGCCAACAAATACTCGCTCAAAAACCTGTTGATAAGCAGGCCATATATTACCGAGCCAATCAAAAGGAAATATTACAAGCACCGCACCAATCGCTAACGGCCAGAGACGCATAACAATAGTTCTCAAGACGTTTGGCTTTTGATTTAAATGAGGATTCTGTTCTACTGGCTGCCCACTCATACTGTTGCCTCTCTCAATATATCTCTACCGCATTGATTCCTTTTAGAATAGCCTGGAATGAAGTGCAATCAAAGTTTACTTGTGCCAGTAACTAAGCACATGTGTGCTTGACCAATGTTCTTTCTATTTGCTATTCGATTAAAGGCAAAGGGATACAGATTTTGTCGCACTTGTCGCACTTGTCGCAGATGTAGTGATTGTTACGAATGTTGCAGATGTTTTGACGATATATCTGCGTTAGTAATCATCTAATTGATCGCCCAATTTGGGCAAAACTCGCGTAACACGTTTATTCTGCTGGTTTTCAGCTTACGTATCCATAACGAAACAAAAGTAGGTTGCATTGTTTCCTTTACCACACTTAACAATCGCTCAGTGAACTGAGCCAAATCGACTTCCTCGCTGAATGATTCTAAGGTACGAACTGCGTCATACTTACTACGATAGAAACAATGATCAATTACTTGCTGAATACGACGGCGCACTGGCATGAACATGCTCCAAATAGTCACCATTTTCAGTCAAATGTAGTCTATAACATGTAGCGTTTCTCAACCATTTCATGAGGAGTATGTATTCTTCATCCCAATGACTTTTTCCAAGATTGCCTCTCTCGAAGAGAGAAGTTAAGCTTGTAGCAGATTTATAGATATTTTATTTTAGATATATTCAATCTCTAAATCAATAATTTATGCTATAATATTTCATATCATCTATTTTCCAGCTACTATCATCAATTTTTTGGATATTAGATTCCAATCCATAAGGTTTATTGATAAACAGAATGAGACTTCTCTGAAGGGACCCCTATGTCCGACCTTGTAGGCAAACAGTTTGGGAATTATCGCTTAATCCGTTTTTTAGGTGAAGGTACCTTCGCAGAAGTATACGTTGGCGAGCACGTGCGTCTCAATACATTAGCTGCGATTAAAGTGCTACATACTCTCCTGACAAAATTCGAGACTGGGGATTTTCTTACAGAGGCTCGTACCGTTGCAAACCTGGATCACAGAAATATTGTACGGGTTCTCGATTTTGATATTGAAGGAGATATTCCTTTTTGGTTCTTGAATACGCTCCGAATGGTTCGTTAAGACAACGTTACCCCAGAGGTACTCGACTTCCCCCCAAAACCATCATCTCCAACGTAAAGCAGATTGCCGGAGGCTTACAGTATGCACATGACAAATAGCTGATACATCGTGATGTCAAGCCCGAAAACATCTTACTGAAAAGAGAGAATGAACTATTGCTCAGCGATTTTGGCCTTGCAACTATTGTTCGAAGTACTCAATCTCTTAGTATTGATAAGTTAGTTGGCACTCCTTACTATATGGCACCTGAGCAGATACAAGGTAAAACACGCAGAGCAAGCGATCAATACGCATTAGGAGTCATGGTCTATGAATGGATAAGCGGTATCCCACCTTTCACTGGTTCACTAAGTGAATTAATTGCTCAACACCAGTTTGCCATACCTCCGCCACTACATGAGAAAGTCTGCCGTCAGCCGTAATTCTAGAAAAGCCCAAAAATCCGCAATATTTTTAGAAAACATCCTGAAAGAAGATTAAAAACGTCCGCGCTAATTTTAGAATTCTTTTCCCTATCTGTTTCCGTGATTGAAATCATTCACCTAATATATAACCGTTCAGGAACATTTGGTAGAGCCGCCTTAACTGGTGGAGAGTGGTGAGTTTGATCCTTTGCTGAACTGACTATCAGCCAGGTAGATCCGCGTTCAATTTCCCATACCCACTATCTCGTTTGGGATGGCTAGCAATCTGTGATAAAGTGGTACGTATTTTCGTATATCTATCGCAATGCATAGGAATGCTCGTTTGTGACGGTTACCATTGCAGCGGGTGCGGGCCAAACTGGACAGCCTCTTTGTTGAAAGAGCTGGTCGCTCCCGTCTGGGATTGTAGCCGTTGCTCTCTACTACTACACCTATTCAGCGTCGTCGCTGAAAATCCATCAGGAGGAAGGATATGCTACTTGAGAACAAAAACGCGGTGATCTACGGAGCGGGAGGAGATGTGGGCAGTGCAGTTGCTCGGGCCTTTGCTCGTGAGGGGGCGAGGGTGTTTCTGCTTGGGCGCACTCTGGGGCCCCTTGAGGCGGTGGCGGAGGAGATTACGCAGGGCGGTGGAATGGCCGAGGTGGCGCAGGTGGATGCGCTCGATGGGCAGGCGGTTGAGCAGCATATGGACGAGGTGGTACGATCAGCGGGGGGCATCGATATTTCTTTTAATGTGATCGGGATAGGATATGTGCAGGGCGCTCCGCTGGTTGAGATGAAGCTGGAGCAGTTCACCAGGGGGATTACCGATGTCATGCAAACTCAGTTCTTGACCATGACGGCGGCGGGGCGGCAGATGAGCCGACAAGGCTCGGGGGTGATCCTGGCGATCACCGCGACTCCAGCCGGCCGGTTTGTTCCGACGAACAGCGGCAACTTTGGGGTCGCGTGCGCGGCGATCGAAAATCTCTGTCGCCAGATGGCGGGAGAGCTTGGACCTCGGGGCGTACGGGTGGTCTGTCTGCGCTCGGCTGGCTCTCCTGATGCGCCTGGACTGGATGCGTTTTTCCACCGTCTGGCCAATCGGATCGGCGTTTCTCGGGAAGCGTTAGAGGCCGATCTTGCGCAGAGCACCATGCTCAAGCGGATGCCGAAAATCGCCGAGGTGGCAAATATGGCGGCCTTGATGGCGTCGGATTACGCAGGCGCCATGACCGGCGCGATCGCCAATGTGACCTGTGGGGATGCAGTGGATTAGGTTACCAGTAGGACTCCCCTACCTGGTGGAGCCTGGTCCTGCTGAGCTTTGAGAAAGAGCATCGATAAGTATTCTGTGATGTATGAAACACAACAGATTACTCACAGATGCGTCGCAGCTATTCTGCCAGAAGGAAGCCTGCCCTGCAAGAGGACAGGTAGGAGCCAAGACGATCGTCAGGTATGGCGGAAAAACGAGAACGTTACCAATGGAAGGTCTGCCAGAAGACCTTCAGTGCCAGGCAAGGGACCATGTTGGAAGGGCGAAGCCTCGCCTGTCGAGCTGATCGTGATAGTCGTCACGAGGCTTTCTTATGGATGCCCCCTCCAAGCCATTGTTCACGCTTATGACCGAGATTGCCGAACCGTCGCTCGAGGGCCTAAGCAAGCCGGAAACCATTGCCAAAAAGTGCATGAAAATCGAGTAATGCAAAAGCACCTCGATGTACAACATGTGCAAGCCGATGCGCATCCGGGTCAAAGCTTGCCGTAAGATCCCCTGGATCGCGATGGCTCTCCAGATCAAGACGCGCTTGTGGCTCGGCGGAGTTGTGTCAGAGCATCGCGCATCGCCTTCTGGCCGATGCCTTGTTCCATCTGGTTAAGCGGTGTTGCCCGGCCTCTGCAAGAACTGCTCCTTGTGACTGATGGGTGGGCTGCCTATCCCAAGAGTATTCGACGCGTGTTTCGCGAAAAAGCTCTTCGCCAGGCCCGACAAGGACGGTGTCGGCTTCTGGCATGGCCAGGTTTGCGCATCGGCACGGTTATCAAACGGACCGAGCGCAAGCATGTGGTCGAAGTGGTTCGTCGGATGGCGGCATCGGTCTGGAGGAACGAGCCCTCCAGCTTCTTGCCTCGACGAAAGCGCGGCAATGTATTACATACCTCCTTTATTGAACGGATCAATGGCATGTTCCGTGAGCGGCTTGCCAGTTTGACGCGGAGGAGTTGGTCGCGAAGTTTGAGCCTTATGCAGATCTGCCAACTCCTCCTGATTGTGTCGCTTGCATTCCTTATAATAGGGAATTTCCTCTCTACTCTCGGGTATGAGATACTTGGAACGATTATTCTCTGGTTTGGCACGGTCCTGGTGCTGGTCGCTCTAGCGGTATTTGTGGCAGTGGCTAGAAAGGTACTGGATTACTAGACAAACATACTGACCCCCTCTGTGAGATACATGTCATTCGGAGATGCATGGTGACTTTCTTCATCTCCTCAAGGAGGTCTTGCTCTCTGAAGAAGTGCAGACGAGCGCTATGCCAATTCGTGCTTTCCAATGGCAAACTGCGCTGCGCTGCCTTTAGTGGTAAAAGGGTATACAGGTCGCCTCTTACAGATTCTTGTACATCACTGACCTGCCAGTACAGTTCACACAGCCCCCTTCTCGCCTAGTGCTGTCAGAGGTAGCAGCAAGCCATGGAAATCTTCCTGCCACATTTCGAGAAGCATCTGGTGGTAAAGGTCGTCCAGTTCGCTCTGCGTTGCAACCTGCATGCGGATAATGAACGACTGGAAGCGTTTGAAGACGATGGATGCATCACGTCGGAATGCCTCGTAGAAAGGCGTTCCGTATGAGTAGTCGATGGCATGTGAAACAAGTTGAATGTTGATACAACCAACCTGGCGCAAAAGGTTCCCTAAAAGTGGCAAAATGCCTGTAAAGCGACCTGTTTGAGAAAACCCTCCCTGGACCTGAATAGCTTTGATAACCATAGCATTCAATGTTCCTAATGTGGGGCTTGTACTGTCGTACCACCACTCGCTCTCGGTGAGCCGGATGAACCCTCCGGGCCGTGTTACTCGTGCGAGCTCGCGTAGGAATTGAGCATAGCTTATGGCAGGTAAGAAATTGACGAAACGCACACTCGAAAGGTCAAAGGAATGATCAGGGAAATCCAATGGCTTGAGTAAATTCATGACCCGAAAGCTGGCGTTCGCAAGACCTTGAACACCGGCCTGTACATTGGCATAGTCGATCATTGCCTGACTGATGTCGAATCCAACCACTTCAACTTCAGGGTGCTGATGGGAAGCCAGTGCAAGACCAAGAAAGAAAAAAGGCTCTGACACAAAACTTTTCCAAGCATATTGTATCAGAGCCAGTTGAGAAAATATCTCGAATTGACTCACGAAAAATCTTACTTTGGCAAATATGTTGCCTCATGAAAGAATCTTACCAGCCCCCTGAAAGAAACACACTCGGGTGGCTGGAAGGAAGTGAGGCAATGATGAGTCAGCGAAGCCGACGGGAACTGTTAGCCGTCGTGGCCCCGCGCTATCGTGCTGCCCATGGGGCAGATCGCACGCGCATTCTCGATGAGTTTGTGGAAAGCAGTGGCTATCATCGCAAATATGCGCTTCATCTGCTTAACCACCCGCCAAAGGCTCCGGCTGCGCGCAAGAAGCGGCAGCGAGTACCCAGGTACACTCTATCGGTACAACGAGCACTGATCACCTGCTGGCATGCCACCAATGGCATTTGTAGCAAACGGCTGGTGCCGTATCTGCCAGAGTTAGTGGCAGTTTTGGAGCGCCACGGCGAACTACAGCTCGATGCCCAGACCAAAATGCAGGTACTCACGCTCAGTCCAGCCACCGCTGATCGTCTCATACGAGCAGAGCGACAGCACGACCGCCCGCATGGATTGGGCACGACCAAACCAGGCACCCTGCTCAAACACCAGATCCCGATCCGCACCTTTGCTGATTGGGACGATGCGGTGCCTGGCTTTGTGGAAGTCGATCTGGTGGCGCACTGTGGCGAGAGTACTCATGGCGAGTACCTCAACAGCTTGACCTTGACCGACATCACTACCACCTGGACAGAATGCCTGGCTATCAGCAATCGGAGCCAACACACGGTGCATGCGGCCATTGTCCAAGCCCGTATGTGCTTGCCGTTTCCTTTGTTGGGACTAGACTCCGATAACGGAACAGAGTTCATCAATGATCTGCTGCTGAGATATTGTCAGCAGCAGCAGCTCACCTTTACGCGCAGCCGTCCCTACAAGAAGAACGATCAAGCGCATGTGGAGCAGAAGAACTGGTCAATTGTGCGGCAAACGGTGGGCTACGATCGCTATGAGGGCCAGCGTGCTTGTGAAGCTCTGGCGGCACTCTATGAGGTAGTGCGTCTCTACACCAACTTCTTCCAACCCAGCATGAAGCTGCAAAGCAAAGAGCGTCTTGGCAGCACAGTCAAAAAGAGATATGATACAGCTAGGACGCCCTATCAACGTGTCCTGGAGTCTGAACAGGTGAAACAAGAGAGCAAAGATCGCTTGCAAGCGCAGTATCGCACACTCAATCCAGTGGCGCTCTTACGTCACATTGAGCAGCAGCAGGCATCTCTCTGGAAACTGGCCGCCGGGGTGAGAGGCAAGGAAACGCCTCAGGAAGCTGTTCAAGCAGTCGGCTCTTCTGTGTGAGAAGTGACAGGATGCTTCCATCAGGTTGAGCCAAGTCTGCCATACTCGCTTGCCCTAAGCACCCTGGAAGGGAACCCGCCTTGACAAGTCTGCACTTCGCATGGCTTTGCACTATGAGAACCTGATGGACAAAACTCGGCAAGGTTTTTGCCGCAGTTAGATTGTTAGATGAGGCAACGATACCCTCAGGGTAAGATTCTTACGTGAGTCAACACGGAGGTTTTTGCCTCAGAATGTCAGCAAAAGTGACGCATAACTTTTCGTTTCGATGTAAATCCCAACAGTATTCTGGCGAAAATACAACAATTATCCTGGTGGACAAGGTCTCACAAGGCGCTTGCCTTCCAGGATAATTGTTGTGAAAGCCACCAGTTTAATCCTGGTATTTACACGTCAGCAGAAAGCTAACGCCGGGCCTGTCACCCGTCCGGATGGTACCTGGGGCGACTGGAGCTTGAGGACCACGCCCACCACGACCGCGCTAATGAGCAGTAGTGCCAGGACACCAAGGAGCATCCTCTTTGGCGTCGCCAAAGAGGATGCTCCTGCCTCCGCCGCTTCGCAGGGGCAAGACATGTCTTGCCCTCTTATGAAACCATAACACTACCACTTACCATAGAACCATGACCCCTTTCTCGATCGGTACTCCGAACCGGAAAAAGGGTGCTTGCATCCTCACTCGTAATACTCCGGCAGCTTTTTCAGCCCTTCCCACTGCTCCTTGTCATGACCGAAAATCACAAGCCCGATATGCTCCCGTTCGACCAGATCAAGCAGTTTCATCGTACTTGCGCGGATCGCTTCGGCGTCCGGGTTGCTCCCGTCGTCCTGCTCGTCACGGGTAAAGCCCTCGCCGAAGGGTACAGCGTCAATCGGCAATACAATCGCCCCCGTTTTGGGCAGCCGCACCAGCACCGATTGATGTCCCGGCACATGCCCGCTCGTCTCAATCAGCTCCAGCCCCGGCAGCAGTTCCGTGTCCCCGTCCACCAGCCGAATGCGCTCCATTGGCTGATCCCATTGGGGTCGATTGGCAGCAAAACGTGGGTTGCTCGCCGCATCCACATGATGCACACGCTGCACAACATAGTGCGCCGATCGTGAATGCCGCGTGTCTTCCGGCATGGTCGATATCATAATGCGTCGAAATGACTGTATCAATATCGTCCGGTTTTAAGCCAATGCTCGCCAACTGCTCGATAACGTCCTGCCCATTCTCGAAATCCGATTCTCCTTCAGGCATACTCTCCGGTAGACCACTGTCAATCAGAATATGCTTGCCGTCACCCGTTTGCACCAGATAGCACACAATCGGAATCTGGTATTGCGGCATGGACCCAACCTGCATCAGATAAAGACGCTTCATGGCATTCTGGCTCATAAGCTCCTCCTCGGAATTGAAACATCTATTCTATCATATCAATCGTGTTGGCGTTCGTATCGGCCCGGCGTTAGCTTTCTGCTAACACAATCTAACAGCTCACGTTGGCCCGTTCATAGAGCGGGCCGAAGCTGATCGCCTCTTCTGGGCTCATGTGCGAGAATCGGCCCCGATGGGCTTTACAAAGGAGAGCGGCAAAGCCTGAATTGATGCGGCCCCGATCATGGCATGCTTGCTCGTTATCGGGTACATGAGATGCGCGTCACGAGATGCGCTAACGCCGGGCCTGTCAGTCTTGAGCACAAAGGTCTTCCGCTCCCTCATTGCATGCAAGACATCCTACCGTCAAACCTGCGCAAAAACTTCTCCTATCTTGCTCTTTTGGCCATGCAGCATTACCGCCTCGCATTCCAAAACAGTTTCTCAGTCTGGACCACTTATGAAATTGAGCCTCCCCCAATTTGGTGGAGTCCCCAAAGCTGAGATATACTCTAGCAAATCGAGAAAGTGATCCTTCCTTACTTTCATGGAGTTCCTAAACATGCGTACATTGTTGCCTATAAGTAACACGAAACAGACCTGGCTCAGGAACTCAAGAAAAATAGTCGCCATTCAGCCTCAAGAGAAAGATCTTCATGAAAAGCAATTCGTGTATAAAAAGTATGCAGGCAGATTTGGTCTGTAGTCCTTTTTCTAAAATTAGTGCGGATTCCGGTATGTTTTCTCATTTTATTGCGGATTATTCTAAACTCGCCAGGCCGTTTCTCGCCATATCTATGCTGATTCTATTCTAAAATTACGGCGGACGGCACAGAAAGTTCCAGGTTTCCCGCCTGCTATTGAGCAGGTAGTAATGAAAGCTCTTGCTAAAGATCCGGAGGATCGTTATGCCAGTGTGAAAGATTTTGCTGATGTTTTAGAAACCGCTATTTTACACAACCCATTCGATTGCAAACAACTTGTTGCGACTACACCTCCTTCTGGAACTATTAATGAAGATGGCCCCACTGCACCACTATCTAAACCATATATAACTCCTGCTTTTGTTGCTGAACCATTAGCATCTAAGATACTTGAAGCTCCTACTTTCTCTCCGTCTCAGATACCCTCACAAAACATATCCAGGCGCAAATTTCCACGGCAAGAGGTTGTTAAATGGGGAGTAGTGATAGGTATAGGAACGGTGACTGCTGCAACTGTCATAGAATTGGCTGTACATACTCTTGGTGCAACACAACATAGTGTTAGCACTAACAAACCCTCACCTCATGCTACTGGTTCTACCCGGCCATTTGGAACTCTTCTCTACTCTCCCTATGTAAACCCTCCACATAGCGTATTTTCTGTAGCGTGGTCACCTGATGGCAAACACATTGCTTCCGGATGGGATGATAACATCGCAAGGGTACTGGATGCCGCAACTGGGAAAATTGTCTTACCATACAAAAGACATTCGGATTATGTAAAATCTGTGGCCTGGTCACCTGATAGTACATATATCGCGTCTGGAAGCAAAGATAATACGGTACGGATATGGAATGCTACTTCAGAAATAGACTATTCTAACTCATGCCTTATATTAATATACCATACTACACAAGCCCGTGCGGAGCGTAGCATGGTCGCCTGATGGACAGTATATTGCCTCGGGGAGCGAGGATAATACAGTGCGAGTATGGAATGCCACCCTGGCATCGACAACCCATATTCTCCCTATAACGGCCATACTGGTACAGTATTTTCCGTGGCATGGTCGCCTGATGGGAAGTTTATTGCTTCGGGGAGCGAGGACAACACAGTGCGAGTATGGAATGCTAAAAGGGCACTGATATTTTGCAAATTGCTCTATAAGGGCCATACCATGGCAGTTGAAGTTGTAGCATGGTCCCTGATGGTAAGCGTATCGCTTCAGGCTCTGCAAAGCCAGATAAAACTGTGCAAGTTTGGAATGCCACCACTGGAGGACAGGTTCAATCCTATAGACAACATCATGATGATGTATGGGGTGTGTCGTGGTCGCCTAATGAGCAATATATTGCCTCAGGGAGCTTTGATTATACAGTGCAGGTATGGTGGGCAACATAAGCTGGATTGTGGTTTCTCTTCTTTGTCTGATGCAGTTAATCAATACTCTTCTACTAACAACTACACAGTGACCCACAAACCAGGCATTTCTGAACTCAACACACCTGTTAGTTTAGATGATACGAAGCGCCAGGGAGGCGAGTTCGCGAATGGCTTCTTTTTGGGCCATTGAAGCATGGGTGATAAGAAGGTAGGCGGTGGCAGATTCAGGAATATGTTTGAGCGCACCTTGCTCGCTGGTCATCAATCGAGCGATCACAGCAGGCGACAAGATATCACCCACATTTATACCTGTAACCTTTGCAACCAGTTCAGGACGATGAGCTATGCTCTCACTCAATGGTTGGTTGATTGCTTCGGCGCTCATCAGCAACAGAGCAACATTTGTCTGCAACGGAATTACAGGTTCGTGTTCCGCAGGAGCTTTGATCATGCGATGACGCGCCCCATCAGCTTCAACAATGACAGCATCGGCGCCACTTTTCACAAGTAATTCGTAAGGTTGTTCAGGCTTAAGCCCTGCGAGTTTCTCCGTTCTCAGAACAGTTCCAGCAATTGTGACGCGCTGATATTGTTGCCATGCTTCTTCAATTGTATTGAGAAGGATATGTGTTTCGGTAGCAATAATCAGCTTATCTGTTTCACCTGGCTGGGGATAAAATATCTGAGTGGTTGTGGTCGTAATGACACGTTTGCCTCGATGTGCCAATTCTCTGGCAAGGGTATACATGGTTGTCGTTTTGCCACCAGCCCCAATGATAGCAACAAGGGGGCTAGTGGGCAGATTGATAAGATCAGACAATAACGGCATTCACGTTCTCAATCATTCTACTTTTCTGCTTTGAGCTTGATAAGCATCACCATCAATTCCCCATCCAATGATTTTCACAGGATAGACGCGTATGATTTCTGGCGAAAAGCTAGAGACGATTTCCTGACCACCTGTAGGGAATACCTCGGCACGCCCGCGTATTTCAATTCCACGTGGCTGCCACGGGGGAAGCACATCATCTACAACAAAGGCAACCTTCCCCTGGCGAGCTGCATCGCGATACTTCTTGGTTGGAGCCATATTTCGGCCTCCAATGTCGATAGTATCGAACTCAGCATTGTAACGAAAACTGACCGGTACGACGTGAGGTTCTCCTTTACTGTTCACAGTCGCAAGGCGCCCTAAACGCTGGCTTTTTAAATATTCGATCTCTGCTGGGGTAAAATTACTCATTACAAACTATCTCCTTGATTTCCATAGCTATTAGCAATTATCTTTCACTGAAAACATTTCTAAACTTGATTGTATTTCCTCTCATCAATCGATGCAAGCTTGTTTACATGAATTAAAAGGAGGATATCCATTGGATACCCTCCTTTAGAAAATCGACATTTAGCACGAGAGAACCGAGATCAGGTTTCTCTCAGACTTAATGTTGATGCGCCAATGACTTCGCATGAGCCAATAAGGCATTTGCCTGAGCTATCAAACTACTCACCTGGGCATTGGCGGAGGCATTAACGCTGCTGCTACCACCAAATTCAGCTGCCTCAAGAGTAGCAATCATCTGTGCTGCAATGGCGTTACGCGTAATCGTCATGTTGATGAGCTGGTTTTCGAGTTGATTATAGACACTATCGTCTGTAGAGCTACCACTCTCTAACGCAGTAGTTGAGATACTCAGAGTCGTCAGAGAAAATGATGCAACAGGAGCATTGATCTGCTTGTATGCCTGAGCAAGCGAGATCAAGGCTGGAAGTTGTCGTCGCACTGCGGGTGGCAATGCTGACTTCTGAAGTACCTCGAACAGTACGCGTCCATCATGGGAATAATCGTCCTTCAAACCAAGCAGTAACATCATAGTTGGGCGAATATCAGTATGATCTGCCCAGACGCTGCTATTCACACCCATGTGCTGCACCCCCGGTCCAACCATGCCAAGCCAGGTAGTATTTATGTCTGGCGACACAGTGCCATGATTCCAGGCAAAACCCGGTTCCTGCACGACACATGCAGAATTGCAGTTGGGTGCACCTGCAAAGAGGAAGTAATTGGGATTGGCAAACATTATGAACGTTGGTGTCCTCGCCGGGTCTGCTGTAATCATATGAAGCAGATTCAACTCTACCGGGTCGGCCAGGTAATTGGTAAGTGTATCGGTATTACCTGTCATAGGATTCACCGCAGTCAGTTTACCAGTAGCACGCTCAAAAGGACGGGTCACGGTCTGGTCGTTACGAGCGGGATTGCCCGTAATATACACGACGGGAGCGGAATCAGAGTGAACGGCAAATGGATTCGTAATACCCTGTTGAGTGGCTAGAAGACCTGCCATGTTGGCATTGAGCTCACCGATCTGGCTATAAGAGCAAGGAATGGTCACTCCATCACACCCTGACGGGTTGGGGGTGCCTCCTACAAAGTGATCGCCCTCGTCGGCAGTAAAGACGAACAGAGTATTACTCTTATTAATGCCATCTTTTGCTAGGCGAGTGAAAAATGTGGCGAAGGCGTTATCGTATGACTTGAGAGCCGCGACATAACCAGCCTGACCTGGACCATAAGCTGGCCCACTCTGATGGGCATCATGAGCATCAGAGATGTAGGCATAGGTGACAGGAACACCATGTTCCTGCATATCAGCCACATAGGAAAGCGAGACGGTTGCCTCCATACCATCAAAGCCCGGAAAGCCAACATTACTAGTAGGGCTCTCAATGATATTGCCGTTCAGATCTTTCATCGGTAATGTAGGACTGATCTGTGGTGCAACGTACTTATGGCCGAAGAGGCCCATGTAGCCGTTATAGCCATTAGGCTCATCAGGCAGCAGGTCAGGTTCACCACCATTGGCGCTTGAGCATACACTATTTCCTTTTGCACAATGAATGCCGATGCCAACAAAATCCGCAGTTGCCTGATTTGGATTGCTCACCACCTCTGCTTGCTGCGGAGAATTGGGTCCATAAACCCTGGAGACATCTACATTGATATTCTCTAAGACCGTGTTCGCAGTGGCGACTGAGCCAACGTTACAGCCAGCACGAGTATAGGGTACCCAAGGGGCTGGCGCATTCAAACCATTAGCAGTTAACATGTTGAAAGTAGTATCGGTTGGGGTAGTGGTTGATGGATCAAAAATAGAACCATTCCAGTAGGCAAAGGAAACACCAGGATTACTTGTACCATTAGGATTAAAGTAACGGAAGCTGTTAGCGATTGGTACACCATGGTTGTTAGGATAGACCCCTGTTAGCGATGTCAGAATGTCGTTCGCAGTGTGAGCAATGAGCGGTGTGTGATTATTTGAGAGCATCACACCGTTGTTCTGGATAAAGTTGAGCAGGTGTGGCATCTGCTGCAAGTCTGAGGGAACATTGGGGTTATCTTGCATTAAGTGGACGTTGTCAAACTGGATGTAAATAACATGTTTAACATTGCCACTTGGTGAATTAAGTTGGCAACTGCTTGTCGACTCGTGCGCACTCACAATTGTTTGTGTGAATGGCACACCCACAAACCCTAACGTCATCGTCAGGAGAGTTGCCAGAACAAATACGCGGGTGAAATGGTTCCGCCAGAGTCCTTTCATCTGGGCCATAGATCCTCCTCTGTAAATAGCCTACCATAATCTCAAAAAGCATACAGCCTGTTGAAAAATGCCAAATCGGAGGCAGAAAGATCGGATTGACCGCAAGACGTCTCGCAATTTTGGGTCTTGTTCGTAACGCTTTTCGTAACGTTTTTGGGACGTCTATATGGTAAGATAGTGTTCAGGTGAAGGCTTTCTTTTGACGGTTGTTGTGTCTAGGGAGATGTTTCTGCATCTCCTTTCGATGCTGAGCAGGAGGGCAGCATGAGCTTTCGGAGTAGCCTGGCACAGCCGACGGAATGTGTACAGGTAAGTGGCGCTGCGGATACACACCTCTCAGGGCTTTGGCTGATCCTGATACGGTCGGCCTGGATCGCGCTTGTACTCGTGATCTTGGGTATCTTCATTGCCAGTCTGCCAGCGAGTTTCGCGACCCTGCATCAGCCTTGCATCGGCACATGGTGTAGCACTTATGGGACTGGCCAATTGACGGTGAGCCAGATGCACTCGCTCTTGCAGGCTGGCATTTCGCTCAATGCCTATGCCTGGTCCTGGATCGCCTTCACTGGGGTCACGGCCCTTGTCTGGATTGCAGTGGGAGGCATCCTTTTCTGGCGCAAATCTGATGACTGGATGGTCCTGCTAGTCGCGCTAATGCTTATCATTATGGGCGTCACTTCTGTAACAGATGTCTTGCTCTTTAGCTCATCCGCCTGGCGCATTCCGGAAGATGGTTTGTATCTGCTCAAAAGCATGGCCTTGTTGCTCACGCTTGCCCTCTTTCCAAATGGGCGGTTCGTGCCGCGCTGGGCTGGCGGGATTGTGCTGATCTATCCTGCATATGTGCTGAGCTATTTGGTGTTCGTACGTCCTCTGCACATTCCCGGCTGGACGCTGTACTCCTCTCCGATCAACGCAATCGCCTGGTTCGGCTCCTCGATCACTCTCACGCTGGCACAACTCTACCGCTACGTGCGGGTGTCCAACTTAAGAGAACGGCAACAAACCAAGTGGGTGGCTTTCGGCTTTCTGGTAAGTCTTTTGCTCGGAGATTTCGGGGTGTCGGCAGCGTCAAACCTCCTGCCTCTCCAGCAACTGGGCTGGCTGCAAGTGCTCCTTTCCATTAGCTCTTACCTTATTGTCCTGCTCATCCCGCTCTCGCTTGTCTTCGCTATGCTACGCTCTCACCTGTGGGATATCGATGTCATCGTCAACAAGACGCTGGTCTATGCTACACTGACAATCTTGCTGGCTCTGGTCTACTTTGGCCTCATCTTTGTCTTGCAATACCTGCTCCGAGGGATCATCAGCCAGAATAGCGATGTCGCCATCGTGGTCTCTACACTCGCGATTGCCGCACTGTTCCAGCCCTTACGCCATCGTATCCAGATCACCATTGACCGCCGCTTCTACCGTCGCAAATACAATGCAGCTAAGATCGTGGAGGCATTCAGTGCCACGCTGCGCAATGAGGTCGACTTGAGTCAGTTGCGCGAGCACCTGATCTCGGTTGTGCAGGACACAATGCAGCCCTCGCATGTGTCGCTTTGGTTACGCGAACCTGACAGGAAGCCTCCTCATCCTGATCGCATGTAGTCCTGATCACGTTCGCGCGTGAAGGAGTTTATCCCCATGATGGGAAAGAAGGAGCGGCATTTTGCTCCACTCATCAACGTTTCTGTCGAACAGTTAGTGCCACACAGATCATTTCTATCGGCACCTGGAGCGCACCCTCGATCTCTCGTTTGTCCGCGAGTTCGTCCACAAGACCTATGCCTGTGGAGGTCGTCCCTCGATTGACCCCATCGTATTTTTCAAGCTGCAACTCGTGATGTTTTTTGAAGGTCTTCGCTCCGAACGGCAATTGATGCGCCATGCGGCAGACCGGCTCAGCGTGCGCTGGTACATCGGCTACGATTTGAACGAGCCACTTCCCGACCATTCCAGTTTGACGCGCATCCGCGAACGCTATGGGGTGGAGGTCTTGCGCCGCTTCTTCGACGCCATTGTTGAGCAATGCCAGCAGGAGAAGCTCGTCTGGGGGAAAGAACTCTACATTGATAGCACCCAAGTTAATGCCAATGCTGACCTGGACTCGCTCACGCCCCGCTTTGCCGTCGAGGCGCGTGAGGCCATGCAGGCTCATCTAGCCGCTCTGTTTGCTGAGGAAGACGCTCAGCGCAAGCCGCAGGAAGCCGGAGGTGCCAGTGCTCAGACTACGCCACAGACCGATGCCACTGCACCCCTCCCTCTGCCTGTCATCCTCTCCGAAGCAGAGCAAGAGGAACTGGCGAGCGAGAATATGGCGCGGCACGACTGGATCGCACAGGAAGGTCGGCAACAACGGGAGGTGCATGGCCTCTACCAGCGGACGTCAGACTTCAAAGTCAGCACCACTGATCCTGATGCAACCTCGATGCGCCTGAAAAGTGGCGGTACGCACTTGGGCTACCACGTGCACTACATCGTCGATGGTGGCAAAGCGCTGTGTCATTCTTCAGGCACTCGTGACGTCTTCGGAGGTCATGGATAACCAACCGATGCGCGATCTGCTCTGGCGTGTGCGCTTCCGTTGGAAGCTGCATCCTCGCCATGTGACCGGCGACACAAAATATGGCACCATCGAGAACATCAAAGCCATTGAGGACGCAGGGCATCCGTGCCTATGTTCCCTTGACCGAATTGGGAAGAGCGGTATGAGGTCTGGTCAGCCTCTCACTTCCGCTATGAAGCGCAGGCTGATCAGTATCGCTGTGCGCAAGGCGAGATTTTGAAACGGGTGGGGGTGGTCAATCCCGACGGACGTCAGCTCTATCGCGCTCCTGCTTCCATCTGCAATGACTGCCCAGTCAAAGTGCAGTGCACGACCAGTAACCAGGGGCGTCGCGTCTATCGTCATGTGGGAGAGGAGTACCTAGAGCGGGTTCGCACCTATCAGCAGACGCTCGCTTACCAGAAAGCTCTCGCGCAAACGCCAAGTGTGGGTGGAGCCGCTGTTTGCAGAGGCCAAAGACTGGCATGGCTTGCGTCGCTTCCGCTTGCGACTGCTCTGGCGTGTCAACTGCGAAGCCCTACCATCGCCACTGGACAAAATCTCAAGCGACTCCTCAAGAAACGGGGCTGCGGACGCCGCCCGTCCCAGTGCAGCCCTCTGGCCCTTTTAAATCTTTTGTGTGAGATGCTTGTCCTCGCTACTTGTCCTCGCTATTGGAAGTGTGATCACTTCTGATGTTGATTGAGTCAGCTACTCAAAAGTCAGACCCAAGCGGGAGAGGAGGCATAACTTTTGAGACAACAATAAAATCGGGTGTTACTAAAAAGAAGCCATGGACACGCGCTGAGAGCTCCTCTTTAGAACTCTCAAAATAGAGTAATCATACCGTTGCTATCCCACGGGATAAGCGTTGAACCTTAACAATCTCAAGAATAATCTTGAAAGGGGAATTTCACGGTACCTTTATCAAGATATATTCCAGGAGTTACGAAGTAGTTGTGGATTGGTTAAGAACTGGTTGGCAAAATGGCAGTTGGGTTACGGAACATTAACCAGTTTTGCTGATAAAAAATGCTTATTAGCAAAAAGAAACAGGGCACCTTCTGGTGTCCTGTTACAGAGGAGTACTAACCTGCCGTTACTACCGTTAAAAAAGGTCTCTAGTCTGCATCGCCGAAGATGGTGTAATGCCACCCTTTGCGAGTATCATTACTCAGTTCAATCATGACATGTTTGATCTGAGTATACTCTTCGAAGGAATACATGGACATATCTTTACCAATGCCGCTTTCCTTATAGCCGCCATGCGGCATCTCAGAAGTGAGTGGTAGATGGTCATTGACCCACACCGTACCAAATTGCAACGCTTTGCTAGCACGCATAGCCTTGAATACATCTGTCGTCCACACTGAAGAAGCAAGACCATAGACGACATCATTGGCTTTCCGCAATACTTCCTCTTCGGTACTGAAGCGACATACTACAACGACCGGGCCAAAGACTTCACTTTGCACAATCTCGGCATCGTTGCGATCTTCAGCGATTACGGTTGGCTCGAAGAAGTAGCCCCTCTCCAATCCACTCACAGTGGCACGCTTACCGCCAATCACGATATTTGCACCATCACGTAATGCGCGCTCAACAAAGCCCTCAACAGTGGCACGCTGTGAAGCGGAAATCAACGGTCCCATGTCGGTGCTTTCATTTGCAGGGTTACCAACACGAATTTCCCTGACTTTGCTCAGGAATGACTGCATGAATTCATCATAGACATTATCCTGAACATAAATACGGGTAGCAGCAGTGCAATCCTGCCCACAGTTTACATACCCACCAGCTACGGCACCATTAGCAGCCGCTTCAATGTTCGCATCATCGTAAACAATGAACGGCGCTTTGCCACCTAGCTCCAGGTGAACACGTTTGATACTTTCGGCGCCAGCACGCATAATGTGCTTGCCACTCTCAGTGCTACCTGTAACTGAAACCATATTGACCTTGCCATGATTGGAAAGGGCTTGTGCCACTCCCGGGCCGCTGGTAATCACATTGAGAACACCAGGAGGTAGACCAGCTTCGAGAGCAATTTCACCCAATTTGAGCGTAGAAAGTGGCGTTTCGACTGATGGTTTGATGACAACTGTATTACCCGCTGCCAGCGCAGGTCCGATCTTCCACGCTGCCATCATAAAAGGATAGTTCCATGGGGCCAGGGAAGCAACAACACCTATCGGTTCGCGACGAATAATGCTGGTATGTCCTCCAGTATATTCACTTGTTGCTGTGCCAGCAAGATGGCGAGCGGCCCCTGCAAAGAAATGCAGGTTATCAATAGCAAAAGGAATATCACTATCACGGGCGAGCTTAATTGGCTTACCAGCATCCAAAGAGTCCAGTTCAGCCAGTTCGGAAGCGTGGTTTTCCAACAACATTGCCAGTTTTTCTAGCGCCGCGGCACGCGCTCCATGCGGTAATCCAGACCAACGCCCATCATCAAATGCTTCTCGCGCTGCAGTCACTGCACGCTCTACGTCCTCGACTGAACTTAAAGGGACCTCGGCAATCCACTCGCCTGTAGCCGGGCCAACATCCTCAACAGTCTTACCAGAACTACTGTTGACCAGCTCGCCATTAATAAGAAGTTTGTAATCGGCCACCTGAACAACTCCTTTCGGATGTACGAAATTCACAGTAAATATATCTCATGACCTACGAATTCACTGAATGCGAGTCAATGCATATCCGATATTTTATCACAAGACGTATCGGAAACTCATGACACCTGCTGACATGAGACTCGTTAGACGGCAAGCCGTCTGGGCCGATGCGGTGGCCTCTATCCTAGGCCATCGAAGGCGGTCGGGAATACTTTTCTGCAATGTTGTAAGAGCCGTTGACATCGGAATGGACGGGAGCACGCCTTTGACGCGGTAAGCGGCCATCTCTGTGTCAGAGAAGCGTGGTTTCTCCTCTTGTTCGGCCTGAGTCGGATTGTAAGTTGGCAGCACATCGCGATCAAGAAACTGGCACTGCTGGTATAGGATTTGGTGAGTAGCACCGCGATACCGACGAGTTCGGCCTTGTAGGTGAGCAGCTCGATGAACTTCGCGTGGGGAATGTGCACAAATTCCTGATTGTGCTTGCGGCCTAACTCGACCTCTTGTTCCAGAACGGATTCTTGCCAATGACGAGCGTCCCAATGCCTTGTTCCACTAACAGATCAATGATGCGACGGCTGGCCGTATGCAGATAGTGCATGACCCGGCGATTGCGCTTCGTCGTGATTGATCTAACGATGGGAGGTGAAACGCTGCTCTTTTCCTTTGGTAAGCCGCTTCTGCTCATGTCCGCGCTGCTGGTTATACAGTTGATTGGTGGCTTTGAGGGGACCACCTGAAACCAGGCGAGGGGAAAAGCCCGGTTTGTTGGACGTTAGGGCGGCAAGCACGCTCACGCCAGGATCAAGAGCGACAAAGAGCTTCTTGTCGACCTGTGCTGGTTTCACTTCGACCTGATAGACCACCTCGACCACATAGTGATCCGCCTTGGGCACAATTCTGACCTGCTTGACGTGCTTGGGGTTTTGCTTGGTTTCGACCAGCCACCAAGCTGTGAGACGGCTATTTCTCGATGAGCTACATGGGCCTTCCAGATCGCCCCTCGTTCAAAGACGAGCAGATTGCGACCCTGTGTTTTGTGTTTGTAGGCAGGAGGCTTGGGCCGCCCGGTGAACCGCTCTGCATGCTCCCGGTAGGCTTCCACCTCCTCAAAAAAGGCAGTCCAGGCTTGATCGAGTTGGATCAACACTTGATTACTGACTTTGCGAGGTAGAGCTGCATAGGCATCGGAGGACTTGACCAGATGATAGACGGCAGTGTTGTTGAGATACGTGTGCTCGAAAAAGAACGATTGCCGCACGTAGTAGTTGGCCAGGTTCCAGAGGTTCTTGGAGGCAAAGGCCAGGGAGTCGATACCCTGGAAGCGTGGGTCGCTCATGCTGATCACATGCTGCTCCACTAATTGCATTCGTCATCTTCCTCCCGCAACTGCTTCACGATGGCCTCCGTTTTTCGTTTGGCCCGCCGCTGTCCGTAGAGTCGAGCAGCAAAGCTGGACACCAGGCTCACCAGATCGGCCAGCAACTCTTCTCGATTATCTTCCGCCAGATTGACGACTTCAATCACCCGTCCTTGCCCTTTGAGCAACGTGTCCAGGTAGCGAAAGCCAAAGCGGGTCGCACGGTCCTTATGCTCGACCACGATCGTTCTGACCTGCTGATCTTCAAGCAGCGCCAGAAACTTTGCCCGGTTGTCATTCACGCCCGAGCCAATTTCTTTGACCACTTTGCTCACCTGATAGCCTTTCGCCGCGCAGTAATCTTCTAGCCGCTCAACTTGTCGGTCCAGGTTGGCACGCTGTTCGTGCGAAGAAACCCGCGCATAGATGGCAACCTGCCCATCAGGGTTTACCTTTGGTTCTTCTCCCTCGGTGACCACAATGGTTCCCGAAGGCAGTTGATAGCCCTTGATATCACCGTTTTGCCACCAACGAAAGGCAGTCCGATAGGTGACACCTACCTTCTTCGCATATTGACTCAACTTCATAGGTAAAGTATAGCATACTTACCGTCATTTATCAATATTTTTCATCGTTTTCAGTGACTAGTTCTCACACATCAATATCGACAGAAATTGGCTCTATGACACCGTAACGGTGCGAGTTTCTGTCACGTGCATGCCATATCTGGCTAACTCTTCAAAAAATGGTTCTACTGGCACGCACATTTCAGGTCCGAAAGCGCCACGGTGTCTAATTTCACCAGTGGCCAGCATGTGTCCAGCAATAGCCAGTGGGGTGCCTGTATCAAGAGCGCCAGCACTAATACCCCAACGCCGATAAGGTAACACAACAATCTGGTTGGTAATCTCTACGTTTTGCCCCTCAGACTCGCCATTCGCGACAATGCGCAAGACATCACAATCTTGCGGCTCGACATCCTCAATGGGAGCTATCTCCAATAATCGGGCCAGCACCTCACGCGGGGATACTTTAGCTCCTCGTATATTGATTGACTCATCGCTTCCAAAACCCAGGTCAACCAGGAACTTTAATTTTGTCATGAAATCAGTCGGGAAGGCTATTTTAAACGAGACATAGTGAATGCCTTTGTTCTTGAACGAGATTGGAAAAGTAGCGCATTCAGAATGCAACGAATAAATTGCTGTAGCTCGTCCAACAGGCAGAGGAAAAACCATCTCTTCCTGCCCGCTCAATGGCTGCTGCGGATACCATACACCGTCCTGGAAAACTTGAGGCTGTTTAGTAAATTCATCCAGTATCGTGCGTATAGAATATGGAGCAACCAGTGGCGCTGATGAAGGCGTATCATCGCTACAGCCCAACTGCACTTTGATGCTCTCAACATAGTCAAGTTTGTTAACAGCAGCACGAGCCAGCACATTGGTAACACCTGGAGTGCCACCCATACCCAAAATGGCGGTTATACCGGCGGCAGAAACCTCGTCATTCATTGCCATCAGGCGACGAGTCATATGGAAAAGGCCTCCAAGGTCTGCATAATGCACCTTTTCCTGGATACAGGCCTTGAGGACAGGCAGGTTAAAGACATATTCGACTGCGTTCAGAACCACATCTGCACCTCGCAAGAGGGCTTGCAATCTCTCCTCGTCATTCACATCAATTTGCTTGACTACAATGTTGTTGCTATGTAGAGACGCAGCGACCTCCTGAGCGCGTTCTTCGTTATAGTCTGCAATGGTAATCTGGTCTATATCTGCATATTCTGTCAAGGTGCGCGCGGCAATGCGTCCCATCGCGCCGGCGCCACCGAGTACGATAATGTGCATGTGAATCAACTCCCTTACTGCTATGCGACCGCTGCATCGGATCCATTTAGAGCGGCGTTCAGTATGACATCTTCGGAAACAGGAGCGCCGGGTTGGGTCCCAGCATCGGACACGCCAGAAGTCGAAACAGATGAACGAAGCTCCTGAAGTGTATCCTCCAGGCGATTCAGAATTGTATCGATCTCTTCACGAGTTATAATCAGTGGCGGCTCTACGCGAATGACACGCGAGTTGTTGAGCGTCCCAGAAATGAGTACCCCTCGTTTGAAAAGTCCGGATGCAACAGCATAGCCAATGTCGTCATTCACAAAATGTTGGCCTATAAGCAAGCCTTTGCCTGTAATATTCGTATAAAAGTCATCATAACGCGCTGCGATCCCCTGCAACTGCTGAATAAAGTATTCGCCTTTTTCAGCAGCCTGTTCAGACACACGTTCCTCGAGAGTCACGTTGATAGCTGCAATAGCAGCAGCACAGGCCAGAGGATTACCCCCCGTCGTAGAGGTATGGATGAACGGATTGCTGTTCATCACGCTCCATATCTTGGAAGTAGACATGAAAGCGCCTATAGGCATTACTCCACCACCCAGGGCTTTGGCAGAGGCAATGATATCAGGTTCAACGCCCCAATGTTCAACACCCCACAACTTGCCAGTACGCCCCATTCCAGTCTGCACTTCATCAGCAATAAGCAGCACTTCATATTCATCGCAGATAAGTCGGAGACGCGGCCAGAAATCATCCGGAGGCACGATAGCGCCTGCCTCGCCTTGCACTGGTTCCATAATAACGGCTGCTATATCATTGCCAACTTCACGAGCAATGCGTAACTGTTGCTCAACGGCATCAGCATCACCAAATGGAACATGGAAGACATTATTTTGAGGGGTTAATGCAGGGCGACGAAAAATGGCTTTACCCGTAAGTGAGAGAGAGCCGGCAGTTTTGCCGTGAAATCCACGCACCGAGGCGATGAAGCCACTCTTACGGGTATATAGTTTGGCAAGTTTCATTGCCCCTTCAACAGCCTCTGTGCCACTACCCACAAAGAAGCTATATTGAATGTCACCGGGAGTAATCTCTGCCAGTAAATGTGCCAGCATACCACGTAAGGGATCAAGAAGTTCCTGTGTAGGCATCGGGCTTTTTTGTAATTGTGCTTGAACGGCCCCCACGACTTTGGGATGGGCCCAACCAAGATTGAATAAGCCAAACCCACCCAGGCAGTCAATGTATTCGCGACCAAGCACATCCTTGAATGTTGCTCCGCGTCCTGTCCATTCAACTGCTGCAAAGTCACCTGCTTCAGCGACAGACTTGCGATACTCGATAAACCCACTGTTGTAATAGTTTGCGAAGTTGCTGACAGTGGTCTCAACCAACCATTCTGCTTCACTTTTCCCTAATTTCTGTTGATGAACTGTATCGAGGTACCGTTGAGAATCGTTGAGGGCCTTTAGTAAGCCATCTCCATCCGTACTCATAAAAATCCTTTCTGGTAATGCGGCCTGCAAAAGACATCCTCCACCGGCCCGCCTACCGGGTTAGCTACTATCAATACTGATAGTCTAGAGTTAGTAGTTAGCTTGAGGACATCTACGTTATCACCTATCCATGCGGATACATGATGTAAGAAGTAAAAACTAAGAACGCTTGCTACAAGATAATCTCTACTTGATCTATGAAAGCTAAGCAAATTAGAACGTTATAAGGTGAACAACAATGTGGAAAATTGAATTGGAATGAGGGTCATGAGAGAGTGACACAACCAAATCAAAAGATTGGAGGTAGAAAAATCAGGGGTAGCACGTAGACAGGTGGAAGCCACGAAATACGTAGAATTTCGGAATGTAGCGGCCTCGTTTTTTACCAGGCATGTCTGTAAGTTTCACGAAAAACACCAAATTTCACTCGTTTGGGTACGATATATGCGTTGAACTTACTTACAGTATAGTCTACAAACAAGCAAGAAAGCAAGGTTAGTTTATATCACCATCACCTTCATCATCTGCGTAAGACACCACTTGTTTGCCCAACATATCGCTATCTAACATATCAGCCTTTAACGCATCGATCTTTTCTCCAGATGTCTGATACGCCCTTGCAAACCGCCCTTCCAAGTAACGAGCAAGCAATGAAAGTGGGTAACAGATCGCGAGATAAATCATAGCGCCTAGAATATACACAAATAACTTTTGATTGGGATTTATCAATGGATCAGCAAAGGCGCCAGTAATTTGTTCCAGTTCGGCCACACCAAGAACTTCGAGCAAGGCGCTGTCCTGAATCAATGTTATAAAATAGTTTGTGAAAGGAGGAATAGTAATTCGCACCGCTTGAGGCAACACAATATGGCGCATTGACTGGCGAGAATTCATACCCAGACTCAATGCTGCTTCAGTCTGTCCCTTGTTTACCGACTCAATGCCAGTACGGAAGACTTCTGTTATATAGGCGCCATAGGCAAAGCTCAAACCAAGAATTCCATAAAAGTATGCTGAAAAAGCCAGGGGAACAAGAGAATTGCTCTGAAAGACCGTCATAAAGTTAAAAGCGAATGTGTAAGGATCAAAACCAGCTTTCGAGAGCAAATAACCTATGCCATAGTACCACAAGAGCAATTGTACGAAAATAGGCGTACCACGCACTACCTCGACATAAACAATGGCAATCCAGCGAATGAACGCGAATCGAGAAAGGCGCGCTAAGGCTCCAATCAGCCCAAGTATCACCGCCAACACCATACTCACTACCGAGATACCAATCGTTACACCAGCCGCTTGCAACAAAAAGGGTAGATAGAGGGTAATAAGACTAAGATTTAAATAGAGATAATACCCAAAGCCCAATAGCAAAAGCGCAAGCACAACATAATAGAGCGCATTGATGACCGGGAGCCAACTTCGCGTCCTAGGCTCAACGCCTTTAATAGTCTGAGTCTGCTGCACGTACTTCTCCTCTTGCCTATCCTACAATGCTGCACGTAATCTGCGTTCATACCAGCGAGCCACATATGAAATTGGTAAGGCCATCAGCAGGTATAGAACAATTGCCAATGCATAGAGCGGTATTGGTTGACTGCTATTTCGAAACACGAAGAACTGCAGCACAGAAGTAAGCTCAGTGGCAGAAATCACACTGAGTATGGCCGAGTCCTTCAGCATATAGATGAAATCATTCACGAATGGGGGAATCATAAGTGGTATCGCCTGAGGCAAAACTATGCGAAAGAAATTCTGCCCGCTTGACATACCTAATGAAAGTGCTGCTTCCGTCTGCCCATGCTCGACTGAAAGAAAGCCAGCACGGAACACCTCGGCTTCAAAGGCGGAATAGTTAATTGCTAGAATAGCTATACCCGCTGTCCACGCGTTATCGTAAATAGCCAGGTTATAATTGGCCAGAATCGCTCCAAGCCCATAATAGATGAGAAATATCTGCGCAATAATAGGTGTTCCACGTATGACTTCGATATAAATCTTAGCTGGTGAGCTAAACCACGCAATACGCGAACTACGCATCAACGCAAGGAGAAGACCAAGCAAAAGGGCCAGCGGAAATGAAACGAAACAATAAATGAGAGTATTTCTGGCTCCTATGAGAAAAAAGGGAAGAACCTGCTGGATAAGGCTCATTAGCTACTCCCCTATGAAATAGCAGTATTGAGGAGCGAGATAGCGACACGCATGGTTATCTCGCTCCCGAAACGATAAGTGTGTTACATAATGCCAATTTCAGCCTGCTGGTCATTCCACAAACTCCAGGCCATGTAGATTTTCTTGAGCGTTCCATCTTTTTTGAGACGCGCAAGCGCCTGGTTTAGTTCGTTGAGGACTGTTGGGGCATTCGGATTGCTCTTATTGAAACCAGCAACGTATACATCTTGATAAATTGTCTTGCCAAGGGACTTCAAAGTCGGATCAGCAGTTCCACCAGGGCCAGCGCCAATGACATAGTACGCTACTATTGGGAAATCCAAAAATACCGCATCGAGCTTCTTTTGTTTGAGATCATCGAATGGCAGATCGCCATTATACAGCTTGGTAGTGATCTGCGGAAAGCCCTGCAAGATCGTCGCAGCCCTATAACCATCACCGGTGCCAACGGTCATGCCATATAGAACGTTTAATTGCAGGTCACTGGTCGCGTTATATTGAGTGAAACGCGGGTCATCTGACCGCACAACCATCTGCTGACCATAACGATAATAGGGATCGGAGAAGAGTTGTGTTTTTTTGCGCTCATCGGTGATTTCCCAGCCATTGAAGACGAAATCAAAATTGTTAGCTGCAAGTGCCTGGTCGAGTTGGCCGTAGCATGTCTCTATCTGTCGTTGGGTAACACCCATCACATTAGCAACAGCATTCATAATATCGACTTCAAAACCAACCAGGTTGGCGGGGTTCTTGGGATCCTTAAATATGTATGGAGCGCCATCGACATAGTCAGCACCCCATTGCAAAAAGCCTGGAGTTTTAAGTCCAGCATTGCCTACTGGCGTGACACCTGGAGTAGGTGTAGTAGCGCCTGACCCAACATTTCCGCCACAGGCAGCTAACAAAGATTCGAGAGTTCCACCTGCAACAACTAAGCCCCCAGCCTGGCCTATGCGCTTGAGAAATGTTCGCCTGTCAATATCAGGTATCATTACGCACTATTACCTTTCTATTAGTAAACCTGGTTCTTCTATTGTTCACTTACGGTAAATAAGAGAGCACGCGCTCCAGGAATAGCTTTGTGCGCTCCTGCTTGGGTTGCGTAAATATTTCTTCAGGATCGCCTTGTTCTACAATCACTCCATCGGAAATAAAGACGACACGATCGGAAACGTCGCGCGCAAATTGCATTTCGTGCGTTACCACTACCATCGTGCTTCCTTCATACGCCAGGTCCTTCATAACTTTGAGAACCTCGCCTACCAGTTCAGGGTCAAGCGCAGAGGTTGGCTCATCGAAGAGTAGCGCCTGAGGCTGCATAGCAAGGGCGCGCGCAATGGCCACACGTTGCTTCTGGCCACCCGAAAGCCTGTTTGGATAAGCGTCACGCTTTTCTGCAAGACCAACTTTTTCTAATAACTTCTCACCAAGATCTACCGCCTGATCCTTGGGCATTTTGCGAACTAATAAAGGCGCCTGGATCACGTTCTGCAAGACTGTCATATGCGGGAAGAGGTTAAAATTCTGGAACACCATGCCCAGTTCACGGCGAATCGGAGCGAGTTGTTTGTTGGAGAAATGAGGATCAAGCCGTTGACCATGGATGTAGATATCACCGCTCGTATGCTTTTCCAGCCCATTGAAGCAGCGTATGAGGGTACTCTTACCTGAGCCGCTCGGACCTATCAGCGCTACGACTTCCCTTTTATGTACCTCGAAATCGACATCTTTGAGAACATGCTTATCGCCAAAATATTTATTGACCTTGCTGGCATTAATAATGATCTCTGAAGGAATTGGAGCTATGGAAAGGTCACCACTACTGGTACCAGGCTTAAAAGTATCATCTGGTAGTGTTTGCTCGGAGTCCAAGGGTCACTCCTTTCCTTACTGCATGGCAAATCCTGGCAGACAAAATCACCTGGAAATGCAGCCTAGAATGTTGTTGTACAGTATAATGATGAGCATACAGCCTGTCAAGGGATTGGCAGCTATAACTTCTACATTTTTTTTACAAAATGCTATACTGTCCTTAAATCTAAGGAAAACAGGGATACGCGAAAGATGCCATATCTTGACACCTCAAATACTATCATGTACTACGATATTTTTGAACCAAATTTCACCGCAATATCCCTATCTTCCCAGAGAAACACGTTACTTTTAATTCATGGTTTTGGAGGAACGCCCCAAAGCGATTTTGGAACACAGCTGCCTGTCTTGCAGAGCCATTTTCAAGTGATTGCCCCACATTTGCATGGATATGGCCGTTCTACACATCGCAATAGCTACACACTTTCCTTTTATCGAGATGATGCTAACGACCTGGCAACACTTCTCAACTATTTGAACATCGAAAAGGTGCTGGTATTAGGCTTTAGCGATGGTGGTATCGTGGGGCTACTACTGGCAGCATTATATCCCCAAAGAGTGTCAGCGCTTGCTGTAATGGGTGCGCAACCAGCAATCAATGACCAGAATGTAGCTGCTATCCGACACTGGCTGAT
Organism: uncultured Chloroflexia bacterium; assembly: GCA_963702765.1. Classification (GTDB taxonomy): domain Bacteria; phylum Chloroflexota; class Ktedonobacteria; order Ktedonobacterales; family Ktedonobacteraceae; genus DATMNR01. Next base: position 188,262 of record CAVPEB010000019.1, read on the forward strand.
CGAAGCCCCGCTGTCGGAAGATTGGCAAAGAGAACTGGCAAAGCTACATGGAGAACCCTACTGGCGATCACTTCCGCGCATGTATGTCGAGGGACAGGAAAAACTGGTCTCAGCCGGAGGCATCATCATCACTGAGGAAGAGCTGGCATCCATTTACTGTCCGGCGCTCATCATGCATGGCAAGCGCGATCGAATTGTCCCTGTCGATTATGCTCATATCATCTCTGAGCGCGTACCCAACGCACAGATACTCCTTTTTGACGCCGGACATGCGGCACATCTACGCTGTGAAAAGGAGTATACCTCCGCAATCATGAAATTTTTCCTTGATCAGCAGGGTAGAAAGGATTCACAATGACAATGCCAGAAGATCGTCCAAGAGCACGCGACCTCGGATTAACGGTTGGCGTACTCCCACCAGGGCCACTGAACGCAATTACAGATATTACGGGAGTGAGAGTGGGGCACTGCACAGTGTGGGAAGGGGAAAGTCCCGGTAAACACGGGTCAGGTCCCGCACGCACTGGAGTTACAGCGATCGTGCCACCTGGTGATTACTTTGGCGAGCGCCTCTACGCTGGATGTTCTGTACTGAATGGCTGCGGTGAAATAATAGGCATTACAAACCTGAATGAATTAGGAACCTTGGATACACCTATTCTGCTGACGAATTCAATGAGTATTGGCATTGTGTATCACGCGACCGCTCGCTATTTATGCTCTAGAGATGAACGCATTGGGCGTAGTTACGTAACCATGCCAGTGGTTGGCGAGTGTGATGATAGCTTTTTGAATGATGCTGCTGGCTTCCACGTTCGAGAAGAGCATGTCATTCAGGCATTAGACAACGCCAGTGAAGGTCCTGTCCTGGAGGGATCTATTGGCTCAGCCACTGGCCTACATTGCTTCGATTTTAAGGGCGGCATTGGGACTTCATCCAGACAAATTCCGCACCAATTCGGCGGCTATACTGTCGGAGTACTGGTCAATACCAACTTTGGTGATCGTCACAACCTGACAATCGCTGGTGTTCCAGTAGGGCGCGAAATACAGGATCTTATGCCATCAGAAACAGGCTATGACAAACCTGCCGAAGGATCATGCATAGTTGTCGTTGCTACCGATGCGCCATTGCATCCTTTGGGATTGCAGCGGCTTGCCCGTCGCGCAGGTTTAGGGCTTGCTCGCACTGGCTCTACAGCGCATAATGGAAGCGGTGAGATTTTTCTTGCTTTTTCAACGGGCGTACGTATTCCACGCCAGCTCTCTGAAACTGAGATACAAATTCGTCTTGTTCCTGAAAGTTCCCAGGCACTCAATCTACTTTTTGACGCCACAGTCGAAGCGACAGAAGAGGCAGTATTGAATGCGTTGTTTCGGGCAACAACGGTAAGCGGAATTGATGGGCATATCCTTTACGAGTTGCCAATTGAGCGTACTCGAAACATACTTCACGCCTTTGGCCGACTTTAGACTCAAGTATTTTTCTGCAAAACTCCGCAGAATAGACGTTTAATTCCATTAGTCCTTGCTGGTTAAGAAGCGCCTGCTGCAATTAGCCTATTTGCGCTATCTGGCAGCATAAGGACTGGAATCCAACTGCATTTTCAGGTAAAGTGCCCCTATAAATCAAACACAGCAATATTTATAGTCTTTGTAAAGCGAGGTTTAGTATGTTCTCTCCCCCTGATCGGCATATCGCCAATGTTCCACCAGAAGGAAGTTATCACTCTCCAAAGACGATTAAACTTTCACCAGAAAGCCAGCAGGAAGACTTTCGTGCAATAACAAATCCAAAATACCCAATAGTCATTCCAGCTTCCACAAGAAGAAAACGCACCGAGCCATTAGAATATTCAAAATATCGGCGAGGCCGTTTTATTTTTCCTGGCATATTACTAGGAAGTGTATTGATCATCACACTTGCCATGGTCTTCGTCATTCCACTAGACAATGCTAATCAGCATTCTCACACACTAGCGCAGGCGATTGGAAATTTGATCTCAACTCAACACCTTAATGAAGTGGATACCCTCCAACAACTTTCAACACCTACATCATCGCTGTTCACAGGAGGGAGTTCATGCGGTGGGAGTGACATCTGGGGTACCTGCGCGACGTATATAACTGCCAGTGGGGTAATGGGATCTGGGCAAATGCAACGGCCAATCAAAGGAGCTGTGATAACACAGGCTTTCGGCCATCCTGAATATCAACTGTGGTGCGGATGTTGGAAACCTCATACTGGCATCGACCTTGCTGCTCCTTATGGAACTCAGGTAACAGCAGCAGATAATGGACAGGTCATCTGGACTGGCTGGGATTGGTCAGGTTTAGGCTGGGCGGTCAAAATCAATCACGGTGATTATATTGCCACAATCTACGGACACCTTGATCACTTCATCGTGAAAGTTGGTCAAAATGTGACTGTGGGACAGGTAATCGGGTATGAGGGAAGCACAGGAGCCTCTACAGGCCCGCACGTACACTTTATGGTGCTTGTCCATAACGTCTGGGTAGATCCTACACTATACGTACAACTACCCTGAACAAAATGTAAGGCTGGCAATAATAAATGCCAGCCTTACAACTACTTTCATGATAACTCTATACTAACTAAGCTTTGGCGGAACTCTTTGGGCGGCGACGACTGATCGATCCACCTTTACGTCCGGCTGCCTGCGCCTCTTCACTTGTCCACTTGTGCGCAGTTCCCTGAGCATGAGCTGCCTTGCCACCTTTACTGGCTATTTCGCGCTTCTTCTCACTACTCATAGATGCAAAACCGCGGCCACTTCCTTTACTGGATGGCATTGTTATTCCTCCTTATGATCAAATGTTTTACACTCCTTACTGGAATATTTCAACGACATCATAGATACTACTTATCTTAAATATCTATCGAAATATCCTCTTCATTTAAAGAATAACAGCCATTTAACTCAGGTACAAGTCAACAATAAAATACTCAGCAATTTCTAAGGATATCTCAGCAATTTCTAAGGAAACTTGTTATTTCTGGTTCAAATTGATATCACCATTATCGGACTTCATTGTTACATTCGTTCCCTGTGCTTGAGAGTCTGTACCCATATTCCCTGTGGCATGCGTGCCTGAACTATTGTTTTGAACACCTGGAATGTTTATTGAACCTGAATTTGTCGTTGCATCAATATGAAATGCTGGAGATGTTGGCAATGCAACAGTGACTGTTCCACTCGTAGTGATAAATTGATAGTTCCCGCCGGCACTAATGGTCCCATCAAAGTTTATATCGCCGGAATTCGTTGTTAATGAAGATGAACCACTCAATGTGTCATTTGAAGCATTAATCGTACCATCATCTGCAACTAATGTCATTTGTCCAGCTACACCCTTTACATTGATAGTGCCAGATCCCGTATTTAGACTCAAATTAGTCCCTGATGGTACAGAGACCAACAAATCTTGAGAATTTTGTATCTCTGCATTTATAGAATTGCCATTCTGACTAATGCTTTGTTGAATATCATTGGGATTACCTGGAAAGCTGTTCCCGTTTACTGCCTGAATTATCACAGTATTAGATTGACCTTCGACAACTGTTACATCGGCATTCATATCGTTAATCACAATGGTTGCTTGTCCATTCACCGAATAGTCGATGGGTTGTCCCATTACTTGAGCCTGATTAATAGGGCCTTGATTGAAACCAGGACCATCTCCAGAACCAAAGCTGCGACCGAAACGAGAACCTCCACCTATCAAGCTAAAAATGATAAAGGCAAGTATTATCCAGAACCAGGGTCCTCGGCCACGCCTGCTATATGGCCGTTGCCTGTAATTACCCCCTTGCATTTGCCCTGGAATTTGTCCTGCATAAGGGCGAAGACCAGTATACCCTTCTTGCTGTGGGGTCGAAGATGGCGCAGAACCCCATTTATTTTGTTCGAGGGAATCATTATTTATCGGTTGAGGAGTATATACTTCCTGTTCCTGCTGATTGTTATTGGTACCAAGTTTTTGTGAGGGTTTCCAATCGGGGTCTGCAAATTGCATCTCCTGATTACTCATATCTCACTCCATTTCTGCTTTGCACAACATGCACATATTCATTATAAACTACGGTCAGCAATATATAAAGTTACACGACGCTCCATTTTACTTGACCATCTCAGCAGAGAACGCTACAATGAGCCAATACTGCTGTATGTATCGTTCCCATAGATAAATATGGTTAAAGGATAGAGATAGAATGTCCGATTTGAGTAGAGTGAATCCAATCTCTAATATTCTTTTTCACAGCTTTGATACTGAGCCATCGGAAGCTGGGGGAATGGATGTTGATGAAGTAATCGATGTACCTTCTTTCGTAGCCCCCGCACCTTCTGCCACCATGGTGCCAATCCCAGCCGCAGCCCAACAGAAATCCAACCGAACAGCTACTATCGAGCACCTCGCAGCACGTCGAAATCTTCCCGAATTGAATGAAAACGCACCTGAAGTAAAGCAAACAATGAGCGAGCTTCGCACAGAACTCACGATGTTAGTAACGAATCTTCGTTGGGGCGGACAATCTGTGAAAGATACGGCTGATCAGATCATTCCGCTACTGAATGTTGGTTCGTTACAGCAATGGATACCTATTCTCGTTCCTAATATCTTGGAAATTGACCGTGCAGGTGACCTTATCCCAGCATGGCTTTTTATTATTGGGGAAGAAGATCCAATGGATCTTGCTCCAGACGCAAATCCCGCCGAAACAATGATTGGTAGAGCCAGACGTATTGCAATACTTATGCTTGGCTTTTACAAATCAGCGGAAATCTCAGAAGTTCTGGGAAAACTATCAACTGATTCCAGTTCTTCTTTGTATACTACTCGATCTCTGGTCAAACAAGCAACTGTAGCAGCGCTGAAAGCTTTAGCTAGCGCGCTGAGAGAAGCGCAAGGTTGGGCAAAAGTTGATGTGATAGATGCATTCGCAACGCTCAACCAGGCTCGCTTTTATGAGATCATGTTGACACATGGTCTAGATAACGCTAATGGATTAGAGAGCTACATTGCTGTACCTTTATTTCGCACACTGCCTATTGAAAGCTATCTTCGTGGTGGTGGTGCAATCTCACCGCAATTAGGACAGCAGGCTGCACTGGTCATCAATCAGATATTACAAGATAGTATGAGTTATAAAGCCAACAACGCTCTACCACTCATTTTTGAGTGTGACCTCCCTGCAATGACAAACGCTCTCTTCGACGGGGCAAAAAGCACGTTGCAGTGGCAATTTGTCGTTGCGCTTCACCGGCTTGGACTGTTACTTGGACGATATTGGGGCGATATTTCTCGTGGCACCTTGCAAGATCAACGTATTGTGCAACCAGTTTATGATAGTTTACCAATCATGCCTGATATTGAACGCTGGATGAATAACACGGGCCGCGATGTGTTGTTAAAGGGACTCACGAACCAACAAGAAGAGGCTTTTCTCCCTTGTTTAAAAGTATTGAGCGATCTGCGAGATCCACGGGCTTCGCAAGTGCTCATTCAGCGCCTCGATACTACCATGCACATTGCGGATCGCAATCAGGCCTCACTGATTGGACAAATCTGCGATGCACTCGTTCAATTACAAGATTCGCACGCTATTGTTCCGGTACGCGAGCTTGTCAAACGCACTATTCCTGTTGATTCTCGTGCTGCACGTGACAAACGCCGTGACAACCTGACCAATGGAGATGACGATATCCCTGGAAGCATCGTGTATGGCGCTGCTATTCGCACATTTGCGCAATTTGGTGAACGCAATACTATCGACTTCATCCTGAAGGCTGCCAACGACTTCGACCCTTACATACGCTCCCAGGCACTTGAGGCATTGAAGAGCATCGACCCTCAAGGCGAGGATGAAAGCACTCGCATAGTCGTTCGTGAAGCATTGCATGACCCGCGAGATACGGTTGTGCGCATTGCCTGTCAGCTAATATCGCTCTATCACGACGTTGAGTCGATTACAGCGCTACAGATGCTTGCTGAATCTCGCCCTGAATTCGCAGCATCAGCACAGGAGACAATTAAACAGCTTGTTTAATTGTCTCCTGGCACAATTGGCAACACGATACATGAAGGATGTTCGGGATCATGCAAGATCGTCTGATGGGCAACAGCTAACATAGTATCAGCGCCAAATTCATGTCCTGTATTAGGATTACGATCCCAGCGAGGAAAATTACTGCTTGTCACATCAAGACGGATATGATGTCCTGCCCTGAAGACATTACTGGTCGCCCAGAGGTCGATCTCGTACTCGTAGGGTCTCCCTGGTTCAATAAGCGATGGATCCTCTCCCAGTGTCGCGTTACGATAACGAGCACGGATGATACCGTCGGTAAGATTCTGTGCATAGCCATCAGGGTGAACATCGACCAGACGAGCTACAAAATCAGTATCAGGCGCACTTGAAATGGCCCAGAGATGCACTTTGATCTGTCCCGTAACTTCAAGGTCTTCTTTTAACTCACCTGTTGTATACACGAGAACATCTTCACGGTTCTCAGTTTCTCGTTGATCGAAAGGACCAGGACGATACTCCGGAGACATTAATAACGCACCACCTTGTGTAATAACCGGATTTGCAGCATCATACTCGTAGTAATCAACAGAAGGCTCATCGCTATCAGGAAGATCGGTAGTTAGATATCCATTCCCATGCAGGGTATTAGCTTGTCCGTTGCTGTGGAGATAATAACGTGTTTCTATAGCACGCGCCAGTGGCCATTCTTGCTCATCACGCCATACATTGGTGCCCATGACGAATAACTTTATTGGAGCTTCATCGAGCATTCCCGTATTGATGCCTTTCAGCCAGTGATCGAACCAACGTACCTGCAAACTCATGAAATCAATACGCAGGTCAATAAAGGCAGCGCTTGATCCGAAGCCAAAGTTCATTTCACCGATAGGATTCATAAACACTCCATGCGCCCAGGGACCAATCATAAGCTTGCTTTGTCGTGCCTCTTGTGTATTACCTTGCTCGCGCATGAATTTATAATTCTCGATAGTATCTTGCAAGAAAATATCATACCAACCACCAACATTTAGAGCTGGAACAGTAACATTCTCGTGTTTTCCTGTTATAAAGAGTGGTTGAGTAATTGGATGTTCAGGGTCCATCGGATGAGAAAAATTCTCGAAGAAAGAAAGAGCTATATCATGTCGCTTGATCGGTCCAAATTCACGTAGCGGTAAAAACCAATATCCCCGTTTTCCCAAGGCATCCATCTCTTTCGCTAACAAGTATATTGATTGTCCCAAAGTCTGAGGGTTACCTCTATGACGACGTATAAGTTCATCAAAACCCATCATCATTTGCCAGCTTCCAGCGATACCTAATTCCAGAGCTCCTCCACGAAACAAAACACCATTGAACGGATCATTCCAAGTCTGAACAGGTGCCATTGCTTTCAATGCAGGAGGTTGAAGTACAGCGGAGGACCATTGTGTAAATCCAAAATAGGAGATGCCATACATTCCAACAATGCCGTTACTGTATGGTAACTGGGCTGCCCATTCGATAGTATCAACACCATCTAAGGCCTCGTTGATGAAAGGTACCCATTCTCCCTCAGATGTGTAACGACCACGAGTATCCTGTACAATTACAACGTACCCTCGTCGAGCAACTTGAGCAGGGTCTAACGCTGAACCTCCAAGGGGAAGATCCTTACCATATGGTAAACGAGTAAGCAGAACCGGCCATTGGCCTTCTCCTGCTGGCCGAAAGATATTGGCCCGTAGAGTTGTGCCATCTCGCATTTGTGCTTCAACATCAAAATCTATGATTATCTTTTGATCTATCTGCATTGCCATATTATAAATTGCTCCTTTTCTCTGGATGCCAAAAGCATGATTCTGAATGACTATTTTAATGACTATTTTATAGAACTCCATCTTACAACTTATAAATGCGTCACTGCCAATAGCGATTTCATATTCTAAAAGGTATGCCTTGACACTTCTTACAAGCATTAGCTATACTCAGTCCATCAAATGTGGAACATAATTCCACTACATAGAACACAGACCCGATATTTGAGATCGAGAGAAACGCATGCGCCATGGGGAACCACAAGAAGGTGAAAAAAGCGTTCAAATCGTCCATCGTATTGCGACAGTTTTACGTGCCTTTGGGAATCAGGGTTTGCTCGGCATTACAGATCTGGCGTACGTCACAGGCTTGCCAAAATCAACTACCCATCGGCTGGTAACCGCACTGGTGAACGAGGGATTGCTTGTACAGGATGAAGATAGTCATAAGTATGCTCTCAGTTTGCGAGTCACAGCCTTAGGAGCTAGTATTTTGAGCTCGCATACTGTGCGCAAAACCGCACGACCCATCCTGATGGAACTGCGTGATCAAACGCGTGAATCTGTTCACCTTGCGGTACTGGAGGGTATGGAAACTGTTATCATTGATACCGAGGATTCATATTTCTTCGTTCGTGCTGTGAATGTTCCAGGGCAACGCCTTCCCGCTCATGCCGTTTCTACCGGGAAAGTGCTGCTTGCATACCAATGGGAAGTTCAGTTACGAGAGACGCTCAGCAGGATGAACCTCACACGTTTCACTGACCGAACGATAACTGATACCCGCCTACTCCTCGAGGAATTACGTAAGGTACGTACACAGGGTTATGCAATTTCGAGTGGAGAGCTAGAGGAGGGCATCGACGCTGTTGCAGCCCCCATTTTTGACCACCTCAATTCAGTTGTTGCCGCAGTTTCGATAGGCGGCCCAAGCGATAGATGCCAGCCAAAGCAAGGAGAATTGATTGCTGCAGTAACACACTCAGGGCAACTCATTTCGCAAACATTACGTTACATTGGCTGGCACTAGTTCTCGGGGGTATTGTGGCAAAGCAGAACGCAATTGAACATGTTTTTGGAGCACCGAAAAATGTACTGGTTGCAGTAAAAGGAGCCGGTGATTTAGCCACTGGAGTTATGCACCGTCTGAAACGAGCCGGGTTCGCAGTTATGGCTACTGAGCTAGCTCACCCCACCGTTCTACGTCGTACTGTAGCATTTGCCGAAGCAATCGCCCTGGGTCAAATGACGGTTGAGGGCATAATCGCACAGCGTGCCAATTCAATAGTAGATATACGTGTAATATTAGAAAATAACTTCGTTCCTATTATCGTTGATCCTGATGGAATTGCGTTAAAAAAAATGCAACCTGATGTGTTAGTGGAAGCTACGTTATCGAAATACAATAGCGGTATCAATATGAATGACGCTCCAATTGTGATTGCTCTTGGACCTGGCTACGAAGCGGGCATAGATACCCACGCAGTCATTGAAACAAATCGTGGTCATAATCTGGGACGTGTTTATCTTAAGGGGTCTGCTGAACCAAATACAGGTGTGCCAGGAACAATTGGTGGATATGCTGGAGAACGTTTATTACGAGCTCCGAACGCCGGTAGACTCTATGGCAAGTATCAGATTGGAGATCAGATTCACGAAGGAGACGTTGTAGCGATTGTACAGTCTGGCGAGGGTACAGCTCCTATTACTGCTGCCATCCCGGGAATTCTACGCGGCCTTGTGCGCGATGAGCTTGCCGTTAGCATTGGTATGAAGGTAGGTGATATCGATCCTCGAGCTATTCGAGAACATTGCTTTACTATATCTGATAAATCACGCGCCATCGGAGGAGGCGTCCTGGAAGCAATACTATATTTCATGAACACATGAATGTGAGCTGAGGTATTTCAACAATGCTTAAAATTGAAGCCTATCATAGCCCTACTACACTAACTCATGCTGTCAGTTTACTTGCCGAACAGGGACGAACTGTTATCGCGGGAGGCACAGATCTGTTAGTAAACCCGCGTTATATGGTAGGAATGCACGAGGTTGTAGATATACGCAACCTGGATTTAGACTACATACGCGATGAGCACGGCTGGCTGCACATTGGTGCTGGAACCACAATGCGCACAGTAGCCAGGCACTCAAAAATACAGGCACTTGCTAATGGTATTCTAGCTCGCAGCGCTGCCGTTTGTGGCTCGCCAAACATTCGCAACATGGCCACGCTTGCTGGAAATGTCGCTTCAGCTCTTCCTTCTGCTGATACTCCTCCGTCGTTACTGGCTCTTGATGCACAAGTAGTGCTTGCAGGTTTGCAAGGTGAACGAATTGTGCCTCTCGAAAGCTTTTTTGTCGGGCCAGCAAAAAGCATACGCGACCGAGAACTCATTCGCGAACTACGCATCCCACTGGATTCGATTGGTACACTGAATGGCGGTTTCTATAAAATTGGTCGCACCTCTGAAGATATTTCTATGGTCAACGCAGCCGCCACTCTTATCATTGACAATAACACGATCACCACTGCGCATCTAGCACTAGGAGCTGTCGCTCCTACCCCTCTACGTGTTAAGATCGCAGAAGAAGCCCTTATTGGACAATCTCCAACAGAAGAAGCCTTTCAGCAAGCTGCGGAACTTGTCTTCACTGAAGTACGTCCTATTAGCGATCAGCGTGCCTCCGCGGAATACCGGCAACGCATGAGCAGAGTGGCAGCACTGAGAGCCCTGCGACAGGCCGCAGGGCTTGCTCAATCAGGAGAGGAATGGCACCATGCCTGAAATTGAGATCCATTTGAATGTAAATCGACGTGAAGTAGCCTGGCGTGTTCATCCTGGCGAAACGTTGTTGGAGGCGTTACATGCCCATCACTTCAAAGGGGCAAAACTCATTTGTGGCACAGGTGACTGCTGTGGCTGTGGCATTCTCCTGGATGGTCGCTCCATTAACTCTTGCTGCATGCTCGCGGCACAGGCTAATGGCTGCGACATAGTAACCATAGAGGGTCTTGCAGAGGAAGGGAAACTTCACCCAATCCAGGAAGCCTTTGCCGAAGAGGGAGCAGCACAATGCGGATATTGCACTCCCGGTTTCATCATGAGAGCCTATGCCTTTCTACAAGAGCATCCACACCCTGATGAAGTGGAAATACGCGCAGCGCTCGCGGGTAATATTTGTAGATGCACAGGGTATGTTAAACCCGTTGCTGCCGTTCTTAGAGCAGCGTTATTGATGGAAGAGGCAACTCTATGAATCTTGACGACCTGCAGACTTCAACTTCAAACGAACCTGGCTCAGGCAATATTGGTAATTCCGCACACCAGCAAGCGCGCCGAATAGCGCGTAATCACGTGGTAGGACAAAAAGAACGGCGCGTGGATGCACGGCCATTCGTGACAGGCTCACCGGTCTATGCAGCAGAGTTTGAACAACCCAATATGTTACATGGGCGGATATTACATTCACTACACGCCCATGCCAACATTACGCATATAGACAAAAGCAAAGCATTGGCATTACCTGGCGTGCGCGCGATTCTAACGCATGAAGACTTGCCCCGCGTTGCTCATAGCACCGCAGGTCAACCATATCCTAAATCATCACCTTATGATGCATATTTGTTGGACAGCCGCGTGCGATACGTGGGTGACTGGGTCGCATTTGTCGCTGCTGAAACACCCAGCAATTGCAGAAGAAGCGATTAACCTCATTGAGGTCGAATACGAACTATTGCCAGCTGTATTTGATCCACTCGAAGCGATGCTCGATGGCGCTCCTCAATTGCACGAGCCAGATACGGCACACCCTAATACCGGTAAGAATTTTGGTAACATCTATGATGCGACACATAATATCGCTGCACATGAAATTATCAGACACGGTGACTTCGATGCCGCTATGCAAGAGGCAGATATCATCGTTGAAGGAGAATATCATGTACCTTATATCTCGCACGCGGTACTCGAACCTCATGTATGTGTTGCCTATCTTGACGGATATGAGCGTATGATCGTAGTTAGCAGTACGCAGGTACCTTATCACACTCGCCGACAACTAGCCGCAGTTCTGCAACTACCTATATCGCGTGTAAGAGTTGTCAAGCCACGTGTAGGTGGAGGCTTTGGTAGTAAGCAAGAAATGTTATTAGAACCTGTTGCTGCCGCGCTAGCACTCAAGACACGTCAACCTGTGCGGATAGAATATAGTCGTCACGAGGAATTCACTTCCGGGCGTTTTCGCCACCCGATGATTATGCGAATGCGCAGTGGAGTCAAGCAAGATGGCACTTTAGTAGCCATCTCGATGCATTCTATTGGCAATGCAGGTGCATACGGAACGCATAGTTTCACCGTGACACGCAGTACTGGACATAAAACGCTCTGCCTGTATCGCGCAAAAGCCTGGCTTTTTAGAGCAGACGCTGTCTATACGAATTTGCCAATTACTGGAGCAATGCGGGGATACGGTGCGCCGCAAGGCTTTTTCGCATTGGAGTCGCACATCGATGAAATTGCGCAGCGATTGAATATGGACCCATTGGAATTCCGGCGCAAAAATCACGTTCAAAAGGGAGATTGGGACCCGGTAGAGGGTGAAGAGGTGAATGGAGAATGGCACTCAAAGCGTCAGTTCCGATCCTGTGGTCTACCTCAATGCCTTGAACAAGGAACAGCAGCGTTCGGATGGAATGAACCTTTCGAGCGAGGTGATGGTAAACCTATTCGTCGAGGGAGAGGCATGGCAACTGCTATGCAAGGCAGCGGTGTTGCCAGCTTTGAACTTGGAGGAGCTTCTATTAAGCTCAATGAAGACGGCTCGTTCAATGTAATGACGGGCGCAACCGATATTGGACAGGGCAGCGATACCATTCTGGCGCAGATTGCAGCAGAAGCGCTGGGCGTGCGCATGGACAAAATCGTCATGCATTCAGTTGATACAGATTCCAGTGTATTTGACTATGGTTCATATGCTTCCAGCACTACCTATATCAGTGGAGGTGGCGTAAAGGTGGCAGCTGAACGCGTGCGGCAGCAAATACTCGAAGTTGCTGGTGACATGCTGGATTGCGCGCCAGAAGATATGTCTATCATAGATGGGTTAATTTACACACCTCGCGGTCAAAGCCATCTTACAGTTAAATCCATAGCAAACGAAACCTTATACGGTCGCCATCGACAGCAAATCATGGCAAAAGGTGATTTCTGGACTGATGATTCACCAGCTCCATTCTATGCTCAGTTTGTCGAAGTTGAGGTAGACATAGAGACTGGGCAGGTACGAGTAACAAGAGCCGTAAATGCGCTCGATCTTGGCAAAGCCATCAATCCTACATTGGCATCAGGTCAAGTAGAAGGAGCGGCGGCAATGGCTCTTGGATACGCACTTAGCGAAGAAGTGAAGTTCGACAATCAAGGTCGCGTTCGTAATCCTGGTTTTGTCGATTATAAAGTCATATCAACGTTGGATATGCCTCGTATGACGACGTTTCTTGTGGAAGATACCGAATATACAGGGCCATTCGGTGCCAAATCCGCCGGCGAGGTACCAACGAACACCATGGCGCCAGCAGTAGCAAATGCCATATATGATGCTCTGGGCATTCGCATTCGTAGCCTGCCAATTACGCCAGAGAAGATTTTACAAGCACTCGATTTGAAAAATCAAGGAGACAGGAGCATCTAGTAGTTCCTGCTCAAAGATAGATCTAAAATAGGGGTCAGTTGATGGTTGAAGAGCCTCAAGAGTATACAACTGCAGCACACTTGATAATCCAGGAAGGTCCTCGAGCCGGAAAGAGATTAGAAATTTGGAAAGATCTCACGACTATTGGTCGTAGTCGTGATTGTGACATTTTTTTAGAAGATATTTCTGTGCATCGCAAACAGGCGAGTATTATGCGCACAGTTTCTGGATTCGTTTTGCGCGACGATCATGGAAAAGGTGATAGTTTTGTGAATGGACAGTCAGTCAGAGAGCAGTTGTTAAAACATGGCGATCAGCTTCTTTTGGTAATACAAGACTTGTGTTCTACGGGAACGAAGGCACCCGACCATTCCAGCTTGCATCTTCAAGAGGCCATGAATTACATGTGATGAAACGTGCTGACCCTGGCGACAGCGCTATTGCAAATTTTGACCTCATGACGTTACGCGGAACTTTAAGAAGCTATGAAGTCCTTTCCGAAATGACAATTGGACGCAGTCGCGAATGTGATATTTTTCTGGAAGACCTGGCTGTGAGCCGCTTGCATGCAACCATTCATCAATTACCAGATGGAGGTTTCGAAATAGAGGATCATCGCTCCGCAACAGGCACATTCGTCAATGGCATGCGCATTACTCGTTACCGTCTACTCGAAGGCGATATAGTACAAATTGGCTCAAACAGACTTACATTTCGACGTATGTAATCTTCAGGATGGACTCGATAGCTCGCATACGCTGCCCATATTGATCGATCTCCGTACCATCCTGCCGTTTCAAAGGCGGATCATAGACATGAGTTTCATGAATAAAGCGCTCTACCTCTGAAGGCACTTCTTGCTCAAGGACTGAAAGACCCTGCCGGATATTGGTAGAAGAGACGTTGCGATACGTAGCTTTTAGAGGAAGAATATGTACATGCCCAGCATACTGCCTGTTTTCAGGTCGATTTAGAAGCATGGCTAACTCCGTTGGTCCCGCTTCACCTCGAGGCGCAACGAGAAATTCCGCCTGTTCAAAAAGCTCATCAAGAGCTTGATTGCGATTCTTATAATAGTGAGGGTCAAATATCTGCACAATTTTATCGAAGCCTATTAGAAAGTATAAATCCGAAACCCGCGGGAAAGCTTTCCGAACTGCTTCAGCCTGTTCTACATAGAGACCCCTGTTGAAAAGCATAATCCCCGTATGGCGCACGTGGTTCCGCAGCACTTTTTCAAGTAAGACAATGCGATCCAGCAAGAGAGGGCGTTGAACTCGTTCTTTATCAGTAATATGAGTGCTTAATGCAGCATAAATATGCATAGGGCCATGAACTCGCGCAAATTGCCATGCCTGTTTCAGAAGTGCAAGATGAGCTACAGTTGGAGGGTTGAAAGAGCCCGGAAACACAATGATCTTCCCCTCTGGGGTTGGTGAATCAGGCACAACAAGCACTTGTGATAGAGCTTGAGGATCTAGCTGGTCGAGCAGCACCTGAATCCTTTTGAATCGCTGGAGTGTATATGAAGAGACATGGAAAACATTCGCATTTGTTACTTCTGCCATGCCTAGATTATATCATTAGATAACATGAATTCTTAAAAGAGGTAAGCCAGGATAATCCCAGCGAACCTCACTATATTTGGCTGATCCTCTCATCTCTGTTAGCACAACTTTTCTCTCTGTGTTCATACTATAAAATGGTTGTGTTAAACTGTCTTTAATGGATAGTTTGAGATATATTAATGTGAGGTAACTACACAGGTAAGATTGAAGGCTGCTACACTAAGGGATGAGGAGAGGAAGAGATGCACAACTGAAGAAAGACTTGGCCGCGAGCCAGACAGCCAGACTTGAGGGAGAACTGGCAGGGAACAAGCTGAGACCGCCTCCTGAGGCAGATGCTGGAGGAAGTCTGAGACGACTGGGTGAGGTAGAGGGGAAACTCGCCAAGGATAGCCACAATAGCAGCAAACCTCCGTCGAGTGATGGACTGGGACGCAAGCGAGTGGGGCTGCGCAAGAAGAGCGGGAAGAAGCCAGGAGGACAAGCAGGGCATCCGGTCGTACGCTCTTAAGGGTGGAGACGCCCGATGAGGTGGTGAGGCATCGCCCGCAGTCTGCCAGCACTGTCAGCAGTCGTTAGAGGAAGGGACAGGGCGTGTGAAAGAGCGTCGGCAGGTGTATGATCTGCCAGAGATGCGACTGCGGGTCTGCGAGCATCAGGTGGAAGAAATCGCTTGCCCGGCGTGTGGGCAGCACACTGTGGGTACCTTTCCGGCGGGGGTGATGGCACCTGTGCAGTACGGGCCGAATGTGCAGCGCTCGCAGTGTATCTGCACCAGGGGCAATTGGTGCCGATGGCACGGACTTGCGAAGTGCTTGCTGAAGTCTGTGGCTGTCATCTCTCACAAGGAACGCTGCTGCGCTGGGTGCAGGGAGCATCGGAGCGACTGGCTTGCACCGTAGAGCAGATTGCTGATTGGCTGAGCGTAGCGCGTTTGCAGCACGGAGATGAAACTGGCGTTCGCATTGGAGGCAAACTGCATTGGCTGCATGTGAACTGCACGAACTGGCTGACGCATCTGGCCTGGCACCGGAAGCGAGGGAGGAAAGCGATGGACGAGATCGGCATCTGGCCCGCTTTCGTGGACGGGCGATGCACGATCGCTGGATCAGCTATGACGCCTATGCTGGGGCGCACAGTCTGTGTGGGGCACACTTGCTCCGAGATTGTCTCTACCTGGCCGAACAGGAGCAGCAGGTGTGGGCTGCTGAGATGGCTGACCATCTGCTCGCGATGCACCATGCCGCCCAGGAGTGGCGTCTGCAAGGAGCTAGTTGTGTGCCGCGCATGGAACGAGACGAGTGGGTGACACACTATTTCGAAATCCTGCTGAGCGGCTAGGCGGCCCACCTCCTGCTGTCGAGGCAGAGGTGATCAAACGTCGCGGGCGACAGAGCAGAGTGCCGCCAAGAACTTGCTCGATGATCTGCTCAAGCGGGCAGATCAGGTGCTCGCTTTTCTCGACGACCTTGCTCTGCCCTTTACGAATAACCTGGCAGAGCGCGATCTGCGCATGGTGAAAGTGCAACAAAAGATCGCCGGAACGTTTCGCAGCGATGACGGAGCAACCTCATTTTGTCGCATCCGCAGTTATCTATCCACTATGCACAAGCAGGGGCATTCCATGCTGGTAGCACTGGCTGCGGTCTTTGCAGGCAAGCCCTTGCCAGTCGCTTGGGCACCTGTGTCGTTACAATGTGAGGTAAAATTCTAAGATCTGAAAGTTAAATATCAGTATTAATTAATTTGTATATTTTGTTAAGCAATATTAAGAGTGCGATTTGTAATATTTACCGTATATATATACAAAACCACGATACTCATATACAAAATATCCATTGTAATGACCCTAATTTGTGGGTACAATCGCCTCAGATATCTTCTATTTTTTGATATCTGTCCTCTCTGTCACCTCTGTTTAGCCTGACAATTGTGCCTCTTTGATTTACGCCACTGCAATTTTTGTGTAGTGAGCTATCATTCAATGTTTCTATCTATTCAGGCATATGGAGGTAATTCTCATGAACAGCCAGGAGCGTAAGCTTCCTAAGTTTAACTTATTCATTGTACCAAAAGGCACTCACTGTTACACTCTCTTCAGATACCTCATCCTTAGAGATCGGTGTGTTCCTCTGAAGTTATGCTTTACCTGAGATATATCGAGCTTTTCATGACGTATAATAGATGAGGATATCCCTTGAGATAGGCATTCGTATAACGTAGAAATCCGCGTTACTGCACATATGTTTGTGTGGTACTTTATCTCTTTTTCGTGTCGTCGTCTTATTTCCAGACAAATGGAGGAACCCCTATGGAAAGTCAAGAACAGGAGTTATTTCAAAAACTATTTTCTCCTCACAATCGTCGTGATTTCATCAAGCGAGCAGGCGCTCTTGGGCTTTCGGCAAGTGCATTGACAGCATTTCTGGAAGCATGTGGAAGTAGCACAACCTCAGGTTCAAGTTCAACGCCAACTGTTAACATGACAGGCCCAATCGATATGCAGACGTTAATGACGAACGCTAAGAAAGAGGGACAACTCCAAGCAATTGGTATTCCTCCTGAATGGGCAGATTATGCAGATATACTGGCTGGATATACAAGCCATTATGGTATTCCAGTATCCTATAAAGTTGAAGCAGAATATTCCTCAGCCCAGGAACTCGTCGTCTTCAAGAATTCGATACAGCATCCCCATGGTGACATTGGAGACGTAGGCTTCAAGTTTGGCCCCAGGCCGTCCAGCAGGGATTAGTGACACCATATATACATTCCCATTGGGCCGATATTCCGGCTAACCTCAAAGATCCTAATGGCAACTGGTGTACAGAATACTATGGCGCTCAAGCTTTCGTCGTTAACACAGACATTGTTAAGAACCCACCAACTTCTTTCAAGGATCTGCTCAACAACAGCTACAAGAATATGGTTGGTATCGATGGCGATCCACGCCAGGCAAATGATGCTTTCCTGGCTGTGTTCACGGCTGCTTTGGCAAATGGAGGGAGTCTGGATAATATCCAACCTGGTATCGACTTCTTTGCCAAGTTGAAGCAGAATGGGAATTTCACTGTGGCACGCTCGAGTATTGCAAATATTGGAAAAGGTGAAGTCGCAATTGCAGTCATGTGGGACTATCTTGGCCTGGGCTTCCGTGACCAGCTCAATGGCAAGCCTAATCTTTCAGTTCATATCCCAGCCGAAGCTTCGATCGCTGGCCCTTATGTCTCAATTGTGAACAAGACTGCTCCAGATCCTTATGCGGCACGCCTATGGATCGAGTACATCTTCTCTGATGAAGGCCAATTGTACTATTTGAAAGGCTATGCTCACCCAGCACGTTATCAGGCACTTGTCGCGGCCAACAAAGTACCTGCTGATCTAGCCGCGAAACTGCCTCCAGCAACTGAGTACGCCAAGCTCAATATCCCAAGCTGGCACAACTAAATGCAGCGTCAGCAGTCGTTGCTCAGAATTGGGGTCCACAAGTATTAGGCTCCTAAAACCAACTTAAGTCAAAAATACAGGGGCACACTTGTGCTACTATATAGAAGTTGGCACATGAATCGTACCCCTGTATCCTTTGATGCATAAGGAGGTGGCTTGATGCAACACCAGGCAGAGACAGCTACTGCCAGAAATTCAATACAGGCTCCCAAGAAAGTCAGACGGCGGAACGGTAGAGGCTGGAGCTACACCCTTACAAGTTGGCTGGGACTTGTACCATTTTTATTGTTCTGCCTGCTCTTTGAAATCTTACCCGCAATCATCATCATTCTGGGTAGTTTCACTGACAATAACACTGGTTCACCAACACTAGACAATTACAAGCACATGTTTTCCCAGGCAAGCAACTTACACGCCTTCCAAACCAGTATTTCTATATCGATTATTACTGCTCTGCTAGGAGGCACTATTGGCGGACTGGCTGCCTATGGTGTTTATACTTTGCGCACAGGAGCTTTGCATAACTTTCTTGTTGGTTTCTCGAGTATAGCAGCAAACTTCGCCGGTGTTCCTCTTGCCTTTGCCTTTGTCGCAACGCTTGGCGTGACGGGGTTCGTAACAGTTGCGATTCAAAAGCTGTTCCACGTGAACATCTACGATCTTGGCTTTAGTATCTACGAATTCTGGGGATTAGTTATCGTTTATACGTATTTCCAATTGCCACTTATGATCCTGGTTACGCTTCCAGCCCTGTCTGCTCTACGTCCCGAGTGGCGTGAAGCCGCAACAAATCTTGGCGCTTCGAATTTTACCTTCTGGCGGCGCGTTGGACTTCCTATCTTACTACCCTCGCTCATTGCAGCCACAATGTTACTTTTCGCCAACTCATTCGGTGCTTTTGCAACTGCATTTGCACTGGCTCAAGGAAATATTCCTCTGGTACCAATCTTGATCAATTTCGTTGTCAATGGGAATGTCATTGTTGACTTTGGTTTGGGCAATGCGCTGGCAGTTGGCATGATTGTAGTCTTGCTTGTTGCTGTTTCACTCTACACGTACATGCTGCGCCGGTTTAACACCTGGCAAGGGAGGTAAGGTATGTCCATTGGAGGCACAACTTCAAATATTCCACAACGAGCTGTAGCAGACCTCTATCCTCCAACTAAAAGTAGATCGACGGGACGGCGTAGCTATGGCGTGAATAAACTAGCACTTATATTCGTAATGTTCTATTTACTCATTCCCCTGGGGGCAACATTGTGGTTTGGACTTGACACGGGGAATGGTTTCGATCTTTCCTCATATCAGCGAATTTTCAGTGACCCGGATTTCTCACAAACTATAATAACGTCCCTCGAGCTAGCTACTGCAACAACCATTCTAGCGGTTATCCTGGTCACACCTACAGCATACTGGGTGCAAATGCGCATTCCTCGAGCACGTCCCTTATTGGATGTGTTAACATTGGTGCCATTTGCTGTACCAGCAATTGTCCTGGCGGTGGGATTGGTTCAAGAATATGGCGGTACTTCTAATCCCCTCATAAGTGTCCTATCTTTTGGCCTGGTTCCTGTGTTGGACATCTTTAATATCGTCAATACTGCTCCTCTATTGGTCTGCGCTTACGTCATTATTGCATTGCCATTCGTGTATCGTCCAATCGACAATAGCCTACGGGCGATCAATACTTCTGTTCTCACTGAAGCAGCATACAGCCTGGGAAGTGGCTGGTGGAGAACATTTCTGACTGTTATTCTACCCAATATCTGGCCTGGTATCATTAGCGCTGCTTTGTTCACCTTCTCAATTGTGATGGGAGAATTCACCATCGCGCAATTGTTCAGTATTTATACCTTCCCTATTTTCCTGAATAACGTTGGTCAGAGCGATCCACACAGAGCAGCTTCTTTATCCATAGTGAGTTTCATAATCACGCTGGTTTGCGTACTTGGCATTATCTTATTCGCAAGAAGGCCTGGAAGTGCAAAATCCACAGCCGAAATTGGTGCGGCGAAATAGTAAGGAGCGTATGATGGCTTTTCTCGAGTTAGAAAATCTCACAAAGCAGTTCGGACAAAACACTGCTGTCGATCATGTCAATCTCTCCGTCGAGCAGGGTGAGTTTCTTACCCTCCTTGGCCCAAGTGGATGCGGTAAAACCACTATTTTACGTATGGTGGCGGGCTTTGAAATACCTACCGAGGGGAATATTCTTCTTGATGATGAGGATATCACTCATCGAGCTGCGAGTAAACGCCCTATGGGTATGGTATTCCAATCATATGCGCTCTTTCCCCATATGACCGCTGAACAAAATATCGCCTTTGGCATGAGCATTCAACATAGACCAAAGGAAGTAATTAAAAAACGCTGTGCTGAATTACTGGAGTTAGTCGGTCTGAGCGATAAAGGCCGCAGTTATGCGCATCAACTTTCCGGAGGGCAACAACAACGCGTCGCGCTGGCACGCGCACTTGCGGTCGAACCTAAAGTACTCCTGCTAGACGAGCCACTCTCAGCGCTCGATGCCAAGGTACGAGTCTCATTGCGTAATGAGATTCGCCGCATTCAGCAGCAACTCAAAACGACTGCAATCTATGTAACTCATGACCAGGAAGAAGCCCTGGCAATTTCTGACCGCATCGCCGTAATGGCCAAAGGGCGCATCGAACAACTCGATCATCCAGAAGAGATCTACAGCAATCCTCGCACTGTCTTCTCCGCCAGCTTTGTAGGCAGCAGCAACCAGTTTCAGAAGCGTGCTGTCATCTGCCTCCGAAGGGATCTGTCAGGCAGAGAAATATACACTACACGTTCTTCAACAACCACAATTCAAGGATGGCGATCGCGTATTAGTATTGGTACGTCCCGAAGAGATGTCAATTCAGCCAGCCACTGAGAGTGGTGAGGAGTAACGTTTCCAGAAAGGAAAATCGAATTCCAGGCACGATTGAGTTGCGTACGTTCCTTGGCCCTTTCACTCGCTTCCATGTTCGCGTCAACGAGACTATAGCACTGACTGCTGATATACCAAGCCAGCAGGCTCGAGGCTATTTTGCTGCCCAGAATGTGATACTCTCGTTTCCATCAGAGGCCTGCCAGATTTTACCACTTGATGGAACACAGGAAGAATTGGGGAAATTGGCTGAGGCGTGTAATGTAACGTGAAGATGAGCATATAAAGGGAGCGGGCACGATTTCTCGTGCCCGCTTCCTCTTAATAACATCGTCACTACAGAAGCGAATGTACCGCAACCTGAGTAACGTGTACTTCCCTACACCTTCATCAACCGTCTCAAGACAGTCGACAATATCCCACCATTCTGGTAATAGACCACATCAATAGCGCTATCCAGCCTGGCTATCGTCTGGAAGGAGAACGACGAGCCATCGTCGCGTGTAACCTTTACAGTCACTTCCTGGCGTGCTTTCAGGCCTTGCTCTATACCCTCGATATCATACACTTCCCTGCCAGTAAGCCCGAGTGATTCTTTGTTTTCGCCTGGTTTGAACTGCAACGGCAGTATGCCCATACCCACAAGATTACTACGGTGAATGCGCTCGAAGCTTTCAGCGATGGCAGCACGAACGCCAAGCAGCAATGGCCCTTTAGCCGCCCAGTCACGCGAGCTGCCTGAGCCATATTCCTTGCCAGCGATCACGAGCAATGGGACCTTCTCCGCTTGATAGCGCGCGGATGCTTCATAAATGGTTGTCTGTTCTCCATCGGGTAGGTGAACCGTATAATACCCCTCAACTCCTGGGACCATGCGATTACGTAAGCGTATGTTGCCGAATGTGCCGCGCACCATCACTTCATGATTGCCACGACGTGCTCCATACGTGTTGAAATCGCGTTTTTCGACTCCATGTTCGATCAGATATTTACCGGCAGGACTCGCTGCCGCAAAACTACCAGCAGGAGAGATGTGGTCTGTTGTGATGGAGTCATCAAGCATTACCAGAACACGCGCGCCCCGAATATCTTTGACAGGATCAGGCTCAAGAGGCATATCCTGGAAGAAGGGTGGCTCCTGGATATAGGTTGAGTCGGCATTCCATCTGAACAGTTCGCCCTCTGTATTGGGCAATGAGCGCCAGTGTTCATCACCATCGAATACATGTGCATAGTTGCGCTCAAACAATTCAGGTGTAACTGACTTCGAAACTACATCGATAACTTCATCAGGAGTAGGCCATAGTTCATGTAGGAAAACCACCTCACCATTCGCATCGGTACCAATCGGATCTTTTGTCAGGTCGATGTCTACTGTACCGGCCAGCGCATACGCGACGACCAGTGGTGGAGAAGCCAGAAAACTTGCGCGTACCTGTGGATGGATTCGTCCTTCAAAGTTACGATTACCACTCAAAACAGCAGCCACAACAAGATCATTATCTTGCACTGCTTCAGCAACCGGCTCGGATAGAGGACCACTATTGCCGATACACGTTGTGCATCCATACCCAACCAGGTGGAAGCGCAGAGCCTCCAGATATGGCAATAATTCAGCATTTTCCAGGTAATCGATGACAGCACGCGAACCAGGGGCAAGGCTTGTTTTAACCGTTGGATTCACGGAAAGTCCTCGCTCTACTGCATGCTTTGCGAGCAAACCTGCTGCTACCATCACTGAGGGGTTCGAAGTATTGGTACAACTTGTTATGGCAGCAATCGCAACTGAGCCATCTGTCATATGTGTTTGCGAGTTCCCAATCGTGACAAGTACATCTTTCAGGTGCCCGTTTTGAACATTGACATTACCATTACCCTGGCTCTTTAATTGTGCGAGAGCCTTCTCCCTATCTTCTTCCTGAGCAACAGGATCGGGATTCGGCTGTCCGCCCTCGGTGCCAAGACGAATCAATGAATTTTCTGTCTGGTTATTTTCCTGTAATGCTTCGAAACGATCTGCATAGGCCTCACGGAATACACGGCGCAGGTTTTGCATTGGCACGCGATCCTGGGGACGTCGAGGGCCTGCCAGGCTTGGCTCGATGGTACCAAGATCAAGTTCAAGCAGGTCGTCAAACTTCGGTTCGGGCGAATCATCAGTGCGGAAAAGCCCCTGTGACTTTGTATAACGCTCGACAAGGTCTACCTGGTCGAGACTACGCCCTGTGTTACGCAGATAGCGTAATGTCTCAGCGTCAACGGGAAAGAGTGTCGCAGTAGCCCCAAACTCGGGTGACATATTCGAGATAGTAGCTCTATCCGCGAGCGTTAAATAGCTAAGCCCAGCGCCCGTAAATTCCACAAACTTGCCAACCACACCACGCTTGCGCAACATTTGCGTTACAGTCAGCACGAGGTCTGTAGCAGTGCAGCCGCTGGGCAATGAACCTGTGAGACGCACGCCAATAACCTCTGGTGTAAGTTGGTACAGTGGTTGACCTAGCAATACTGCTTCTGCTTCAATACCTCCCACGCCCCATCCGAGCACACCAAGGCCATTGATCATCGTGGTATGAGAATCAGTGCCGACAAGTGTGTCCGGGAAAGCATAGGTCTCGCCATTCTCCTCTTTCGTCATAACAACCGATGCCAGATATTCCAGGTTCACCTGGTGAACAATGCCCGTACCAGGAGGTACAACTCTGAAGTTGCTGAAGGCCTGCTGGCCCCAGCGCAATAAGCCATATCGCTCGCTATTGCGCTCATATTCTCGTTCAACGTTGCGTTCGAATGCTAACGTTGTGCCAAATAAGTCAACCTGCACTGAATGGTCAATTACGAGATCGGCTGGCACAAGCGGATTGATTTTTTGTGGGTTTCCACCCATTCGGGCAACGGCAGAACGCATCGCTGCCAGATCTGCTACAGCGGGTACACCGGTAAAGTCCTGCAAGAGGACACGTGACGGCATAAAGGGATATTCTACATCCGATTGAGATGGCTGACCAGGAACCCAGTGAGCAAGTGACAAAACCGTCTCTTCGTTTACATGCTCACCGCCAGCAAAACGCAAGGCATTCTCCAGGAGAATTTTAACGGTAACAGGCAACCGATCAAGATCTGTAATGCCTCGTCTGGTGAGTGATTCCAATTGATAGTAGATAGTTGTGCCCCGAGCGCTTTCAAGAGAAGCCCTGGCACCAAAAACATCATTTTGAGCTGTCATAGTTTCTTCCTCAAATACGAGTCTTATTGAACCTTTACAGAAAATAGGTACCAGCTCATTATATAATACTTTGCCCTGGCATCGAACAAAAAACTCTGTTTGTCTGAGAGGAATGGGAAGCAGGAGCAATGGAGTAGAAATGTGTACAGATAAGGCAGGCTCAAAGGCGTTGTGTTTAATACGAGAAGTTTTAATACCATTAGAGTAGATCGCACGGAGAGACAAAAGCTCTACTCCACTGGATTAAATGATGATGTTTTTGGGATCGATACGTTTGTTCTCATAGTCCGGTCCCGGTTCCATCCTTAGAGCGTACCAATCCATCACCATTTAATGAATCTTCACATACTACAAGCCGCCAATGAACGCTACCCCCTATACTATGCATCATCTTAAATGGTGAACACATCAGCAGTTATACCTAAAAAGCAGAAGCAAATCTCGTAAATGGTTATTGCAATTTGATTTCTACGAAAGGGGAAGAGATAATTCAACTGAGCAACCTTCACCGGGTTTTGAAATGATCTTAAGGTTAGCGCCTATTAAAATAGCACGTTCACGCATGCCAACTAAACCCAACCCTGACTGTGAGTTATGATGCAAATCAAGATATTCTACGGTAGAAAATCCCTCGCCATTATCCCATACTTTCAGATGTAATTGATGTGGGAGATACGAGAGATCAATTCCTGCCTGAGTAGCGAGAGAATGTCTCCAAATATTGGATAACGACTCCTGAACAATACGAAAAATGGCAATTTCAGATTCAGGTGTTGTTGGTTGAGGCAATCCAATGCAAGTAAAGGTGCAGGGAACGCCACGTGTGGAAGAACTATCACTGAGCCACTCTATAGCAGCACGCAGGCCAAGATCATCAAGGACAGAAGGACGAAGATCTCTGCAGGCACGGCGTACACCTTCAAGCGTTCGATCAGCAAGGTCCTGCAGATTTGCAAGCCATTGAGCATCTCTTTCAGATAGATCAAGTTCACCTATTGCTCGCCCAAGGCCATCCAGCCCAAGTGAAAGCGCTATGAGCGCCTGTGCCGTATCGTCGTGTAACTCACGGGCAAGACGCTTCCGTTCCTCTTCCTGCACGCGTGTAATGAGTGAAGCATAGTCGCGTAACTCATCCTCTCTGCGCCTGGCACTGCTCAGATCTTGAAACGTAAGTTGAAGTTCATCTGTTCGTATAGATAATCTCGTACTTATTAATGCAAGATAGTAGATGGCAAAAAGTGGCACTAGAAAAAAGAGCCATGCCAACTCTGCAGCACGGTCATCAAAGATATCGACAACAGGCAAAAGTGGCCCCACAGTTAGAACCAGTACCTGGAAACGTAGTATCGATGACTGCATATATTCTCGCCAGGCTGCTTTAAGGCCTGCACGCTTCATTTGCATGATAAACGAAAGCGAGAATACGATAAACAAAAGCAACATAACAGTTGCTGCTAGAATTGAGCCAAGAAACTCTTTAGATTCCGCAATAGGTTGGAAATGATCGACAAAATGGGTTTGGGGTGGTCCTCCGATCCATCTATAAACCTGGCTGGAAATGAGCGCAATCAAGGAAATACTAGCGATGCTAAAAAAAGCTTCCGACCATGAGATAAATCTCCGAATAAGAGTAAAACCTTGTAATGCTATTTGAGTAATCAAAGCCAGTAACACTGCTGCCGGAGGACCAATCAATACCCCGGCAGCTAGATAAAGTGGAGCCGCTACATCTATCAGAAATAGCAAACGCCATGTTGAACGAAGTTGATAAGGGTGAATATCTGTTTTTGCTGTCTCAAACTTCAGCATGCGTATCAATATTATTCGCCCCAGCAAAGCTAGTGCAATTGATAAGATCAGCATGCTATAAATTGCACGGGGGCCATAAAAAGTGGGATTTGGTTGGTAGTTAAAGAGTGACCAGATGAACAGGCCAAGTATTACACAAAGGGAGAGAAGAGATACCATATATCTCATGAGTGGAAACGCGTTTAGCTTAAAGGAGTCAACATTATTGCGTGTCATAGGTATCCTGCAATGAAATCATACCCTGGCGCAGCGCCAGTAATACAGCCTCGGTACGGGAACCAACTTGCATTTTCATAAAAATGTTGGCAAGGTGACTATGCACTGTACGGATGCTCAAGCCCAGTCGACGTGCGATCTCTTTGTTTGGTAAACCTCGCGCCGCCAGACGTAAGACTTCAAATTCACGCTCGCTCAGAAGATCTGTCATAGATTGTTGAGCCTCTGTCTGGCTGGACATACGCAACATAATCTTCTCAGCTATTGATGGTTGCAAGACAGATTCACCACGCGATACAGCCCGGATAGCGCTGATGAGCTCCCGTCCATGCACACTTTTCAGTAGAAAACCAGCAGCACCCACCTCGAGCAATTTCATCAAGTATGGTTCATCATCATATGCCGATAATACCAGCACGGCAGTTTCAGGACAGGAAACTTTTATTGTGCGCGTTGCCTCGATTCCACCCATACCAGGCATAGCAATATCCATAATGGCGATATCAGGATGAAGCCTCTTCGTGGCCTCAACAGCCTCTTCACCACTGGCAGCTTCAGCTACAACCTCAACATCATTCTCTGTCTCTAATAAGCGACGAGTGCCCTCACGAACGAGGGCATGGTCATCTGCAAGCAAAACTCGAATTACCTTGCTCACTTCAATATCGTTATTGTTCGAATTCTGAACGGTATCTGGAGTCATCCCGATTATTCCTTTTATCTGACACTGAAATACTATGAGACCCTTTCACAACAAGAAAAGTGGTACGGCCAGTGATTATTGGGATGAGTCTCTTTCACATATTGACCATTATAGTGTATCAAAAATACCAGTTGCACAGTATTTCTGCTTAAATTTCATGCTATTCGAGAACTTCTAGTAGCAACACGTGACTTTACTAAAATCATGAATATTCCGATATGACCAGAAAGAATGACACACACCCTACGACTGCCAACCTCACATTCTCTCGGACTTATTGACAAACAAGGCGTATTTTAGCTACAGTAGGATTATAAAACGTTATATCTATAAAAGTAAGTGTTTGGAAGGGGAATCGGTCGCATGGGGATGTGTCTCGATAATCAAGATTGCTCATTTGAAAATCTTGACCAGGCGCGCTTCTGCGCAAAGTGCGGTATCCCACTACAGGGTTCATTATTGCAGGCGCGGTACGAAATCCAGGGCCTGATTGGAAAAGATTACAGCACAATTACACTAAGCGCTATTGATCGTCAAGAAGAAGCAAATGTAACAATACGCGCCCTACAGCCAAACAGAATAAGCATAGAAGAACGTGATATTTTTTTGCAGGATGCAGAACTGGCTTTTGCGCTTTCAGGCCGTATCAACGAAACTGGAAGTATACGCGTCATCGAATATGGGCAAGATGGCCCGATTATATTTCTGGTAAAATCTGAGACACGTATTCCTGTAGCCTCCAAAGCTGTATCTCCTGATCCAATAAAAAACGATGCAAATCATGACCAGATACGAAGTGAAAATGATGATTGTATCGATTCAGTAGGTGATGTGACTGAACCACGTGAAATTGTTTCCAAAGAAACGTTAAATGCCCCAAATGATATACCCTTGGATGATGTTCCAGAAGAGACATCTAATCAACACGATCCATTTACCGCTGAAGATGCGCAACCAGACGAGTCGATTACAGAACTCAATTGGTTAGCAGAAGGTGATCAAGCTTATCAAAATACTCATTATGAAGAAGCGCTTGGTGCCTATGATGAAGCATTGATAAATGATCCTTTATCGGTTGATGCATGGTGTGGCAAAGGGGCAACATTATTACATCTTGGACATTTTGAGGAGGCTCTCCTGGCCTATGATCAGGCTCTCTCACTACATCCAAACGATCCCGATCTCTGGAATTCTCGCGCACATGTCTTACATGAGTTGCATCGTTATGATGAAGAGATGTTTTGTTATGATCAGGCCCTTGCACTGGATTCAAATTACGTATTTGCGTGGAGCGGTCGAGGTATTACATTGGTTGAACAAAATCGACTCGAAGAAGCCTTGCTGGCTTTTGATCGCGCACTCGTATTAGACGCGACGCAAGGAGTCATCTGGCAGGCTATGAGTGATGCTCTTTACAGTCTGCGCAGATACGAGGACGCCATGCTTGCCATTAATCGGGCGCTTGACCTCGAACCCAACAATGCGACAATGTGGGACATCAAAGGGAACATCCTACGTCGATTAGCAAGCCCCGATCAGGCATTGCTCATCCATGAACACGCGGCTACCCTTTCTACCGATAACCCTATCGTCTGGTTCGATAAAGCGAATGATCTGCGCGACTTGAAAAGATACTCCGAGTCATTGATGGATTACGACCATGCGCTTTCCATCGACCCTACGTTAGCTGGCGCGTGGTATAATCGAGGAAATGTTTTAGCAGCAATGCACCTGAATGAGGATGCTCTTTCATCTTATGAACAGGCATTACTGTTCGATGATGGCTTAATTTCTGCCTGGTTTAATAAAGGTAGCCTGCTTCATGAATTGGAACGAGATGAAGAAGCATTGGTTGCTTTCGATTATGCCCTGGCTCTCGACGCTCAATATAGCGCTGCCTGGAATAACAAGGGTCTTGCACTCTTTACCCTGGGACATCTGGATGAAGCCCTGGCAGCATTTGATCAAGCAACAACTTTTGCACCCGACGAACCTGATGCCTGGTATAATAAAGCCATTGTCCTCGAGAGGCTAGCCAGAACTGAAGAAGCGCTTTCTTGCCAGGCAAGAGCCACTAGATTGGAGCATCAGACAATGTAACTGTCGTCACAACGAGGATCAAAATAACTCGGACGACAACATCCCCTGATGAGGCATACGGTGTCCCCATCATATTCTTGCGTAGTGGGGGGAGAAGTACAGCACTAGTGTAACTTCAGTACATAGTGATATAATCATTTACAGTATCAGAAAGCGATGTCAACAGGTGTCATCGCCCATTGTTCGCACGGCACGGCCGTACAGGCATAACTGCTGATGCCACTACCGTTAGGCAGAGACTCTGCTGTCACGGATACTTGAGCACAAGCGATGTAGTCCATACATCTTCAGCGCGGCAGTGTTTTTACCCAGCGAACCGCATGACGCTGGAACCCACCGAAACACTCTTCAGTTGTAAAGGTGCTCTACAGTTTTCTTCTTACACAGTCGTGGAAAAGTGGAAATGGAGGAGATAAGTAATGCATGACAACAGCTCTCATGATTTTGAGAGACGGGTTCTTACACTCAAATACATCTAATTACGCCTGATTTATGGAGAAGGAATGCGACGTTGCGCCGACCTGGTTGACTGCGGGAACGATAATAGAGATAACGATGCTTTTTGTCGTGCATGCGCTTTACCCTTACTCAGTACCGCATTAGCAGGGCGATATGTTGTTGAGGCACTCATCAGCAAGGGTGGTTATGCAGCAGTTTTTCGTGGAGTAGATCAAAATCTATCTCGCCGCATAGCCATAAAAGTGCTGTTGCAAAACAAAACAACACCCACCGAGCAAGAACATTTCTTGCGCGAAGCTCGCATTGCAGCTACGTTAGACCACCCCAACATTGTTCCAATTCTCGACTATGGCAAAGATGGACCCAGCGTTTTTCTTGTCATGCCATTATATACAGCAGGTTCTCTACGTACCAGATTAGCAGTCGTCAACGGCCCGCTACCGGCTTCCGAGACAATCCTCGATTTTCATCAACTCGTCAACGCTTTGCACTATGCGCATACTCGACGACGGCCTGTCATCCACCGTGATATTAAGCCGGAAAATATACTCATCCACCAGGAAGATCGTCGCCTTGTCCTTACTGATTTCGGCATTGCACGTTCATTAGAACCTGGAACACGTGTCGGGAAGACGATTACTGTTCGTGGTACAGTTGGATATATGGCTCCAGAGCAGACCAGCGGTGTTGTTGACCCGCGCAGCGATCAGTTTGGTTGTGCAGTAGTACTCTACGAAATGCTTACTGGCTACAATCCATTCGATGAACATGGCGGACCAATTCTTCCACCTTCCACGTTCAACAAGGAACTACCATCAGCCCTGGACAGCGTAGTATTGCGCGCTCTGGCAGCACGACCAGAGGATCGTTTCGCCGATATGCTAGAGTTTATGTACGCGTTCGACCAGGCCATCCGCCCAAGTACAGGGATCATGGCTTTAGCGCAAAACTCACAACCTGATGCCTGGAGCAATCCGGGAGTGCGCCAGAACACAAATCCTTCTTCACCTGCCGTCAAAGTTGGAACCAGGCAAGGAGAATCCTCCAGTCGTCAACCCGCAGTAAGGGTAAGCACAAGTGGCAGCGTGCGTGAGAAATGCCAGGCGGGTGATCAGTTCTTGAAACAGCAACACTACTCACAGGCACTACATGCATATGAAGAAGCTTTGAGCATAGAACCACGAAATTTTTACGCGTGGAACGGTAAAGGAACAGCGCTATACAGCCAGGGAAATTATAAGAAAGCCTACGAAGCCTATCAACGAGCCATAGAAATTGATCCAGAAAACCCTGTGGTATGGGTAAGCGCAGGGCTTGCATTAAAGCGTCTTCAGCGACATCAACAAGCGCTCGTCCACTTTGAGCGTGCATTAGGCATTGACGCAAAATATATTGCAGCCTGGATTGGCAAAGCTGACACTGAAATGGATATGAATCAACCAGAAGAAGCTATTGTCTCATACGAGCAGGCGCTTACCTATGATCAGCATAGTTTCCAAGCCTGGAATGGCCTTGGCAATGCGCGTTCTTACCTGCGTGATTATGCTGGAGCTGTTGGCGCATACAGCCGCGCGCTGCTGATCAATCCACGCAGCGCCGTCGCCTGGTGTAACAAAGCCGAGGCGCTCGTCCGAAACGGACATAACCGCGCGGCGCTTGATGCACTGAATGAAGCCACTGAACTTGATCGAAACTACACACCCGCCTGGATGCTCAAAGCAGATGTCTATGAAGCTTTGGGCAACCACCAGGAAGCGCAAAAGGCTCGCAAACGCATCAAGCCATGGGGACTGGTCAATTAAATCTTCGATGCAGTCAACTAGTTATGCCCCGCCGCATAGAGAGTATACCCAGGCCAATAGCGATCACTGCGGATAGCGCAAGCACTGTCATATCCAATCCAAACTGGTCAGATGCACTATAGAAAATGGCCTGTTCCAGTGCATGCCTGCCATACGTCAACGGCACAAAGGCAGCAATATTTTGAAGCCACGTTGGTTCAAAGGCTAACACACCAATTCCGCCTGCCAGAAAGAACAGGTAGATTGCGACATTGATGGATACCGCAATCACCACCTGTACACGACGAAGTGCAGCGCCAATGGCGACTCCTAGCCCTGCACTGAACAGCGAAACCAGAGCAATCGTGAGCAGTGTACTTAACCAGTAAACCCCCTCGGGTTGTGTCCAACCCAGTGCATAGCCCAAGAGCAACACCAAGGTTCCCAAAAGGAAGGTGACGACAAAGCCTGCAAGCACTTTGCCTGTGATGATTGCGCCTCGCGACACTGGCGAAAGCAACAGTTCTTTGACCGTACGACTTTCCCATTCACGCGCAGTCGAAAGACCCCCATTGATGAGGCCACTGATCATAAGCAATAGCAGTATCGTCGGGAGCACGTTGTATTGGAAAAGCTCCACGTCACGATGTCGCAGATTGGTTTCCTGCATAGTTACTTTTATAGGACTGCTATTACCCTGTGCCTGGTAAAACTGTGTGATAGCATCCGGTACTGAGCGACGGATATCGTTGGTAAAGTCCAGGTTCAGGTTATTCACAACAACATCGATAGGCGCGTTTAAGTGTGCATTCGCACGCTGTGTAAAATCGGGAGGAATGGTGATAATAGCAGCCACGTCAACATTGTTGAGCAATGCCTGCGCCTGTTCGGGCGTGGCATCAGTAATGCGAAATACATCGGCATTATGAATAATTTGTGCCATTTGTTGCCCTTTTATTCCCTTGTCAAGCGTGACAAGCGCCACTGGATTGCGTCCAACGGCAGCCGCCCCGAGTGCATTCACCAACAAGAAGGCCAGCGGAGGCAATATAGTAGCAGCGATATTGACAGGTTGGCGCAGTAAGACGCGTATATCCTTTCTGAGAATGACCCAGATTGAATGAAAAAAAGCTGGCAACCGAGCTGGCAAGTGGGCAGGGGCAAGCCCTGCCTCTACATTTGTAGTGAATTGTGCAGACATTTTTCTTTATCCTTCTCTGACTAATGCGCCAGGGTGCTGCGGCGCAGGATAATTGTAGCCAGGATCAACAGAACCAGCGCGTAAACACCGAGTATCAAGGCATTCGTGCCAATACCATAGGTATTGAGTATGAAATTATGGAACGCGTGTTGCTGTAACACGATAGCGTAATATATGGGGAACATTTGAGCAATCACCTGAATGGCAGGTGTTCCAAAGGAAATCGGGCCAAACGCGCCACTCAAAAAGAACAGGGGGATGGCCGTTCCAAAGGAGAGCGCAATCACCGGTTGACGCGATTTCAAGAGCGTTCCAAGCAGGGTACCAAACGCGATGAAGATCACGAGCGCTAGCAGTGTAAAACCAATCACCTCACCCCAATGAACAGGCCAGACTCCTATTACAAAGATGAGTACACACAATACGACAATGACCGATGCAATACTCATTACCAATGCGCCTAACATTTTCCCCAACAGTACTGCCCAGCTACGCGCAGGGGAAAGTAAGAGCTCTTTGATAGTCTCGTTTTCATACTCACGCGCTGCTGCTGTCCCTGATTGCAATATGCCCGCCAATACCAGACCAATAACAAGGATTGAAACAGTCAGGTAGGGAATATAATCGGTATCCTGTGGTTGGAGGTCAAATTCTCGAGGCGTAATGTTAACCAGGTTTGGAAAGGCTTTCGCATAAAAGCTGGTGATAGAAAGCGGAATGGCGCGTCGAATGTCGTTAGTAAAGTCGGTGTTAAGATTATTTATCTGCACTCCAACCTGCACAGGCTGGTTCTGGCGAATACGCGTATCGAAATCTGCTGGGATGGTCACGACAGCGACAATCTTCCCGGTTGAAATCAAGTTTTGCGCATCATTCGCGTTGGCAATTTGCAATCGAAATGAATGTGCATGGCTCATAGCATTATAAAACTGTTGTGCGTAGGGACCTGTATCATGCATCACTACCGCAGTGGGAGCCAGGCCACCTGATAACACAAACAGGCTCAACAAAATGAGTACATTGAGAGGGACGAATATGCCGATGATGGTGAACACACGCTCAGTCAGAGCACTCCTGATGTCCTTTTTCATACAGGCCCAGATGACTCGTAAGGTGTAGGCCGGTTCTTGATACATGTAATTCCTCCCTTCTAATCTCTCAGCGCAGTGCCTGTCAACAGAAGGAATATCTCGTCAAGGTCGGGCTCGCGAATGGTAATATCTTTGATTTCTGTCTCTTGAGAAAGAAGATTGATAACTTGCGCCACGATATTGGTGGTACCTTGCACTGTTATCTTAAGATGGGTTCCCTCTTGCACAACATCATTGACACCCGCCAGGGCGCGTATAGAAGTAGTATCTTTGATTGGCGGGACGGTTTCTACTTCGATGACGCTGCCACCATAGGTCTGTTTGAGGTGTTCAGGCGTATCAACCTCGATGAGTTTGCCATGATCGATAATCGCTACACGTTCACAGAGTACCTGGGCCTCCTCAAGATAATTAGTGGTAATCAACACGGTCTTTCCCTGATCTCGTAGAGTAAGAATATAGTCCCAGATAGCTCTTCGAGCCTGTACATCTACTCCTAGCGTCGGTTCATCGAGATAAATGAGCTGTGGATCATGGAGCAAGGCGCGTGCGAGCGCAAGGCGCCGCTTCATACCCCCCGAGAAGGTTCCCACGCGCGAATCCTTTCGGTCTAGCAGTTGCACCAATTCAAGCAGTTTAGTAATGCGCTCCTTCTTTTGCTTGCGCGGAATACCAAAGAGATCAGCATGAAAGTCCATATTCACCCAGGCTGTAAGTTCCTCATAGAGCGCGGTCTCCTGCGGCACCGAACCCAGGATCTGATGGACTTGCCGTGTATTGTGCCGTACATCAAAACCCATTATTCGTACTTCGCCGCTGGTTGGAACACTCAGACCGCTAATCATGTTGATGGTGGTTGTTTTGCCTGAACCGTTTGGCCCTAATAATCCGAAGATTTCCCCCTGCTTCACAGAAAGCGAAAGGTGGTCTACAGCATGAAAGTCTTTAAATGACTTGCACAAATCTATCACTTCGATCGCCCAAACATCATTTTCTGATGTCTGTTCTGATGCTGCTGTTAATCTTGTGACGTCTTTACTCATATGTTTTACTCTTTCCCAGTATCCCTTTCGAGAGCATTTATTCGGTACAAAGTTTGAGTGTGTTCATGCTTACTAAATGTAACAAAGAAAAGATGTCATGAGGCAGTTGCTCCATAAAGCCATACATGGTAGAGTTCACGGCTGAACGCAGATGCCTGTCGCTCCCATGCGCTATCCGAAAGTGTTCGATGTGTCAAGAAAAAGAACATGAGTGATGCAAAAAACATGGAGGCGCTCGTTTCAACAGGGAGGTCTGTTCGTAGATCTCCAGTCTCGATACGCAACCGTAGGTAGTTTGAAAGACGTTCTATGCCCTCCTGGATAATTCCTTGAAGCGCTAGATGCACCTGGGTGTTGGTCTGAGCGGTACCAAGGAGAACAGAGGTGATAGCAGCCTCATTCCGCAAGAGCTGTAACCACCTTTCAGCTATCTCTGGCAAGACTTCACCTACAGGGTACTGTTCTGCCTGATCCAGAAACTGGCGCAACTCCCCAATAAACCCATGTCGTGTCTCCAGCACCGCATTGAGGAGGTCGGCCTTTGTAGGAAAGTAGTGAAAGATCAGTCCTTCAGTGATGCCAATTGAGCCAGCAATTTGCCTGGTCGAAGTGCCGTCAAATCCTTGTTGAGCGAAAAGAGTGATTGCTGCTTCGATGATTTGTTCTCGCCGGATCAGGGCCTGCTTCTGACGGGATGTTGTGACTCGCATTGAACTATTCTCTGTCATCTTTCTCTCTTCTTATTGAGTATGTACTTACTCAAAGTTTAGCGCGAAAAAAGTACAAAGTCAAGCTCAAAGTTAGCAACACTACTACATTAAAGGCGTAATCTCTGGTTGCATGTAGGGATAAAGCGGTAATGACTGCAGAGTTTGAAGAATAAATTCCTTCGACTCACCCTGCATAATTATCCAAACATATGGATGATCAGCGCTGATGTACAGCGCCTCAACTATCCCTTTCTCCCTCAAAGCTTTAATATGGGCCTGCTCTTGCGGAATGAGTGCATTCCTCTCTTCCGAAGATCC
This sequence comes from uncultured Chloroflexia bacterium, assembly GCA_963702765.1. Taxonomy (GTDB): domain Bacteria; phylum Chloroflexota; class Ktedonobacteria; order Ktedonobacterales; family Ktedonobacteraceae; genus DATMNR01. Next base: position 224,369 of record CAVPEB010000019.1, read on the forward strand.
TTGAAATCCAGCACTAACCATAAATTTCATGTTCAAAAATTCCTTTCTTTCACAACGATTTACAGAGCAGCAGGAACTTCTATTTCCTCTAAAGGTTCACCATCTTGCGCTCTAGTAGCCTCCTTATTGCCTGGCATCCTGGTAAAGAAAGCTCCTAGTAGCCCCAACAAGGCAAACAAACCCGCAGCAATCCAGGTCGCCGTAAAAGCGCTGATCACTGCATTCTTAAATTCGGCTGCAATTTGATCACCGAGTACCTTGAGACTTGCCCTGGCTTGCTCTCGAAATTGCGGAGGGGCAAACTGTGCAAATTGAGTCAGGTCGACCGACTGCGGCTGAATCTGGTTGGAATTCGCATTACTTCCAGCACTCTGCAGACCTTTAATGATAGGTTGATGGAATTGGGCCGGGATAGAAGTGTTATTCTGCACAATTTGAATGGAATTTGTCGTCGCCTTCCGGACATTAGTTTGGACCTGACCTACAAACAGGCTAATCAATATAGCCACTCCCAACACAAAACCAATCTGGCGGAAGGTATTGAACACTCCACTACCTACACCCAGTTTCGCGCGTGGTATTTCAGAAAGCGCCATATTGGGGAAGCTCTGGAAACACAATCCCATCCCAGCGCCGATGATAATGCCGCGCCAGGTAGTGTCCAGCCACGATGAGTTAGCATTGAGCGTAGCGAGTGCGAAGAAACCTATAGCAAGTAGCGCCATACCGGTTATGCCCGAGATGCGAGGACTAATTCTCTGACTAAAAGCTCCAGAAAGTGCCGAAACGACAAACGAGGCCAATGGTATCGGTATGATTGCATAAGCTGCATCCAACTGTGTATATCCCTGGGCATCAATAAAGTAGAGTACTAGAAGCAAAAATGCGCCTTGAATTGCTATACCAAAAAGAAAGATTGAAACACTTGAAGCACTGAAGCTGCGAATTTTGAACAGGCTGAAATCAACAATTGGCTCCGACACTCTGCTTTCAACAATGAAAAAGAGTATGATGGCTACAATCGCTCCTGCAAAGAGTGAAAGAACAGGAGTTGAAGTCCAGCCCCAATCATTCCCCTGAATGATAGCCAACACAAGGCAGAAGATTGCAATACTCAAGGTCAGCAGACCAAGGGGATCCAACTTCTTGCTTGTACCCAGTTCACGCGTTTCAGGCACAAAAATCGCCACCATTATCAGACCGACGATACAGAATGGGAGATTGACGAAGAAAATCCAGCGCCAGTCAAAGTTCTGCACAAGAAAGCCGCCAAGGACAGGACCAGCTGCTGCTGCCAAACCTGATAGCGCTCCCCAAACTCCTATAGCAGCTCCGCGTCGCTCGCGAGGAAAGACAGCTATGATAATCGCCAGGCTCACAGGGTTCAATGCAGCAGCGCCAATCGCCTGGAAAGCTCTGAAGCCGATCAGCCAGTTTATGGCTGGCCAACCAGTGAGCGAAGCCATGGTAGGTGAGAGCGCGCACAACAGTGATCCAAGACTAAAGATAATCATCCCAATCATGAATAGCCGCTTGCGGCCGTACTGGTCTGCGAAGCGGCCCATTGTAACAAGTAAAATCGCAAACACGAGACTGTAGGCATTTAGTACCCAGGTGACAGTAGTCAGGTTTGTATTCAAACTACTTTGAATACTGGGAATGGCGATATTAACAATGGTTATATCCAGCAAAGACATAAAGAACCCAAAAACGAGCGATATCAAAACCAACCAGGGGTTCACCGGTTTGCCGCGTATCATGAGCACTGGCTGAGGTGTATCCTTATATGTTGCCGTTACCGTTTTTTCTTTTTGCACTGCTTAATCTCCTTCAGGGCTGTAGTTGTCTTCAGTTTGTCTATATGATTTTCTATGATCTTCATGAATTGCGGAATCACTCGATTCGACGCGTGCCAGTTCCCTTTCGCGTAACGTTTTAGCCCAATCAAGTTCAACTTGCCATTGGTCAACCATATGCTGCATGACATCCAGAAGAGCTTTTAACCGGGCAGGACCCCAGTCAGGACCCCAATCGGGAGACCGTTGCACCAAATCATCTGCTTCTGCTGTTATATGCATCACATGAACCTGACAATAGTTGATGTAATGATCAATCAGGCGCATACGTTCTGAGGGTTTCAAGAACTCAAGCATTGAAGCTTTTCGCAGGAAAATCTTCTGATACTCACCAGGATTAGAGGTAGTATCCATCATTAACTCGTGGAAACGCATGCGTCCTGCTTCTGTAATCTGGTAGGTTCTTAGTTGTCGATCACTGAGCTGTCCTACAGGTGCTTCAATGAAAGGTGCTATAAGACCTGATTTTTCCAATTTTGAGAGCAGAGGATACAGTCTTCCATTACTGATTCTGGCATACGGCCCAATCATATCGTTAATGATCGATGCTATCATATACCCATGTGCCGGCCACAGCATCAATTGCGAAAGTATAATCAGCTCATACATTTCAATCCCCTTACAAAACACAATTTATTATACGTCACAAGAACCCGTCACATAGACGTGTCATAGTGACATATATATAATAATGAATTGAGAAGAAGTTGTCAAGGGTATTTTGCAGATATCTCTTATGACAAATGTCATAGCAAAGTGCTGACGTTCATGACTACTCGCTTTCTTTGTTCCACAGTATGCTTAAACCATGAAAGTTGAACGCGACTTGACCAGATAGATGAAAGGTCACTCGCTCACAGATAAGGAAAGAGGTATCTAAATCATGAACAAATCAGTCAGCACATTACACAAATTTCAAACACTCGCCATTTTACTACTGATCTTCGCCGATGGCTGCGATGTTGGCCAATTCTCACTCTCATCGTTCGACGCCTGGAGTATTGGAGGCATCATCAATGTCCTACTTCATGCACTGCCAGGCTTCATCTTCATGGGTTTTGGCATTCAATTCTTCTATTCACCGCAGCGTCTAGCCCCTCGAATCTGGATCAGTGTCCTCTCCGCGATTGCGGTTGTCGGAAACATTGTGATGATTATTATGGGCGCAACCAATCCTGATCCGAACTCTGTCGGTGTTCATTCACCCGGAGACTGGATGGTAGTCATTGCAATAATGGCAGGTGTAGTACTCTGGTTTGCAACCCTGCTGGTGGAACGAGCACAGTCCGTGAGGGTTCGGCGTCAGGCGATTGCATAACTGCCACATTGCATCACAGGAAATCATTTTAAGTGTACTTTTTTGAAAGCAGAGGCTTTGCAGATGCAAGGCCTCTCATATCTTATTAGCCCTGGCGAATGGTTTCTGAGTACTCTTATAAAGACAGCAACTGCGCCTCTGAGACGAGAGTTTCGATGTGAGGTTGCAGATACGGAGAATACCCACATTCTCTTGAATACCTCTTCTTACACATCTCCTTTCCGGTGCAAGGTTGCTATGAAATCCTGTGAACGCCGGGTTGCTTGTGTGACAAAGTCAGCAATAATTGAGAGTTGATCGTCGCTGTACATTTCAAGAAAGTCCATAAATTTCTCTTGCAATGAGTGAAACACCTGGTCCAAATCTGAAAGCCGCTCCTCATTTCTTTCTACTATAACCCGACGACGATCATGTGTATCACGCACCCGTTTCACAAAGCCTTTACTTTCCAGCCGGTCAATGAGACTGGTGACCGAAGAAGTGGTCAGTCCAGTATATTGAGCGATCTCTCCAGCCGTAAGTGCCCCCTGACTACTAAGAATATACAGCGTCTTTGTCTCAGTAGCACCTAATCCAACCCGCTCAGCAATGATAGTATGCATGAAGACCGCAGTGGTACTATTTTCACTGCTTGCCTGTATGACCGCCTCAAGCAACTGTTTGTGGTTTAGTTTAGAAAATTCGTTTAGACTTGACAAAATGCACCTCTATACACAATAATACGATTGATCAAATATTTTGATCGTTCGAGATATCAGACTAGATGTAATAAAAATACTATCACAGAAACTGAGGTCAATCAACTGTTGATTCTTGTCATCGATTGAACAGGACAAACCGCTACACTCATCAATTAAGTCGAAATGGTTACTATATCAAGAAAGGAACACAAAATGGATACGAATTTCTACAATGCAGCCTCCCATGTAAGCGAAGCGGAAATCGCAGCGAATGAGTCCCTTGTTCGTGCCCTCTATCAACAGTTTATTGAGGCTTGGGGTAATACAGATGCTTACGCTGCTTTGTTCACTGAGGACGGTGATTACGTTACCTTTGATGGCTCTCATGCACGCGGACGCAGCGAGATTGCAAAGGCTCACCGTCCTCTCTTCGAGGGCATCTTGAAAGGCTCCCGGTTGGTCGATGTCGGTATTCCGGTGGAAGTTCGATTTCTATCACCCGATGTGGCCCTGATCCATAGCGGTGGGGCAGTACTCCGATCTCACCAGAAGAAGCCATCGCGCCGGGCGATTTCTGTCCAGACTCTGGTCGCAGTCAAGCAAGAAGACCGCTGGCTTTTTGCGGCATTCCAGAATACGCGCTATCGTCCGTTCGCACAAACACTCCTTGGCAAAATCCTCACTTCACGCGCCGTAAGGGAAGCGCAACCCACCAACAGATAAATATTGAACAAACAGATTCTTATGAAAGAATTTCACCACCTATCCCAATGTAATACCGAATCCAATGGCATACGAGAAGCTGGTTTGAAATCAGTGCCGAGCGTATAAGCTACAGGAATAAGTGCTGCTTGCGTAACTTTCTCATAAGGAATACCAAGTATCTCCGCAGCCTCCTGCTCATAATACAGATGCACCGTCGTCCAGGATGAACCCAAACCACGTGAACGAGCAGCTAGCATGAAACTCCATGCAGCGGGTAAAATTGATCCCCAGACTCCAGCTTGTTCGGTTGAGGATAGGCCCTCGGTGCGACCCTGAATACAAGGCACAATCAGTACAGGCACCTCGTGCATATGCTCAGCAAGGTAGATCGCTGATCGCAAGACTTTACCAAGTGTTGCCATCCCCTCAGGAGTGGATGCAGGGCCTTCTAAGTTTGCTCTACCAGCCATTCTGTGTTCAAGATACAGTGCCCAACCTTTTCGATAAACATCCGCAAGGGCTTTGCGCTGCTGCAGGATCGGTCACGACTACAAATTGCCAGCCCTGGCTATTCCCTCCGGTAGGCGCCTGCAATGCCAGTTCCAGGCATTCCCGTATCACCTCAGGTTCTACCGGACGCGCTAAATCCAGTCGCTTGCGGACTGAACGTGTCGTAGTGAGCATTTCATCAGTCGAAAGTTGAAGTAAAGCCATGATTCCTTTCCCTTTCAAAGACCTGGAATTTTCATTTTTCTATAATTCTTCATCCAGATGCTTCAATCGCTGCATATAGCGATCGCGTAATGGCTCGGACATAGCAACTCCCGATCCACCATGCCGAAGTTTAATAATCTCCGCCATGATACTCAACGCGATTTCTTCAGGAGTACTCCCCCCAAGATCCAGGCCAATAGGAGCACGCACCCGACCCAACTTTTCAGAGGGAACGCCCTCTTCATGTAGCAATTTGAAGACGGCCCATACACGCCTCTGGCTACCGATCATTCCAATATAGGCTGCTGGTGAATCGATTATAGCACGTAACCCCTGCACATCGTGTGCGTGAGCGCGTGTGACCAGTACAATATGCGTACGAGGCGTTATTGGATAGTTTTTGAGAGTGGCTTCGATATCACCTACCAGTAACTGTTTGGCAGTGGGAAAACGTTCGCGATTGGCGAATGATGCACGATCATCAGTCACACTTACGGAGAAGTTCATCAAATGAGCAAGCGAGGCTAGCGGTGCAGCAATATGTCCCGCTCCCGCGATTAGCAATACTGGATCAGGAACAAAAGGCTCGATAAAAATCTCCGCCCAGGAGTTCGCTGAACCGGGTATACGCTCAATGTGCGGTTGATCGACTGACCGGGCGACCGCAAGGGTCGTCCCTACATTTTCAATGTGCGGTTTACCTGTTGAGATAGCTTTTTGCGCTGATTCGATCAACTGGAGTATAAGCCCATCAGGGGCATCTGGAAGCACCAGGGTACCCATTGTTTCAGTGTTTTCGTAGAATGAGCATTTGTTGGCCAATGCAAGAACTCCATGCGCCACCTGCAGCAATGATGCTAGCCAGCACAACTGCGCGTTCGCCTTCCAGGGCAGCATTGATAGCGCTGGCAAAATCTTGCATGCCTGGTTGTCCAGGAAGCGCGCTGCTATGCCACGGCTGTACAAACACATCAAAGACACCTCCACACACTCCCTGGCTCTCCATTGCAATCTCTTCGGTCAGATCAACCTGGACTATAGTGGGGCGTTTGGTATCAATCACATTGAGAGCGCTGCGCCATACTTCAGCCTCGCCACAGCCACCACCGACGGTACCGCTCATCGCACCGCCACGATGCACAAGCATTTTCGCTCCCACCTCACGCGGAACGGAGCCTTTGCGCTTGATAATGGTCGCTATAGCCACCGTTTCACCTGCTTCCAGCTCGTGTATGATTTCTTGAAAGAGTTCTTTCACCTTGTAATTTCCTATTGCTTGATTTAAACATCCGCTTCTCTTATTGTATA